>CAYPEY010000024.1:0-35566 GCA_964409955.1 uncultured Staphylococcaceae bacterium
CCTACTAAAGTAGGATATGGTGATGGTATGTCAATTATCATATCAGACTTCTTAACTAACAATAATTATGAACTGGCAATTGATCATTTAGTTAGTAAAAGAAGAGATTTATTCTGTTTTCAAGTTTTATCAAAAGAAGAATTAAAACCAACTATTCGTGGTAAAGTTCACTTTTATGATTCTGAAGACGTAAATTCGCAGTACCGAAAGAATATAAATAAAGAAATCGTAACAGCTTATAATAAGGCAGTAGATTATACAACTAGTAGAATTAAGAATTATTGTAATTCAAGAGGAGCATCTTATTTACTTGTTCCAAGTCATCAATCTGTTAGTGAAATATTCTTAAAAGTATTGCCGGAAATGGGGGTACTTAAATGAGTTTTATTTATCCTTTAGGTTTAATAGGTTTAATAGGTGTACCAATTTTAATAATTATTTATATTATTAAAACAAAGTACACAGAACAAATAATTCCATCAACATATTTATGGAACTTGAGCGAAAAGTTTTTAAATAAGAAAAAACAAGTAAAAACCGTAAATGGTTTAATAAGTTTAATTCTTCAAATTCTAATTGTTATTACTGTATCACTGCTTATTGCTCATCCAGTTATTACACTTCCTAATAAAGCAAAAGAATATTGCTTTATATTAGATGCATCAGGAAGTATGAATATGGAAGTAAGTGGTGTATCAAAAATGGAACTTGGAAAAGATAGAATTGAAGAAATAATAGAAAATTCAGTAGATGGAAGTATTTATACTCTTATATATGCGGGAAGTGACGCAAGAGTAATTTATGAAAAATTAGATAACAAAGAAAAAGCTGTTGAATTACTTGATAAAGTAACACCATCAGGGGTTACATCAAGTTATAATGGGATTTTAAAATACGTTCAAGAATACTTTAATGAAAATCCATCGTTAGTTACTTATCTAGTTACAGATAAAGATTATGATGTAGAAAATATTAATTTAATTAATGTATCTAATAATGAAGAAAATTATGCATTATTAGATACTAAGTATGTAATTGATGGTAATAAATTAAAAATTACAGGTAATGTTATATCATATCAAAGCGATCAAACAATTAATCTTGAAATTTACATTAATGATGAATTAGTTAACGAAGATTCCATCAGCGTTCAAAAAGCTGAGAAGACCGCCTTTTCATATATTAGTGATGCGATTAACTTTAATACAATAAAAATAGAAATTAAAAATACCGATGGATTAAGTTTAGATAATATTAGTGTTATATATAATATCGAAAAAAGTACTGAATATTCAACTCTAATTGTTAGCGATAGGCCTTTCTATTTGTATTCAGCGCTTAAGACTATGGGAAATACAACTATCCAAATAGTATCTACAGAAAATTATGATGAAAATGTTAAAGGATATGATTTATATATATTTGATTCATTTTCACCAACAGTTCTTCCTAATGATGGAACTATTTGGTTATTTGGAATATCTGATAGCATTAATAATTCAGGATTTAGTGTTCAAGATGTTGTTGAAAACATTGATGGTATGTGTTTAACTTATCCTAAAAATTCGACAACAACATTTAAAACATTAACAGAAGATTTAACTAAAGAAGATATTTACGTTTCGAAATATGTAAAATATGGTTTATATCGCAACTTTACAATTTTACTTACTTATGAAGGAAATCCAGTAGTATTTACTGGTTTAACAGATGAAGGATGTAGAGAAGTAGTATTTGCTTTTGATTTACATGATTCTAATTTTGCATTATTAATGGATTATTTAGTTTTAATTAAAAATTTACTTGATTATTCATTCCCAACTATTCTAGATGAATCAACTTATGTTTGTGGTGACACAGCACTAATTAACATTATTCCAAATGTAGATAGTATTCGCGTTGATACTCCACTTGGTAATGTTAAGTATTTAGATATTAATTCTGAATCTATAGATTTAGAATTAACTGAAGCGGGTATTTATACTTTAACTGTTGTTATGGGTGATGATGTAAAAGAATATTTGATATTCTCAAGTTTACCAGAGGATGAAAGTAATCCTACGATTGATGGTATAACGTTAGCTCTTCAAGGTGAAGCAAAGGATGAATATCGTGATGGCATTTACGATAAGTTAATTATTTTATTTGTT
The DNA here is from genome assembly GCA_964409955.1 of uncultured Staphylococcaceae bacterium. Lineage (GTDB taxonomy): Bacteria > Bacillota_I > Bacilli_A > ML615J-28 > CAG-313 > CAG-313. The sequence goes on from CAYPEY010000024.1 coordinate 2,151, forward strand.
ATTTTAACAGTCATTTTTATGGCGGATTGGGTGGTGTATTGTTATGATCAATATCAACTTCGATAATCCATATTTATTACTTGTTTTAATTCCACTTTTAGCTGTTATTATAATTTCTTTTATAATGGCAATTAGCAAAGAAAATCGAACTATTAAAAATATAGTTTCGTTTGTAATTCATATAGTAATTTGTATTTTAGTTTCTTTTGCTTTGGCAAAGACAACATTTGAACTAGTAGTTACTAAAACTGAAGTATATGTACTTGCGGATGTATCATATTCTGCACGTAATAATTTAGATTTAATTGATGATTATATTAGTGATTTAGAAGATAATACCCCAAGAAATTCTAAACTTGGAGTAATATGCTTTGGTAAAGATTATGAATTATTAGTTCCGCTTGGTGAAGAACTAATTAGTGTTAAAGAATCAAATGTAAATAATAGCGAAACTGATATTGCAAATGCAATGGAATATGCTAACAGTTTATTTAGTGAAAATGTAGTTAAGCGTATCGTAATTATTTCTGATGGAGAAGAAACTAATCAAAATAATATTTCAAGTTTAGTTGAAACTTTATCTTTAGATGGTGTTTATATTGATGCAATTTATATTGATAACAATATAAAAGATGATGAGCCAGAAGTTCAAATTAGTCAAGTTGAACATGTTGCATCTACATATATTAATAATCCTGAACAAGTACTTGTATATCTAGAAGCAAATACAAATACTCGCGCAATGGTCACTTTGTATTGTGATGGTGAAATGTTTGATCAAGAAGCTATAACTTTAACAAAAGGTTCTATGACTGTTTCTTTAGATCTAAAAACAAATGAGGCATCAACACATAAATATAAAGTATTAGTAGAACCAGATAGTGATACAACAGTAATTAATAATTCATATTATTTTGAACAAGAAGTATTCTCAGAAATAAATGTCTTAGTTTTATGCAATAATGCTTCTGAACAAACAGTTGCACAAGAAATGTATGGAAATCTTGCAACGATTGATTTTTATAATAAATCATCATCTACGGGATTTAGTAATGTTCCATATACTATAGAAGAACTTGCTAAATATGATGAGTTTGTTTTAATTAACACAGATGTGAGGGAATGTAATAATTCATCACAATTTGTATCAAGTCTTGATATTTTAGTTTCTGAATTTGGTAAAAGTTTAATCACTATTGGAAATACATATATTCAAAACAATTATGAAGACGAAACTTTAATGGCATTAAATGATATGCTTCCAGTAAAATATGGTAATGATGAACAAGAAACTAAACTTGTAACATTAATTATGGACTACTCAAGAAGTATGGAACAAATTAGTAAAATACATATAGCAAGAGAAACAGCATGTACTATTTTAGATAATTTAGATGATAATGTAATGGTACTCGTAATTGGATTCTTTGGTGAAGTTGTGACGGTGTATGAGCCTGCTCCTGCATCTGAACGTGAAGAAATAAAAGAAAAGATTAAAAACCAAGAAGCATATCAAGGAACATTTATGGGTTCAGCATTAACTTATGCACATGCCTTTATTAATAGCTTAAATTACAAGAAAAATGAAGCGTTATTAATATCTGATGGTCTTCCTTATGGTGAACAAGCAAGTATTACTAAAGAAATTGTTGCTAGAATGGCAAAAGAAGGAATAGCGTTGTCAACTATCAATACGGTTAGCAAAGAAGGCGAAACATTAATGAAGACTCTTGCAACTATTGGTAATGGGTATTATTATCCAATTAATGATTTAGATGATGTAGAATCTTTAGTATTAGATGAGGTTTTAAATTCATTAAAAGAAATGGTTATCGAAAATACCCAAATGCCAGTATCAATACTTTTAGAAAATGATGACGCAATAAAAGGAATTGTTGAACTTCCAAGTATTTTAGGTATTTATAATAATGTCGAAAAATCTAGTGCTAACGTTGTTTTAAGTGCAACTTATACTGATGTAATAACAAATATCGAATATGAAATACCGCTTTATAGCTATTGGAATTATGGTAATGGTAGAGTCTCTTCATTTGCATCTACAATAGAAGGCACTTGGGCTAATAATTGGAGTACAAGTGATGTTGCAAAAACAGTAATACAAAACTTTCTTATTTCAAGTATTCCAAGCGGGAAACTAGATTCAGCATTTATTATTTCAAGTCAGATAAAAGGTTCGGTTACTGATATTATTGTTAATGCGCCATCGGTTAATAAAGGTTCATTACTTTCTATAAAGGTAACTAATCCAGATCAAACTATAATAGAAAGTACACTCGTTTTTGATACACAAAATTATATTACAACAATAAAAACAGATCAAATTGGAGAATATAATGTAGAATTAACGTATGTATTTGGTGAATTAACATATGATACAGCTTATACTTTCTATGTTTCTTATTTACCTGAATATGATTCATTTACTATATACGAATCATCTAACTTATATTATATGGTAACAACAAATGGACAAATATCAGAAGATGGTAAATTAGCATTAGAAAATGATACTGAAGATGTATTAAAATACATTTATGATTTGACGCCAACATTTATGATAATTTGTGTAATTTTATTTATTATAGATGTCATTATTAGAAAATTAAGATTACAAGATATTAAGTCATTGTTTAAAAAATTAAAAAAAGAAAATAAAACAATCAAGGAGGAAAAATAATGAAAAAAAGTATATTTAGTATTTTATTAATTATATTATCATTATTTACACTTTGTTCATGTGGTGAAATAGAACAACAACCTGTGACTCCTCCTAATGATATAATAGATAATGATATTAATAATAACAACAATAATAATAATACAAATGTAAATACAACTCCTGTTGGTAGTGTTGAATATGTTGTGTCTTTAGTTTATAACAAAAAACTTTATATTCCAAAAGAAGGAGAAACCATTACAGTAGTATGGTCTGATGGGTATGCCCAATACTCAGAGGTTATTGGTAGTGATGGATATGCAAAAAAGAAACTTGATGGTGAGTTTAATGTATATCTAGAAGAAACGTTAACTGATTATACATATAATCCGAATATTTATACCGCTGATAATGAAAATCCAGTTGTTGAAATAGAACTTTTGAAAATTTCAAAGGTAAGTAAAGGAAGTGGCACTGGATTATATAATGAATATGAACTTACTGCTACTGGTACATACAGATCTAAATTAACAACTAATAAAAAACAAATTTATTATGAATATCAACCTAAAGAAGCTGGCTGGTATGTTATCGAATCATTAGTTAACGTTTATGATGATTTAGTTAACCCTAAACTTGATATTTATGAGGGGACATTTGCTTATAAAAACTACAGCGAAACAAAAGACTCTGGCGGCGCTTATATAAAAGGCGGGTATACAAAAAACTTTAAATGGGTAGTTAATATATCAGAACAACGAATAGGTAATGTATTTACATTTGTTGTATATGCTGATACAAAAACAGGATTATATCCTGTAACTATTGATTTTAGTATTACATATGAAGGCGAATATTATGAAGATGGAGTAGTTTCAAAAGTTATGGTTGCAGAAGAAGCAAATTTTAAAACTCCTGAATTTGATTTGTCAAAATATACATATTATAATTCAAATCATGGAACAGGAAGTTACTATAATGGTAGCGCTACGGCAACAGGTGGGAATAGTATATTATATGGTAGCGAGTTTAAGTATAACGAAGAAACTGGTTATTGGCACCTATATGATTATGAAAACAATACTTTTGGACCTATTCTTTGTGCAAAAATATCACAACCTTGTGCATATTATGAAGCACCGCTTGATAAGATAGAATATGCAGGTAATAAGAATTTAACGGTATCTAATTCTGCAGAAAACTATAAGCAATTTATCGAAGTGGATTATGCTGCAGCATGTAACTCTGATGGGGTATGTTATGTAACTCAAGAGTTAATGGAATTTTTGCAAAAATTTAGTGTATCGCAAAGATTATTCTTTGATGGGAATGGTTTTGTTGAGTCAACAGGAGTCTTCGCGTTAGAAGATGATCAATGGTTGTTTGCTTGTGGATATTATAAAGAGAATGGAAAAGAATAGATAAAAACGCTTACATTGTCGAAAAAATAAAATATTAGAGTTTATGAAAACACTTACATTTTTGTGTAAGTGTTTTTTTATTGAAAGTAGAAAAAAGAAGTGGTATAATTATTAACATATTATTCCAAAATAATATAACGTAAATTTTAATAAAAACAAAGGGGTGTTAATTATGAAAAAAATTATAGCTACATTCGCTTTAGTTTTAGCCGTTTTATCAGTAGTATCTTGTGGCGGTCAAGAAATCGTTTTAGAAGATATTGAAATTTCTGGCTATAAAACTGAGTTCGTAGTAGGTGATTCATTTGATAAAGGAGCATTAGTTGTTAATGCTGTTTATACAGATGATAGTACAAAAGATGTTACAGCTGAAGCTACAGTAACAGCTCCTGCAACTTTTGATGTTGCTGGATCATATGTAGTTAAAGTTGCATACGATGTATTTGAAGAATTATATCAAGTTAATGTTGCTGCAAAACCTGTAGTAAAACACGGAACTGTTGAAGCTGCTGTTAATGCTGCTCAAGAAAATGCAAATAATGTTGCAAGTGGTTCTGCTATCGTTGGTAAATATGATTACATTAATTCTTATGATTATGCTTTTGGTGCAAATTATACAGAAGTAAAATCAGAATATGTTGATTATCATTATGAAAAATTAGCAGATGATTCTGTATTTGGTGTTCAATCAAGTTATGGAGAATTAACTGCTGCTAATGGTCCAACAGAAGCAAACTTAAAAGGTGTTGATTTTGGTAATGTATTAGGATATGCTTATGAAATTTTTGGTGCTGAAAATTTACTTGCTACTTTATATGAAGTAGGTCATGAAGAAGGTGCTAAAAACTATGTTGAAAATGTTGCATTATGTGCACATTGTAATGAAGAAATTGCATATACATTCTCTTATGAAATTTATTTAGGATATTACTATTATTTAATTGAAGTTTCATTTAATTTAGATGTTGAAACTCAAGCAATGGTAAATTTTGAAGCTAACCTTAATGGTTACTATGAAGAACATTTAAATTATGATAAAGAAACAGCTACATATAGTTTACCTGAAGTAACTCCTGAACCTGATTTTGAACGTGATGTTATTATTGCTCAAGCATTAGGTGAAAGAATAGCTGTTAATCCTTATCCTGCAAATGAAGTATTATATAATTCATTTGATATTGTAGATGCTGAAAGCAATACAATTGAAGATGGTGGAGAAACAGAAGTTATCGTAGGTGTTTATAGTTATTATACAATTGCAAATGCTCTTCCTGAAACTGCAGTTGCATCAGTAAATAATTTTGCATCAGTAGTAACTGATTCTGAAGGAGTAGAAACTTATTCTGCATTCTGTTCTTATGATAATTGGGAAAACTCATTATATGTTGTTGCATTTAAAGCAGGAACTTATACTGTTGAACTTACTGCTGGTAATGTTGCGATGACATTTACTGTTGTTGCTGGATATGCTGATATCACTTCATTCGAAGCAGCTGTTTATGATAATGCAGTTTGGGATTATGTAGTTGCAACAGAAGTTTCTGCATATACAGGTGCACAAGTTGATGTTAAAGCATTAGTTAATAAAGGTGCTAACCCTAACTATACAGTAGCTCTTCAAGAAGCAAATGATGCTGCAACTTTAGAAGAAGGTTATGATAGCAATTATTATTTCACAGCTACTGCAGCTGGTACTTATGTATTAGTATTCACATCTGCAGCTGATGCTTCAAAGACTGCTACTATCACTGTAACTGTTACAGAAGCTCCAAGTATTGCAGATTTATTAGATGGTAAATATGAATATTACAGCATGATGCTTGGAACTATCACATATGATTTCACACCTGAAAGTGAAGGTGCTAACAATGGTAATGTAACTGTTGCTTGGGTTAATAGCTATGCTGTTGAATCAAATGGTGGAAATGCAACTGATAGTGTTGATTGCACTTATACAGTTGTTGATAATGTAGTAACTATTGTTCCTGTTAATGCTGGTGAAACTTGTCCATTTGGTATCGGATTCAATGATTCATTTGAATTAGCTTGCTACTTTAATGGATATCCACAATATGGAACTGTAACAAAAGTAGAAGCAGTTACAACTCCATTAACTGGTTCATATAAAGCTACTTACATTCATCCAATGGCTCCAATGTCATATGAAATGGAATTAGTATTTAATACTGATGGAACTGGTACTTATAGCTTTTTAAATGAAGGTTATACTGGTACTTTTGCATTTGTATTAAATGAAGGTGTTATTACTTTCTCTAACGTAGTTGCAACATTTGGTAATGAAGTTACTTTAACAACTGCTACATATGAAAATGATACAGTTTCATGTACTGTTAATATTGATGGTGGAGATATTACATTAGATTATGCAACAAGTTCTGCTACTCCTACTACTACAGATACACCTGTAGTTGGTACAAACAATGTAGAAGCTTCTTATTGGGGTAATACTTATACTTTTACTGCTGAGGAAGATGGTACTTATACAATTGCTGTAACAGCAGATAGCAACAATCCAATATTAGGATATGATTCTAATGATCCAGCTGAATCATTTACTGTAACTTTAGAAGCAGGTGATTTTGTTGAATTTGTAGTAATGGCTGATACTGATTGTGTAGTTGAAGTTGTAATTACTAAAGCAGAATAATTAATGTTTAAGAGATACCTTTAAGGTATCTCTTTTATTATGATTTATATAAAAATCTTAAATACTTGATTTTTTTATAAAAAAATAGTAAAATAATTACAATTAAATATTGAGGTGATTAAATGAAAAAAATAAGTGTTTTTATTATGACATTATTATGTCTATTAAGTATAACTTCATGTAAAGCTAAAGTTGAATCTATTAGTGTAGTCGCAACTTCTATTCCAGAGGTTATTAATGTAGCAGAACTCGATAGTAAACTTGCAACTATAAAAATAGATGTTGTAGATTCAAAAGGAAAGACTGAAACTATTAATTTAGATAAATCAATGATTTCTGATACTGATTATGCAAAATTAAGTGGTTATGGAACATACACAGTAAGTGTTACTTATGAAGATGTAACAACTAATTTAACATTAAATCTTGTAACAAATAATTATGCCGTAAAAGTAGTATATCCTGATAATACTCCTGTAACAAGTGGAGTAAGTGTACAATGGTGTACAGGTAATAACTGTTTCTTACCTGAACCAGTTAATTCTCAAGGTATTGCAGAAATTGAACTTGATGATGGCGATTATTATATTCATATAGAAGGTGTTCCTACAGGTTACACATATGATCCAAATGCGTATACAACAAGTGCTGATAATAAATTTGTTGAAATTAAACTTTTACAATTATCTACAATTTCAAGTGGTAGTGGTACAGAAACATCTCCTTATGTAGTAAGTGTTGGAACATATAATTTAACTTTTGAAACTGCTGGTAATTCAGGAATGAAATATTATAGTTTTACTGCATTAGAAGATGCAACATATACTATTAAATCAATTTCTATGGATAAACTAGCAATGAATTTAGTAGATCCTTATATTGCTTTCTTAGGTTCTGAAAATAGTATGGTATTTATGGATATTTCAGGAAATGTTCCAGGAAATATTAATTTCACTCATGAATTTGAAGCAGAAGCTGGTGTTACTTATAAATTCATTATACTTGTATCAAGTGCTAATCAATTCCCTGCTGAATTTGAAATTGTAATATCAAAATAAAAAATAAAAAGAATTTTTAGTAAACCCTGAATTTTTGGGGTAAACTAAAAATTCTTTTTTTAATTATTTAGTTAATTTAAAATATGCATTATTTCTAATAAAGTGTTACATATAGTAGAAAAGTTAATGTTTTTTGCGTATTCAAATGTTTTTTGATATTTAAGCCAAAAATTAGTTTGAATACTACTATCTTTAATTTGTTTTATGGTATCAGTATATTTATCTAAAACGTTCACACTATTTCTTCTTTTAGCTGTTTTAATAAGAGCATCTTTTAAAGTTGAGATATTAATGTTATCTTATTTTAAATATCCAAATAGTATAAATATCATAATAATCTCTAGGTCTAGTGTTAGTTATACTACGAGATAAAATAGTTTCAATTTTTTCTGCTAAAACTGTTTCTATATTGTATGCCATGATATTAATACTTTCATTGTTAAAGATTGAAGAAAATGAATATTCTATTTCTTTAGGAGTAATTACATCGCCTGTTGTGATATGACAGTTATAGGAACACTTATAGGTGGATAATTGGCATTTAAATTGACTTTTATTCCTGGATATTCATCTGTTTCGCGAATATTTGAAATTTTTGTTAGTTCAAATGTTATGTTGTCGTCACTTTTAATAGAACATATTTCATTAAAAATATTTTTTATATTGGTAAAGTTTAAGTCAAAACCTTTTATAGTTGTATCTATGTCCATTGTTGTTCTTGCTTGTATTCCAATGATTGTAGAAATTAAAAAACCCCCTTTTAAGATGAAACTATTTCTATATTTAGATTTTGAAATTCGTATTAAGAAACGTTCTAACATATAATTTTGCATAACTAAATAGCAGAAATGTTATTTTTTTTTGCTATATTTTTAATTAATGATTTTAATTGCATAGGATTTTTGGTAATCATAGAAGTACCTCCATATATCTTTGTATTTTTGATTTGACTCTTAAAATTTCAGAATATTCTAATAGTTTAGGAATGTCTTTGTATTTAAAAGATACATATTTTTTCATAGCATCTTTTATTATTTGTATATCGCATCCTTGCCCTTTAACAATGTCACACAAAGTTCGTTCTATATCATAAACGTTTACAATATTTTTATAAGGGGTTTCTATTTGTTGAATACCTAGATAGAAATTCTCTTTTATTATTCTTTTTACATAAATAGGTTCATTTTCTAACTCATGAGTAGAATAACCTTGAGGAAAAGACATAGTAAATTTATGAGGAACTCTATCGCTAAATCCAAGTAGATAAAGAGCGGTTTCATGTGAAAATATCCCTCTATGAAATTTTGTTTGTAATATATAAATCTCATCTTCCCAAATATTAGAATTCATGTAAAGCCCTCTACCAATTTTTATTATATCTCCGTTTTCAACCATTTTAGTCAAATATCCTCTATGAATGCCTTGTTCTGATATTTGTTTTGATGTTATAATACCGTCTTTTGATTCAAACAAAATTTTTTTAATTTTATCTATACTCATAAAATCACCACACTTTTTTGACTAATGCACTATAAATCATATCAAAATATAGTCATTTTGTCAACAATTAAATTAATAAAATTAAATAAAAAGTTGCTAAAAAAAATTAAATATGATAAAATTATTATGAAGAAAAAGAGGTGTGTTAATATGAAAGAAAAATTTAAAGATTTAAGAATAGTTGATAATTTTTATCAAACATCATCATTTTTTCCCATGCCACTTACTTTAATTGGAACATTAGATGAAAATGGTAAAACATCTTTTGGTGCATATTCACTAGTCTTTCCTTATTATATAGCAGGCAAAGATTATTATGCAATGGTACTTGAATGTAGAAATTCATCTAATACATGTAAAGGACTACTTAGAAGTGGTAAATGTACAATAAACTTTTTACCATATTCTAAAAAAGATTTTAAAGAACATGTTCGACTTGGTTTTCCAGGGGATACACCTGAAGAGAAGATGAAAGATTTTATGTATACATTAGAAGATGGTATGTCACAAATGGACTATCCAGATGAAGTTTATCCAAAAGTAATAAGTGAAGCATATCAAGTATTTGAATGTACTTGGGTAAAAGAATTAGATAATGCGCAAGATGATAAGATTGAAGAAGAATATAATGGTCCATACCATGATTTTAATGGTATAACTTCTAAATACGGTGCTCATTTTATTTTAAAGATTGATCATATTCTAATGAAAGAAAAATATCATGATGCAATTATTAATGGCGTTACAAGTAATAATTTTGCGCCACTACCAACTAACTGGGGTTATCGTGATTCTAAAAATTTTTGGTGTTCAGGATATAGAAAACCGAAAAGTGAAGGAATTCCTTCACGTGAGGTAGATTTAACTTCTTTAAGATATGCAGCAGATAGAGCAGATGATGAAGTTAAATTTTCTGATGATGCATTAAAAATGCTTGTTAAAGTTCCACGACCATTTTTAAAGCTAGTACTTAATGGTTGTGTTACTTGGGCAAAAGAAAACAACTGCAAGTTAATAACTGAAGTTGAAATGCAAATCATTAATGATAAGCGTTCTAAAGAAAAGAAAAAGAAGTAGGTAGTAATATGACATTAGAAGAATTAATGTTAAAAAGAAGAAGTGTTAGAAAATATAAAGATACTGAAGTTCCAAGTGATTTAATTGAAAAATTATTACATTATGGAATGAGTGGGCCTTCCGCTTGTAATAGATGTCCTTGGGAATTTTATATTATTACAAATAAAGAAGTGTTAGTGAAAATCGAAACAGCCGGTAAATATACAAAACATCATAGCCCTTTAAAATTTGTAGTTTGTGGTAATATGGATAAATGTTTACCAAAAGAACTTGGTGAATATTGGATACAAGATTGTTCAAGCGCTATAGAAAATATTTTACTTGGTGTAACAGATATGGGACTTGGTGCTTGTTGGGAAGGTGCATATCCTCAAAAAAGAGTTGTAGATTCTCTTAAAGAAATTCTAAATTTATCAGATAATATTATTCCCCTTGGAATAATATCTATTGGATACCCTGATGAAGACCCTGCTCCTCGTGATCAATATGACTCAAGTGTAGTACATTATATTAAATAAATTATTAAATTACTTGCACAACATTTATAAGTGTTGTATAATATTAGTAAATAGGAATGATTCCTATTAAGGAGAAGTATGCGAAACTCAAATCAGCGTAATTTAATTTATGAAATAGTTTCTACAAGATATGATCATCCTACTGCTGAACAAATATTTAATATTGCAAGAGAGTCAATGCCAAATATTAGTTTAAGTACAGTTTATAGAAATTTAACAGAACTTTCTAATAATGGTTTAATAAAAAAGGTAATTGTTCCGCAAGATAGTGATCGTTTTGATAGTACCATCTCTACTCATTCGCATTTATATTGTATAAATTGTAAATGTGTTTATGATGTAGAAGGAGTTCATCTAGAACAAGTAATTAATGATGTCGAAGAAAAAAACAAAATAAAAATATTATCAAATGACCTCAGTTTTGAGGGAATATGTTCCAATTGTCAAAAATAAATATAAATATAAAGGAGAGAAATTAAAATGGAATTAAAAGGAAGTCAAACAGAAAAAAATTTATGGACTGCATTTGCTGGAGAATCACAAGCTAGAAACAAATACACTTATTTTGCTTCTAAAGCTCGTAAGGAAGGTTATGAGCAAATTGCTGCAATTTTTGAAGAAACAGCAAACAATGAAAAAGAACATGCTAAACTTTGGTTTAAATTATTAGGTGGTATCGGATCTACTCAAGAAAACTTAGTTGCTGCTGCAGAAGGTGAAAACTATGAATGGACTGATATGTATGCAGAATTTGCAAAAGTTGCTCGTGAAGAAGGGTTTGAAAAGATTGCTAAACAATTTGAAGGTGTTGCAGCAGTAGAAAAAGAACACGAAGAACGTTATCGTAAACTTGCTGAAAACATTGAAACTGCACAAGTATTTGCTAAAGCAGGTATTACAGTTTGGGTATGCCGTAACTGTGGACATGTTCATGTAGGAGAAACTGCTCCTGTTGTATGTCCTGTTTGTTTCCACCCTCAAGCTTACTTTGAAGTAAAAGCAAATAATTACTAAAATTTATAAATTTTAAAACGAAGTATTTTAAAACTTCGTTTTTCTTTTTTTAAAATGCCAAATTGCAGAAAAATATTTCCAAATTTATAGAAATTATGTATAACATATTTCACTATAGAGATAAATCAGGATTAGAATGTGATAGATAATACACTTAAGAAACAATAAATATGCTTTGATTGAAATAAAACTAGGAGGTGATAAATTGGTAGAAGAAGGTGTGTCTAACATAAAAAATTAGCAAATAAAATAGATGTAGAAAAAATGAAGAGTTATTCTTTTTTATGGTATTAATTGCTACGGATGATTATGTGTATCGTCGACATGATGGTATATATGTTGTACCTCTAGGTTGTTTAAAATTATAAAAAGGTTTTGGATTTAGAAATTTATAGTATGAATAGTATCAAAGATAGTTTTTGAGAACTTTCTTTTTAAAAAAAATTATAAAATCGCTTGCACATGGCAAAAAATGGTGATATAATATTGGTGTCTATATCACAGTATAGTATACAGTCTAAAACAGAGGATAGGAGGAATTATGGCAAAGAAACCAGAAAAGTCAAGTGTAAAGTCTAAAGTGCTACATTCTGCAGCAAAGTTTTTCTTACAACAAGGATATCACGAAAGCACACTAAGACAAATAGCGGAAGACGCAAAAGTAAATTATGGCTCTTTAATTTTTGCATTTAAAAATAAAGAACAAATATTAGTAGAACTAGTTAGTTTTGTTTTGGAAGGACAGTTTGAAGCAACTTCAAAACTTTTAAAAGATTTAACAAATGATAAAATATTATTTTATGCTACAGAAACATGCTTACAACTTTATATGGCTGAATCTAGTGAACATATGAGAGAGATGTATAATGTATCATATTCACTACCGCATTCCGCAAATGTCATATTTAATACAATAACGAATAAACTAGAGTATATATTCAACGAATATTTGCCACATTTAGAAACCAAAGATTTCTATGAACTAGAAATTGCCTCAGCTGGTATAATGAGGAATTTTTTATCCGTACCATGTAGTATTTATTTTACAATGGAAAGAAAAATAAAAAGATTTTTAGAAACAACGTTTTTAGTTTATCGAATTCCAGATCAAAAGATTGATGAAGCAATTAAGTTTGTATCAAAATTTGATTTTAAGACTATTGCAGAGGAAGTAATTAGTAATCTGTTAGAATATTTAGAAGAAAGGATTTAAAAGGAGTAAAAATATGAAAAAAAATTTATTTAAAATTTTTATAACTTCACTAGTTATTTTAGGAGTTATAACACTAGGTTTAATGAAAAAAGAAACTGTTGTAAAAGCAGAAGTAACTTTAGAAGAAGCTGTGCTTAATACAACAGATTATGATGTTAATGGTGATGGAGCAAAAGATCCTGTATATGAAATTAGCACTGTATCACAATTTTATTGGTTTGCAAATTATGTAAATAATAAAGATGAATTTGCTAATGCAATACTTCTTGAAGATATTACATTAAATGAAATCACATTTACAGAAAATGGTACTATTACATCTGATACGTCAAATTTAGTAGATTGGATAAATTATTGTATTACGAGTTATAGTGGTGATTTTAATGGTAATGGAAAAACAATTAGTGGATTATATTCTACAAGTTTCCCACTTTTTCGTATGATCCGAGAAGGTGCAAATGTACATAATTTGAATGTGGTAAATGCTTATGTAAATGGCTCAAATGGTGCTTATATCAGTATATTGGCTTATTATAATCAAGGCACAATTGATAATTGTTATGTTCAAGGATTTGTGAAAGGAGGCTACTATTGTGGTGGAATTGTTGGGTATAATGGAGATGGTTTAGTTGCTACAGGCATAATTAAAAATTGTATTGCTAATGTATATGTAAAAGGTAACAATAGTGGTAATATTTGTGGATTGAACTATAAAACAATTGAAAATTGCTTAAGTATAGGCGGTAATGATTTGTCTTATGGTATCACTTATGATCCTTGTGGTGAAAACAATTATTATCTATACGGGCAAAGTTATACAGAAGGTAGTATTACATATGGTAATAAAATAACTGAAGACGAGTTAAAAACAGGAGAAATTACTTGGAAATTAAATAAAGGTGTAACTGATGGAACACAAGTATTCTATCAAACTGTAGGGTCTTCTGATATAGGATTTAGTGGAGACATTGTATATTATGGTTATACAACTTGTACAGAAACTGAAAGAACATATTCAAATGAAGTAAGATATTATGAATTACCTCATAAATACGACAATTTAACATATGATGGTGAACATAAACACGAATGTAGTGTTTGTCATATTAGTGAATCTGATAATCATTTAATGTACGATAACGCTTGTGACACTATATGTAATTTATGTGATTATGTTAGAGAAATTATTCACACAGACGGAACATATTATCATGATATAAATGGGCATTGGATGGATTGCGCAGTATGTGGTGAAAACTTAGTAATAGAAGACCATAAATATGAAAACTCAGTATGTATTGATTGTGGAAGAAAACAAGACCCTATTCTTATAACAGAAGTAAATTGTGAATCATTAGGATTAAGTGAAGACTATATTGGATATTATGTTATTGCTAATTTAATACAATTAAGAAGTTGGGCAGAAAACAATAAAGAATATGTAGATGCAAATGTTGTTTTAATTGATGATATTTGGATAGATTATACTAATCCTATTAGCATAGTTGAATTTAACGGAATTTTCGATGGAAATGGGTATGTAATTGGTGGTAATAGTGAGCCGTTAATTTGGGAGTTATCTGGTACAATAAAGAATTTAGGATATAGTGCAGGTAGTTATGCGAGAACTCTAGTAGATATAATGAAAAAAGGTGGTAGTATCATAAATTCTTATATTATTGGTAGTGAATCATATAACAATGCCTATCTTGTAGAAGACCATCAAGGTGGGGAAATTATTAATTCATATGATGTTGCAACTTTTTATGAAGGAACTCAAATTACTTATAGTGATTTTGCTTCTGGAAAAGTTGCTTACTTATTAAATAATGGCCTAACTGATGGTACACAACTTTTCTATCAAGAAATAGGTGTATCTAGATATCCTATTGGTAAAACTCATACAGTATATTGCCGTTTTGCTGACTGTAATGAATTAGAGTACGTATATAGTAATAATGAAACAATAGGTGTTTATGAATATCACAATTTAACTGATTTGAAATTAGAAGTTCCATCAACATGTTTTGAAAACGGAAATTTAGAACATTATGAATGTTTCGACTGTGGTATATATTTTGATAGTGAATATAATAAACTTGATGAAATAGTTATTAAATCTTGTAATCATAAAGATAATAATTTTGTTAAGTTCTATGAAGAAGTTACTTCTCTTTGCTTTGTAAAAGGAACAATAGCTTACTATCACTGTGAAAATTGTGATGTAAACTATGATGAAGAATTAAATGTTGTTGAAAATATAACTATTGAATCTTGTTATGATAAAGGTTTAGTTAAATGGGTACAAAGAGTATCACCAACACTTACAAGTGAAGGGCACACTTCTCATTATTATTGCGAAGAATGTGATTTAAGTTTTGATACAAATTATAATGAATTCGATCCAACAATTGAAAGACTTCATGACTTTGGCTCATGGGTAATTGATGAAAAAGCTACAACTGAAGAAGAAGGACATGCTCATAGAGTTTGTTCAGAATGTGGAAAAGTAGAAGAAAAAGTATTGCCTGTAAGAGTAGTTTCTAATGGAGATTGTAAAGTTTTATCGACAACTCAAATTATTACATATTTAGGTGCTAGTTTATCAGCTGTAGTATTCGTTTTATTCAGAAAAAGAAAATAAGAGAGGATAATATATGAAAAAATATTTATTTAAAATTTTTATAACTTCACTAGTTATTTTAGGAGTGATAACACTAGGTTTAGTAAAAAAGGAAACTGTTGTGAAAGCAGAAGTAGAGTTAGAACAAGCTGTACTCAATACAACAGATTATGATGTTGATGGTGATGGTGAAAAAGACCCTGTTTATGAAATCAGTAATGCTTCACAACTTTATTGGTTTGCAAAATTATGTAACGATTATGTAGATTTTGATGATCCGAATAAGACTATTTCATTTGAAGGATATTATGATACTGAGTGGGAATGTCATGTATATTATAATGCTATTTTAATGAATGATATTATATTAAATGAAAATGTTATAGTTAATGGCGAATTAAATCCAGAATATGAATTATTTACACAATGGGTACCAATTTGCAATGTAGAAGCAGGAGATTCATATAGTCCTAAAACAAGTTTATATTCTGGTGTATTTGATGGCAATGGGTATACAATTTCAGGCTTATATTTAAATGATACGACATTAACAGATCAAGCTATGTTTAATTGTGTAGGAGAAAAAGGTATAGTAAAAAATTTAACATTGTCTGATACATATGTTAGTGTTAAAAATTCATCTGCTGGTTTGATTGGTAATAATTTTGGTACACTTTATAATTGTTCACTTGATGGTTTAATCTTTTCTCAAGAATATTATGCTGGAGGTCTAGTAGTATCTAATCGCGACACAGGAATAATTGAAAACAGCTCAAATTTTGCAAATGTTAAATCTAATAGGCATCTAAATGCAGGTATTGCTACTACTAATTCTGGTGTCATTAAAAATTCATATAATTTAGGAATTATTGGATCAGAAGAGTCTTATCAATGTGGAGGAATATCAGGTAATAATAATGGTTTAATTGAAAACTGTTACAATGGCAATAAAGTGATAGGAAGAAATTCTTTAGGTGGTATCACATTCTCAAATTATGATGGTGGTAATATCAAAAATTCATATCATAATATAGATTTATTTAGTGGTAATACGTATTTCTGGTCAAGTAAATCAACTATAGATGAAGTTTCAGGAGGTAAAACTACTGAGCAGTTTGAAAGTGGTGAAATTACATATTTATTAAACAAAGGAATAGTAGATGGAACACAAATCTATTACCAAACATTAGGTACAGCAAATAATCCTGAATTTGTAGGTGAAACAGTATATTATGGATATAGTACATGTTTAGAAAATGAAAAAGCATATACTAATAATATAGTTTATGAAACATTAAATGAAACACATATATTAACTCATTATGAAGCAAAAGAAGTTACATGCTTTGAATCAGGTCTATTAGAACATAATCATTGCAATGTTTGTAAAAAGAATTTTGATAATGAATATAATGTTTTAGATGAAGTTATCATTGAATCTTGTTATGATAAAGGTTATGTTATTTTGGTTAAAAGAACATCTCCGACTCTTACAAGTGAAGGGAATGAAACTTATTATTACTGTGAAAATTGTGATAAAAAATTTGATTTAAATTATAAAGAATTTGATCCAACTATCGAAAGACTTCATGAATATGGTGAATGGATTATCGATAAAGAAGCAACAACTGAAGAAGAAGGACATGCTCATAGAATTTGTTCAGAATGTGGAAAAGTAGAGGAAAAAGTATTACCTGTAAGAAATTCATCTAATGGTGATTGTAAAGCAGTATCAACTACTCAACTAATTACATATTTAGGATTTGCATTATCTATAGTTGCTTTTGCTTTATTTAGAAAAAGAGGATAATTAGAATTTTTCGAACAAAACAATCATAAGAAAAAGCCACTTAGTGGCTTTTTTTGTTGATAAAATGTTTTAGATAGTGTATAATAAATATAATTAAGTGAGGTTTTTATATGGTTTTACTTTTTGATATTGGAAATACTAATATAGTGTTAGGAATAGTAAAAAATGATAGGATAGTTAATACTTATCGATTTGTAACAAATATAGATTTAACTGAAGATGATTATTATCAAAAAATTTCATCAGTATTAAATTTATATAAGGATGAAACAGTTGATGGAGCAATAATATCTAGTGTTGTTCCTCAAATTGATCCTATCTTTAATCATATGCTTGAAAAATATTTTGGTATTAAAGCGAAGAATGTAGGGCCTGGTATAAAAAGTGGTTTAACTATTAAGTTAGAAAATCCTAAACAAGCAGGAGCTGACCTTTTATGTGATGCGATTGGTGCGTATCATTTATATGGGGGTACTTCAATTATTGTAGATTTAGGTACCGCAACAAAACTAATTGTTGTAAATGATAAGAAAGAATTTTTAGGTGGAGTTATCTGTGCAGGACTAAAAGGATCACTTGAAAGTTTAATCAACTCAACTTCAAAACTCTCTAGAACAGCCCTTATTGCGCCTGAAAAGGTGATTAACAATGAAACTTCGCTTTGTATTCAAAGTGGGATAGTTCATGGACATGTCGCGATGATTGATGGATTAATCGAATCATTTAAGAAAGAGTTGAAGACAGATAACGTAAATGTAGTATTAACTGGAGGATACGCGGTGATTATAAAAGACTTACTTAAAAGTAAAGTAATTTATAATCCAAACGTATTACTTGATGGATTATATTATATTTATCAAAAAAATACTAAATAACTGTAATCATAAATTATTTTCTTTAATCATATAAAATAATGGTGATTAAATGCAAAATAATAATATAAGAAAAACAATTCCTGAACCACTTATGTTTATTCATACAGTATCAACTCCCGTTATAACAAACGGAAGTAAAACTGTTTTTGATTCAAGATATAAGAAAACTATTGGTATTGTCAAAAAACAAGATGATAATGTTATTGATGGACTAGTTTTAAAAAAACTTGAAAGCATTATTAAAATGAATTCATTACAACATTCAGTAAACTGTTTGTTTGAAACAACAAATGGTTTATCTATAGAAGGAATTCCGTTAAGAATTGAAGATGAATTTGTAATAATTTTTCAAAGTGAAACAGAAGAAAAAATTCAATTAAACGAAATTAAAGATATAATAATATTAAAATTATAAATAGGAGACTAACTATTATGAGAAAAAGTGGAATATTACTACCAATCTTTTCCCTACCTTCAGCTTATGGTATAGGTACATTAGGTAAAAGTGCATATAAATTTATAGATTTTTTACATCTTGCGCATCAATCGTACTGGCAAGTACTTCCACTTGGTCCAACATCATATGGAGATTCTCCTTACCAAACATTTAGTGCATTTGCGGGAAACCCATATTTTATTGATTTAGATATGTTAGTTGAAGATGGTCTATTATATGTAGATGAATTAATTGATTTAAACAGTAGTGCTTATATTGATTATGGTATGCAATATGAAAAAAGATATCCTATCTTACGTCTTGCATATTCAAGGTTTATAGAATCACCTGAATATACTAAATTTGTAAAACAGGAAAAAGCGTGGCTAGATGATTATGCTATTTTTATGGCTCTTAAAAATTGTCATAATGGTGAGTCTTGGCTTAATTGGAAAAACGAATATAAACACTATAATAAAAGAAAATTAAATGCATATTACAAAGAACATAAAGAAAGTGTTGATTTTTATAAATTCTTGCAATTTGAATTCTTTAAACAATGGAATGCTTTAAAAGAATATGCAAATAGTTTAGATATTAAAATTATCGGCGATGTTCCAATTTATGTTGCGCTTGACAGTGCTGATGTATGGAGTAATCCTGAAATGTTTGATTTAGATCTTGATTTAAAACCGGTTAAAGTTGCAGGATGCCCACCTGATGATTTTGCAAAGACAGGTCAACTTTGGGGTAATCCTTTATATAATTGGAAAAAGTTAGAAGAGGATAATTTTGACTGGTGGATTAAACGTCTTAGAAAATCATTTGAATTATATGATACTGTAAGAATTGATCACTTTAGAGGATTTGAAGCTTATTATTCAATTCCAGCATGTGATGAAACTGCAGAAAACGGTAAATGGGTAAAAGGACCTGGAATGAAGTTATTTAATGAAGTTAAAAAACAACTTCCAAATGCTAGTATCATAGCAGAAGATTTAGGCTTCTTAACTGAAGGGGTTTATAAACTTTTAAAAAGAACAGGTTTCCCTGGTATGAAGATATTAGAGTTTGCCTTTGATTTAGAAAATGATAGTAATTATTTAGTTCACAACCATATCAAAAATTCAGTTGTATATACAGGTACTCATGATAATCTACCTTTAAGAGCTTGGTTTAATGAACAAGATGAAGAACATAAACATTTTATTATGGAATATTTAATGTTACAAGATGAGTCGAAAGTTTGTGATCAAATGGTTAGACTTGCTTTAATGAGTCCATCAGACCTTGCAATAATTCCAATTCAAGATTATTTAGGTCTTGGAATTGAATCAAGAATTAATACTCCATCAGTTCCAATGAATAATTGGGTATGGAGGCTAGATGATGAATATATAACAGATGAACTGGCTTCATATATTGCATTCTTAACAAAAACTTATAAAAGAGAAAATTAAAAAATCATAATATAAGTAGATAGAGTTAAATAATTATTCTATCTACTTTTTTATACTTATTTATGAAGAACAAATAATTACAAATAGTAATTGGTGATATGAATAAAAATATATATTTACTTGACTTATAACAAAAAAATGGTAAAATTTATTTATATTCACAAGGAGGATGTTGATATTGAAGAAAATAAAATTTGTAATGAAAATTATAATAACATTGGTAATTGTTGTTTTGACGTTGTTTTCGAATAAAGATTCAGTAATGGCTAAAGAGTATGATTTTTCAAAAGCTAAAATGGAATTTCAAAACTTAGAGAGATATTATGAAATGAACGAGATTTTTCAAATTACTATTGTATCAAATACAACTATTTCTAACTATTCTTTTGACAATTTAGGTATTCAAGTTTTGAGTAGTAGCATAGAATATAATAATTTAATTATGACTTTGATAGTTAATGATGAGATTAAAAATTCAACTATAGAATTTATAGTTGATGAAAAAATATTGAAAATTTATACGTACAAAAATGAAAATTTAATATTTATTAGTACACAATCATTAGATGATGCTTTTGAAAATTATATTTCTTTTATGTATGAAGAAAATTTGATAACGGATGAAGAGTTTAATAGCATTAGAAGAAATTATTATACGATAAGTAATAATAATGAAACTATAGTTTATTCTTCTTCTTTTGCTACAAATACATCGCTTTATATAGTGCCAATTTTACCGATTGTAACTACTGTTTATATACGAGGTAAAATAGAATGGATAGATGATTATGGTGTTTCACATCCATGTCAATATATAGATGTAGAAATTTATACTAAAAATGAACTAGGTATAGGTACAGTAAGAACTGATTCTTTGGGAAATTTTTCATTAACTTATGAATTAGGAAGTAATTATTCAGATGAATCATTAAGTGATATTTATATTTTAGCATATGCAAAAAATTCTGACGTAGTTTTAAAAAGCAATTATGACAACTTGTATTTTACATCATCAACTGCTGGTGGCAGTATTACTACAATAGAAGATACTAAGACAATTAACATTACATTGCCAATGATTAATGATATAGGTCGTGCTATGCAAATATCACAGGCAGCGATAACTGCTTCAAATTATGCAAAAGTTATTGGTGATACAATAAAATTAACTACTGTTAATGTTATATATCCTGCTAATAAAGATAATTGTCAATATTCAGGAGGGACAATTTATATATTGCATGATGATGCAACTGTAAATGAACCTGCCAGTTATGCTTCATGGGATGTAATAATGCATGAATATGGTCATCATTTTAACGCGAAAATGGGATTATGTGCATCTGTTTGGGGTCACCACAGATCGGGACAAAATATGTGGGAACATTATTATGAAAATTATTATTCCCAAAATTCATGTGATGAATGTACGGGAGAATTAATATATATAAATTCAGAATCTAAAGCAAAGGAAAGGGGGTTAGAACTTGCTTGGTCCGAAGGACTTGCAACATTCTATTCTATTGTTGCTCAACAGTATTATAAAGAAAGTTTAGTTAACATTGAAACAGTAGGAGATGAATGCTATACTTCATATAATGGAGTAAATAATGGCTTTGAAGAAAGCAATCTTATAGTAACAAATTTATCAAAACTAGGTATCGATGATCGAGTTACAAAATATAGTTCAGGGGAAGGTAATGAAGAAACTATTACAAACGTATTATATAACATGTATGATCAATATAAAATAGGAGATGGTAACGATTATGAAGCAGATATTTGTAGTCTAGGACATTTTGAAATTTGGAATAAAATCATTTCTTCTAAATCTGTAACTTTAACTGAATTTATAGATTATTATAACAAAATTAATGTTGATTCGGATCAAAATATAATAAATTATGTATTAACCAAAGCTGGTGTAACTTGGATTCCTCAAAATGTATTTCAATTAGATAATCAACTGCCAACTTTTAAATGGAAAACAAAATATGATTTTAGTAATAATATACAATCTAAATTAGAAATAGCCGATATTAATTATGATATTATATTAACTATTACAGATTTTTCAAAGGATATACATAATGATAATAGTATGTATGAATTATCTATAGATGAGTGGAACTCTATATTAAACGCTAATGGTTATATGTATAATTGGAGAGTTGTTATAACTGAAACTACTACACCTATTATAGGAACATATACAAGTTCCTGGAGACAAGAAATTAAACCTGATACAAATAATGTTATAACTAATGGCACTGTTACAGAAGGAACAATATCATCATTAGAGGGATATAATTGGTATAAATTTACAACTATTGAAGATGGTATATATTCGTTTTATACTGAAAGTAATATTGATACAGTAGGATATTTATTTAATAATATTGTGTATGGGTTATCTACAATTGGTAATATAGCTAATAATGATGATATTAATTCTATGGATACAGATTTTAAGCTTACATATACTCTTACGACAAATCAGACAGTGTATTTGCGCATTAATTCTAATAATGAAATAGGTAATTATAATTTATATGTGCAATTGGAAGAACATATACATAATTATTCAAAATCATATTCTCAGTATGATGAAATAGGACATTTAGCATATTGTATATGTAATGAGTATTTAACAAGTGAAGAAAAAGAAGAAACTATAACGTATGTTATAGAAGAACATACATATCAAACATATAATTTGGGGTACAAGTGCACTAAATGCTTATATTATACGGAAGGTCCAATAGTTGAAGAGAATAATTTATTAAATGTAAAATTAAAAATGCCACAAAATAATAATATTATAAGTGAAGGATTTTTAAATTATAAAAAAGAAAATGAATAAAAATATGAGGGAAATATGAAAATTAAACAAATATTATTAATAATTTCTATTTTTGCATTTTTGTTTATGACTTCTAGTTGTGAACAATTGACTTCTTTTGACTATATTTCTGACTCTAAAGTATATTTATATGATGCATTAGACAGTGGATATAGTTGTAAAAAAATACAAACTTTAGATAATTCTTCATTACATTTTTGGTATACTTTTCGTGGTGGACATAATGATTTCGAAGAGATGAACAAGAATAACGAATTTGTTCAATACTATAAAAACTATTTGTCAGAGAAAGGAGAAGAATACCAAGGATGGTTTGAACTGAATGAAGAAATTTATCAAGAATATTCTACAATTATTTGTGTATATGTTCGTAATTCTCTATATAATGATGATGAAGCAATTTATAAAAAAAGTAGCGAAATTACGAACAAAGAGCCATATTTAGATGAAAATTATATAATCTATCATACCATTACATTGGAAGAACATTTAGATATTAGTATGTATGAATATGTAGAAAAAAAAGAAATAGATAATGCGTATAATGTAGGGCATTCATTTGATCTAATGTTAGACAAAACATTATTTAATAATTCTGAAGGTTCTCTTTTTGTTTCATTAGTGTTTTATGATCTAAATATTGATACACAGGAAATAATTAAAACAAGGATGAAAACTTCATTTGAAATAGCGTATTCTGTGAATGAAGAATCAGTACAGTTTTTAATTAAAGATTAATATTTTAACATATATGTTAGTATAAAAAGTTTATTTATCCTAAAATACAATGATTTTTTATTTTTAATAAACTTATAGAACTTTAAAAATTAGGCATAATTGCCTAATTTTTTTATGTTTTATGGTATAATATATAAATATAAAAGGAGATGGTGAAATGTTAAAGAAATTTTGTTCTTATTATAAACCACATATGAAATTATTTACAATTGACTTAATTTGTGCTCTACTTTTATCATGTTGTAATTTGATATATCCACTTATGGCACAAAAAATAATAAGAGACTTAGCAGGAAAAGAAGAAATGATTAACTTAATATTAATTCTTGGAGCTGCTATGTTTGGTATTTATATTGTAAAAGCATTTCTTAACTATGTTTTACAATATTGGGGACATATTGTAGGTGTTAGAATTCAGGGAGATATGAGAAAGGAATTATTCAAGCATCTTCAAGATTTACCTTTCCAATACTTTGATGAGAATAAAACTGGTACTATTATGTCAAGGTTAATTAATGACTTAATGGATATTTCAGAACTTGCTCATCATGGACCAGAAGATATTTTTATTGCGACAATTACTCTTGTTGGGTCATGTTTGTTGATGATATTTAAAGTAAACCCACTTCTTACTTTAATAGTATTCTCAGTTGTACCTTTTATTGTTATATTTGCAATCGTAAGACGTAAAGGTATGCGTAATGCTTTTAAAAAGATGAGAGAAGAAACCGGTCAAATAAATGCTCAAGTTGAAAGTAGTGTATCAGGTATTAGAGTATCAAAAGCATATACAACAGAAGAATATGAAGTAGATAAATTTAATGATCGAAATGAAGAATTTAAAAAGGCAAGAACTGGTGCTTATCATCAAATGGGTTTATTTGGTTCAGGTATGAATTTCTTTACTGATTTTCTTTATTTACTTGCGCTTGTATCAGGCGGAATATTCTATAGTAAGAGTATTATCACAGTAGATGAATTTACAGTATTAATTTTATATATTAATAATATAATTGCACCAATTAGAACCATAGTTGCTATATTTGAACAAATTCAAAGTGGTATGACAGGTTTCTCTAGATTTATGGAAGTACTTAATACTCCTATTGAAGAAGAAAGTAAAACAGCAGTGGATCTGGATGCGATAAATAGTGATATAACATTTAGTGATGTTTCATTTAGTTATGGTGAAACTAGTGATAGTGGCGAAAATCAAGTACTATCTCATTTAAATTTAACTATTAAAAAAGGAACAACAGTTGCACTTGTTGGGCCATCAGGCGGCGGAAAAACTACAATTTGTCACTTAATCCCAAGATTCTATGAAATTAATGATGGTAGTATTACAATTGATAATGTAGACATTAGAGATTTAACAAGAAAGTCTTTAAGAAGAAATGTTGGTATTGTTCAACAAGATGTATTCTTATTTGCGGGGACAATAAAAGAAAATATTGCTTATGGTAAGATTGACGCAACAGATGAAGAAATAATTCAGGCTTCAATTGATGCAAACATTTATGATTTTGTACAAAGTTTACCAGAAGGATTTGATACTTATGTTGGTGAACGTGGTGTTAAACTTTCAGGTGGGCAAAAACAAAGAATTTCTATTGCAAGAGCATTCTTAAAAAATCCACCAGTACTAATTTTAGATGAAGCAACAAGTGCACTTGATAATGTAACAGAAATGCAAATTCAACAAGCATTAGAAAAATTAAGTACAGGTCGTACAACTTTAGTTGTAGCTCACCGTTTATCAACAGTAAAAAATGCTGATAACATTATTGTAATTGATAAAACTGGAATAATTGAAGAAGGCAGTCATGATGAGTTGATTTCTAAAAATGGTGTTTATGCAAATTTATACCAATATCAGTTTAAAGAGTAAATTTTTGTAAATAATAAAATAGAGGTGAAATATGAAAAAAAGTTTATTACAAGCAATTTTAATGTTTATATTATCGGCAATATTGATAACTGCAGGAATTGTATTTTTGCCACCTGTAACAAATTATGGTGAGGCGGCATTATTATTTATTATTGGCGTTATATTGTTAATTTACGTTTTTGGATATCTATTAAGGAGAGTTGCTAAAAAATCAAAAGGTACAGTATTGTTATTAACTATAATAGAAATGTCACTATTTACAATTTTGGCACTTACACTTGTTTTAACTAAAGTCTTTGGAAAACCATTATTTAAAGATGGATTTGTAATATTAGGACTTGCTATGTGGATAAGAGGTGTTATTGAAACCTTTAGAGCATATTATTATCGTGGCTCATCAACAAAATATCCTATATATAATGTAGTAGTTACTATTTTATTAATAACAGGTGGAACATATTTATATTTTAATCCCATTATAACCAATTTACAACTAATTTATGGATTATGTATTTTATTCTTTATATCTGCTGTAATTTTGATAATTTATGGCATACTAAAACTAAAGAAAAAATAGAAGTTAAAAACTTCTATTTTTTTATTGGTAAAAAAAGAAAAGGCTTTCATTTTTTATACATATTGTTTGAAAAAAAGCTTTTTAAATGATAAAATATTGATGTAATAAATGAAAGGAATTAAAATTATGAAAAAAACAATATTAAGTGTTTTCTTAACATTAGTATTACTTTGTTGTTTAACTTCTTGTAATAAAGATGCTAAGAAAGTTACTATCAACTTTAGTGAATCTAATGTAACAATGACAGTAGGAGAAACTAAAACAATTGTTCCTACAGTAGAAGTAGGAAAAAAGGTTAAAAATTTTGAACTTACTTATTCAATTGTAGGTACTGCTGCAACAGTAGACCAAAATGGTAAAGTTACTGCAGTTAGCGCTGGTACAGTTGTATTAGTTGCAACAGGTAATGATAGTGCCGCAACTTCTGCATCAATAACAATTACTATTACTGCAGCTTCAGTTCAAACATATACAGTAGTGTTTGACTCCCAAGGCGGAACTGCTATTCAACCTCAATCTATAACAGCAGGTGCACAAGCAACAAAACCAGCTGAGCCTACAAAAACAGGATATACATTTAATGGTTGGTTATTAAATGGTGCAGCATATAACTTTGCAGCACCAGTAAATGCAAATATTACACTTGTTGCAAGTTGGACTGAAAATCAAGTAACTCCTGCAACTTACACAGTAACATTTGATGCAAATGGTGGAAGTAATGTTGCAGCACAAACAGTAAATCAAGGTGCACAAGCAACAAAACCAACTGATCCTACAAAAGCAGGATATACATTTGCAGGATGGACACTTAATGGTACAGCATATAATTTTGCAACACCAGTTAATGGAAATATAAATCTTGTTGCAAGTTGGACTGAAAATCAAGTAACTCCAACTACTTATACAGTAACATTTGATGTTCAAGGTGGAAGTAGTGTTGCTGCTCAAACAGTAACCGAAGGTGGAGTTGCAACAGAACCTACAGCTCCAACAAAAGCTGGATACACTTTTGATGGATGGATTCTTAATGGTCAAGCATATAACTTTGCAACACCAGTTAATGGAAATATTACACTAGTTGCAAGTTGGGAAGAAGAAGTAACTCCAGTAATTACATTTGTAGTTACATTTGATTCAAATGGTGGAAGTTCAGTAGACTCTCAAACTATAGAAGCAGGTGCTACTGTAACAAAACCAGCAGATCCTACAAAAGCAGGCTATACATTTGTAGGATGGTATTTAGACCAAACATGTACAACTGAATATGACTTCTCATCTCCAGTAAATGCAACAATAACTATATATGCTAAATGGGAAAGTACAGTTCCAGGACAATACACAATTTCTTATTATGAAGGAACTACAAAACTTGATTTAACTCCTGCTACTTATGTAACAGGTAATGAAATTGAATTACCTACTCCAACAAAAACAGGATATATTTTTGCAGGATGGTATTTATCAAATAAATCATTAACTAGATATGATGTTTTAGATGCTGATACAACAGGTGATGTTACTTTATATGCTAAATATGTAGCAACAACAGTAGAAAATCCGATTGTATTACCTGAAAGTACTTATAAATTTACAGGTGTAAAAACTACTAATGGTGCTTATCAACCAGTAATACCTTCTACAGCTCCTGCTGCATCTGTTCTTCAATATGATTGGTCAACAAGTGATACTAGTATAGCAACTGTTTCTACATACTCTTCTATTTCTATGAAACAAACTGGATATGTAATCATTACTGCTACTTATAAGTCTGATCCTTCAATTACTATTAATGGAGTTTATAGAGTTACAAGTACAGGTGTGTTATTCTCATCTGTAGATGAAGCAAATTCAGTATCTTTATGTACAGTAACATTTAAAGATAAAGAAGGAGATGTTATCGAAGAACAAACAGTTGCCAATGGCGGATTCGTTGTTGCTCCAGAAATTCCAGTTTATGATGGTTATGCATTTACAGGTTGGGATAAAGATTTATATAATATTACTGCTGATACTGTTATCACAGCTACTTATACTAAAGGAACAAATGCATATGCTGGAAAGA
Organism: uncultured Staphylococcaceae bacterium; assembly: GCA_964409955.1. Taxonomy (GTDB): domain Bacteria; phylum Bacillota_I; class Bacilli_A; order ML615J-28; family CAG-313; genus CAG-313. The sequence continues at coordinate 30,632 of CAYPEY010000024.1, forward strand.
GTGTTGCAATTTTAGGTGATAGTATCTCTACTTGGGAAGGTTATATTCCAGATGGATATGATGCATTCTATCCAATGCCTCTTGCTGATGTTACAGATATGCATCAAACATGGTGGATGCAAACTATTGATAAATTAGGTGCAAGTTTATTTGTTAATAACTCTTATAGTGGAACATGTGTTGCTAACGACTTAAGAAGTGGTGAAGATGATAGAACATCTGCTGATAAACGTTTAGCTCACTTAGTAATTAATGGTCAAACTCCTGACGTAATTATTATTTATATGGGATCTAACGACGCTGCTTATGATAGCGTAACAGTTGATGCTTTTGATACTGAATATAAAGTTATGTTAGATAAGATTAAAGCATTATGTCCTAATTCAGAAATTATTTTATGTAACTTACCAACAACTGGAACATATTATTCAGTTGCTGAAAAAGAAGCTTTTAACCCAACTATTAATAAATATGCAGCTGAATATGGCTTAAAACTTATTGATTTCTCTACTTTAGATATTTCTCAAGTATTAGTAGACTCAGGACATCCTTCAACTGCAGGTCATACAATTCTTGCAAATAGAGTCATTGAAAGTTTATTAACATTAAATACAGTAACAATTACTTATAAAGATTCTACAGGTGATATAATTTCTTCAGAAGAAGTAATCGTTGGAAGCGATGCTACATTGCCTGAGGCTGAAAAAGGCTATTATTATACATGGGATAAGACAGAAACTGAATTAACAAATGTTTCAACAGATTTAGTTGTAACAGGAACTCTTAATGAATGTGATAAAGTAGTTAAATATTACATTGATGGTGAACTTGTAAAAACTGAAGAATTAAAATATTCAGCTACATCAATAGCTCCAGATTTCCCTAGTGGAACAACAAACCAAAAATGGGTTGAAACTGAAGATGTTGATGGAACAACTTATTATATAACTTATAATCTATCTTATGATTTAGAAGGAGCATATAAGATTTCTTACTATGATGGAGATACACAATTATATTTATCTCCTTCATCATATGAAGCAGGAACTATAGTTACACTTCCAACCCCAACAAAAGAAGGATATGCATTTGAAGGATGGTATTTATCAAATGAATCATTCTACCGCTATACTGAACTTGATAGTAATACAGATGGTAACTTAGAGTTATATGCTAGATGGGTTGCTAAAACTCGTGATTATCCAACTCTTACATCAACATATGCATTAAGTGATGTTGTTATAGTTAATAATATGTATCAACCTTCACTAAGTGCTGAAGCATCTGCTGTAGCTTCATCTAAAACTGCTTGGAACTGGTCAAGTAGTGATGAAAATATTGCGAAAGTTTCAACATATTCTACATTCTCATTAGGTGGAACTGGTTATGTTACTATTACAGCAACATTAAAAACAGATGCTACTGTTACTGCAAGTAGCGTTTATAAAGTAACATCTGATGGTGTAGTTTTATCATCTGTAGAAGAAGCTAGTACAGTAGTTTTATGTGATGTTACATTTGCTGATAAAGAAGGAGACGCTATCACAACATTAACAGTTGAGGCAGGTGGTACAGTAAATGCACCAATTCCTCCAGTATATACAGGATTTGCGTTTGATGGTTGGGATAAACCTTTATATAATATTACAGAAAATACAACTATTACAGCAACTTATGTAGAAGGAACAAATAATTATACAGGTAAGAAAATTTCTATTTTAGGTGATAGTATTTCAACATATCTTGGATATATTCCAACTGAATATGCTTCATTCTATCCTTCTGCAAATGGAGATATTAATAATGTTAATTTAACATGGTGGAAACAAGCTATTAATAAACTTGGTGCTGGAGTATTTACTGTAAATGCATATGGCGGAACTTGTGTTTCATCTTCAACTAATAATAGTACATGTGATGATACAAGACTTTCAAAACTTGTTGTTGGTGGTCAAACTCCTGATGTAATAATTATCTTTATGGGAACAAATGACTGTGGAAGTCAATATGTTACACATGATGCATTTGATTCTTCATATAAAGTAATGTTAGATAAAATTAAAGTGTTATGTCCAAATACAGAAATTATTTTATGTACATTACCTGTAACAGGAAGTTTCTATTCAGAAACAGATAGAACAACTTACAATGCAACAATTACAAAATATGCAACAGAATATAGTTTAGAAGTTATTGATTTTGCTAGTGTTGATGTATCTGGAAGTCTATTAGATGCAGTACATCCAAATGCTGCAGGTCATGTATTACTTGCTGAAAAAGTAATAGAAAAATTATTAGGATAAAAAAGTAAAAACTCTTATGATTATTCATAAGAGTTTTCTTTTGTTAAAGTTTCTATTTTTGTCATTAGTAGATCAAGAGCAACTGTGTTATATCCACCTTCAGGTATAATGATATCAGCAAATTGTTTAGAAGGTTCTACAAATGCTATATGCATAGGTCGAACAGTATCTAAATATTGATTAACAACAGATTCAACAGTTCTACCACGGTCTTCAATATCTCTTTTTAAACGTCTAATAAATCTGATATCATCAGGAGTATCAACAAAGATTTTTATATCAAACATATCGCGAAGTTGTTTTATTGCTAAACTCATAATTCCTTCAATTATTATAACATTAGAAGCTTTTACAAGTTCAGAGTTGCTTTGTCTTGAATGAGTAACAAAATCGTAAATAGGTTTATTGATATCTTGTCCTGATTTTAACATTGAGATATGTTTAGTTAAAAGTTCGATATCATATGAATCAGGATGGTCGTAATTACTGTTGCCTTGTTCACTATGAGGAATTTTATCTATATTATAATAATAATCATCCATTCTAATAAGGGATACTGAATTTAGATTTTTTGTTTCATTGAATAATTTTTTTGCTATTGTAGTTTTACCAGATGCAGTGCCACCTGCAATTCCTATAATTGTTGGTTTCATAAAATACCTCCATATATCTAGTTTAATTATATCATAAATTTATTTATTATGCATATACTTTAACAAATTTTTCACATTTTACTTTCTTTTTGTAAAATAAAAGAGTATAATAAATATAAAGTAAGGTGGAGAGTATGGCTTATATTGTTACAGGTTCAACAGGACACATAGGAAATAATATAGTTAAAGCTTTATTAAAAGAAGAAAAGCAAGTAAAACTTTTGGTAAGGCGTATAGATAATACTATAAAAGATTTAAATGTTGAATATATTGTTGGTGATATATTTGATATTGAATTGTTAAATGGTTGTATTAATGAAGGAGATACAGTTATTCATTTAGCAGGAGCAATAGATATCAAAAATAAAGAACGAGAAAAAACTTTATTTGTTAATTATGAAGGAACTAAAAGAATAATTGATGTTTGTATTAATAAAAAGATAAAGAAGTTTATTTATTTTAGTACAGTTGATGCGATTTATAAAGAAGGCGATGAAATTATTTCTGAACCTCTTTGTATGTACCCTGATAAGTTTCAAGATAATTATAGTTATTCAAAGGCTCTTGCGACTGAATATGTGATGGAACAAAGAAATAAATATCAAAATATTGATATTAATATTTTGTATCCATCTGCAGTAATTGGAATTAATGATTTTAAACCTTCTGCAATCGGAAAGGTTGTAAAAGATATAATTGATGGAAAAATGCAGTTTGCAATTAAAGGTGGTTATAATTTTGTAGATGTTGAAGATATTACAAAAGCAACTATAAATATTATAAATAATAATATAAGTGGTGATTTTATATTATCTGGAGTTGATGTAACTGTTAAAGAATTATACATGAAAGCTAATACTATTTTAGGTAAAAAGAAAAAATTATGGAATGTTCCACTATTTTTAGTTAAACTATGTATTCCATTTGTTCCATATTTGTCTAAATTTGTTTTAAAAACGATTCTTGAAAATCATAATTATGATAATTCGAAAATGAAAGAAGTCTTAAATATAAATCCCCAGGATTTTTATACTACATTAGATAATACAATAAGATTTTTTAAAGAAAGAGGTAATTAATAATGAAATTTGTTTATCTTGCAAAAAAATATGATTTAGTTATAGGTGATACATTTGAAATGTTTTATCGTGGTGTTATTAGATTAAATAACCCATATAAATATTATATTCTTGTTCGTTGTGAAAAGGGTAATCCTTTTCCAAGATATTTTACATATACACCAAAAGATGGAGATGAAGGTGAATATAAATTAACTATTACTTTATTAGATGACGAACAAAATGTTGTTGATGAAGGTACAACAACACTAGTAGTAACTAAACCAAAAGCGCCTAGTAAAAAATTAAATATTTTATGTTTTGGAGATAGTATAACATATAATGGTGTATGGCCAATGGAAGGCTATCGTAGATTTGTATCTAATGATGGAACGCCAGCAGGTCTTGGATTTAAAGATACGATTAATATGATTGGAACATGTAAAAAAGAAGAAAATGGTTTATCAATTGGTTATGAAGGGTATGGATCTTGGAGCTGGAAATCTTTTTGTACAAGTGATCTTGTAAGTTCAGTTTCACCAGTATGGGTAAAAGTAAAGAAACATAATTTAGATGAAAATGATCAACATAGTGTTTATAAATCTGGTAAGTTACAATGGATATTAGAAACTATAGAAGATAATAAGTTAAAATTTAAACGCGGCGCAGGTAATTATTCTCCAGCTCCAGTGATAGAAAATTTATTTGAGCATATTAGTGGAGGAATACACTCAGAAAACATAGAAATTGAATCGTATGAGTTTGAAATGGGAAATCCTTTTTGGAGTAAAGAAAAGCAAGATGTAGACTTTAAAGATTATGTTGCAAGACATAATTATGGTGGCATTGATATGGTTTATATACTACTTACTTGGAATGGGCAATATCAACCATACAATAAGAATTTTTCACACCATGATG
>CAYPEY010000025.1:0-35528 GCA_964409955.1 uncultured Staphylococcaceae bacterium
TAATTTTAGTATATTTTGTTAAAATATTTTAACATTATGCATTTTTCGTTTATTTCTTTTTTTTATAAAGTAATTTTAATAAACTATTATAATAGAATTAAAAAGTAACTTAAAAAGCTATTTGTTTTACCAAATAGCTTATTTTTCATGTTCTTTTAAATCTTGAAAATATCCAGCAACACCAATCATTGCTGCATTATCTGTACAATTTTTAAATGATGGAACAGTTAATTTAATATTTAACTCATCCATTGCTTCTTTCATTTTAGCGCGAAGTCCTGAGTTTGCTGCAACACCACCAGCAAGTACAACTTGTTTAACATTAAATTCAGTTGCGGCTTTTTTAGTTTTAGATACAAGTACATCAATTACTGCATCTTGGAAACTTGCCGCAAGGTTATTATAATTTAAAGCTTCACCCTTCATTTTGCATTTATTATGTAAATTAATAACTGCAGATTTTAATCCTGAAAAACTAAAATCATAACTATCTTTAGATAGTTTTATATGTGGAAGTGGATATACAGGATTTCCTTCTTTTGCCATTTTATCTAATATTGGCCCACCAGGGTAACCAACTTCAACTACACGTGCTACTTTATCGTATGCCTCACCTACTGCATCATCTAAGGTCTCACCAAGAATTTCAAACTCAAAATGATCATCCATTTTAACAAGTTCAGTATGCCCACCTGATACAACAAGCGCAAGCAGAGGGAATTCAAAATCACTTTCAAGATAATTTGCATATATATGTCCATGAATATGATTAACCATAATAACTGGAATATTATATGCAAGACCGATTGTTTTTGCAGCATTTACTCCAACCATTAATGATCCTATTAATCCTGGAGTTGCAGTTACAGCAATCTTATCAATATCAGTATAGTCAAGTCCTGCTTCTTTCATTGCAGTATCTATTACATATGTTATTTTTTCAATATGGCGTCTACTTGCAACCTCAGGTACAACTCCACCATATAGTTTATGAATTTCTATTTGTGTATAAACAACATTGCATAATACACGTTTACCATCTTCTACTATTGCAACACTTGTTTCATCACAACTAGATTCTATTGCTAATATTCTCATATATACTCCTTCAAAAGCACTAAAGCATCTTCATTGTTTTTATAGTATGCTTTTCTTACTCCAACTTCTTTAAAACCATTTTTGAAATAAAAGTTTTGTGCTTTAGTATTACTTCTTCTTACTTCTAATGTTATGTTTTTAATATTTGAAACCCTTGATACCATATAATCAAATAAAAGTTGTCCATAACCTTTTCTTTGATATGCCTCATCAATTACAAAATTTAACACTTCAACATCAGTTAGATATATATAACAACCAATATAACCAAGAACTTTTTCATCTTCTAAAATTGTGAAAAATTTAATTACTGGGTTGTTAATTTCGTTTTCTAACATTTCTTCGCCTATTGTTTCCCCAAGATATAATTCTTCAAGGCGAACAATAGTTTTTATATCTTCTTTTATTAGTGGTCTAATATTAACCATTGATTTCACTTCTTAAATAGTTTGGAACATAACCAAACACATCTTCTTCTTGATATAGTTTATTGTCATAAATGGTTTTAGCTAAAATCGCAGGATGATCAAATAATTCATCATTTACTTCAATCATCTTATAACTTGTATAATTTTCAAGAACTATATCTTCACTAAATAAATCAGTTGTTTCAAAAGTAATAACACCTTGATTTATATTTACCAGTTTATAATAACTATGTTTTTTCTTAGCTACAATTCTTGGTAAATATGTACCATCAATGTGTATATGTGATGCACTAATTAAATCAAGAGTAGAAAAACTATATAATTTTTTATTTTTAACAAGTGCTAAAACTTTTGCAACTGTACCTGATATTCTAACACCTGTATAAGAACCAGGCCCACGTCCAACAAATATAGAATCTATATCATCACATGTTACATTATTCTTTTTAAGAAAATTATCTAAAGCATCTGTTAAAGTTTCTGAATGATCGTTTTTACCATTTCTTACATATGTATCAACAACATCTGTGTCAAGAAGTGCTAGATATAAATATTGTGTTGAACTATCCATAAATAACTTCATATTTTTCTCCTAATTCTTTTACAAGACTTTCATCAATATTTTTTATTTCAACTTTTCTTGTCGTATCAGTAAGTCGATATATATCTATATACCAAGTATCACTTGGCAGCATATCACTAATAATAGTAGCCCATTCAATAATTGACACACCACTTAAATAGAAATATTCCTCAAGTTCAAAGTCACCCATACTATCTTCTAAACGATATACATCAAAATGATATAAAGCTTCAATATTATTAATTTTATTTTCAACTTCATACATTTTCATTATTGTAAATGTTGGACTATTAATAACTCTTTTAATTCCAAATGCACGTCCTACTCCTTTTGTAAAAGTAGTCTTACCTGCACCTAAATCTCCATTTAACGCAACAACTTGTGTTGGATGAAAGTGATGTGTTAAAGTGTATGCTAAGTCTTGCATTTCTTCTATACTATTTATTTTTAATGTTATTTTACTCATACTGCTTTTCTTACCTCTATATAATCTAAAATTCCCATATATATATGAAGCGCAAGTTCATGTATATAAGTACTATTCTTTAGATTGGTTAAATCAATATCATTTGTTAAAAATCCCACTTCAACCAAACAACCAACCTTCATGGCATTATCTACTAAGTATTTTCCACTAAGTTCTTTTGCAACTCTTTTATTGCTTGCATCAAGTAATTTTAAATAATTCATAATACTTGTTGCAAGCATTTTATTTTCGATAAACTTACTATTATAAAAAGTTTGTGCACCTTTTACACTAGATGCAGAATATGAATTTGCATGAATACTTACATATATATCACAAACCGAATTATTTATTAAATCAACCCTTTTATACATATCAGTCTTTTTGTTTTTGCCAAGAGCTTCATCTTTTACTCTTGTGTATAAAACTTCAATTCCACTTCTTTTAAAATACTCACCCAAAATTAACGATATATTTAAGCATATATCTTTTTCTATGGTTAATTTATCTTGTGATGTTGCGCCACCATCAAAGCCACCATGGCCTGCATCTATATATATACAATACGATTCATTATTTAAATTTGCCTCGATTTGTTTAATTGAAATAACACATGTTAAAAGAACAATAATAAAAGTTAAAAACAAGATACAATATTTAGCTTTAATCAAATTAATTCACCTATTTGTATTTTATTTTTAACTTACTTTTTTATGCCTCTATTATACCTTTTAAAATGTTTTTAAGTTCCATAATTTGTTCATCTGTTAAAGGTGGCAGTACCATATTTTCATTCATCACATGAGTTGGTACTGTATCAATATGATAAGCTACCATCTTACCATTTTCAACCTTTACAAACGTTGGTGCATTTATTCTATCTTTTTCTATGTCTTTGGCATCCTTAAAAATACCATTAGATAGTATTTGGAATTCATTAAATCCCGCTGCGCCTTCATTATCTCTAATATCTTTAATGTCTAAATAATATATTTTTTTTACATTATTTTCATGAGCCACATCATCTAACACTCCCATAATAGCTTGACACCAAGGACATTGAGGAAAGCCCATAATTAAATAGAAATCTTCTTTTTCTATTAAACTTGTCAGTTCAAATACATCAATTTCTTCATATACATGTTTTTTATCTAAACTTGGATAATCTTTCATAATTTTACTCTTTTCATTACAACTACAGCCACTTACCAAAAAACAAATACACATAAAAAGAAATAATCCTTTTTTAATCATTTTTATCCTCTTTATAATTTTCAATCCATTTTTCTAAGTTATCACCAAGTGGTTTAAAATCTACTTTATATTCTGGAACTCTACATCTTACTCCACGAGTCTTATGAATTTGTTTGTAACTTAGTTTTACACGATGATTTTCTTCATCTACTTCAATTACTTTTAGTCTTATTTCTTGTCCTATTTTTACGAAATCACTAATATTTTTGACATAGTTATCAGAAAATTCTGATATATGTACAAGGCCATCATATTCACCTATAACTACAAATGCCCCGTATCCTAGAATATTAGTAATCGTACCATTTACGATATCTCCTGGTTTCATATTAGTCCTCTACTACTTCTACTCCAATTACTCCAGGAACTTCTTCTAAAAGTAGGGCTTCAACACTATTTGTAATAGTATCATCCGCTGAAGAACATCCAATGCATGCACCAAGAAGTCTCACATATACTAGTCCATCTTCAAATTTAACGAAGTCAATATCTCCGCCATCCGCATTTAAATACGGTCTAATTTTTTTAATTGTACTTTTTATTAATTTTACTGTTTTTTCATTATCCATAATAATCACCTTTTTTTCCTTATACTTATTATACACTATTTTTATTATTTTAGGTTAAAATTTGGTTATTATTTTATTTTTTTGTATATATTTAATTTTAAAATCATATATATTAATATGAATCCTAACATTAATAGCGAATATAATCGTTTAGTTTTTGAAGATATTATTTGGATAACCAATATTATTATAGCCTTACTTAATATTAAGGCTAGCCAATTAATTAGAGAAGTCTATTTAACAGGCGATACATCAAAACTTCAAACTGCTCAAAATATTTTTAGATTTAACACCTTAGTATCAATCATTATTAATACATACTTTGTTACTAGAAACTATAATTATTACGAACAATCGTTAAATGATGATGGAGAAGCTGACGCAGAACGTTTAAGATTAATTGGAAGTATTTTTATTTTAATCGGAACAATAATTATTTTTTATTCATTGTCTATTCAAAATATACCAGAGGGAACTCCTGCTTAATTTGACTAAAAACAAAATTTATGATAAACTATAACAGGTTTATAGGTGATCATATGAAAAAAATTTCCATTTTACATCTTAATTTATTCGAATTTATCCTATGGATTATATCATTATTTATAATATCACTCTCTTTTATCGTCTCAAAAGGGAATGATTATTTAACTTTAACTTCATCATTAATCGGTGTTACTGCTTTGATATATCTAGCAAAAGGATACAAAATTGGATTAATTTTATCAATTATTTTTAGTATCCTTTATGGTATAGTTTCTATTTATTTCAAATATTATGGTGAGTTTGTTACATATATGTTTATGAGTCTTCCTACTGATATAGTTGCATTAGTAGCTTGGATTAAGCATCCATATAAAAATACTAAAACCGTAGAAATAAGTAACCTTACAAAAACAAAAGCATATATATGTATCCCATTAACAATTATTATAACTGTCATATTTTACTTTATTTTAAAAAAACTAAATACAACATTTTTAATTGTTAGTACGATTTCAATTACAACAAGTTTTATTGCCTCATATCTAATGGCCTTTAGAAGTCCATATTATGCTGTAGCTTATTCATTAAATGACATTGTTTTAATAATTCTTTGGACATATGCGAGTATTGTTGATATAAACTATGTTCCAATGATTCTTTGTTTTGTAATGTTTTTATTTAATGACATATATGCATTTTATAATTGGACTAAAATGAAAAAAGAACAAAAGACAAATGTTTAAAAATTTTGTTATAAAATAATATAAATATATATTTTAGTATTTTTGAATAGAAAAAGGATTATAGCTCAAACGTGAGTTATAATCCTTTTGTTTTACTATTTTGTAATAACTTATTTGTTTCTTAACTTTTCGCAAATATTATTTTGTCATCATTTATTTGATAAGATAAACTCATATGTTTTTTATCAAATACATATTCTGAAAAATTTTCTAAATCAGTCACATCATCTTTTAACCATAATACCATCCACATACTAATAGTAATTTCACCAGAATCATCTTTCAACAATTTTTCATCTAATAAAATATTTACACTATGTACTGCTTGATGATTTTGTGATATATCTTCATCTAAATTATGATCAAATGGATATATATCTAAATTCAAAAATTCATCAAAACTATATGTATGATACATTATATAGCTATCATATACAGTTACATCTAAACTTGGATAATTATATGCTTGATAAAATACATCCTTTATGTCAATATTTTCTTCTTTTGAATTATAACCATACAAAAATATTATTCCATTATAATTTTCTAAATACCCACCTTCACCTATATAATCATTTATATTATCCAAACAGTACCAAATATCCAAATTAGCATCATTTAAATTCTGCTTAGTTTTACATTGGTAACCTAATTTCATATCAGTTTCCCAATCATCTTGTACATCTCTTATATATCCATTTAATGAATTTAATTGCATTCTACAATTTGAACAAAATGGAAATTTATATACAGTAAATATAATTATAATTATCAATGAAATTTTATTTAATTTCACCATAATAATTTTCCTCCTTTTTGTTATAAACTACTACATCTTTTATATCTTCTAAATCATTATTTAATAAAATAGGACTTGGAGTAATTATAGGACCATCTGAATAATATAAACATTTTATACATTTATAACCCGTATTATAAGAACGAAAAACATGATTTTCTAATATAAAAGTCTTATCTTCAACTTGTTGATTTGTATATTCCGTACAAATACAATATGATCTATGATTTAAGGTTCCTGCTCCGACATATAAATATGTATAATTATGTATGTGAGTCGTTTGCTCTAAGTGCAGTTTATAACTACCACAAATTTCATTATTAGTGCTTACTCTCAAATATACAGTTTGCCCACTAACCAAATTATACATAATTTTAAAATTATTGTTAGTGGTATCAACATTATCATTATTTGCAATACTACCAGTAGTATATAATTCAAATACCATATTATTAAACAAATACCCTACAGTATCTATATTACTTTCCGTATAAAAAGAATAAATACCATCCTCAGAAGCTGTATATTTATACCAGTGATACATATTACCTTCTGAAATTTGACTATTTGTTTCTAAATTTAATTGTAACACATTTTCCGTATCAGGTTTATTAACCGATTCCCAATTTGTCATATATAATCCAGTAACTGGATCATCCATTTGATATGCACTTATTCTCCAATTAAAATTTACGCCAAAAGAATTTAAAACAAAATTCCATTCCTCCACTGATAATTGATAAAAATTATTAGTTATATTATCTAAAGTAATAAGTTCATTATAATTATTATCAGCAATTTCAAGTATAAATTTATCGTTAGGATAATACTCACTACCTTGAGTATCCCATTCGAAGCATGGTAAATTATAAATTGATGACTCAACATGTAAATTAGCAGCTGTTACCTTGGTTTTTTCTAATATTTCGCCTATCAAATCAGGGGAATAATCTTCCTGATAAAAATAATTTATGAAATCAGATAATATATGAGCATTAGAATTTCTAATATTATTCCAAATGGAAAAATGACCTAAACTACAATAATCTGAATCATATTTTATATTATCTCCATCACCAATATGAGGTTTCCTAGAGTCATACATATTATATAATATGTATGTAATAGTAAATTCGTTACCATCACCTTTTTTTATAGCAGTATGAGAAATAAAATTTTTATTTCCATTAACAGAGAAGTTTTGAATTGCGAAATCCAAATCCTCATAACTATTAGAATTCATTTCATTGCCTGTATAAAACTCGTCTCCAACAGTTTCTATATTAGGTAAAATATCTATATAATATTGTTGTGCTACTATTGCAAAAAAAGTAGCTAACCCTTCTCCCCAAGCTAATTTCAAACCTTTGTCTTTGCATTCATTTTCATTTAATTTTCCATTCCTAATATCGGCCACACAATCCGAACAATCTTCTAATCCAAAATTTACCTTGTAAATATGATCACATAGATTTGTTTTTGAGGAGTGATGATACCCAGGATTATCATCTAAATTTAATATTTCTGAAAAATGGTGACCATATTCATGCATTATTATATCCCATGCAGCATATGGCTTCACATACCTTAAGCCATCATCCCCATTCTTATCAATATTATCTAAATATATAGTATCTATAATTCCTCCCATATAATATGAATTTGATTCATTCGTTGGATATTTAATTGTGACGTGCTCCATTAAATTATCATTATTAAGTATAACTCTTGCGTAGTTAGCTGCAGTAATAGCTGCTTGAGATATTTGCATAGCCCGACCAAAATCATTTGGTTCGCCATCACTAGTATTCATATAAAAATAACCATTTATAGTTTTAGTATTTCCACTAACATACTCTGCACCTTCTCCTAATTTACACTTATATTCAAAAAGATAATTATTTTTCAATGTAACATCTAAATTTGATGGTTTAACTATTACATATATATCATTTAACGTTTCATCTGATGAATTGGTCCCTAATAAATATGAATAACTATATACACCGTTAACATTAGTATATATTGTATTTAATAATACATTATTTTTAGTATACACTTCAACCATAACATACTGACACGGATGAGACACGCCTAAATCATCTATCCATAACAAAGTTCCCTCAATAACAACATCTGATAAACTTCTAGATAAAGATTCATTATTATTAGAATCATTTTCACTATTTATCAAATCCGTTATTATTGATTTACTATAATAATTTAATCTTATTATTTCTAACTTTTCAATTGTTAACTTTTCATTTTCATACATATATGAAACATAATTCTCGAAAGCATCATCAAACGAATGAATACTAGTGAAAATCATTCCATTTACATTATACATATATAAAATTCTAATTTTTGGGCCCACATTAATTATTAATTTTAAATTTTGTTCATTAGAATCACATAGTAATTCTATTTCAATGCGATTGCTCAATTTGGTACAATTACAAATTTGAATGTTCTCATTTTGTATATTATAATAACTATTATCATCATTTATTAATATATATATTTTAAATTTTTCACTATAATAATATCTTTCTAAATTTTCTATAATTATTTCATTTTCTAAATTATCTTTTGCATATATATTAATATTTTGATTATTAAACAGCAACAATAGCATAATAAACATAAAAAACATTATTTTAGTCGTTTTTAATATAATTTTCATATAAACACCTCTTTTCAGTTACAATTATAACAAATATATTTTTATATTTCAAATATAATTATAATTTTATAGTGGTAAAGACTGAATTGCACCTTCCCCAATATAATAGTAATACGGAATTTCTCCTTGTAAGATTTGTGATGCAAGCAAAATACTTGTATTATATTCTATTTTAGTTTGTTTAAGTGGTATTATTGTTTCAACAATAATTTGAAGATTTAAATACATTTCAAAAAGGGTATTATTAATTCCATAATTAGTCAAATCTGTAACTATATCGGTTTTATATGATGTAATAGGCAGTACTTCTATTTTTATATCTGGGCCAATTGATGTAAATAATGACCTTGATATTAACATCCCAAGTGGTAGAGATATTTCTTCTATAGATTCCTCAAGAGTCCCTAGTTTTAACAAATAACTTATTGATTTATTAAACGATGATAATATTTGATTAGTTTCATTACTATCTATATATAAACTATTAATATTACCTTCTGTATCATATTTAAATTTTAATAACTCGTTATTATTTACAACTATACTTTCTTTAATTGCATCACTTAAAATATCTGTAACAACAGTTTTAACTTCATTTTGTATATATAACTCCGACTTTTCACTGAAGTAATTATCAATAAAAACTAAAGCAATTACTGGAGTGGATAAAATTAATAATATAATTAAACTTTTCTTTAAACTTATCATATTACATTTTAGAATAAAATAATAAAAAATATGCAAAAAAACAATACTTTTAAAGTATTGTTTTTTAACGTTCTTTTCTTAGTTTTGCAAGATCATATATTAATTTTTCAGTTTTTTCCCAACCAAGACAAGGATCAGTAATTGATTTACCATAAACACCATCTTCTACTTTTTGGCATCCATCTTCAATATATGATTCAATCATTAAACCTTTTAAAAGGTTATAAACTTTTTCATTATTATTTGCGCTAGATACAATTTCTTTTGCAATTCTAATTTGTTCTTCCCACTTTTTATTAGAATTAGAATGATTTGTATCAACAATTACACCAGGATTCTTTAATCCTGATTTTTCATATAAATCACATAATAAGATTAAATCTTCATAATGATAGTTAGGATGAGATTGTCCGCGTTTATCAACATATCCTCTTAAAATGGCATGCGTTAAATCGTTTCCCTCACTAATTACTTCCCAACCACGATATATAAATGTATGCGAATGTTGTCCTGCATTTATAGAATTCATCATTACAGATAAATCACCACTTGTTGGATTTTTCATACCTACAGGTACATCAAGGCCACTTGCTGTAAGACGATGTTGTTGGTTTTCAACTGATCTTGCACCTACTGCAACATATGATAATAAATCAGATAAATATCTATGATTTTCTGGATATAACATTTCATCAGCACAAGAAAAATGT
The DNA here is from genome assembly GCA_964409955.1 of uncultured Staphylococcaceae bacterium. Lineage (GTDB taxonomy): Bacteria > Bacillota_I > Bacilli_A > ML615J-28 > CAG-313 > CAG-313. Next base: position 10,531 of record CAYPEY010000025.1, read on the forward strand.
GTTTCTTCAAGAGCTCTCATATGTAATTTTCTGATTGCAATTAACCCTTTTAACATATCAGGATCAGATAATGGATTTGGTTGATGTAACATTCCTTTATAACCTGCTCCTGTTGTACGTGGTTTATTTGTATAAATTCTAGGGATTATAATAATTTCATCTTTAACTTGATCTTGAACAACTCTTAATCTTTTAATATAATCGATTACTGCATCTTCTCTATCTGCAGAGCAAGGTCCTATTACTAAAATTAATTTATTACTTTCTCCTCTAAATACTTTACCTATTTCTTCATCATTTTTTTGTTTAATTAATGCAAGTTCCTCACTTAAAGGATATAACTCTTTAATCTCTTTTGGAGTGGGTAACTTTCTTAAAAAATTCATATTCATATAATTCTACCAGCTTTCTATTTTTCGTGTTTCATTGAATATGTTCCAACTACCTTTAGTCTATCGCAGAAGATTGAAAGTGATCTTAACATATCTTTTCCATCATTAGAATTAATATTTCCTTCAAGTTCAACATAGAAATAATAATTCCACATTAATTCTTTCATTGGTCTACTTCTTAAGTTTCTCATATTAAAGCCATGAGAACCAATGATATTTAAAGTCTTTGCAAGAGCTCCTGCTTCATTTTTAACTGTAAACACAATGATAAAATGTTCGCCCATTTTTAAAGATGAGCTACTATTATTTAAAGTTCTTGAGAATGCGCCAAATCTTGTTGTATTATTACGACTTGAATTAATATTAGTTTCTAATATTTCAAGGCCATATAGTTCTGCTGTTTCACTTGATGCAATTGCTGCAATATTAGTATCACTAGATTCAGCAACAAGTTTTGCAGCTACAGCAGTATTTGATGCTTCAATTGTTTTATATCCTTTATTTTGAATATATTCACTACATTGACTTAATGCTTGTTCATGAGATATTACTGATTTAATATCATTTAATGTAGTTCCTTTTTTAGCCATAATATTATGAACTACTTCTAGTTCTAATACTTGATTAATATATAAATTTCCAGAAAATATTAAGTCCATTACTATTCCAACATCCCCTGCAAAGCTATTTTCAAGTGGTAATACACAAGTATCACAAACACCATCTATAACTGCATTATATGCCGCATCAAAACTAGAATATGGAATATATATAGCACCAGGAAACATCTTCATAGCAGCTATATTTGCAAAAGCACCTTCTACACCAGAATATCCAACTCGTATTCCTTCCATTAATCTTAGTTGATAATTTCTAGAAATTTCCATTGTGCTATTAATAAAGTTTACATAATAATCTTTAATAACCGGATTATCTATATATTTTAAATTATTTGCAACAACGGCTTGTTCTCTTGTTTTATCAAGAATTGGTAGTGCGTGTTCTATTTTGTATTTTGCTACTTCTTCACTACATTTCATTCTTTCTTCAAAAAGTTTAGCCATTTGTTCATCTATACTATTTATTTTTTTTCTTATATCATCAAGATTATTCATACATAAGCCCCTTTTTATAATCTTCTATAACTTGTTTAAATACAGGAAGACTTCTTTTTATTTCTTCATAAGATACACAATAAGATATTCTTATATATCCAGGATATCCAAATGAATCGCTTGGAACAATTAATAAATCATATTTTTTCGCAAATTCTGAGAATTTTTTTGCATCACCACCAAGTGCTTTTATAAATAAATAAAATGCTCCTTCTGCCGGTACAACTTCATATCCATAGGATATAAGTTCAGTGTAAAATAAATCACGATTTTTCTTATATACACTTAAATCTGAAGTATAACCTTGAATATATGGAATCATATATTGAAACATACTTGATGCACATACATATCCCATTGAACGAGCGGCACCAACAATAGATCTAAATACATTTGAATTATCCTCGCATTTTGGATTAACTGCGACATATCCAATTCTTTCTCCTGGAAAAGAAATTGATTTACTAAAAGAATATCCTACAATTGAATTATCATAATAATTTGTAACAAATTGATACTTTAACTCATCATCATATATTAATTCACGATATGGTTCATCGGAGAATAGATATATTGGATGATTATATTCTTTTTGTTTTTTATTTAAAACATCAACTAACTTTTTCATTCCTTCTGGTTTAATTACTACACCTGTGGGATTATTAGGATAATTAATCATAACTATCTTTGTTTTAGGGCTTATTGCCTTATCTAATGCAACATAATCAATATCAAATGAAGGTTCTAAACATTTTACAATTTTTAGTACTCCACCAGCATTTTCAACAAAAACTTTATACTCAGGAAAAAATGGCGCAAAAGCAATAACTTCTTCTCCTTCATTTAATAGCCCCATACAAGTTGCTGTAATAGCAGGCGCAGCACCTGATGTCATATGGATTAATTTATAATCTAAAGCTGCCCCATATGTTTCATTTAAGTATGTCGCAATAGACTCACGAACCTTTAAATCTCCTGATGCTGATGTATAACCATGAAGAAATGCAGGATCTGTATTATTTATTAAATTAATTAAAGTTTCGTTAACAATTTTTGGTGCAGGTACATTTGGATTACCTAAACTAAAGTCATACACCTTATCAGCGCCAACTTCTAGTTTTCTTTTTTTTCCGTATTCAAACAATTCTCTGATTGCAGAACCTGCACTACCTAATTCACACATCTTTTGGTTATACATATATATACCTCTTGTCTATTTTTTTCTAATTAAACAAACTGCCTCACTTGCAATACCATACCCTTTTCCAATTATTCCTTGTTTTTCAAGGGTTGTTGCTTTAACATTAACATATGAACATGCTGTTAATGCTTTAATATTTTGAGCCATTTGCTTTTTATAATTTTTTAAATTTGGTTTTTCTAAATAAATTATTACATCAATATTTTCTACTAAGTATTGTTGTTCTACAAGTCTTTTCATAACTTCTTCTACAAAATACTTAGAATCTTGCCCTTTAAATTTAGGATCAGTATCTGGAAATAAAGTTCCAAGATCCCCGATTCCAAGAGCTCCCATTAAACTTTCAGCAACCACATGATATACAACATCAGCATCACTATGCCCTTTTAAGCCATACGATGTATCAAAAGTTACACCACCAAGTATTAACTTACGACCTTCTTCTAAAGTATGTAGATCAAAAGAATGTCCCACTTTATATTCTTTTTTACCTTCTAGAATATATCTTACATAATCTAAATCATCAACTGTAGTAACTTTTAAATTATTTCTTGATTCAAGAACAAAAGCAACAGGCTCTTTTTTTTCAAATAAAGAGATTTCATCTGTAATTAATGCTTCATCAAGTTCTGGATTTAATATTTGTTGATACAAACTTTTATGAAAAAACTGAGGTGTTGATACCGCATATAATTTATTTCTATCAACTGTTTTTACCCCGCTATCTACTTCTTTAATGGTATCATAAACTTTATGAGCTAATGTTCCACATTTGTAATTTGGCATTTGACTAATTAAATTGTCAATATCAATATGCTGAATAAGTGGTCTTGCGCTATCGTGAATTAATACATAATCTGCATCTATACAAGCAATAGCATTTCTTACACTATGACTACGAGTAGCACCACCTTCTATTATTGTGATTTTACTCATATTATAATTATTTTCAATAATATTTGTTATTTCATCTTTATTGTTTTTATTAACTGTTATATATATGTGTTCAATATTTTTATGATTATAAAGAACATCTAAACTATATATAAACAAAGGCTTTTCATTAATTTCATATATTACTTTATTAGTAGAATCATTAAATCTTGAAGACATACCTGCCATAAGAAGTATTGCATTAATCTTCATTTTTTTCATCTCCTAAAACGTGATCTAAGAATTTTGTTGTTTGATCTAGTTTAGATAAGATATCTGTTTCAGCAAGATTATTTAAAACTTCTACATTTTTTCTAACTTTTGCATTTTGTGGAGCGCTTTGCGAAACGCCTCTTTCTGCAATCCTAATGATAGATATTAATCCATAATCTTTACGCATATATATTGAATCTTCTTCAACTTCATAATAAATTCCACCTATCGATAAACGATAATGAATTTTTGTAACTGCTAAACTATTAACAGTTTCTGCTTGTTCATAATATTTAGGAACATCTTCTGGATGAATATGTGAAAATAATTCATGAAACTTATATTCTTTTTTTGTTGTCTTTGTATATGCACAAAAACAATCTGTTGCAACATATACTTTATTTTGAAAATCATAATACATTATAATTCCCTCAGACATACTCATCATAAGATCAAGTTGTGCAGAACTATCTTCTAAATCAATACACGTATTTCTAACAATTTCTTTTAACTTTTCAACAACTACATATTTATCTTGATAAAAATATACATTTCTACCTATTAATTTTTTACCAAAGAAAATTGGTTGAATAATACAGTCATATAAAATACTTTCATTTTCTAAATTATCCTCAACAAGGCTTGATTCCATACTAAATTTATATATTTTATGTTTACTATTACATTCATTAAATTCACGAATTAATTGACTTGCATTATTTAAAGAAAATTCTTCTTTGTTAAGAGTTTTCACATCAAAACAATCAAATATAAATTTCCAACCTTTATTCTTTAATATATCTTTCTTAGACATTTTTGTTAGTTTTAAGAAAGTGTTACTGCAATTAATGATTCTTTCTTTTTCATCAATTTGTATATAAAAATCATATTCATTGTTTTTTAAATAATCTGTTGTTTTTTCAAGTAATGTTGTATTAATAAATATTAAACTAATTAAATCATAAACTGAGTATGCTAAGTTTAACACGCTAATAACAATTAAACCAATAACTAGCCAAAGTTTAATATTTATATATATAACTGATGTTAATATTACAACAACTGTAACTGCTAGATCAATGATATTAAATTTTTTTAATACCCAATACTTAACAGACCATACACATAAAGTAAATAACGATAACAATATTATTGTAATTATTTGATATAATTCTAAATTTGCAAATAATGATAATATCATCATACTTATATTCTCCTTCTTATTGGTTTGTTTTTACGATAATTTGTTGTTCTAACGAATGTTGTAAACTTTCTAAAGATACATTGCCTGTAATTGTTCCACTTATAGTTGTAGCAATATGACCAGTTTCTTCTGATACAATTATAGTAAATGCATCACTTTGTTCACTAATCCCGATTGCTGCACGATGACGAGAACCATAATGTTGAGGGATATCTTTCTTTTGGCTTGGTTGATAAAAAGCACTTGCACATTTAATTCTATCGCCTCTAATAATTACGGCACCATCATGTAGAGCAGTATTTGTATGGAATATAGATTCTAATAATTCAAACGAAACAACAGCATCAATTTTAACTGAGCTTTGTACTAAAGTGTTTAAACTGTGTTCTTTCTCAATAGTTATAATTGCACCAATACGTCTTTCACTTAAATGTTTAACAGATTTAATTAGAGTTTTAATTAATTCATCTTTCACTTCAACATTAGATAAATATTTTTTATTTTGTTTAGAACTAATTTTACTAATAGAAAACTGTTTAATTTCAGGTATATAATACACTAATAAACCTACTGTTGATAATACAAGTAATATTATTATTGTATAAGTTGCATAAGTAGATTTTAATAAGAAACTAGCAATTCCTAATGCCATTATGGCTAAATATACTATAATAATTTTTTTTGATTGAATATATTTAAATAATACTACTATTACAAAAATTATTGCTAATAATATTACTAATGTTTCAAATACAAATGAAAATATTCCATATTGCATAGAATTAATATATTCATTAAGTTTTTCTAACATTTTTCCACCTTCTCGCTTTTTATATATTTTTCAAGTAATGCTATAACTTGATGATTTTTTTCATCCCTAGCATAATCAAGTACTGATAAATTTCGCTCATCTACCAGATTATAATCTGATCCTTTTTTTATCAATAATTTTACAATTTTTAAATTCCCTATAATCGTAGCTAAATGTAGAGGAGTCTGTTCAAATTCACCACAAATATTAATATCCACTCCATTTTTAATTAATAATTTTATTGCCTTGATATTACTTTTCATTACCGCAAAATGAAGCGGTGCGTTATAATTATCATCACAAATATCAGGATTACATCCGTATTTAATAATTACATTAATTAAACTAGTTAAATTATATTCAATAGCATAATGTAATAAATTCTTACCTTGGTAATATTTACTATTAAAATTATAACCTTTTTTTTGATATTTTTTAAGCACAGCTTTTAAGTGCCTAATACTAATAGGCTTTTTTTTCATTTCATTAATTATGATTGTGGTATCCCTACGATTATTTTTCATTTTACACCTATCCAATGTTTTCTACTAATTTATCGATTGTATTATCAAAATTTTCAATTAAATCAACAATATACACAACTTCTACTTGCCATCCACGATTTTGATATTCTAAATTGTAATATACATAATCATCTACAAAATTAACCATATAATTATTTTCTTTACCAATTATATATATAGCAGTAGACTTTTCAGCATGTAAAATTAAATCAAACTCTCCAAAACCATTTTCAACATTTTTACCTTTTTTAATTAAAGCATTTTTTACTCTTGAAGATATATCACTAAGACTCTTATCCTCAATATTAGATTGCTTAATAGTATCAAAAATTTCTTTTTTAAGAGTTATATTTTCATTTTCAATTTTATGTTTTATTAAATAAATAACAACATCGTTATGGGCAATTAAATAATTACGATATACTAGTTCTTTTACAGAATTTTCTAAATTAATAAAATCATCATAATAAATGAATACTTCATTTACATATCGATTTCCCTCAAGAGGAGCATTTAAAATTCTAATATTATAACAGAATATATTCATAATTTCATTTGGATCATAAAAGTTAGCTAGAAGCGCTACTATTGCAGTATATATCTTTCTTCTAGTAGATTCTTTACAAACAAGTATGTTGTATATATAATTCGGATTTTTTTGAAAGCGTTCAAATACATCCTTAACAAAATCATTGAAGTCATCTTTAGTGACAACATTGATGTTATTTTTTAAAGTATATATATATTGATTAGATTTTTCCCATAAATTTAAAACTGAATTTTTCTTAATATAACTACGATTTAATTCATATTTACAAGCATCACCTAAACGAGTCATTAACGCATTTGAAACTGATGTATGGAAATGACTATTACCAAAAGCAATAACTTGTTTACATTCATTAATTCGATTATATTTATTAGCAGATGATAAATGTGCATCATCTATGATAACTAAATCGTAAAGATTTAAATCCATATTACTATTAAAAATACCTAGATTAGCATAATATAAAAATACATTTTTAGATAATATTTTTACTATTTCATCATACTGATTAAATTCTAAATTATTATCCATAATATTAATAGGTTTTAATGTTTTGGCATTTAATTGTAAAGATATTAAATTCTTATTACAATATATTTTTTCATAATCAGCATAATCTTTAATATTTTTATCTACATCATCAAAAGTTTTTAATAATGGATATTCTTCTAAAACCTCTTTGTAATATTTATAATAAACAGTATAGATAAATCTATTTGCAATATTATGTCCATACTTGCAACTACGAATTCCTTCGTATAAATCTTTCAGATTAAAATCTAAAAAGCCCGCAGTTAACTCATTAATACTTAAAATGGCATCAACTTGATCTTCTTTTTCAATAAATTGTGTAAGTAACTTATCATTTTTTGAAAAGCTATTGGTATAAAGTTCTTGTTGTCCCCCCTTAAAACAGAATGAAAAAGATCTACATTTATGACCCCAAGTAAAATATAAATCCTCTATTTTTCTTGTATCTTCAAGCAAAGTATTTAAATCATTTTGTAAAACTTTTTCTATTAAAGCTATATTCTTTACTTTTCTTAAAAATTCACCATAATGTTCAATTGTTTGACCAATATCATTTACCGCTGTCTCTAAACCTTTATAATATTTACCAATGTATTTTTCATATTCTTTATTATTTTTATTAATGTCTTTTACTAATTTTACATATTTTTGATCAATTTCTATTAATTTAACTACATCATCATAAGTTGCTTCTTTTGAGAAGATATTATAAATTTCTTCTTTATAGCTATCTACTTCTTCTAAATATAATTTCCATACTTGTAATAATTCCACTTTACGCATTAAATCATTGCCAGATATAATGATATTAAAATTCTTTAATTTATTACAAATATCATTAGTTTTATAAGCCTCTTCTTTATATGCATCAAGACTTGATTTAACTTTTTTAATAAATGTTTCTTGAGAACGTTGTACACTTAATTTATCTAAGAAATATTTAAAATATTTCATTTGATTTAAACTTAAACTGTCAATAAATTCCCAAAATACAATAAATTGAACAATAAAATTTTCATCATATTCGTTTTTACCAAACATATCAGATAAATACTTTTGAATCTTTTCCATTGAAACATAATATTTTTCAACTTCTTCTACTACTACATTTACATCAATGTTATCTTTTTTAATTGCCTTAGAGTTAACATATGAGGCAATCGCTTTATATTTATTCTTCTTTAAGAATACCTCATTTAAAAATGTTGTAGTAAACATTTCAAATTTATTTACATGTTGAGGAAGTATGATTTTTACATTATTATATATTTCATAACTTTCTGCTATCTCTGGCGCATATTTAGTAAATACTCCTGGATTAGAAATATAACAATCAACTATTTTTCGATTCCATTTAAATTGATTAAACAAATTAGCCATTTTTGTAAAAGCTATATTAGCATCAGGATTAATATGTTTAAGATTAAATATTTCCTTCACTTCATGTGAAATATTTTCTAAATTTAAAGAATTATTAACTATTTCAGAAATTATATTTTGTTTAACATTATCCTTTGCGATTAATCTATTAAAGAATATAGCATCTTTAGTTTCATATTTATCATTAACTTTTATATGATCACCTATAATACGTTCAAAAATTTCTTGCATTCTGCCATTTTGATATTCTTTATTAATGTTGGTATTATAGTATTTATTAATGTTATAATTAACATCTATAAATGATTGTATGCCATGCAAATTGCTTTGAACCTTTCTTCTAACATCCTCATTTTTCCATGTTTCTAATGGACACACTGATGCAAATGAATACACATAATTTATCATTTTATATAGTTCATTAGTATTTTTCGGCATGTCAAGTTGATATTTATCACAATACTTTTTAATTTTCTTTGACAATTCACAATGTATTTTCTGAAAGTTATCAGTTCTATTAATAATTTCTTCTTTAGAAATACTTTGACCAGCTACTTCTAATCGATGCCAAATATTAGTTGCATATAAATCTATATTTTTTAAATTATTTTCTATTTTTTTTAAATCTTTATAGATTTGACTAACTTCATGGGATTCCAAATCTGTTTCAATATTTATTTGTTCAATATTGGGATAATCATGCTTTAGTACTGCTAAACGTTCAAATATTGTTTGAATATTATAACCATGAACTCTTTTTTGGATTTGATTTTGGAAATCAAATAAATTTTTAAGAACTTCTGGATTACATTTTATTTCATTTTGATCATATTCAACATTAGGTTTTTCAATATCTTTTAAATTAGTTCCAAAATTATATGTATAATTCCCAAGTCCTAAATAAATCATATTTTTTTCAATATCATAGATATTATCAGAATCTTGATTAACATATAAAACTTTTTTGTTATTACTAATCGCATCAGCAATTATATTTATAATTGTATGAGTTTTTCCAGCACCCAGACGACCATCTACAGAAAAGTTTTCTCCATCTTTTGCCTTAAGTATTATATTTTTTTGATTAATATTTGTTGGTAAAATGCATTTTGTTTCTTTAAAATATCTTTCTACTATATCGCTTTCTGATGTTTCATAAATTGAACGTTGGGGAGTCATTTTATTTTCTTGCAAAGAAAAATCTTTATATTCAACACTTGCAATAGTAAAATAGCTAATAGGTTCTACAACTGATGATGTTAATTTTGCAATGTCTAGTGCAATTTTATCCATTTCAGAGATAGTATATATTTTTTTATTTCGATATTCATTAACAAGTCCACTTTTAGTTTCTTCATTTTTATCATCTATACTTTGCAAAAGACTAATATTTATATATATATTATCAGACTTTTTCAATTCTAGTGTTTTACTATCAACATCAAATGGGATTAAAAATATTGGTGCATATTTTTCACAACCTTGTTTATCTGTATATTTTAAAGTGCTAACTGTTAAAATAAATTTAGAAGTAGAATTTTTTAAACGTAGATTAATCAAATAATTTAATTGATAATATATATCACAAACATTATCACCAATTATTTTTCCAATTCCTTCACTTAGTAAATCTATATCTACTAATTCGTCTAGTGTTACTTTATAGCCCTTTAAAAATTTCTTTAAAGTGCTAAGATTAATAACACCTAATTCTACATAATATTCTTCTTCAAGAATATTCATCAAATGATAATTTTCATGTTGAACTCTATATTTTCTCTCACTTTTTATTTTCATAAACTTTCCTCTTATCGAAAAATATGCATAATACACCAATTTATACTTATTATACCAAATTTTACTTTTTAATAAAAGAAATTAGCAAAAAAAATAACTAACACATATTGTTAGTTATTCATATTCTCTATTTTTTTACTATTATGATTATATTTATATTCTCCTGGGCCTTGTAATAAAACATCACAAACTAAATTTTCTAAAATTTCTATATCGATTTGATCAATATTTGATATTATAATTTTCTCTTTTAATAATAATTTATTTATATCATTAAAACTTGATTTTTCTTTTTTTGATTTTAAAAATATGTAATTTGTTTTTTTATTTTTCATCTCTATAAAACCAGCCACATTGTCTGTTTCTTTTTTCTTTTCAATCAAAAACAAAGTATTTGATAAATTTATAGTTCTTGATTTGTTATCTACAAGTTGTTTTTTTTCTAAAATAGTTTTTATATAACTTTGAATTGAAAAATGTCCAAGACCAATGTTTTTAAAGTATATTACACTCATTGGATATTTAATAATATGCTCACTTAGTATTCCACCTTGTTCATAACCAACATAACCTTTTGACGAACCTATTAAATTATTAATTGTAGCTGCATCTTGATAGTTACTTAAATCTATTTCTAAATACATCTCTTCTTTAAAACCAAAAATTTTATTTAAATCTTGTAATAAAGGCTTTACATAAAAGTTCTTATCAACTTGAATGATTCCCATATTATTTATATTAAATTTATATTTTTCTTTTGTAATAAATTTAATATATAATTTTTTTAACTCAGGATATTCTAAATCAATTTTTCTCAAACATTCTAAAGTAATTGGTTTTAAAGAAATTGTATCATACAATACTTCATCTATTATATTTTCTATTTTTTTATTAGATATATTTTTTCTTGCGCCAACCTCATCTAAAATGTCAATTGCCTTATCAGGAAACGTTCTATTTACTAAATACATATTACATTTATCGATAATTGATAATAAATTGTTATTCGAAAATTTCACATTATGATATTCTTCATAACTAGCTTTTATTCCCTTAATTATATCTAATGTTTCCATAGGTGTTGGTTCATCTATATATATATTTTGGAAACGTCTCATAAGTGCTTTATCTTTTTCTATAAAACGATAATATTCATCAAGTGTGGTTGAACCTATTAATTTTATATCCGATCTGGATAAATATGGTTTTAAAATGTTTGCAATATCTAAAGATCCATCATTAGAACCAGCACCTACAATATTATGAATTTCATCAATAAAAACTATAGCTTTTTTCTTTTTAATATACTCCATAGCTTTGGTAATTTTTTCTTCCAACTCTCCTCGATATTTAGTACCAGATACAATACTTCCTAAATCAAGTTGATATATTGTTTGATCTTTTAAAATCTCAGATAGTCCTTCAACTATCGCAGTCTTACCAACTCCCGCATTACCTATTAATAAAGGATTATTTTTCTGTTTTTTAGATAAAATATAGTTAATCTTTTCTATATAATTATTACGTTTAATAAAAGGATGAATCTTTTTAGTAGTTGATAAATTTGTTAAAAAAGGATACGGTTCTAAGTCTTCAGTTTGAGTACTATCATCACTATTAAAAAAATTAAATATTTCTTCGATATCCATCATTAAATCTTCAATGTCTAGATTTAGTTTTTCAATTACAACGCAAGCAACACTATCATATTCCTTTAACATAACATAAAATATATGTTCATCATATACATATTTACTATTTAAATCTTTTGCTAATTGTTCTGCATATAATATAATTTCTTGAAATTTTTTAGTATATGTAAAATCTTCAATTTCACTTTTTCTAAGAATTATTAAATTATCAATAACATTTATTAAATCCTCATACATAATATCTTTTTCATTTAATAAAAAATGACATATCGTATCAGGCTTTTTATACATTGCAAGTAATAGATGTTCACTACCAACAAACTTGGCATTTAAATTTCTTGCAATTTGCAATGCATCATCAATTATTTGAAGAGCATTTGTACTAAAGTTTTCAAACATGTACTCCTCCTTATGTTCTTCTTTCCTTAACCATTATATGCAAATGAACTATATTATAGACTTATATTTATAAGCATAAATTTATAGCGAATTTTAAATTTATGATAAAATACTACTAAAGAGGTGAGACCTATGGAAAATCTTAATAAAAAATCAACAGCTATCATAGTTGGTGTTAATAAGACAACAGATGAATTATTTAATTACCAAATGAATGAACTTATTAATTTATGTGAAGCAAGAGACATTGAAGTAATAGATAATCTAACTCAAAAAATGGATGCTTATAACAACGCTACATATATAGGTAGTGGAAAACTTTTAGAGCTTAAAAATCTAACAGATATCCATAATCCTGACTTAATTGTTTTCTTAGACGAATTATCGCCTGTTCAATTAAGAAATATTGGAAATATTCTTAACTGTGAAATCATTGATAGAACGATGTTGATACTTGAAATTTTTGAAACTCGCGCAAAAACCAAAGAAGCAATGTTACAAGTTGAAATTGCTAATATGAAATATATGTTACCTCGTCTTGTAGGATCATACGTGCACTTATCTCGCACAGGAGGAGGTGGCGGTGGTGGAACCGGTGCTAGACGTGGTAGTGGAGAAACAAAACTTGAACTTGATCGTCGTCACATAGAAAAACGCATACAAAAAGCAAGTGAAGAATTAAAAAGTATTGTTCAAAGTAGGAAAACCGCAAGAAAATCTCGTGCAAATAATGATGTAAAAACAGTAGCTTTTGTAGGCTATACAAATGCCGGAAAATCTTCAACAATTAACACCCTTCTTTCTATGTTTAAAGATGATGATGAAAAACAAGTATTTGTTAAAGATATGCTATTTGCAACACTAGAGACTTCAACTAGAGCAATTAAACTTCCTACTAATCAAGAATTCTTAATTACTGATACCGTAGGTTTTGTTAGTAATCTTCCCCATCATTTAGTTGAATCATTTAAATCAACTCTTGAAGAAATTAAAGAAGCATCACTAATAGTTCATGTTGTAGATGCATCCAATCCTCATGCAGATCTTCAAATTGAAACAACAAATCAAGTATTAAAAGATATAGGTGTTAAAGACATCCCTATTGTATATATATTAAATAAGGCAGATTTAGTACCTAACCCAATCTTTTTACCAAAAGTTGAACATGACGCAATTATTACATCAAACATCACTAAAATAGGATTTGATGAACTACTAGAATATATCAAAACTAAATTATTCCCTGACACTTTTACTCTAACTCTACTTATTCCTTATGATAAAGGAGATATATTTAATACTTTAAAAGAGAAAGCTAATATTAGTGATTTTGAATATTTAAATGATGGCATAAAAGTTAATGTTACAATGAGTCTATATTTATATAATTTATATAATCATTTAGAATTAAAATAACCTGTTTTTAAACAGGTTATTTTTTTAATATTTTTTTATTTAAATTCTTAGTCGTATGCTTTACGCATATATATACTATTAGCCAAACAGTGAAATATATTACTAGAAAAATAAGTGTAAAAATTAATATTACCACAGGATCAAATGCAATCCAACTATTTATCAAATAACATAATAAATATACAACATATAAACATGATAAATGAACAAGTAGCGATTTACCTACTGACCACTTTTCAATTTGATTAAATATACTCGCCCCCGCATGAACAAATGCAAGTAAATATGTAGATATAATTCCAACAAATATATCCGCCCCTGTTACTGTTACTTCTATAGCGTAATGTAAAACAAGCATAATGATTCCTAAAATTATTGGACCAAATCCCCCAAAAAATATACCTCTTAATAAAAACTCTTTTATATATTTTGTCATAATCCTAGACTCCTTTTAACACTTTTTAACATTCTTCTTGATACATAATCTTCAAACCCGTTAATAAGCACTACCTTAACACTACCACCTATTGAATTTTCAAACATTTTTATATATTCAAAATTTATAATACACCCTTGATTTATCTTAATAAAATTATTATTTAGAACTTCTTCTAATTGATATAGTCTTTGTTTAATTTGATATTGTTTATTATCAAAAACAACATATACCTTAGAGTCTTGTGTATATATACAACAAACATTATTAATATCTATTTTTACTATTTCATTTTCTAAATATCCATATATAATATTTTCTTCTTGTAAAATTTTTTCTATAGCTATTATTTTATCATTTTTACTATGTGCTATAATTTCAATTTGTTCTTCTTGATGTGGGTCTATTATTAATTTATATTTCATATTATTCACCATCCATAACTATTTTATCATATATATTAATTTTAGTAAATATAAAAATGATAAGTGGTATTTTTTTAAAAATAAAAGGTTAAAAAAACATTAGTTATTAAAAACTAATGTTTTGATTTAATATCGCATTACATATATTATTTAATTCTTCATATGTCTTCACACTAACTATTGCGCTTCTAAAAGCTTTAGTTCCTGGAATCAATTTTAAATACCATGCTGCATGTGTTCGCATCTCTATCATCGCAACCTTTTCACCTTTTTCAAGAAATAACATATTTGCATGTCTTAAAAGAGTTGAAATTACTTCTTCTTTAGAAGGCTTTTCAATAATTTCTCCTTTTTCAAAATAAGTTGATAATTCTTTAAAAATAAACGGATTGCCAAGTGATGCTCTACCTACCATTATGGCATCAACTCCCAAATCTAGCATAGCTTTAGCACTATTGATATCTTTAATGTCACCATTACCGATTACAGGTATTGTTGAAACATCTTTTACCATTTTAATATAATCAAGATTAGCTGTTCCTGTATATAATTGACTTCTAGTTCTTCCATGAATCGTAATAGCATCTGCTCCAGCTTTACATATCATAGACGCTACTTTGTCACAGTTAACTGAATGCACATCCCAACCTGCCCTAATTTTTACAGTCACAGGAAGTTCTACATTATCTTTAAGCGAAGCAACTATATCATATATCTTATTAGGGTCTTTTAATAAAGCAGATCCAGACCCGCTTTTTACTACTTTATTTACAGGGCATCCCATATTAACATCCAGAATATCTATTGGTGTTTTTGATATTAAATATTTAGCAGAGTTAGTAATAGACTGTGCATCACTTCCAAATATTTGCATAGATATTGGATGTTCTTCTTCTTTTATCTCGATCATTTTTAATGTCTTTTGATTCTCATAATAAAGGCCTTTATCACTAATCATTTCCGTACAAACAAGCCCAGCCCCATATTCTAGACAAAGTTGTCTAAATGCTGAAGTGGTAACACCAGCCATTGGCGCAAGCACAATATTATTTTTCAATTCGACATTTCCTATTTTAAATTTCATACTATTCACCGTTAAACATTATATCATAATTATTATTTTTTTTCATATAGTTTGATTTTTTACGAATTTATGATATAATTAGATTAAGAGGTGAAATCTTATGGAAAATCAAAACTTAAATGTTGCAAGTGAAAAAGCTAAAATGAATTGGGCTTTCTGGTTTATTGGTTTCTTTTTACCACCACTAGGATGCGTATTCTATGGTATCTGGCAAAACAAAAAACCAAATGAAGCTATTTCATCTGGTTGGGGAACATTATTTGGTATTGTATTATATATCGTTTTATTCCTAGTATTTGTACTATTTTTAAAACCTTTATTATAATTATATTGAAAAATTAAAATAAGCTTGCAAAAGCTTATTTTTTCTTTTTTAGATATATATTGGTTTCTTTTATTGCAACCTTACTTAAGTATACAACAGCAATTAAATTTGGTATAGCCATTAAAGCATTTAATACTTCCGCAAGCTTCCATATTAAGTTAAGTTCCAATATAGATCCTATTAATACCATAAATATATATACATACTTATATATAAGTATTGCTTTTTCTGAATTATTAGTAAGATATGATAGTGCTTTTTCGCCATATAAATTCCACCCTATAATAGTTGAAAAAGCAAAACATGTTATACATATTAATACAAATAATGCTACCACTAAATTAGGCCAATTTAGTCCTATAGAAAAAGCATAATTCATTATAGCTATACCTGATAACCCTTGAGTATGTGCTTTGGTTACAATAATACAAAGTCCTGTTGATACACAAATCAAGATAACACTAAGTAGTGAAAATACCATTGTAACTAATCCTTCTTTTACCGGATTAGTTGATTTTGCAGTAGAGATTGCAATAGGTGAACTACCAAGACCTGATTCAGTTATAAAAATGCCTTTCAACATTCCTTGCCTTAAACCTTCGCTAATTTGAATACCTAGCGCTCCACCGATAAAAGATCTAATATTTAATCCTTCTTTTACTATCAAAATCAAAGCATCAGGTACGGCTTTTATATTTAATACTAATAGTAGAAGACACATACTAACGTAAAATATTGCCATAAAAGGAACAAGAACTTCACAAACTTTACCAATTCTTTGTACCCCACCTATTAGTATAATTGCTGATAATATTGTTATAATCGAACCAACAATAACTGACACTGTTGTAATTGTAATATTATCAGATGTATATATAACATTTTGATAATTACCGAATAAATTTTCAAATGCATCAACAATACCATTAATTTGAATAAATGTACCAAGCCCAAGAACACAAGCACCTACTGTACACAGTGCAAATACTTTAGAAAGCCACTTATATTTTGAACCCATACCTTTTTCTATATATGCAAAAGGTCCACCTATTGTTGTATTATTATTTATTATTCTATATTTTATAGCTAAAAAGCTTTCAACATATTTAATCGCCATACCAAAAACCGAACAAACTATCATCCAAAAAAGTGCTCCAACACCACCTAGCATAATAGCTGATGCGACACCAATGATATTTCCTGTTCCAATGGTTGCGGAAAGACTAATACATATTGCTTGGAAAGTAGATACTTCTCCTTCGTTAGTATTATCTTTTTCTTTAAATAAGTTAAAAGCTTTTTTTATTTTAAATATTTGAATACCCTTTAATTTAATAGTTAGATATATACCAACTATTAAGATCAAACAAATTAATGGCATTCCCCATAAAAGAGAATGAATTGTTTCTAATGCGCTTAAAAATAGCATACCTACATTTTAAAGTTTTCAATAAATTCAGATTGTGATTCTATATAAAAACCTTTTTTATCCTTTCCAGTTTTTATTTTACCACCATCTACTTTAATTATAACATTATCTTCTTTTATTATATCTAAATCTTTTAATATTATATATGTCGCCATAGAACCAGTTCCACAAGCTTTAGTAAAGCCAACGCCTCGTTCATAGGTTTTAACATATAGTGCAGGTTTAAGTGATACAAAATCCAAATTCATAAATTCTTGATATTCTGGTAAATCTCTCATAGCTTTAGCATCACTTAATGCTTGATTAAAATCTGTTGGAATAATTACTCCATGCCAAACTCCTGTATTTACTATTGATATATCATAGTGATGGTCATTAACTATTATATGCTCATTACTATGAATTTTATTATCAAGATATATATATTTTGGATCATTCATATATACTAAAACAGTAAAAGGAGTTGTATTTACAATATGAGTTTCAACATTACCACTAGGTGTTTTAACTATATTAAAGTTTGATGAAATAATTTTTTCATCATAACAAAAGTTAATAAAGCATCTAATACCATTCCCACACATACTAGCAATTGTACCATCTCTATTATATAATACCATTTCTAATGGAGAATCTTTTACCATCATAAAACCATCATATATATCTTTACATATACTTCTTGCAAAATCAGGACTTGCAAATTCTTCATTATATTTAGTTATAACAAAAATATTACCTGCTCCACTATATACTTTCATAACTATTAGCACTTTCTAAAATTTTTTCTTTTACAAGTTTTGTATTTTTCAAATCAGTTAATATTTGTTCTATATAATCTTTAATAGTTTGTTCATTTAATTTAAACGAAAAACTAAATTTTTTGCGCTTATTTTTAAAGCAACTACCAAGTAAAATTGTTAAATGGTTATTATATATGCAAATTCCCACTGGAACTTCTACTCCAAACAATTCATTAACATAATCAATGACTTTATCAATATATTCTACTACGGTATCATCTTTATTTTTCTTGTAATAAATAAATGGTTTTTTCGAACTAAATTCTTTATCTTTTTTATAATTACTTATCATGTACATAGAAAGTTCATTATCTACAATTTTAAAATCTCCATCTATTTCTATATCAGTAATAATAACGTATCCTTCATAAATTACATTTTTTGAAAAGGTAACACTTAAATATTGATAATATAAATCACCTATTTTCATAAAAGTATTAAAATATGGAGTATATGATTTTGTAATAAAATTAGAATTATTAACTAAAATCTCTTTGCTCATCTTTTTATCAGTTATCAATTCAATAGAAGCATTTGTTTCATTAGATAAAATATTTTTAACAAGTTCCGAATAATTTCCATTTTGAAAAGAAGCTGTTAACTTACAAATATTTACAATTAATAATATAACAACTGACCATGAAACAAGTGCTGCAACAATTACTTCAAATATCATATCGTTATTTTCACTAAAAATAATAGTAAATATTATATCAATTACTGCGATTATTAAAAGAATTACTACTCTAATAAATATTTTCTTTTTTATATATTTATGTAAAAGTATTAATTCTTCTATTTGATTTTTATATATATCAAAATTCATTTATATTCCTCCTTAGTTAATAAATACTATGACAAAAATATTATAATACAATATTGATATTTTTTCAAACAATTAATTTTAGACATATTTGTCTAGTTTTAAAAATTATAAACATATATTGTCTGGTTTTAAAAAATAACGGACATTTAAGGCTATAATTTATTAAAAAGGGCCAAAGGTGGTATATATGAACTGGTGTAAAAGAATAACTGATTTAAGAAGAGATAACGATTTAACTAAAAAAGAACTTTCAGCAAAATTAGATATAAGTGAAAAAACTCTTTCAAGATATGAAGCTGGTGTTTGTGAACCTACTATTAGCATTTTAATTAAATTATCACTAATGTTTAATGTAAGTTTAGATTATATTGCGGGGATAAAAGATGATACAACAATTGATACACCAAGCATCAAAGAAGAGTTATCCGATATATATACAAAACTAGATAAAATCATTAAAATAATGTAAGTAAGAAGTGTAAGCTTCTTACTTTTTATTTTTACTTATTAAATTAATACTATCAACAAGTGGACTTGTTATATTATAGTTATATAAATCAGTTGATGTATATTTAGTATCATCATCAGGAAAAACTGTGATTACTTTATCTATCCCACAAAGTATAGAAGCAAGAAAATTGGCTCCACTTGAAATTCCCACATTAAGTCCTAATTCTTCTTTTAGTTTTCTAGCCATACATATTGCATCATCACTTTTAATAGATATTATTTTATCAACAATATCACTTGGATAAAGTTTCGGAACCTTCTCATCTGATAATCCTTCTATCTTATGAATACCGTTACTTTTACCTGTTGATAACAATAAAGTTTCATATGGTTCTACAGCAATTACTTTGCTATTATATTTATCTTTTAAATATCTACCAATACCATTTAATGTTCCACCTGTTCCAACCCCCGCAACAATTCCTGTAAATTCATTAATACTATCTTCCAACTCTTCACATAATGAATGATATGATAAAGCATTATATATATTTTCAAATTGATGAAGACAAATATAACCCATATCTTCAAGTTTTTTGCATGTATCAAATGATTCAACAAACCCACTTGTTAAAATTAGATTTGCACCAAGATCTTGTAATATTTTTCTTCTTTCTAAACTTGCATGTTTTGGCATTATGATAGTAACTTCATTCCCAGTATTCTTACATATAGTAGCTAGTGCTATTCCCATATTTCCACTAGTCACCTCGCATATTTTAGAATCTTTATCTATAATATGTTCTTCATAAGCTTTTTCCATCATAAGTTTTGCTGGACGATACTTGATACTACCAGAAATATTTTTAGACTCATCCTTAACATATATCTTTTTAATATTACCATTATATAAATAGGTTACTTCATATAATGGAGTTTTTTGATTATTCATATAAACACCTTCCAAAAGTATTATATGTTAAAAAGAAAAAAAGGGGCATTACCCCTTTAAATGTTTTTTGACTTTTTCAAGTGTTTCTAAAAATAATTTTTTATCTTCAAGTGAAGGCAGATTTACAACTAACGTTTCTTTATCTGTTACTTCATTTGATAAAATTAAAATAGATTTTACATCTTCATCGTTTTGAAAGAAACTTCTCGGTAAAACTATTAATGCATCAATTGATGCTTTATCATTTATTAGTTGTCTAAATTTTTCATTATTTTCTTTTCCAAAAAAATCACTATCTATTAAGAACATATATTTAGCTGGATTTTCTTGTTGTAAGTAATGTTCAATTGCTAAATATGGAAAATATCTAACTCCTTCATCATATAGGAATGAATGATAATTATCATTTTCATATTCAAAATTAGCTATATCACTAACAAATAAATCAATATCTTTAGTTAAATAATTTAATGCATCCTCATAATACATATTCATATCAACCATCAACATATTAGCTTTATGTACACCAACATTAGCAAGTAATGGGTGATTATCAATTCCTGTTAAAACAAATTCATTCTTAGAATGATTTAATATTGTAAAAGCAAGATTACCAGTACCAAAATTAAAATCTAACATTTGAATTTTACTATTTTCATATATAGAGTCGATTAATATAGCAAAAATCATTCCTACAATATCAGGAGTTATAAAGTATAGTGGGAAATTAATGTTCTTAAACGCTTTAATATCTAAAAGAAGTAAGGCTTTTCTAATTTCTTCTGTATTAATTCCATATTGATCAGTAAAATCTCTAAACTCGTTTAATAACACATCTATTTTATTTAATGCATCATCACTAACTTTTAATTCTTTTTCTTCTAAGAAATAATCAATAACCTTGAATAAACATTCATAAAAGTTTAGTCTTCCTCGTTCTGTATCATAATTTGTAACATCAATATTCTCAACATCTTCATCTATTAAATCATCATAACAAATCATTGTTGCATCATCAAAGATATCAACCATTTTATTTATCATATCGATTTTTATATTTTTATCTTCACCTGTTAATGGGATATTCTTACTCATTTTTGTCCTCACTCTTATTTATTTTATCACATATAGCAAGACCTGCATGTCTTCCTGTAACAAATGCCATATGCATATTATAACCACCACATAAACCATCGATATCTAACAATTCACCTGTTATATATATATTTTGATAGTTCTTTAAACTCAAATCACTATTTAAATTAGATATATCTACTCCACCTACAGCAACTTGCGCAAAACTAAAGTCATATGTAGATATATATTCAACAGGAAAATGTTTTGCTAATTTTACAAAGTTTTCTATTGTTTTTTCTTTTATTAATTCAATAATTTTTAAATTTAATTTTTTATGCAGTAGTCCTACTGTAATACTTTCTAAGCTTTTTCCTTTAAATTTACTTAATATTTTAATTAATTCTTCTTCTTTATATGCATTAAAAAAATCAATTTCTAGTTTTAACGGCTCATTACTTCTTGAAATAATACTTGCAGCATTCATAATAACAATACCACTTAAGCCATTTTCTTTAAATTGAATTTCGCCTTCTTCTTCAAAAACCACATAATTAAACTTATTAATTAGTTTAACTATTCCTTTTTGTCTTACCCCACTACAACTACTAAAGTCTACACCCCCATCTTTGCGAGTATTTGTTTTTAACCCTACAAGACCAGGATTTAATTTATTCATCTTCATTTTTAAGTTATTTAAATGATTATTATATTTTATAACTTCACTATCTTTAAGTGATGCAGGTGAACCACTAGCAATAATTAGTTCATCACATATATATGTATCTGTAGTAGTTTTTACAATAACACCATTTGAAGTTTCTTTTATATCTATAACTTTGGTAAATGTTTTAACATCAACGTCTAAATTTTCTAGTTCTTTTAGAAAAATCGACATTACAGTATTAGATGATTCGCTATAAGGATATACTCTACCTGTTTTATCTTTTACAACAAGTAATCCTAGTTCTTGAAGATCTTCAATAAACTTAAGCGGTGGATATTCATTATATAATTCTTTTGCTAAACAATTATTATAAACTAAATCATTTAATTCAGATATATTAGTTATATTACATTTACCATTACCACTAGCAATAATCTTTTTACCTATACGTTCATTTTTTTCTAAAATTGTAACATTTACCTTATTCCCAAGTTGTTTTTTTATTGTTATTGCCGCATATATTCCTGATGGTCCCCCACCTACTATAATTACCTTTTTCATATTAAATCACCTAATATTAATTATCTTGATTCTTTTTAAGTTTTGCATTTATCTTTTTTTGAATTACAACCATTCGCTTTTTTAAAAAAGATTGTAATTGTTTTTTATGAGTACAAAGTTTTTCATTACAATTAACACAATCTAATGCTTTATTTTTGCCTTCTATAAATCTTTCTGGATGCATTTTATACGCTATTTCCCATCTAAAAAGTAATAGTAAAGCAATAAAAATTATTGACCAAGTATATATATGGGGGATAAAAATTAATGGTGTAAACATCATTATATAGTCCCAATTATATATCCTACATGTTGCACAACATTTATTTTTCATAATCCAAGTTTGAAATGGACAAAAGAATAATATACATATCATATCACAAACTGAATAAGCTAGCGATATAAGCAGCATTATTCCTGTATCAAAGATGCCTAAATAATAAAGAACCCCAAAAATGCTATTTAAAGCTATCCAAGCGATAAAACAAATAAAAGTTGAAATAGGTTTTGTTTTTAGTGAAATAATTGTATTTTCTTCTTTTGGTATATATGTATGTTTAAATTGTTTTTGGCAACCTATACTTTCTGTTTTAGATGGAAACATTCTTAACAACATTTCAATAACAAATATTGTCCATATTACACCTAGTAAAATATAATCTTTTTCGGCACCAAAAAAATATTCACCAGTATTGGTTACTTTATTAATTATATATATTATTAAAGCTACTAAAAATAATGCGCTTCTCCCTATTAATTTATAATAATGAAATGCAGAGACTATCGTTAATTTGATTTTATTTTTCGACATTTAATTACTCCTAAAATTGCTATGTATTAATTATATCAAATAACTCTACATTTTGCAAAAAAATTATGCCAAAACGGCATAATTATTTTTTTTCTTTCTGTATTAAATTAAGTATCTTATTATATCCTTCAGGAATTAAATCTATTAAATTTTCTAATATATGTGATTTTTCATCTAAATGAAGTATCTTGGCATCATTTTCTAAAATTACCAAAAAGGCTATAGGTGTCAGTGTCATAGTCCCACCTGCACCGCCTCCAAATGGTTCTTTATCATCATATGCATTTTTCTTTTGGTCAACTCCACCACTTACAAACCCACACTTAATTTTCGAAATAGGAACTACTGAAACATTATTAAATGTCATCATTTTTCCCATTACAATATTAACATCAATCATAGACTTCATTTTATCTATCGATAATTCTAATAAATTATTTAATCTGCTCTCCACGTTTATTCTCCTTTTCTTTAAATAACTTTATAAAATTTTTATAGTTTATTATTATAGCTTTAATCACATTTAATATAGATACTTCAAAATATATTTCAAAATTGATATTTGCTTCTTTTTCATTTAATAGCATAATTTGATAATAATCATCTTCAACAATATCAAATGTTGTATCTATATATTTTTTTATCATAGAAACTATTACCCAGTCCATCACTCCTATATAAGGTAGCATAACAGGACTTGAAGTATTATATATAGGTATAACAGTTACTTTAGTAATTTTTGCATAATCTAATATCAAATATGCAATAAAATTAGTATCTTTCAAATTATTAATTACATCTTTTAAATTAGTATCAAAAAGATTAGTTAAGCGAAATTTAAAACTTGGGGGATTACTTCTATTTATTTTAATAGGGATTTCTTGAGAAAACAATACTTTCTTAAGAAAAAATATTTTAATATATAAAGGACCATTTCTTTTTTTTACTATTCTTATTTGAAAATGTAATATATACAATAAATCTATAATTAATATAATAACTAAAAAAATAATAATAAACTTTATCATATTGTTATTTTT
>CAYPEY010000026.1:0-4094 GCA_964409955.1 uncultured Staphylococcaceae bacterium
GTGATCATGTTTTTAACATAGTCAGCATGTCCTGGGCAGTCAACGTGTGCATAGTGACGAGTTGCTGTTTCATATTCAACGTGACAAGTATTGATAGTTATACCACG
The DNA here is from genome assembly GCA_964409955.1 of uncultured Staphylococcaceae bacterium. Taxonomy (GTDB): domain Bacteria; phylum Bacillota_I; class Bacilli_A; order ML615J-28; family CAG-313; genus CAG-313. Next base: position 108 of record CAYPEY010000026.1, read on the forward strand.
AGCTTTTTCTTCTGGTGCACCATCGATTTGGTCATAAGCTTTCTTTTCAGATAAACCTTTTTTTGCTAATACAGTTGTAATAGCAGATGTTAAAGTTGTTTTCCCATGGTCAACGTGTCCGATAGTACCAATGTTAACATGGGGTTTTGTACGTACAAATTTTTCCTTTGCCATTTTTAAAAATCTCCTTTTATATTTTTACTTTTTTATTTTATAACAAATTTATTTTTTTTGCAAGTAAAACGTATTATTGAGCGCTACGTTTTTTAATTACAGTTTCTGCAACGTTTCTTGGACACTCTTCATAGTGATCAAATTGCATTGTATAGTTACCACGTCCTTGTGTATTAGAACGAAGAGCAGTTGCATATCCAAACATTTCTGCAAGTGGAACAAATGCTTTAATACTTTGAGTTTTTCCTCTTGCTTCTTGACCTTCAATACGTCCACGACGAGTTGATAAGTCACCAATTACTGTACCAACATATTCATCTGGTACAACAACTTCTACTGATTCAATTGGTTCTAAAAGAACTGGTTGACATTTTTGAGCTGAAGCTTTGAAAGCCATACCACCAGCTACTTCGAAGGCAATTTGGCTTGAGTCAACGTCATGGTATGAACCGAATACTAATCTTGCTTTAATATCGATTGTAGGGAATCCTGCAAGGTTACCATTAGCAAGAGCATTTTCGATACCTTTATTAACTGCTGGAATATATTCACGAGGAATAACACCACCAACGATTTCGTCAACGAATTCATAACCTTTATTTGGATTAGGTTCAAATACAACTACGCAGTGACCATATTGACCACGACCACCTGATTGACGAACGAATTTTCCTTCAATTTCAGCTGAAGCTTTGATTGTTTCACGATATGATACTTGAGGTTGACCAACGTTACATTCAACATGGAATTCTCTTCTCATACGGTCAACGATGATATCTAAGTGAAGTTCACCCATACCTGAAATAATAGTTTGTCCTGTTTCAACATCAGTATAAGTTCTAAATGTTGGGTCTTCTTCAGCAAGTTTTGCTAAAGCTACACCCATCTTATCTTGGTCACCTTTTGTTTTTGGTTCAATAGCAACTGAGATAACAGGTTCTGGGAAAACCATTTTTTCAAGAATTACAGGATGATCAGGATCACACATTGTATCACCAGTTGTAGTATCTTTTAAACCTACAGCTGCAGCAATATCACCTGCGAATACTTCTTTAATTTCAGTACGATTATTAGCGTGCATTAATAGAATACGACCGATTCTTTCACGTTTATCTTTAGTTGAGTTAAGAACATAAGAACCTGATTCTAAATGTCCAGAATATACTCTAAAGAATGTAAGTTTACCAACATATGGGTCAGTCATAACTTTAAATGCAAGTGCTGAGAATGGTGCATTGTCATCAGATTCAACAATGATTTCGTTTCCATCTTCATCTTGTGCTTTGATTTGAGCAACTTCAACTGGAGATGGTAAGTAATCTAATACTGCATCTAATACTTTCTTAACACCTTTGTTTTTGAATGCTGTACCGCAAAGAATTGGGAAGAATTTAACAGCAAGAGTTCCTTTACGGATAGCTGCTTTTAACATTTCTTCAGAAATTTCTTCACCTTCAAGATAACTCATCATTAAGTCATCATCGAATTCTGCTACTGCATTAATTAATTCATCACGATAATATTCAACATCTTCTTTAATATCTGCTGGAATTTCCACTTCTGTACCGTTTTCATCACAGTTACCATCTTCATAAATAAATGCTTTCATTGTAACTAGGTCAACGATACCTTTGAATTCACTTTCAGCACCAATTGGGTATTGAATAGGATGAGCATTTGCTCCAAGTCTACTATCTAAAGATTGGCTACTATATTTGAAATCTGCACCAGTTTTATCCATTTTATTGATGAATACAATTCTTGGTACAAGATATTCAGTAGCTTGTCTCCATACAGTTTCAGTTTGAGGTTCAACACCTGCTTGAGCGTCAAGTACTGTAACAGCACCATCAAGTACTCTTAGAGAACGGCTAACTTCAACAGTGAAGTCAACGTGCCCTGGAGTATCGATTACATTAATACGATAACCTTTCCAAAATGCTGTTGTTGCAGCAGAAGTAATTGTGATACCTCTTTCTTGTTCTTGTTCCATCCAGTCCATTTGAGCAGCACCATCATGTGTTTCCCCAATTTTGTGGATTTTTCCTGTATGATAAAGTACTCTTTCAGAGAAAGTAGTTTTACCGGCATCAATGTGAGCCATAACACCGATATTACGAGTATTTAATAATGAATATTCACGAGCCATGTAAATGTTCTCCTATTACCATTGATAATGTGCGAATGCTTTATTAGCTTCAGCCATACGATGAGTATCTTCGCGTTTTTTAACAGCTCCACCTAAACCATTTGCAGCATCCATAATTTCTTTAGCAAGTCTTTCTTCCATTGTTTTTTCATTACGAAGACGAGCATAATTTGTTAACCATCTTAAACCAAGAGTATAGCGTCTTGCTTCTCTTACTTCAACTGGTACTTGATAGTTAGCACCACCAACACGGCGTGATCTAACTTCTAATTGTGGCATTATATTTTCTAATGCTTGTTTATAAACTTCTAGTGGGTCACGACCAGTTACTTTAGATACGCGATCAAAAGCACCATAAATAATTTGTTGAGCCACACCTTTTTTACCATCTAACATAACACTATTAATTAATCTAGTTACTAAAACTGAATTATAAATAGGATCTGGTAATACGTTTCTTTTAGCGACATGTCCTTTACGAGGCATGTAGACTCCTCCTTTCTAGATTCTAATAAATTTTTAATTATTTGTTTTTAAAGTTTGTTTTTTGTTTTAATACTATTTTTTAGCGGCTTTAGGACGTTTAGCACCGTATTTAGAACGAGCTTGTTTACGGTTATCAACACCTGTAGTATCAAGTGTACCACGAATGATATGATAACGAACCCCTGGTAAGTCCTTAACACGTCCACCACGAATTAATACAGTATTATGTTCTTGTAACTTATGTCCAATACCTGGAATATAAGCTGTTACTTCAATACCGTTAGTTAAACGAACACGGGCAACTTTACGAATTGCTGAGTTTGGTTTTTTAGGTGTAAATGTAGTTACACGAGTACATACACCTTTCTTTTGAGGACAGTTGATTGTTGTAGCAACTTTCTTTAAAGAATTGAAACCAATTCCAAGATGTGGTGATTTAGATTTTTTAATCTTATCTTCACGTGAGTTACGCACTAATTGATTAATTGTAGGCATCTTTTTTTCTCCTTTCAAATAATTAGTTTTTAATGAAATATTCCACATTTCCACGTGTTTCAATATTCCAAAAAATATAGTCCTGACGATAGTCAAAACTTAACCTCTAATATTATACTTATTTTGTACATAAAAGTCAAAAAATATACTCTTTTATTTTTAAAAAGAAAAAAGCACCATCATTAGATGGCGCTTAAATCACTAATTAAAATATTTTCTCTTAGTTAACATTACTACTCTACCACCAGTAAGTTCAATCATCTTAGCGGCATCAATAGAGAAGTCTTGTGCTTTAACGGTAAGTGGTTTATCTAAAACACCACGAGCAAGCACTTTAACGAAGTATACATTTTTCTCAATTAATTTCTTTTCTTTTAATACATTAACTGTAACTGTATCTCCAGCTTCAAAGTTACGAGAAATAACATCTAAGTTAATAATAGCTTTCTTATTACCGAAGATTTTTTCTGTTTCTTCTTCTACTTCAATTAAAGCTTCAGCAGTTTCATCAGAAATCATTTCTTTAACTTCAACAGCACTTACTTGTTCTTGTTTAACTTCTTCAACTACTTTTCTAGCTTCTTCTGCGGCAATTCTTGCTGCTTCTTCTTCTGCGGCTTTTCTTGCAGCTTCTTCTTCTGCGGCTTTTCTTGCAGCTTCTTCTTCTGCGGCTTTTCTTGCAG
>CAYPEY010000026.1:4194-31423 GCA_964409955.1 uncultured Staphylococcaceae bacterium
CAGCTTCTTCTTCTGCAGCTTTTCTTGCAGCTTCTTCTTCTGCGGCTTTTCTTGCTGCTTCTTCTTCTGCAGCCTTTCTTGCAGCTTCTTCTTCTGCAGCCTTTCTTGCAGCTTCTTCTTCTGCAGCTTTTCTTGCAGCTTCTTCTTCTGCGGCTTTTCTTGCAGCTTCTTCTGCAGCTTTATCTTCAACTGGTTCTACAACAGGCGCAACTTCAACAACTGGTGCAGTTTCTACTACTGGTGTCTCTTCAACTTCTTCTTCTACTAAAATTACTTCTTCAAATTCTACATCTTCATGTGCATTAAGTTTCACATTACGTTGTAAATAAGTATCATATGTAGATTTTTTTCTTTTTAAATTTACTTTGATATATTCGCTCATATATTTTCTCCTACTCTTCTATTTTATATATTTTTGAATATTTTTCTTTTAAATATTCTATGTAGTATTTTGGATTAAATTCTTCACCAGTAACATCCATTAAAATTTCTTTTGGTGTTTTGCTTCCCGCAAATTTATGTACCTTTTCTTTTAACCAGTGATTAATTTTTTCTAAATTATCTTCTTTTAAAATTGACTCTACGTCAATTTCTTTTTTCATTTGATTATATAATTGTGCAGCATAAGCACTACCTAAAGCATATGTCGGAAAATATCCAAACATTCCACCTGCCCAGTGAATATCTTGTAATATTCCTTCTGTATCACTTGGAACATCAATATCTAAATAATCTTTATAAAGTTTATTCCATATTGATGGTAATTCTTTTAAATCAACATCTGTATTAAATAGCATTCTTTCTAAATCATATCTAACCATTATATGCAGTGGATAAGTTAATTCATCTGCTTCTGTTCTAATTAATGAGTTTTCGACTTTATTTACAGCTTCATAAAAATCAAATGGTGTTACATCTTTTAATTCTTCTTTAAATAAACTTTGAAGTTTTGGAAAATGTTTTTCCCAAAAAGGATAAGCTCGTCCTACAATGTTTTCATAAAAACGAGATTGAGATTCATGCATTGCCATTGTGGTACCACCACTAAGTGGTGTATTATCATATTTTGGATCGCATTGTCTTTCATATGTTCCATGCCCTAATTCATGAATCATTGAGAATATTGCTGAGACAAGTTGATCCTCATAATAATGACAAGTTACTCGAACATCTGTTGATCCATAACCTGATGTAAACGGATGTTCAGATTCTTTAGTTAAACCAAACTTTCTATCAAAACACATTACATCCATTAAATATGCACAAAATTCTTTTTGAGTATTAATATTATATTTTTTGTTTAAGAAATTAAACTCTTTATTTCCTTTTTCCAATACTTTTTTAACAAACGGAACTAAATCTTTTTTTAATGCATCAAAAAACAAATCATACTCTTTTTGAGTAAACCCTTTTTCATAATCATTTAATAACACATCATAGCCTTTTAAATCTTCAGTTTCTAAATATACAGTATATTTTTTGTTCCAATTAATTATCTCTTTGAGTGTTGATTCAAATAATTTATAATTATTGGTTGTTTTTGCTTCACACCAAATATTATTAGCTTTAGCCAAAAGAATTTGATATTCTACTAATTCTTGAGGTGGAATTTTTAATTCTTTCATTAATGATTCATATACTTTTTCAATTTCAATTTTGAAATCTTTATCGAAGCTTTCCTTGTTTTCATATAACGCAGTTACTGCTTCTACATATTCTTCATTGTGTGTTAATTCCATCATCATTGATACAAGTGTTCCTATTTGATTTGCCCTTTCATCTAGGCAGCCAACTGGAGCTTCTGTTTCAGAATCCCAAGAAATAACATACATCGCATAACCAAGTGCATTAGTTTTTTCTTGAACACTCTTGTATAGTGATAAATATTTTTCCATTATTAATCAGCAATCCTAACTTTATCTTGAATAATTTCTTCAAGTGCTATTCCAATACTTTTATAATTTTCAGTATCTGCAAGATATGTTTTCTTTGTTTCATCAATTTCTTTAGCACGCTTTGCCGCAGCAATAACTAATTTATATTTTGATGATGATTTAGTAGCAAGTTCATCTATAGATGGATAACGTAATCCTTCACGATTTTTATTATTTATTGACATTTTATTTTTCCTCCATTAATTTATAGTATCCTTGAAGTGCTCTATCACATTTGGCATGTTCTGATCTGATAATTGCAATAATTTTATCAACAGCATTTTCAACTTCATCATTAATAACGATGTAATCGTAGCTTGATGCAAACATAATTTCATTTCTAGCTTTAGTTAAACGTTCATTGATAACTTCCTTACTTTCAGTTCCTCTATTTGTAAGTCTATCTTCAAGTGACTTCCAAGAAGGTGGAGCGATAAAGATAAATACAGCATCACTCATTTTAGCTTTAACTTGAAGAGCACCTTGAACTTCTATTTCAAGTACTACTTCATTTCCAGCTTCAAGTTGTTCCATAACTTTATCTTTTGGCGTACCATAATAGTTACCAACAAACGAAGCATATTCTAAAAGGTTTTCTTTTTCTATTTGCTTTTCAAATTCATTATGCGATACAAAGAAATAATCTTGGCCATCAATCTCTCCAACTCTAGGTTTTCTTGTTGTCATTGAAGTTGAATATACAAGGTTATGCCCGCTTCTTTCAAACAGTGCTTTTCTTACTGTTCCTTTACCAACACCAGATGGGCCTGATATTACAATTAATAAACCTTTTTGATTAAGCTTCATAATGCACCTCAAAATAATAGTCTCTTACTTATTTTACCATTATTAGTTTATTTTTTCAATTATTTTGTTATTTTAAATTTTTTGTAGTATAATATTACTAGATTTTATTTAGAAAGGATATGAGATTATGCCATGTGATGGATTGTTTTTACATTATTTAGTAGATGAATTAAAGACCAAACTTGAAGGTGGAAAAATTCAAAAAATTTTAGAGCCTTCATCAATGGATCTCGTTTTTCAAATAAGATCCAACAAAGAGAATTTCAATCTTTTTGCATCTACTTCTCTTGATATGCCCCGTTTATATATATCAAATCTCAAACATACATCTATCGATATTCCTAAAAACTTTTGTGTCATTTTAAGAAAGCACATTGAAAGAGGTTTTATTAAAAGCATTAACCAACTTCGAAATGACCGTGCAATTATATTTGATATCGAAGCATCTACAGAGCTTGGAGATATAGAAAATTACAAATTAATAATTGAATTAATGGGTAGAAATAGCAATATTATCTTAATCAATGACAAAAATATTGTTATAGATGCTATGCGAAAAGTTCCTCCTAGTGAAGATACAAATCGTATTATTTTACCAAAAGCTACATACGTGTATCCCGAAAATAACGGCTTCCTAAATCCTTTTGAATTAGAGGATGAAAATGTTGTTATCGACAGAATCGAAGGTCTAAGCAAGCAAATTAAAATATCTATCTTAGAAAGCAATTCTCACATTTTAAGATATATAAAAAAGACTATTGTTCCAACCATTTATAAGAAAGAAAAAGGTTATGACTATCACGTTCTTCCACTAATTCAATACGATATAGAAAAAAATGATTTCGAAAATATTAGTTCTATGCTTGAATATTTTTACACAACATACAAATCTGTTTCAACCGATAAAGCAAAAGATTTAAAAAAGACTATCAAAAATAAAATTACTCACTTCATGAACAAACTTGATAACCTTAATCAAGACTTAGAACAAGCCTATGAAAATTTAAAATTTAACGATTACGGAATCGTTTTACAAGCCAATTTATACCGTATTGAAAAGGGTAAAAATTTCATAGAACTTGAAAACTTTTTATCTAACAATGAACTTATTAGGATACCACTTGATCCACTACTTGATCCTAGTAAAAATTTAAAAAAGATTTTCACTAAAGCTAAGAAAGCTAAAAATGCAATTGGTCAAGTTAATAATCAAATCGATATTACTAAAAAAGAAATTAATTATTTAGATACTATTTATAACCAAATTGATTTTGCAAGTTCAACTGATCTTGATGAAATAAAAGATGAACTCATTGCAAATAAATATCTAAAACAACAAAAACAAACTAAACCCAAAAAGAAATCGATCAATATTACTAAATATTATTTAGATGGTATAGAGATACTGGTAGGCAAAAATAACATTCAAAATGACTATATCACTCACAAACTTGCAAGAAGCATTGATTGGTGGTTTCACGTAAAAGATGCACCAGGATCACACGTTGTATTTAAAGTTCCATCTATTGATTATAAACTAACCGAAAAAGATATCAGGTATTGTGCTAATCTTGCCGCATGTTTTTCAAAAGCTAGCAAGTCATCAAGCGTAGCCGTAGATTATTTACAAGTAAAATATATCAAAAAAATTCCGGGAACAAAAGGGTGCGAAGTAACCTATACTAACCAATCAACTATTTATATTGATCCCGATACTAATCTTTTACAACAATCATACAAGTAAAACAATAAATTTGTTCACGGCCATCATATAATGTTGCGACGCTATATTTAATATCAACGATGTCTTCATCGTCATAATCTTTCAAAAAGTCATTTACATTATATTCTAAATCTCGTTCGTGATTTTCATCAAATATTTTTACAAACATAAAAACCCCCTAATAGTACTAATATTTTAGCACTAATTAGAGGGTTTTTTTGTCATATTTACAATTATCTTTATTAAAGCATTCTTTACATTTTGGTTTTTTAGCTAGACATAAATATCGCCCCATAAATAATAATAAATGATGTGCCTTATGCCAAGATGATTCATCAATTAAATCCATTAGTTTAAGTTCAACATCTAAAACACTTGCCTCAACATCTACAATACCAAGACGTTTACTAACTCGTTCCACATGTGTATCAACCGGAAGTCTTGGGATTTTATATCCTTCGGTTAAAACAACATTTGCTGTTTTTCTGCCTACTCCAGGTAGTCTCATTAAATCTTCTAAAGTAGACGGAATTTCTCCTAAATAATCAATATACACCATTTTAGCAAGATTAATTATATTGGCACTTTTAGTTTTATACATCCCAATAGTTTTTAGAATTTCTTCAACATCTTCTTGCTTAGCATCTTTTAACTCATAGATGCTTGGATACTTTTCAAATAAAATTGGTGTAATTTTATTAACAGCTTTATCTGTAGTTTGCGCAGATAAACTTACTGCAATCAAAAGTTCATAGATATTGTGATAAATTAGTTCACATCCTGCATTTGGAAATACTTTTTCAATTTCTGTTAAATAATATTTCACTTTATTTTTTAACATACATTGAATCTAGCATCTTTCTAATCTCTTCATCATATTCAACTTCTACGCGATCATTAGTTTTACGAGAAGCAAGAATTGCATCAGCATATTTTAAGTGAAGTTTTTTTGCTTTTAAACTATCCAGTATCGCCTTTTTGATTTCATCAAACGAATATCCGGAGTCTAACCAACTATTAATAACTTGTAAGTCGGCTGGACTGCATAGTTTTGCATATGTAGTTTCAACATACAAAACTATTTGACTTAAAATATCTTGCCTATTCTTTAAGCTATTACTTGAATCATCTTCAACGTCTAATAATTGTGCAAGTGCATTTATAGCACCATCTAAGTTATAGGCTTCTGCTTCAACTGACTCTAAGTCAATGAAACCTCTATTTACTAAACTAATCACTACATCAGACAATTCTTCAATTGACAAAGTCATACTATTTGCAAGTTCATTAATGGAAATAATATTATCACTTTTATCAAGTTTACGATATAAAAGGATTAAAACTAATGTTTCTTGTTCATTTAATTTAAGTTGTTTATAATTGGTAATTAACTCTTCTGTAAATGAAATAGTTTTTGATTTAATTAATCTAGCAACAGAATTCATTTTTAATCCTCCTTATTTAATTTATTTATATAATTCTTCTTTTAAAACACCTACGTAAGGTAAGTTACGATACTTTTCATCAAAGTCAAGACCAAAACCAATAACAAACTCATCAGGAATAATGAAACCTACATAGTCTGCTTTCATATCAACTTTTCTTCTTGATGGTTTATCAAGTAATGTCATAATCTTTAGAGATTTTGGATTCATTTCAAGTAGTTTTTCTTTTACTTTTGTTAAAGTTAAACCAGTATCAATAATATCTTCAACTACGATAATATTACAATCTTCAATAGATTTTGTTAAATAGTTAGAAAAATAAACACTACCGCTTGTTGAAGTTGTTGCGCCATGATAACTAGAGGCTTTTAAAAATTCATAATCTAGTGGTAAATCAATTTGTTCACAAACTTTACTAAAGAAAGGAACGCTTCCTTTTAATAAGCAAATCATAGTTAAATTTTGACCAGCATAATCTTTTTCTACTTCTTTCGCTAGTTCTTTGATTCTTACTTTTAACTCCTCTTCAGTTACTAGTACTTGTTTTACGTCGTTATGTATACTCATATGTTAATCCTTCTTATTTATTATACTTCTTGCAATCTTTACGCCGTTTGCGCCGGCTTGAGCAAGTCCTCTTGTAATACCTGCTCCATCTCCACCTACGTATAAATTATTTATAGATGTTTCAAAATTATTATTTACAATTGGTCTATCGCTATAAAATTTAGTTTCAACACCATAGAATAATGTATGATCACTTGCTATACCTGGTGTAATATAATCTAATGCCTCAACCATTTCAATTAATGATTGCATTACGTTATATGGCAGTACCAAGCCCAAATCGCCAGGTACAGCCTCTTTTAATGTTGGTTTAACAAAACCTTCATCAATACGTTTTTTAGTAGAACGTCTACCTTTTTTTATATCTCCATATTTTTGAACAATTACACTACCATTACTAAGTTGATTAGCAAGTTTTGCAATTGTTTCTGCAAACCCATTAGGATCCTTACAAGGTTCATCAAATTCAAGTGAAACAAGTAAAGCAAAATTAGTATTTGCACTACCTAGTCTAATATCATTAAACGCATGCCCATTACACACCTTTATACCATGATGATTTTCAACTACAACATGGCCACTTGGATTGGAACAAAAAGTTCTAACTGTTGTTCCAACACTTGTATTAAAAATAAATTTACCTTCATACAAGTTACGATTTATTTCTTCCATAATAATATCATTAGTTTCAACACGAACACCTACATCTACTTTATTATTTGTAAAATGTACACCATGTTTTGAAAGTGCCTCAACTAACCAGCTAGACCCAGGGCGCCCTACACATAATGCTACATGAGATGCTAAAAGTTTTTCACCATTTTCAAGAATAACACCTTTAACTGTATTATCTTCTACAATGATGTCTTCAACCGTAGTTGCAAACAAATAATCAATATGAGACTTCATTGTTTCATAAATATTCTTTAATACATTTAAATTAACTTCGGTTCCAAGATGTCTAACTTCACTTCTAAGAAGTTTAAGCCCACGTGCCATACCACGTTTTTCAATATCAAATACTTCAGTTGTATGAGGATTTGTAAGCACATCAGGTGCCCCATGTTTTAAGTTAATACTATCAACATATCTTATCAAATCTAATACTTCTTCCTCAGTTAGATATTCTGTCATCCAACCGCCAAATTCAGAAGTAATATTAAACTTACCATCTGAGTATGCTCCACATCCGCCAAAACCTGATGTCATAGCACAACTTGGATTACATGTTCCTTTTTTTGTTGTTGGACATTTTACAGCCTTCTTTTCAAGAATCGGACACTTTCTTGAATATATATCGTTTCCTTTTTCAATTAGTAATACTTTTAAGTAAGGAGCCTTAGACATTAATTCATATGCACAAAAAATACCTGCTGGACCTGCTCCTACTAATATTACATCATAATTTTTATTCATAATCTTCACCTACTTATTAATTATATCAAATTAATGCTTTTTTTGCAAGGTTAAAATCTATTTATTCGCTTTCAATAATTGGTAATTCTTATTCTTTGCTTTTTCGATTATTTGACTAAAGTCATATGCTTGAACTGTTTTATCTAGTAAGTCTTCAACCTTTAAGCTATATGTATCACTTACAACAACATATTTAACAACTTCGTATCCCCTTACTTGTACATTTGATACTGCCATATTAATTTTTTCAATTGGATTATTTTCTTTTGAAAAATATGTATTTTCTAATTCTTCAAAGTATATTGCAATAATACATTTATCTACATCACTTTTATATATATATAAATGTTCATTATCAGTTTTAAATAATTCATAATTAAAAATTAATCTTTCATCAAGTAGCCATAAATTTGTATCAAAACTTGATGACTCAAGCGATGCCTCTTCATTAATAAAGAATTTATTAACAACCTCTTCAGTTGAGGGATTTAACACTAATAATCTTTCAAGTACATCAATTGTTGCATTTCTTTTTTGAACATATGTTGCAAATTCACTTTTTAAGTTTTCAGAAAGTGGATTAATTAAATTTAATAATTTATCCTTTACATTCATACTTGCTTCTTGTAAAGTTTTATTAACTTGGCGTTTATTCTTTTGATTAATTTTTAAAGCAAGTTTACTTAATTCAATTGATAATTTTTCAGGATTTGATGCAATTGAATATGAAATATTTTTAAGTTCATCACTTGCATATTTAATTAAATATTTATATTGAGGACAATAATTTTCAATATATGAAATAATTTGATCATCCCTTATTTCAATCATTGGTTGTAAGTAGTTATTTAAGAAAGAATTAATTCTATCATATACTACCTCATATAAATTAATTGCAAGTTCAAAATGTGGTGCATCAACAAGAGATGAATCTTCAAAAACAACATTACTAAAATATGTTCTTTCACTATTTACGTCATTATCTAAGAATTCACCACTAACATAACATTGATAAATTGCTTTTTTAGAATCAATTAAGAACGCTGATGGTAAATCTTTAATATTATTAATATCATAGCTACAAACAACTCTATTTTGTGCACATATATAAATCTTATGTTTTGCGTTAACTGATGCATTTAAAAATACATGTCTAACACTGAAATTAGAATTATTTGTTGTGACATTTTCAGTGTATGTTTCAATAAACTTTTCTTGTTCAAAATATTCATTTAAATCTATTTCATCTTGTTCATCAACAATAGTCATCTTAGGCATTGCGCCAATAACAAAATAAGTTGCAAAGTGTTCTATTATTTTACTAGCAATTTCTTTTAAACTAATCTCTGTTGCGCTACGATATTCAGGATATAAATTTTGTAATAATATTTTTGTTTCACAAATGGTATCATTTGAAACTTCAGTTAATTTTTCATTAAAGATTTCATCATCTATATTAAAGCTAAATAATCTTTCGTACTTTTTACCGTTTTCTTCATATACACTTTTTACATGAGTAGTTTCAAATGCTTTTAGCCAATTAATACGTCCAACACCTTTTCCACCAAGTTCAAATTTATAATCTGAATCACTTGTACAAAAAGAATCATAGTTATGTTCAACAAATCCAATACCATTATCTGTGATTTCAATCGCAAAAATACCAGATGTGAAATCAGCAATGCGATAGCTATCTCTTTCTATTCTAATATTAATATAACTATCTTTTAAATTCTTCTTTTCTTCAATTGCTTGGATTGAATTTGTGATAGCCTCATATAAAGGCACAAAAACATCACTTGCGCTAAATTTAAAATTACGTACACGATTTTTAAAATTAAATTTCATAAATTTCTACCTACCCAATAAATAATAACCTTTATTAGTATAACAAATTTCGTGCTTTTTTTCAAATTATTTAAATCTTTATGTTATAATATTATAGAAAGTAAAAAGAGGTAGCAATATGAGAACATTTATTTGTCTTGTAAGACATGGTCAAACTGATTGGAATAAAGATACAAAAATTCAAGGGAGAATCGATATTCCACTAAACGATACAGGAAGACTTCAAGCAAAAGAAACTGGTGAAAAAATTCTAAATTCTAACATCAAATATGATGTATTCTTATCAAGCCCCCTGTCTCGCGCAAAAGAAACCGGTGAAATCATAAAAAATATCTTAGGTAACACATCGTCTATTATAACACGTGAAAACCTAACAGAACGAGAATTCGGGCAAGGTGATGGATTAAGTATCAATGATGATACTTATGAAGTTATTTTAAGAGATGGATATGAGGGGATGGAAAAAGCCGAAGATATTAAAAAAAGAGCAATGAATGAAATCATGGAAATTGTAAAACTATATGAAGGCAAAAACATTCTTATAGCAACTCATTCTCACTTCATTAAAGCTCTATTTATCAATATTGATCCATCTATTACATTTAGAGGCCTTCTTACAAATGGTTCTGTAAACTATGTAACAATAGAAGATGGAGTTATAATAGATAGTAAATTTAATCAATAAATAAAAAAACTAGCTTTTTGCTAGTTTTTTTATTGATTAGCATATGCCTATTGTCCATAGGTATGGATGCTAATTATTTTAATGTACTATACTACGATATATGCCAATTATTAATTGGTATGGATATCTTATGTAATTATCATCAATTACACCACTATTATAACATATATTATCTATTTTGACAAATTATTATTTTTATTACAGCCATAAGATAATTCTTTTTATGAAGATAACAATATATAATAAAGCAGCCTCTGTTAAGAAGCTGCTTATTTATTTTTTAAATTTATTCTAAACCTTCATCGCTAGGACTAATATTCAAATGATCTAATCCTTTTTGAGTAATGACTCTTCCTCTTTCGGTTTTTTCAAGTAAACCTAGTTTAATTAAGAATGGCTCATACCTAAAAGCGATATCTTCTTTTTGAATACCAGTTTTTGATTCTAAAGTAATCAATGCTAGTGGTACTTTAGCAGTAGCTAATGCTTCTAAAATTTTAATATCGTTTTTATTTAAACCAAGTTCATCAATTCCATTCATTTCAAAATATGTATTTACCATATCCATATCTATTTCTTTTGTTTCGTTATTAATTGCGATATCTTTAATACCTTTAACAAAAATCTCAATAGTTCTTGGAATTCCTCTGCTTCTTAAAGCAACAGCTTTAATAACCTCGTCACTTACATTATAGCCAAGTTTATCAAACTTAGATTTTACAATAATTTCTTTTTCAGAATCTGTATAATCTTCTAACTCTACTATTGCAAATCTATTTAAGAATGGTTTTAATAATTCACCAGCTTGAGTTGTTGCGCCAATAAGAGTAAAACTAGGCAATAGATATTCTTTTTCACAACCACTTTCATCAATATAACTAACTTTAAAATCAGTTAATATTGATAATAATAAAGTTTGAACATCATTTTTCAATGAATGAATTTCATCAATGAAAATAATACAGTTTTCTTTTATTTTAGAAAAATATAAACTTAGTGATTTTGTATCCTTAAGGTTAGTTGCATTAATCGAGAAAAACGGTAAATTCATTTCATTAGCGATAATATTAGCAAGAGTAGTTTTACCAAGTCCATAAGGTGAACAAATCAATAAATGATTTAAAACTCTTTGTTCTTTTTTTGCGGCATTAATAGCTATTTGAATAACTTTTTTAGCTTTTTCTTGACCGATATAATCATCTAATGTTTGAGGCGTTAAAGGTTTTCTTTCATATACTAAACTTCCTTTATCCTTACCATTTAAAATATTAACATTGAGATTAGAATCTTTTTCATTAATAATTGTATCAGCCTTGACAGATGGTTTTTCAACTATTATTTCACTTTCATTTACTTTATTAGTTTTTTCAAGTTTATCGAATTTTTCTTTTTTTAGTTTTGATTCATCAAGTTTTAATTCTTTGATAACTAAATCACTAATTACTCCTTTTTTAAGTTCATCTAATACCGGAATTAATTTTGTTAAAGCGATTTTAGCTTTTACGATTTCTGCAATATCACTTGTTTGTTTCATGTCAGAATATATTAAATTTAAAAGTGCTTGTAACTCATCTTTTGCTTGATTAATATTATTTTGATATATATGATTTTCAACTGATAAATACATATCAAGATATTTGCCCATTAGATTTCCCCCTTTCTAAAGGCTTCAAACGCTTCTAAACTTTCTTTAGTTACTGAATTTCTAGTACTTGCTAATGCTGATTGTACATCTCTTAACATAAGAGGCACATTTTCCAAATTACCTCTTTGTTTATTTAAGGTAGCTCTTTCTAATGCATTTGTACATGCTTTGCTTAAAATACTTTCTATATCAGAACAAGAATAATTTTCAAACATATTTACTAACTTTTCTATCGTTATATCAGAATTATCTAATAGATTAGGATGATTTTTAAAAGCCTTAGTAATAAGGTATCTTCTTGCTTCTTCATCAGGAAGAGTTACATAGATATGTGTATCAAATCTTTTTCCACGTAGTGCTGCAGAATCAATAGCCCAAGGTCGATTTGTAGCACCGATAACAATCCTTGCTTGATCTTTATTTTGACTTGTATCAAAACCAGATAAACAAGTTAAAAACGTTGTTAATATTTCTTTTGTATGTCTAGAATCATCACTATCCCTTGATGCAAATAATGCATCAACTTCATCAAAGAAAATTAAACATCTATCATATTTTTTAGATTCTTCAAAAATTTGAGCTATTTTTTTAGGTGCTTCACCAACATATTTATCTAATATTTCATGACACTTAATTATAGCGTAAGCACAACTAAGTTCTCCTGCAATTGCTTCTGCAACAAAAGACTTACCACACCCTGGAGGCCCATACATTAATATTTGGCACCCCATTGTATCTTTATAGGAATAATATAACTCGGGATCTTGAAATGGTAAAATAACATTTAATCTAATTTGTCTTTTAACTTCTTCAAGCCCCGCAACATTATCTAATGAAATATGTGGAGGTTTAGATTTAAAATAGGTTGTCTGATTATTATTTTCTTCTTCAACATATTTTGGACCATTATTTTTAGGTACTTCTTCAATAAATGGATTAGTTTTTTCTTTTACAAGTTTTGTAAGTACAATATGAAGATTTTTGTTTTCTTCAATATACTTTTCCTTTATTTCGGGGATTTTGCAATTAGCTATTAATTCATTAGATAAATTAATAGCTTTTTGTAGACAATCAAGACCCTGCTCTAAATCATTTCGATTTAGAGATTGAATCATGTTATTAACAGTTAGTTCATAACTTTCTTTTTTAATTACAAAATTAAATGTAGCCATAACTATTCCCTGTTAATTCTTGTGAAAAAATCATCATTTAAAGCAATATTACTTTTTGGAAGCTTTAATCCATTATTAACTTGTGAAGTAAGTAATCTTTCTTTTAAAGCATCTAATTCTTCTTTAGATCTTGTTGTTTGAGCAGCAGGGTTTACTGATTTCATCATAGAAGCCATAGCCTTCATGTTTAATTGGCCACGAAGCAAACTCTTTTTAAATTTAGCAAAATCTTTATTATTTTTAGAAAGACTAGGATATGTGTTCATATTCTTAGCTATTGATTTTAAGACTGGTCTAATACCTTCAATAGTGCCCATAAATTGTGCAGTTTTAATATATGTTTTGAAATGAATTCTAACGGTTTGGATTACACTTTTAATATCTTGAAAATATAAAATAGAATTAGCTACTAGTTCAAATCCTGATTCATCATTATTTTGTAACAACTCTGTTGCATCACTATAAAAACCATTAATCATATCATCAATTTCTTTTAATGCATTAGTTAACTCATTAAGTTGTTCATTTGCTTTGGTTTTGTTCTCAATTCTTCTTAATTCTTTTCTTGTTTCAAACATGTTTTATTCCCCCCCATTCATATTACATGTTATTTAAAATTCTTATTAGAAAAAGCAGCAATCCTTGCAAGATCATACTTTGTAACTCTTGACTTATTAGATTTTAGCCCATCTTCTAACATTTGATTTGTTATTTTATAATTATCAAATTCTCCTTCTTCATAATTTAAACTATTATTAGCCTCTGCTTCTATTAACTCATTTCTTAATCTATCTATTAAATAATTAATATATTCATTAACATCTCTACTAGAATATCCTATAAGTTTTTCTGCATATAACTTTAAGTCAACGTCTGTTGCAACTAATTTACTTATTCTTTTATTTAACATTTGACAAATAACTTCTTCTGAAGGAAGGCCAATTTCAATTTCTTGGCCTACCCTAGAAAGGATTGCAGAATCTAATTTTTCAGGATAGTTAGTACCTGCAATTACTAAATTATTTTCATTAGAATTAAAGCCATTAATAGCTTGTAATAAGATATTAGTAATTGATACAGCAGTTGGATCACCTGTTTCTTTTTGCCTACTCACGGCAATCATATCAAATTCATCAAAGAATAAAATAGTTCTTTCGAATTGTTTTGTAAAATCAAAGATTGCTTGAAGGTTCTTTTCTGATGCACCAACTTTGCTATCTTTAATGTTAGCACAGTTTACTGCAAAGAATAAAACATCTCCTTCACTTCTTTTCTTTAGTTCATTACTTATAGCTTTTGCAAAATATGTTTTACCAGTTCCTGGCACTCCATATAATAAGATAAACTTCTTATTCTTCTTACCAATATATTCATCAAATTTCTTGATGTAATCACTGACGAAGAACTCACGTGATATCATACGTTTAGCATCATCAAGACCTAAAACATCATCAAATGTAACTTCTTCATCAGCTTGTTCAATTAAGAACTGTCTTACATCAATATCATTAACAATATACATATCATCTGGTATAGCTTTATTAGATTTATCTTTAGGTTCCTCTATAGTTGCCTTTTTAGAAGGACTAGCTTTTTTAACTTGATTAGTTTTTTTAACAGGAATCGCTGGTTCTTTAATTCCTTGTTTTTCAAGCTCAGTTTTGCATTCGCTATATATCTTTTTAAGTTTATTAGCATTATTTAACCATTTTTGCTTATTGCTGTAATCTGTTGATTCTTCATATAATCGTTTACAGATTTCATTAGCTTCAATAATAATACTTATCGCTTTCTCATAATCTTTGATATTCAAAGCAAATTTTAGTTCTTTATTTTTTTCAGCAAATTGAATTTCTAAATTACCAAAAGTCAACATACTAAAATCCCCCTATTTTAAATCAAATGCCCCTTCAGTCTCGCTCTCTGCTAATTGAGTTGTTTGAAGATCATATTCTTCTAATCTACTATTAACAATTGCTTCGATTTCAGCATCGTTTGCAGCAGTAGAATTATCAATATCAATAACAGATTTAGAAATCTTACCAAAGATATTATTAAATTTAACACAATCTTTTTTAAAAGATTTTTCAAACTTATTCATATCTTTTACAATCTTTCTAACAGCAGGAGCCATATTGATCTTATTAGTTTCATCAAGAACAGAACCTAATGTTTTATAAACTATATTCTTTGCAAATGCTTCATCAATCATAAAACCAAATTGTTCTACTTGATCCATTAAATCATTCATTTTAGCTTGACGAGCTAAAACTAATTTTAATTTTTCTTTATATCGCTCAGCTTCACTGAAGCGTTTTTCTTTTTTTAAATTAACCATCTTTGCTAGATAACCATCAATTCTTGTACCATAATCATTTAACAGATTTTGCACAGAATCTTTACATCTATTAAAAGCCATGTCAATTTTAATTTTACTTGGTTGTTCTGCTTTTTTTGCCATTTTATCACCTTTTGTATCTATTAATTATCCATTGACATATGAGCAGGTAGTGGATCATCTTCAACAGTTTGATCTACAATACCACTTGGAACTTCTACGTCTTTCTTAGTAGGTTTATTATTTAAGTTCTTTAATGAATTTAAATAATTGTCTACTTTTTCAGCATTATAATGATTATTAGCTGCTTTTTCCATAGCTTCTTCCATATTAGTATTGAATTCATCATCATCAACAATAATTTCATAGTAATTACTATTTTTAAGTGCTTGAATAGCTTCTTTAATAGCTGTAATTTGTTGTCTTACTACATTTTCTTCGCCTTCAAGTCTCTTTCTATCATCTTTGATATCTTCAATTCTTGTATAAAGAGTTCTCTTATCTCCAACGTAATTTGGATCATTATACTTAGCACAGAATCCATTTCCTAATGTCAATAAATCTCTTTTTTGTGTAATAACCTTTTCTAATTGTTGAACTAAATTATTTTTCATTATAATCATTTCAACTAATTTTTTATTTTTATAATGAATATCACAACTTGCTCTATCATTAATTAAAGTATCAATATCACTTAAAATTATCTCAATTGCTTCTTCGTTTTTACGTCTTGCGAAATCATCACATATTTTTATTGTCATTAATAATAAATTATCAATAGTTCTTAATACTAAATGATCGCCTTCATTTTTAATTCTTTTGAAATTTATCATTAAATCTGTAACTCTATTAGCATATCGATCAAGATCATAATAATCTAAATTTCTTGATAAATCTTGAAGTTTATCAATAATTTCTTGTTTTTTAACATCATCATCTGCCCCAGGTTTATATTTAGGCTCTCCACCTGGTTGTTCAAACATACCATCAACTTTCTTATCAGCTTTTTTCTTACTATTCCACCACATTTTTCTTATCTCCTTATCTTATTGATTTTCCACAATGCTTACAAAAATTAGAATCACTATCTATTTTTAAGCCACAATTTACATTTGGACATATTATATATTTTTTATTAGTTTCTTCTGAATCACTACCATTTATTGTTTTATGAATTTTTTCAGTCTTATCTGTAATTCTGGTATTTTTTGCTTTTTCTAGATTAATTTCATGATCTCGCTCTTTTTGTTTTTCTTCAGCAGCAAGTTTTGCAGCAGCTTCCTTTTGTTTTTGAAATCTAAGTTTATTTAGGCGTTCATCTTCTTGAGGTGTTGTATCCAATTCTATATCATTAATTGAAGCCACCTTTATACCCATATACTTTATTTTTTGATTAACTGAATTCTTCAACTCATCTTCATATAATGATTTATTTTTCTTAACATCATTTTTTGTTGCATCTTTTGATAAATTTTTTCTTATGATACTACTACAATCTCCTGTGATTTTCTTTTCATCTCTTAAAAAATTAAATAAGTTATCTTTTGACATAGTTTCTTGAAAATTTTGCGCGAATAATTCATGATCAAAGATTTTGATTGATACTAAAATCGATAAGCAATAATTTATCATTTCATCTTCAGACTCTTCCCATACTAAAGGCAATTCATCAACAAATAAATCAAATGTTGTAGTTTCTACTAATCTATTATTATATAGATATGCAATACCACTTGAATTTTTACTTAATACTAATTTATCAAAATTAAGTTTTTCACTATTGCCAGAATAATATTTTTTATCCTTTATTAGTGCTATTGCACCATCTTCCACATTTACAATTACTTTTTTAGAAGTTACAGAAAATGGTACTTTTTCTATAATATTTTCTTTATTTGATAATTTTAAATTAATAACTTGTGTCATTTTGCATTTCTCCTTTATTTTCTTTTTGAATTTGCTATTTCAATAGCATCTAATATTGCTTCTGCCTTTACGCAGTATCCATAACTTTGAATATCTTGCATTGTTACTATCCTTGCTTGCATAATTGCTTCACCACTTGCAATTAAAGCATCTCTTGCATCTTGATATCTTTTAAAATATGTTGCCATCCCTACAACTTCTCCCTTAGTATTGGCTACAAAGCCACCACTATTACCTGGATTTAATGATAAACTAGTAATTAAAACATTATATGGTGTTTGTCTATCTTGATCATGATAATCTCGATGAGAAACTCTACCATCAATAAAAACAAACTCTAAACCTCTCGGATTACCTATTGTAAAAACATATTCTCCTAGTTGAGTATCTTTACGTGCAATTTCTAAACGCTTTATTTCACTTGGTAATACTCCAGAAATAGGTGTTAATACAGCAATATCATCTCTACGAGAAGCATACACTATTTTCATCGGAATCTTTCTCTTTATACCTGTTTCTTCTGCAAATACACATAATATACTTGTTGCTTCCTCGTTTTCAGTTGTAACTACATGTGCATTAGTAATAATATAATTATCATCTGTGCACCAACCACTGCCAGATGCTGAAGCTTGACCAAATTCTACATGTATTTTTGTTACTGCTTTTTTTGCCTCATTAATCATCGCAAGTCTATCTTGCTCACTTATAGAACTACTAGGTTTTAATGTTTCTTCTTGTCTTTCATTAATTGTTCCACATCTAGAGCATAATATATTATTCCCTATTTCTTTACCGCATTTACTACACTTCATTTTTTTCCTCTTTCTCTTAACTTTTTTAAGTATTTATTTTTCTTTACTTTATTATATCATAAAGCATTTCTTTGAAATTTGATTTTCTACAAGAATTATCTTAATTATTCATTTTATTCTTATAGAAAATCAAATTCATCAAATTAATACATTTTTATTATAACATTTTTATTAAAAAAGATATGTAAATAAACTAATTAATTTTTATTCTTTACTTTCTAATGATTCTAGAAATGCTTTTATTGCTTCTAATTCATCCTCTTCATCATCTTCTTTATTGATAATCTCTAATAATTTTAAGTTTTCTTCACCAATTGTTTCTTCTGAAATATATAAATCTTTCTCATCACAAATCGCAAATGAATATACATGTTGTGATATAAATTCACTATCAGGCACATCTACAGCTAGTAAATATTTTCCATCTTCTTTTTTAATCCATCTAAGACTAGATTTTAAATCTTTATATTCCGTATTTTCAAAAAAATTTCTATGTCGTTTGTTTTCTTTTTTTTCTCCTTCTGGAATTATTAAAGTTTCTTTATAGTTAAAATCATTCGTTGGATAAGTTAATTTAGATTTAAATTTGAAAAATTCTTCACAATTATAATAAGCCTCAAAATAAGAATAAAGCAGTGGACTTCTATTTACTCTTATATACATATAACCTTTTGGAAGAAGTGACAACTTACTAGGAGTAATGATATCTATTGTTTCAAATCTAACATCTGATTGTTGTATTTTACTATTTAATGATTCAATGGTTTGTTTCCCACATGATGATGCAAATCTTGAAATAGTTTTATAATCTTGTGAACCTAAAAATATTTCCGTAGTATTAGCTCTAATAATATCACCAATATTAGGATCGTTATATTTTTTATCTAGTTGAGCATCGCATTGTAAATACATATGCCAGAATAATCCAAATTTTCTAGATGTTGTTAACATTTTAATAAAATCTTCACCAGTTCCAAAATTACAATTTGCAAATTCATCAATAAAACAATGAACATTATGATGTAAATTTTTATTACAATTATATCTTCTTTTTTTAATCATTACTTCATACAAATCTTGAATCATAAGTGATATTAATTGAGTCCCCATTGATGAAGTACCAGATTGAATAAAAATTGCTGTTGGTTTTTCTAATGCTTCTTCAATATCAATAGTATTACTTGATGATAATTTGAATGCTGTTGTATTAAAAATTTTACCAAGATTATTTTCTAAAATACCATAATAACAATCTCTTGTTGTTTCTGAATTATTAGTAATGGCCATCATTTTTTGAGTAGAAATTGTTCCGGGTTTTTTATTTTTATAATGTGGAATCTCTCTGATATTTCTTGTATATAACTCTGCTAGTTTTTGTCTTACCCAGTAATGCCTTTCTACTACATTATATAGATTTATATTCTCTAGTTCCATTTCACCTTCTAATAAGCTCTCAAGGCAATCATAAATTAATCCTAAAAAGTAATCACAAGAACCAAGTTCCCAAAAAGGCTCATCTTTACTTAACACGGGGACAATTAAATCACTAATTTGCTTAATATGTCTTGCCACAGAATCTGTAACAGTTTTATTTTTAAGAGTTTCTTCCGCAATTAATTTTAACGGGTTATATGTATCAGAGTATTCTGGATCATCACAATTTAATATTTTTACAATATATCCTTCATCTTTTAATTGAGTTGAAATATTTTCATATATTTCTCCATGGTAATCACCAATAATGAAACTTGGTTTATTTGCAGTCATAGATAACGCTTTAAGTTTTTGCATAATCAATCTTGTAGTTTTTCCACTACCTGTTTCACCTTGTGTATATGTGTGAACAACATCAGTTGAACCACCATAAATTAATTTGCCTGTTTTCTCCTCTTTATAACAGCATAAAGGAAACCAATTATTAGTAACATTTTTTAACTCCTCCAATGAATAATAAATTAAATCATTTTCACCTTTTAAATAGGATTTGATATCAGCGTTTTGATAATATTTACTACAATATTCTTTTATAACTTGTTCTCTTAAGTTATTCATTGTCTCACCCCTTTTAAGAACACATTTTACATAAATAATATACCACAGTGATTTTTTAATTTTTTACTTTTCTACAAGAATTAAAAAACAACTCCTTTTTTTTAGGAGTTGTTTTGTATTATTTATTTTTTTTAGGTTTATTAATATATTTATAAACTGATTGTTCAATCAAATCAACACAACTATTTACTATTTCTTCAATTTCTTTTTTAGAAAATAATTGTATTACAGCTAATGGTTTTAATGATTTTTCTGAAATTTTTGCTGCATCACGCCAAGATGCATTTTCGTTAAAAGATTTAATATGTGCTTGTAAAGAAGTTAAAACACCTGTAAAATATTTTACAACAAGTTCGTGTTTATCTAAGTAGCTCTTAGCATAAGGCTTATTTAATCTATCATATGAATATGTATCACAAATACAATCTATCATGATAGCTATTGGATATGATTTTTTTGCAAAATTTATTACTGTTCTAAACAAATTTGTTTCTTTGCTATTAACATATATTTTGTGAAGTAATCCTATTAAAATAACATATTTTAAATTATCAAATAATTTTTTGTCTTCATCTGTATCAAATCCAAATGCTTCTTCCATTTTATAAGCATTTCCACTATTAGCATCATCATAAAATATTGATAAATCTAAATTGTTAGTTGTATAATATATTTTATATAATACATTTGTAGCAATTAGAAAGTTTTTAATTTTTGCAGAATTTTCAATTATTTTATAATCTTCTTTATGTGCATTTGAATAATATCTAGCATAAACTTTAAAAATTATTTCATATTTTTTTAAATTAGAAGCGTTAATTAAAGGCGAACCATCAATATCCTCTATTATTCCATCGTATTCATCTATATAAACTCTTAATGCTGCATCATATATATCACTTAAATTATCCCCTTTATAATCAAATGGATATCCAAAATAATTATATATAGCTTCTATAATATCCAAATCAAAAATTTCTAATAATACTATATGTTTAACTAATTTTTGTTTTTTAATTTTATCTTCTGAAACATCACTATAAAAATTTGATACCATTGTTTCATACTTTTGATTTTGATTATTTTTTTTGTCAACATAAGGATAAGTAAACTCTAAGTAAGTACATAAAGTTTTTATTATATCCAAATTCGTTACTTTTAGTTTTAAGAATATATGAGTAATTTGTCTTTTATCATCTTCATTATATGACCACGCATTTAATTCATCATATACCTTAGCTAATTGTTTTTTCAAATTAGTTTTTTTAGTATCATTTTTATTACTAGAATCTACTACATTAGAAAATAAATTTAAAAAATCAATTTTAGTTATATTTTTTTCCTTTATGTCTTTTATTATTTTTCTCATAATTGTAATTTACTTTCTCTAATACTATCATTAATATATTTATTAGAATCAATAACTAAGCTATCAAATTCATCAACTACTTTTTTTGAAGGTTGTTCATTGTCATAATATTTTATATAACAATTATATACGCAATCAAAAACAGAATGTTTTGGATTTATTATTTTTGAACAACTATTTAATATTTCACTAGATTCATCCATTGAAAGCTTAAGACAAATCATTAATCTACATAATTTTTCTTTACCTAAATCATCATTTTTTAAAAATGAATTTAAATCTTTTATACCTATTATTTTTCCAATATCTTCATTATTTATATTATGATTAATTTTTAATCTTTCAATATATTGCTTAATTAAAACAACAGGATTTTTAATTTTTTTTACATCATTTTTTATATATGACATAATCCTTTCTTCATCTTTAAAGACTGTTGATTGAATGCTAGATCCAACAAATGGCTCTACAAAGTTTTTATATAATTCTACATTTAATATTTTTTTTATTTCTTCTATTTTCATTTCAAGAGTTCCTCCAATTATAATTACTCTTACTATAACATATTTCTATTTTTTTTGAAATTGTTTTACTCAATCTTTATTTTCTTTTATTGTTTTTTTTATTAACCTAATATTATCTAAAGTTAATTCTTCTAACATTTCAATGCTATGAAATATTATACGATTTATTACAGGAGGAAATATTTTTTGTTTTTTAATTTCTCCATATTCTTTTTTAAAACCTTCCATCCATGTAGCTTTACTTTTAAATTTATTATTCATAATAAAATTTTCAACAAAAGAAAATTTTAAATGGTTTTCTCCAGGTAAATAAGATTCACCTTTAGTTTCCACAAATTCATATATTTCTTCTGGAATACATGTAAATGTTTTTAGTTTATTTAAATATTCAACTCTATCAATTTTACTAATCATTGGCAGATATAATTCTTCCATATTGCCAACTTCTAAAGATGCTAAAAATTCAGCACCAACGTTATTTACAGTCATTTTCATAGATTCTTCTGATACCATTTTTTGATAACAACTTAAATTATAATCTACTTCAGGTTCATTTAAATCTAATGCAAATAAATAATTACCACTATCTGTTCTCACTACTTTTAATAAAGAAATTAACTCTTTTCGAAGAGGTTTTAATTTTGCTTTTTGTCTTTCTACTTGTTTATCTTTTAAATAATCACTTTGAACAAATCTAGTAGACTCATAATCAAAATCATTAACAGGATAACTAACTTCCTTTATCGAATCTATGAATTCTTCACAGTTATAGTATGCTTCAAAATATGAATAAAGCAGTGGTTTTCTATTTCTTTTAATATACATATAACCACTTGGAAGTAGGGCTAGTTTTTCTGGAGTAATTAGATCTATAACTTCTAACTCTACATCTTTTTGATTCATAACGCTATTTAAGTTTTCTACAGTTATCTTTCCACATGATGATGCAAATCTCTTAAGAGTTGCATAATCTTGTGATCCCATGAATATTTCAGTAGCATTAGATCTAATAATATTACCAATATTAGTATCATTATATTTTTTATCTAGTTGGGCATCACATTGTAAATACATATGCCAGAATAATCCAAACTTTCTAGATGTTGTTAACATTTTAATAAATTCATCACCTGTTCCAAAATTACAATTAGCAAACTCATCAATGAAACAATGTATAAAATGGTTAGGCTTATATGAAGATGATTCTTTACTTTTTTTAAGTATCAAATTATATAAGTCATTAACCAAAAGAGAAACCAATAATTCACCAACTGATGTAGTTCCTGATTGAATAAAGATTGCGGATGGTTTTTCGATTATTTCCTCTAAATTAATTGTAGAATTAGACGATAATTGAAAAACCGAAGTTTGTAAAAATTCATCTATATTGTTTTCAAATACACCAAAATATGAATCTCTTGTTTTTTCCGCATTATTTGTGACAGACATCATCTTTTTTATTGATAAACAATCAAGCCCTTTTTTATCATAATAAGGTATATCCAATATATCTCTTCCACCTGATCTTGTTAACTCACTTCTTAGCCAAAAATGTCTTTCACAAATATTATATAAATTAATACTTTCAGATAATATTTCTTTTTTTAATTTAGCTTCATAACAATCAAGTATTAATCCATTTTGATAAGAACATGATCCTTGGTCCCAAATAGGATCTTTTAAAGCTCTAATTGGATGAATAAGTTTTGATATATTTCTAATTTGATGTGCTACTTCAGATGGAATTTTTTCGCTTTCTTCAACCGTTTTAGACATCATATCAAAAGGGTTATAAGTATCAGATTGATAGGGGTTATCACAATTTAAAATTTTTACATCATAACCCCTATCTTTTAATTGATTATACATATTTTTGTATATTTCCCCATGATAATCAACAATAACAAAGCTTGGCTTATTCTTTGTATGGGATAATGCTTTGATAGTTTGCATAACCAATCTTGTTGTTTTTCCACAACCTGTTTCCCCTTGTGTATAAGTATGAATGATACCATCAGATCCCCCATATATTAATTTATTAGTATCTTTATCCTTATAACAACAAAGAGGAAACCAATTATCACCAACATGTTCTAATTCTTCTAAAGTATAATATAATAAGTCATTATTATTGTTTTTTTCATATGTTGCAATTGTTGCATTATTATAATATTTTTCGCAATGTTCTTTAATTGCTTGATTTCTCAAACTCATATAAATATCCTTTCTTAGGTACTATAATACAATCTACAATGCCATATTTTAATGCTTCTTCTGCAGTCATATAATAGTCTCTATCAATATCTTTAATAATTTGTTCTACATCTTTGGAAGTTGCAGAAGCTAATAATTCTGCTAATAATTCTTTAGTCTTTTGAATATTATCAGCATATATAACAATATCTGATGCTTGAGATAAACCCATTCCACCAAGTGGTTGATGAATTAAAACTTTACTGTGAGGTAGTGCAAGTCTTAAACCTTTTTCGCAACATGCGAAAATTACTGCAGCAATACTTGCAACAAGCCCACAAGCAATAGCTTTAACAGGTGCATTAATACAAAGAATTGTATCAATAATCGCAAGTCCTGCTGTTACTTCACCACCAGGTGAATTAATTTCAATTACTATTTCTTTTTCTGAATCAATATAATCTAAATATTTTAATCTAGTGCATACTTCGTATGCAGTATTAGTATTAATTTCCCCATATAAAAAGATAATACGTTGATCTTTGAAAAAACTCCCTTGATCAAGTCCATATATATCAAATCTATTACTCATTAATATTTCCCCCTAAAAACCATACTTCTTTGTTTCAAATTTCTTTTCTCTAAGTGATAGAATATATCCATCAGCATCCATATTACAAATATTATTAATAACTACAATATGTTGATCATTTGTAGTTGCTATATAATATAACATTGGAATTTCTAGTTGCAATTTATTTCTATTATTATATCTAATAATACTACTCATAATTTTTTCAACTGTTTCAACAACATCTGTTGAATACAATTCTTTATTCTTAATAACAAGTAAAAAATTATTTCTCATTTCTAATAATAGTTCTAAACTCTTACCCCATTTTTCTTTTTCACTATTATTATTTAATAATGAATTAATATAAACAAGTGATTTCATAGAAAATTCATCCCCCATATAAGATAACATCTTAAACATTAATACTGAACTTTCTAAATTTTTATCATAGCCTATACCTAAATAATTCATGACTGCATATAACTTACAATACTTTTTGTCCCCCTGTAATGCTTTGTTATATAATTCTAATTTGAAACTTTCTATATCAAATATTCTTAAATTATTTTTAATATCACATTCATTTAAAATAATATTTGCTTTAATTTCTAATGTCTTTTTTAATAATTCATCATTATAACTATCTAAATTTAAAATTGTGGCGTCCCCCGACTTTTCAATACAATATGCATTTTCAACTAATTGTAAACATTTATCTTTTGAATCTTTACTAGAATAAACATTTACAACATATTCCATTATTAACTCATTATATCTTTTGATTTCACTGGTCATCTTATATTGTAATAATGGCGTTACTATTTCAAAATATTCTTCAATTACTTTAACAATCATATTATTCATTCAATTACCACCTCTTCAATTTTTATTTACACTAGTATTTTACCATAACCCTTTTTTAAAATTTTATTTTTCTACAAGAATACAAAAAAAGTTTAGTATTTAAGACTAAAAGAGTCTGTATACTAAACTTTTTATATTAAATCTTAGTTTTATAATATTTAAAAAAATTACGCCTTGTTAGCACTTCGTGCTTGATTACAAGGCGCAAAATTTTAACCCCTAGATTTTTAGATTGTTATTTCTAAAGCTGGGCGAGCGCCAACATCCGTATTGGCAACGTAGTAGTTGTAGATATAGCCGTCGTTGAAGACACCCTTCGCGGAGTAAGAGTATTTGTTGCTCGGAGAACGAAGCCACCAATAGCCATTTCCTAAGTAACTTGTTGATGTAGACATATAACAACCTTTGCTTCTTGCAAAGTCTGATAATTGGGCACGTCTTGCAACATCACATGCAGAATAACTACTACTAAATCCGTAACTTGTATTTGTTACATCACTATAACTTAATAAATATATTTTATCTGTTGTGTTATTACATATATATGGATTTGTTGTATATCCTGTTGAAGATAAACTATTATCTACTAGAGTACTATTTATTAATAGTTTTTCAACTTCTGTGAATGCTATATCAATAAATCCTTTATTTGTATAATCACTTACATTATAATCTGTTCCATTATATCCATTTAACCATGCACGAATATTTGAATATTCATAGTTATTAGCATATATAGTACTATTATTTATTGTTCTACTAGATGTTGATGAATAGAATGATGTATTATCTAATATCATTTCTGAAAGTAGTTTATATGTTCCATCACTATTATATAATACTCTCCATTTGATAGGTTCTACTTTAAAGTAGTAAGTTGTGCCACTTGTTATTGTATTACCATTTATAAATGTATAAGTAGATTCTCTTGGTGATGCAACTACTTTTTTATATTCTTCTCCATCAAATTCAATATAACCTAATTCATTAGTTTTAGATATAGTATCAAGATTTGCTATAATTGTTGTATCTGTTACTACTGTTTGAGGATATCGTCCGAAATTAATATAAGAAATACCATTTTCTAAATATGCTTTTGGAGTATTCGCTTGATGTTTTTTTATTTTTACTAACATTTCTTCAGCTTCTTTTAGTCCTTGTTTTGCTGCTAACTCATACCAATATACTGCTTGTTTATAGTCTTGGGATACTCCTCTTCCATAATAATAACAGTTCCCTAAATTATTTTGGGCTATTGCATGTCCTTGTTTTGCTGATAACTCATACCAATATACTGCTTGTTTATAGTCTTGGGATACTCCTCTTCCATAA
>CAYPEY010000026.1:31523-31815 GCA_964409955.1 uncultured Staphylococcaceae bacterium
CTATTGCATGTCCTTGTTTTGCTGATAACTCATACCAATATACTGCTTGTTTATAATCTTGGGACACTCCCCTTCCATTATAGTAACATATACCTATATTGTATTGAGCTTCTTTTAGTCCTTGTTTGGCTGATAACTCATACCAATATGCTGCTTGTTTATAATCTTGAGATACTCCTCTTCCATAATAATAACAATAACCTATATTGTATTGAGCTTCTTTTAGTCCTTGTTTTGCTGATAACTCATACCAATATACTGCTTGTTTATAATCTTGAGATACTCCTCTTCC
>CAYPEY010000027.1:0-30780 GCA_964409955.1 uncultured Staphylococcaceae bacterium
TATTTATAATAATAATTAGTTATACTTTCATCCATTCTAAATTCAATTGGAATATCATAATTATGATAGTCCATATATATATACCCAGAGTGAGATAAATAGTTTTCTATACCATGATTCTTTTTGAACAATTGTGATTCATCACCAGTTTCATCATTAATTAACTTGTCAAGATCATTTGGTTTTAAATCAAACACTACATAACGGAATCCATCTCCATTAAAACCACCAAAATCTTCTATATAATATAAAATTTTTGATTCTTCAGAAATCGATATATCCCATGTATCATTTAAATACTCATAAGTAGATATTTTCTTACGTGAAGAACAACTAGAAAATATTAATATAAACAAAAAAAGGTTACAATAAATAATATTTTTTTCATCTTTCTGTTTTCCTTTCTAAATATCTGTTATTGTACTAAAACAAAAATATATAACCTATTAACGTCAATATCTATTAAAACATCTAATGTTGTACCGGCTCTACTAGAATGTATAATATATTTATAATAATAATTAGTTATACTTTCATCCATTCTAAATTCAATTGGAATATTGTGATTATAATATGCCCGATATATATGCCCAGATAAATATTTTTCTATACCATCATTCTTTTTAAACAATTGTGATTCATCACCAGCTTCATCATTAATTAACTTGTCAAGATCATTTTGTTTTAAATCAAACACTACATAACGGAAACCATCTCCATGAAAACCTCCAAAATCTTCAAATTCATATAAAACTTTTGACTCTTCTGAAATCGATATATCCCATGTATTATTCAAATACTCATAAATAGTTCTTTCCTTAAATAAAGAACTGTGTATAAAACAACAAGAAAATATTATTATAAACAAAAATAAGGTTACAACAAATAATATTTTTTTCATATATTAAAATCCTTTCATTTCGATGATTCTATTAAATATTTTTAATTATTTAAATTATCAATATAGAATATAGCTTAAAGCTTTAATTCATTACATAAACATTATAATACATATTAATATTAATGTCAAACAATAATATTTAAATTTATATTACAATTATGAATGTTTTTTGTTTTTTATTTTATCTTTTTTTATCATCGTTTAATTTTATAGTTAAAAAGCAAAAAAAAGACTAGCTTATTACAGCTAGTCAGTTTTAGTCTGTGCAAGAACAGCTATCTTCTTGCATAGTCTTTTTACATTTTTGGAGCATTTGGTCCATTGATTCACTTACATTTTTCACAAGTTGATCGATTTTTTGTTTATTAGAAGTGAATAGCCATACTCCTAAAACCGTCATTGCACCCGCCGCGAACGGGATAACTGATGATTTCATTTCGTCACCTCTTTGACTAAAGTAGCATAAGTGGATTTTATCTGTCTATTTAATAGTTCTAAACGTAGGGAATATTATGCGTTCTCCTAATAAAGCTCAAGATACTTTCTTTATGCAATTTTATTATTAGTGTTTTTTTAATTTATATACAATAATATTATTGCCATTTTATAGTAAATCTTCAAAATCACTAATTGAAAGAGATTTAAATTCTTCACCTATTGAATCATCATTTTCTTCTTTTCGAATAATTTTAGCCGGTTCTTCTATTATTAATTTAGTTATTTTATTACTAATATAATTAATCAAAGTTTCTTTTAATATTGTTTTTCGATTTAATTCAACACGTCTAATACCTTGTGACATAGCCTTTGGATCACCAATTAATATTAATGTTTTTTTAGCACGCGTGATTCCTGTATATATAAGCTTTCTTTTTAACATTATATAATGTTTTGTTGTAAATGGCATTAGAACTACGTCGAATTCACCACCTTGTGCTTTATGAACACTAATTGCATAAGCAAGACTTAAATCTTCTAATTCTTCAATAGTATAATCAACAACTACAGTATCAAACGCTACACTTAATCCTATTGGTTTTAAATCTTTATAATTAAAATTTTTTACATATCCAACATCACCATTCATAACGCCTTTTTCAGCACGATTAACAAGTTGGATTACCTTATCATTTTTTCTAAAACTTCTTCCAAAATGTTTTATTTCTTCATTTTCAACATCAAGTGGATTAATTAATTCTTGAATCCTTGAATTAATTTCATTTATACCACAATCGCCTTTATACATTGGAATTAATACTTGAATATCTTTTTTAATATCATAATCTTTATCAACAAAACGCTTCACAGCGTTTACTAAAATATTTGCAATGTGTTCATTATCTGTTGAAATAAATGTTCTGTCTTGCAATTTATCAAGTAGATTATCAGGCAAGATTCCTTCATTAACATTGTGAGCAAGTTTAATAATACTTGAATCTTCTGCTTGACGATGAATTTTAGTAAGCTTAATCGTTTTAATTTCTTTTGAATCAATTAAATCTTTTAACACTTGACCAGGTCCTACACTTGGAAGCTGATCAACGTCCCCAACAATAATAATTCTTGCGTCATCTTGCATTGATGTAATCAAGCGTGATGCAATTGGTAAGTCCATCATAGATGCTTCATCAACTATAATTAATTTAGCAGTAGTTTTATTATATTTAGAATAAGCAAAATTATTATCACCAGTATATCCTAAAAATTTATGAATTGTCATTGCATTCATAGATGTAGATTCTTTCATACGTTTTGCAGCTTTACCTGTTGGTGCAAGTAGTGCTATATAATCAAGCAAAGAATTATTATCTTTATTAAGACGCATATACATATCTATGATTGCTTTTATTATCGTTGTTTTACCTGTACCAGGTCCTCCAGTAATAATTACAATTGGTTCTAAGAAAGCACTTCTAATTGCTTCAAGTTGTTCAGTGCTATATTCAAGACCTGATGAATTCTTGACTTTCATAAAACATTTTTCAATGTCTTCTTCTTTGTATTCTATTGGATTAGTTTCTAAACTCTTACTTAACTTATTAGATATAGTAAGTGCGAGTTCTAATTCTTGAATATACATTTTATAGTCATAGATATTTAAATCATTATCAATATATATCTTTTTGGCTTCAGTTAAAATATCAAGCACTTGGTTGAATACTTCACCATCAACATCTTTATCAAGATATCTAATAGTTGCATCATATAATTCACCTTTAGAAACATAGCTGTTGCCTGCACTATATAAAGCTTCTTGTAACACATATGAAAGTAAAGCTTTTAGTCTTACAATACTATTTTCTTCAACACCAATTTTTAAAGCAAAAGCATCATTTTTCTTGAAACCAAATCTATGAATTTTATCCATTAATATATATGGATTTTCAAGTACAATTTCTTTTGCCATATCACCAAACATTGAGATGATTTTATGAGTTGTATCAAGTGTTATACCATTATCTAAGAAAAACACTACAGCTTCTTGTGATACTGTATCACTTATAATACCACTAATAATTACTGACTTTTGTTTTTCAGTTAAATTAACTAAATCTAGACACTTAGGATCATCTTTAATTTTCAAAAGACAATCTGTTCCAAGTTTATCTATAATAGTCTTTGCTAGTTTTTGGCCAATTCCAGGAAACATACTACTTGATAAATAACTAATAATACCTTGTTCATTTTTTAACATTTTTCTTGTAAATTTAGAAAATTTAAATTGAAGACCATATGTAGGATTTCTTACATAATCACCTTCTAGAATATATTCTTCAAGTTCATTTGGGCATCTATCAAAAAAGCCAACCACAGGGATTGAATTACCTATGATTTTGGCTTTCTTCATTGCTATATTTTTATCTTTATAGTCAAGTTCTAAAATGGCAATAGTGTAACCATTTTCTTGATTATAATAGTTTACTCTTGTGATTACACCACTAAGTTGGTCCATTTTTTCCTCCTAATATTTTCTTAACACATCATCCATATATACTTTATCAATAGTTCCACCACCAAGACAATATTCTCCATCATAGAATACACAAGCCTGTCCTGGTGTAATAGCTTTTACAGGACGAGCACATTTAACTTCTAATGTATTATCATCAATCCATGAAACACTTATTTCTTCATCAGGTTGACGATAACGGAATTTTGCGGTCATAGTTTGGCCATTAGTAAACGTACCATTAATAATATTTACACCTGTTACAATAACTCTATTTGCATAAAGAAGTTCCGTATCACTTCCTTGACCAACAATAAGTTGATTCTTTAGTGTATCTTTTCCACATACAAACCATGCCTCACCTGGTCCACCAATGTGAAGTCCTCTACGTTGTCCAATTGTATAATACATTACTCCATCGTGACGACCTACAACTTTTCCATCTGTTGAAATTATATCACCTGGGTTTGCTGGAATATAGTTCATTAAGAATTCTTTAAAGTTTCTTTCCCCAATAAAGCATACTCCTGTTGAGTCTTTTTTATGAGCGACAACTAAATCATATTCTTCAGCAACGCGTCTTACATCTGGCTTTTGCATATGTCCTATAGGAAATAATGCTTTAGCAAGTTGTTTAGAATTCAGCTGAGAGAGGAAGTATGTTTGGTCTTTATTTG
Organism: uncultured Staphylococcaceae bacterium; assembly: GCA_964409955.1. Taxonomy (GTDB): domain Bacteria; phylum Bacillota_I; class Bacilli_A; order ML615J-28; family CAG-313; genus CAG-313. Next base: position 4,529 of record CAYPEY010000027.1, read on the forward strand.
CATCAACCCCTCTTAAAAGATAGTGTTTATCACCATCATGAATGACTCTTGCATAGTGTCCCATTGCAATATAATCAGCTCCAAGACCAATTGCTTTATCTAAAAAAGTCTTAAATTTTATCTCTTTATTACATAAAATATCTGGGTTTGGAGTACGATTTTTTCGATACTCTTCAAGGAAATAAGTGAATACTGAGTTCCAATATTCTTCAATAAAATCAACTCTGTGAATCTTTACTCCTAGTTGATTTGCTACTTTTACAGCATCTTGATAGTCTTTTTCTTGAGGGCATACATCCTCATTTAAATCAGGATTCCCAAGAATATCATTGTTAACTGCTGAGTCCCAATTACGCATAAACATTGCTTCAACGTCATATCCTTCATTAATTAAGTTAACTAAAGCAACACTACTATCAACGCCTCCAGATAATCCTACGATTACTTTTTCTTTCTTTTTTTGCATGTTATTTACCTGCTTTCAGTTCAAATATTATATCTCTTAAAGCCATTGCTTCTTCAAAATTTAGACTTGCAGCAGCATCTTTCATTTGCTTTTCAAGTCTTGAAATAATATTTTTTTGTTCTATTTTACTACTATTTTTATAATATTCAATACTAATTGTTTCATTAATATATTCGTTATTTTCCACTTTTTCATTAGAAATTGCATCACCAATTTCTTTCTTTATTGTGGTTGGAGTTATATTATTAACACTATTATACTCTTCTTGGATAGCTCGTCTTCGATTAGTTTCATCAATAGCTTTTTGCATAGAATCAGTAATTTTATCTGCATACATTATAACTTTACCATTTGCATTACGAGCTGCACGTCCGACCGTTTGTATTAAAGATCTTTCGCTTCTTAAGAAGCCTTCTTTATCAGCATCAAGTATACAAATTAAACTTACCTCAGGTATATCTAATCCTTCTCTAAGTAAGTTAATACCTACAAGTACATCATATACACCTTGTCTTAATTTTCTAATTATTTCAAGTCTTTCAAGAGCTTTTATTTCCGAATGTAAATATGCTACCTTAATACCTGCTTCTTTTAAATAAGCCGTTAAGTCTTCACTCATTTTTATAGTAAGGGTTGTAATTAAAGTTCTTTCACCCTTTTTAATTTGGCACTTAATATCCGCAAGGATTCTATCTATTTGATTATTAGAACTTCTTACTTCAATTAACGGATCTAAGAGTCCTGTTGGTCTAATGATTTGTTCTACAACTTCATAACTTCTTTCAAGTTCATAATCACCTGGGGTTGCGGAAACATATATAACTTGATTAATCTTCGATTCAAACTCAGTAAAATTTAGTGGTCTATTATCAAGGGCAGATGGTAATCTAAAGCCATATTCAACAAGTGTTTGCTTTCTACTTCTATCTCCATTAAACATCCCTCTAACTTGAGGAAGGGTAACATGTGATTCATCAATAACCATTAAATAATCATCACCAAAAAAATCAAGTAGTACTGATGGAGTTTCTCCTTCTTCTCTTAAACTCAAATGTCTTGAGTAGTTTTCTACACCACTACAACTACCAATTTCTTTTAACATTTCTATATCATATTTTGTTCTTTGTTCAATACGTTCTGCTTCAAGTAATTGTCCACGTTCATTAAAATATTCGATACGAGTTTTTAATTCTTCTTCTATTCTTCTAATTGCTTCTTCTTTTTTCTCGTCACTAATCATAAAGTGTGTAGCTGGAAAGATTGAAACAATATCAACTATCTTTATGATTTTGCCTGTTGTTATATCAAAATAAGCAAGTCTTTCAATTTCATCATCAAAGAAAGTTACTCTAATACCTTGTGTTGCCTCTGATGTTGGAAGAATATCAACATTATCTCCTTTTGCTCGAAATGTCCCACGATCAAATTCAATATTATTTCTAACAAATTGCATTTTTATTAAATTTTCGAATAATTCATTACGACTAATACGTTGTGATTTTCTTAAAACTAACATTGAGTTTTCATAATCATCCGGATCCCCTATACCGTATATACAAGAAACAGAAGCAACAATAATTGTATCTTTTCTTTTTAATATACTTTCAGTTGCGGAATGTCGCATTTGGTCGATTTCATCATTAATACTAGAATCTTTTTCTATATACATATCTTTACTTGGTACATATGCTTCAGGTTGATAATAATCATAATAAGAGATAAAATATTCTACTCTATTTTCTGGGAATAATGCTTTCAACTCCGCATAAAGTTGCCCAGCAAGTGTCTTGTTATGTGCAAGAACTAGAGTTGGTTTATTTACATTTGCAATAACATTTGCAATGGTAAATGTTTTACCTGTACCTGTTGCACCAAGTAATGTTTGTTCAGGAATTCCTGCTAAAACATTATTTGTTAAATGTTTTATGGCCTCTACTTGATCACCCATTGGTGAATATGGTGATACGAGTTTAAATTGATCCATATTATTTCTTCATATATACAACATTTTTAGGATTTTTAACATCATATAAAATGTTGATATATTGTTCTTGGGTTTCAGTATATAAGAATGAATTTAAATTAGCTTTAATTAGCTCACCTTTATTATTATAGAATTCAATTTGCATTAATGATTCTTTATTTCCATTAGCATCTTTTGCACGCCCAAATTTAAAAGTTTTAACCTCAGCCATACATTTAACACCGTATAATTTTAAATAACTATGATTTTGTTCTTTAGATGCAATAGTGAATCTTTCAATTAAATATGGTACCATCATAATATACATAAACAGTGGCAACATTATCATAATTGTTGGATACATTGAACTACAGTCTGTTGCTGTAGATGTACCAAGTATATCAGAACTTAAGAAATTAATTGTACCATATGTTTTAATCATATTTGTGAATACACCAAATACAAAAATACCTACAAAAGCTAAAAGTCCATCTGATACGATTGCACTAAACTTAGGCTTAATTTTTTGCCCACTCAAGAATGTAGGAAAGCATGTAACACGCTTTATATTATCAATATTTGGGTAATAAATTTCAATTTCTTGGTCAACATAATATTGATCTTTAAATTCATTTTCTGTAAATTCGAAATAATCAAAGAATTTTGTATAATTAGTTTTTGCAATATATTCTACTTTAACAAATACACGTTTTCTTTCTTTAATTATTTCAGTTACTTTACCTGATACTTTTTCACATTTTTCTTGCATTGATTTATTTACCTTTAATGCACGAATAATGTTAACAATAAAACTAGCAATGAATGCTAACATAAAAGCTATTACTAATACATAATAAGCTACACTTAATACTATTTCCATTTTGTCCTCCTATTTGTGATATTCTTTATTATTCATAATTGTGATAGCGCGATAGATTTGTTCCATCAATATTAATCGCATTAATTGATGAGGAAAAGTCATATCTGAGAAAGAAAGTTTATAATTACTTCTAGCTTTAACAGAATCACTTAATCCATTAGACCCTCCTATAACAAAAGTTATTTTAGAATTTCCATATGTTTCAAGACTAGATAAATGTTTACTAAATTCAACACTATCTAATTTTTTACCTAATATTTCAAGTGTTATAACATATTCATCTTTAGATATCTTACTTAAAATTTGATCGCCTTCAGTTTCTATATTTTTAGAGATATCATTTGTGTTAATTTCCTTTAGTTCTAATATTTCAATTTTTTTAAAAGTATCTATTCTTTTTTTATACTCTAATATTCCTTTTGTTAAAAAGTCTTCTTTAATTTTTCCAATAGCAATTATTTTATACATTATTTTACCTCAATAACTTCAAGTGGCTCATGTTGTTTTGCAACTATAAACTTTGTTGGAAGATTATTATTAAAAGTTTTATTTATTTCTTTTAACACTAGTTCTTCTGTATTACATTCATCGCTTATATGTGATAAAATCACGTTTTTAACATGTTCATAATTAAACATTTTTAAATAATTGCAACATTGAACATTTGATAAATGACCATTATCAGAAAGAATTCGCTGAATTAAAGGCCATGGGCGCTTACTATATTTCAACATATCTATATCATGATTTGACTCAAGTGATATAACTTGAAGAGTTGAAATTAATTTTAAATACTCATCCGGAATATACCCAGTATCTGTAATATATCCATATGTCACATTACCTGATACTAGTTCTTTAAACAAATATCCACAACAAACTTCAACATCATGTGAAAGGCGAATTGGTACAAGCGCAATATCATTAATTTGATATTTTGTATTTATTTCTGTAAGTTTAACATTTATATTAGTTAAACCTCCACTAAGACGCCTATTTGCTTCTAGATATGTCACCTTATTTATATATACGCAAGCACTTGTTTTAGTAGCTATACTGGTTAAATATTTAATATGATCAGTATGTTCATGTGTTACAACAATTGCATCTAGTTTATCTAAGATAATATTTCTCATAGCTAAACGATTTCTAATTTGTAAAAAACTAATTCCTGCATCTATTAATATTTTAGTATTATCTGTTTCTATATATGTTGCGTTTCCTTTAGAACCACTAGCTAGTACTACTATTTTCATATAAACCTCACTAATAATCTATTATAACACAAAGTTTTTTATAAATCAACTACTTAAAGAAAAGTATTTATTAAAGTTTTTTCAAAAATAAAAACCTCTTTCAACAAGAGGCTTTATAAGTCATATTAGAATCCCCAACATGCTCCAATAATAGCTAATAAAATAAATAATACTAAGATAAAGGCATAACCATATTCACCACGACATTGATTCATACTTTTCCTCCTTTCTAGTTTTCATACTAACACATTACACTTATAATTTATGAAATACTTAAAAATTCGACTATTACAATAGCCTATTTTTTAAAATAAATATTATAAAAAATAAAAAACTTCACATTAATTTCACATTAATTTCAAATAGGCAAAAAAGGTGCATTTTAGCTAGCAAAACTAGAATTTTATAATTGATTTTTTTGCGAAAATTTGGTAAAATATATACGTTAAAATTGTAAATTTTGAAGAAAGGAATTAAAACAATGAACAAACATTTTAAGAAACTGTTACCTGTCTTAATTGGTATCGGTGTCATTTTGTTAACAGCAATAATCATTGTTGTTGTAAGTGTTGCGACTAATCGTACACCTAAACTTTCAAATGGCAAAGATAGCTACTTAAATTATGGTGACTTAGAAGTTACAAAGCAAGACATTTATGATGCTTTGAAGATGGATTATTCAGTTAGTGAAATAACTCGTTTAATCGATTTATATCTTTACAAAGATGAAATCAGTAAAGTAACTGATGAAGAATTAGTTGCTTATATTGAAGAAAACATCTATGGTGAAGATTTTACAGGTGATAAACAAAAAGAATGGGAAGAAGTTATCGAATCTTTAATCATTACAGGTATTATCACTGAAGAACAATCAAAAACAAATAATGCTTATGATGCTTATGACAGTCAAATTTGGACAGTTGTAAAAGATTATTATCGTTTACAACTAGCTAAAGAAAACTGGGCAAAAGCTAAATTATTAGCAGAACAAGAAGCTCTACAAGCTGAAAACGGATGGACAAACTTATTTAGTGAAGAAGACATCGAAGAATACTTCGAAGAAAACTATGGTCAAGTAACTACTGGTTTATATATTCCATTCACAAGTGAAGATGCAGCGTATGCAATGATGGAAAAATACGGTATTAATACCGATGAATTATCAAATGGTTGGGTTAAATCATCTTATGATCAAAACTCAAAACTTGATCCATCTGTATCTGATTTCTTAACTCCTTATGAAGTAGTTGAAACATTTATTGAAATGTACAATGAAGTTTTATATTACTATACAGGAAGTAACATCATTACATCTAGTAACTACACAACAGCTTATGATGAAGCAAAAACTTTATATTTAGCTGAACGTTACTTAAAAGAAGCTATGGCAGAAGTCGATACTACAAACAGCAAAACAGTTAGCGGAAACGTTCAACTTCCTATCGCTATTAGCGTTAACGGATTAGACCAAGGTGTTGTTATTACTTGGGAAGCTGTTGAAACTGAAATCTTCAATTTAAATCCTGAAACAGGTTTATTAACTGTTACAAGAGGAACAACAACTAAGACTGAAGAATTCAAAGCTACAATTAAACTTGGTGAAGCTACTCGTGAATTAGAATTCAACATTAAAGCTACTTCTTCTAGTTCTACTGCAAAAGATCTAGTAACTGTAAGTGTTGATGCAGTTGATCCTATTAAATCTCATACATTTGATTTGAACAATGATATGGCTAATGGTTATGCTAAATTTATTTGGGAAATTACAGACGATAGCAGTTTTGCAACATATTTAACATCTGATTCATCTGAACTTACATTAAGTGATGATGCAGCAGATTTTAACAATTCTTATACTGTTAAACCTGTTGCGGTTGGTGATTACTACTGCTTAATGATAAAATTCCATGAAACTGAAGAATTAAAATTAGAAGATGAAATTGAAAATGTTGTTGCTGATATGCTTGAAGATTTATATACTTCAAACAACTATGAAAAACTTTATTACGAAAATCGTAACGAAAACAATTTCAAAATTTATGATAAATTTATTGAAGCTATTTATGAATATAGTTATGATACATTCTTTGGAACTACTTTAAGTTTAGATGATTATGACGAATTCAAAATTTCTAAGAAAACTAAAACTAAGGTAGTTGCATCTGTTGATGGATACCAAATCACTCCAGATGAATTATTTGAAATTTTAGAAAATAAATATGGCGCTATTTATGTTAAATCTTTCATTGATCAATATATCATTATCAATTCTGAATTTAACACATCTTACAATCCTTGGAAAGGTATTATTGATAAAGATTATTTAAAATCTTTACAAAAATCAGATATCAATTCATTTAAACAAAATTTTGAACTTGATTATTTCACTTACTCATACCTTTCATACTATGGATTCATTCCTAACTTCCCTGCAAGTTATGGATGGAACGATTTCATTAATGACTACTACAATGTAGATGATGAAAAAGATTTATTAATTAGCCAAAACTATGGTGGTAAAATCTATAGCAATACATTAACTGCATACACAAATTCTTTATATACTTATGAAGATTTAGTTGCTGCAATGGATAAAGCTTCAAGTGAAGCATATGATGTAGATGTTATGAACTTAATCGTATCTGTTGACTATGATTACGATGGAACACCTGATACTAAGATTGTTGAAAGCAATAAAGAAGATGTAAATGAACAAAACTGGACTGATGCGCAAATCGCTTTAGTTGAAGAACTTTCACAAGTAATTTTCGCAAGAATTGATGAAGTATTAGCAGTTGGAACACTTTCTGAAAAATTAACAGAAATGGTTAATGTATATAACAATTCTTCTTATACTGTTGTAGATGATCCAATGACTGCTGATTTAAAAGATGCCTTTGGTAAATATAAACTTGCTGGTTTATATATTTCATTTGAGGCTACTACAAACTACAAACAATCTTCAAGCTTAGTTCAAGAATTCCATGATGCAATGTATGAAATTTATAACTATGCAAAAACAAATGGTTTAGTATATGATGAAGAAGCTGCAAAAGATGATTCAACTTACACTAATCCTATTGTTGACCCTATCAAATATAATGTTGTTGATGGTAAATACGCATTTGCTTCTGCTTATGGTTACCATGTAGTAGCTATAGAACAAGCTTATGAAATTGTAGATAAACCTACAGAAGACGAAATTGCATTATACAATGCTGCTAACAATTTATCAACAGCTCAATCAAGTTATTCTACTGCTACTTCAAACTTAACAAGTGCAGCTGGTAATGAAGTTGCTGTAGCATCTTACAAAGAACAAATTAAACAATTAGAAGTTGAAATTGAAAAATACACTCAACAAGTTAAAGATTTAACTGCTAAACTTGAAATTGATGGTTTCGAAGATGGTTCAGACACTTATACATTAGATTCAGATATTCAAACTAAATGTGAATATTGGTATACTAATGCTCAAACTGAAGTAGAATCATACTTAGTTGAAACACATATTATCGAATTAATTAAAAACGATTTATCAACAATGAAATTTGCAGAAGGTTTCGATAAAGCTCAATTTGAATATTATCTTGAGTATTTATTAGAAAACTATAGCACAGAAGAATAGGAGGAGAAAATATGAAAAATTGGAAAAGACTTATCGTTCTAACATTAATTGTTTTCTGTACTGTTTTTGTTGCTAGCTGTAAGAGTTGCTCAGATGATAGTACAAACAAAACCGTTCCTGCTATTTCTAATCCTAATGAAGTATTCCTTCAAATTGGAGATTATAAAATAACAAACCAAAAAGCATATCATCAATTATTAAATTCTTATGGTACTGAAACTATGTTAAATATTCTTGATAACGCTTTACTTCCTGCTATCACAGATGAAGCTGATTTCAATGAATATTTAGATGAAGTTATTTATGGTACTGAAGAATTAACAGATGAAGAAAAAACTGAAGCTTACAATGAATTCATTGAAAATCTACCATTAAGCGGATTAAGTGACAAAGAAACTGATTCTAACTATTATGTAAATTACTACAAATTAATTTATCGTAGATTACAATATGCTTTAGCTCAATACAAAGCTGAAATTGCTGAAATTGATGCAGAAGCAAAAGCTGAAGCTGAAAAGAATGGTGAAGAATTCGTTCCTTACTTTACTGAAGAAGCTAAAGAAAATTACTTTAAATCTGTATATACTAAAAATTCAGATTTAATCATCATTCGCTTTGATTCACAAAAAGAAGCTAATTACTATTTAACTCAAGCAGGTATCAATCTTGATAAAGCTAACCTTGGTTGGTATGAAGGAGAAACAAAACTTACTACTGAACAAATTCTTGCTAAATTCGAATTAATTTATCAAAACGTTAATTCAGTAACAACAAGTGGTGTTAAAACTTATACTTATACAGATTTAGGTAAAATAAGTGCTCAATTAAGAAACGCAGTATATGATTGGGCTGCTGGTACTTATACAAAAGTTCCAACAACTTACAACTCAAATGTATACTTAGTATATAAAGTTAGCGAAACTGGTAATTTAGATGAAGATGGTAATGTTGTAACATATGAACAAAAAGCTGATGATGTACTTGAAGCTTTATATGAAGCAAACGTAACTTCTACTTATGCTACTAAAGAAGCATTTGAATTAGAAATTGCAAATGGTTTAACTATCTATGATCGTGGATTAGAAAACTTTTATAAATTAACTTATGATTCAGCTTATTCAGCTCTATCTATCACTGACTATGATGAATTTGTAGTTACTGATCAAGAAAGCACAAACTTAGTATTTAGCTATACTGTTAACGGAACTAAAGTAGATGTATCTGCTGACCAATTATTTGCTGAATTAAAACAAAGCTATGGTACATATATTGCTTCATTATATATGAAACAATACGCAGTATTAAAAGATAACACTGTATATAACTTTATTACAGATGAAATTTTAGATAAAGATACTTATGATGAATATTATACAACTGATATTCAAGAATACAAAGATGCATTCAATAATGGCGAATATGAATCTTTAGGTTATGCTGCATCTTATGGTTGGGAAAACTTCGTAAGAGATTACTTAGGATTATTAAGTGAAAAAGATATTATGATTAACTTAGATTCTAGTTTATATGAAGCTTGCCTTGCTGAATACAAAGAAAATTTATATTTAGGCGAAGAAATCACTGATAACGATGGAAACGTAACACAAACAGTAGACCAAAAAGTTCAAAACAAGATGGTTGAAATTTACAACGCTTACTTCAATTTAACAGCTACTAATGTTACTGCTTATTATGATTTAGATTTAGATAATACAGCAGATGAAGTTGTTGCTACTACTTCTGAAGAAGGTCTTCTATATGAAGTATTGGCAAAAGTTTATGCTAAAGTAAACGAAATTATTACATCAGATGACAAAGAAAATGTAGCATCAGCAATTGAAGCAATCATGCTTGAATATAAACTTGCAAATAAAAATGATGCTACATGGGGAGAATATAAAACTGCAGGTATCGAACTTGCAACTAAAGCCTCTACTTCTTATACATCAAGTTCAATCTTAGATGATGCCTTATTACGTCAATTAAAAACTCAATACAATAGATTCATATCTTACAAAAACAAAGCAAAAGATGGTGAAGCTGTTATAATTGGTAAAGATTTATCAGGTGTTGATATATCTTCTGCATACCGTTATGAACAAGAAGATACTTTAATTTCATTATATGCAACATCTGATGACTTCTTAAAACCTACAGATGTTGTTATCGTTGAAAACGTTGCATATTTCCACTTTGTAACAAAAATTACAAAACAATATACAATTTCTTCTGATAATCCATATCCAACATATGCTCAATACCTAAGCTATATCGAAGATACAAGTAGTGTAATTAGTTCAGTTAAAAACTGTATCACTAACTACTATATCCCTGCTATTAGCAAATTAACATCAGATACTATTGTTAATAACTCATTAGTAGATGCAACATTAAATTTATTACCTAATGTTACATTTAGTGATAAAGCAGCTTTAGAAGCTTATATCAATGCTTCAAAAATTGTAGAAGAATAAAAAACAAAACCAATCAACTATTGTTGATTGGTTTTTTTGTTACTTTATTTATTGTTAGCTATTAATTCAGCTTTTTGAGCTGCAAGTTCTGCAGCTAATGCATCTATATCATCTTGATACTCAGCTTCAAAAGCAGCAAAGAATTCATCCTTTTTAGTATTTAATAAAGTTTCTAAATCGCTTGCTTTTTCATTAAGTGTATCAGTAATATTTTCTGGGAATTGTGCTTCAATATTCGTTAATATTGCTTCAGCTGATGTCATTGCAGCAACTAATCTGTCTAAGCTATTTTGAGCAAGTGTTCCTAATTGTTCAAAAGCAAGCACAGCTTGATCATAAGCATTTTCTAAAAGAGTTAAATTATTAATAGCAATTTGATATTCATCAGTATTTACTTCTAAACTAAATACTAATTTTTGTTGTTTTAGTAATTCTACTTTTGCATCTCTTAAACGTTTTAATGCTTGTTGATAATCTGAATCTTCTTTAACAAATGTATTATATTTAAATTCATTAATTGAATTAATTGCTTCATGATATTGATCAACTGCAGCTTTATAAGTATTATACATTATAGAATAAATTCCACCTAGTGCATTTATTGCCTCTGCTGTAAATTCTTTTTCAGCAAATTTAATTTCGCTTTCTTTCATTGCAAAATATACTTCACGAAGTTCTGCACTTACAAGTTCTGCTGTTTCAATACGACTTAATTTAATTGCATTATATAACTCTTCTTCACTCATAGCAGCAACTTCTTCGTTTGTATACATAGAATTTTCTTCTACTAATGATTTTAGTGCATCAAGTGCTAGAGCTTCAACTTGTTCAATAGAAGCTTCTATATCTAGATCTTCAAGTTTTTGTTCCACTGTTTCTTTTATTTCTTTTTTAAACTTTTCAGCATGTTTGCTATCACCAGAAATTGAAATACTTACTTTGTTCTCAGTATTTTTACCTTCAGTTAAATATCCTGTATCAACACAAAGTGACACAAGAATTTCAGTTGCTTCTTCAGCAGTTTTGCCAACAAGTACTTCTCCTGCTAAAATTAAACTAGCGTCATCATTTAAAGCAGTAACAGATACTACCTTTTTTTCTTCATCAAGTATTAATTCAATGCTAGGATTAACATCAAATGTCATTCTTGTTACTTCTTCAACAGCCTCTTTTTTACATCCTGTAAGCATAAATACTGATGTCGCCATAATAGTAATGGCAACCAATAACGATAATAATTTTTTTCTCATTTTTTACTCTCCTTTTTTATTTATTTTTACCGTTCCTTCAATTATATTATACAAAAAAACTTTTTTTTGTCAATAAAATTTGTAAAAAAAATATAACGAATATAAACCTATTCATTATACTTTTTTTGTATTTTTTTAATCGAAATCACTATCATCATCTTCTTCGCCAACTAGTATTGAAACTATTGGTATCAATAAGAAAATAAGCCAACCAGGGTGCCATAATCCCCAACCAAATCCTAAAATGAAGAATGCTGCAATAGTTGCAAAAGTAGTTAAAGATACTACTGCTCCTTTTCCTTTTCCTATTCCATATAATACAATTGGCACTATTGGTATTAATAAAAATAATAACCAAGTAGGATGCCATACTCCCCAAATAAAGCCTATAGATAAATAAGCAAGAGTAACAATGAGAGGTGTAGCACCAGTGATTCTATTTTTTATCACTGATGATTTTTTTCTCTTAGTATTTCCCTTTATCTCTTTTTCAATATGAACTCCTAAATTTTTTAATTCTTCAATATTTTCTATTTCAATTTCTCTTTCTTCACCATCAACAGTGATTTTGATTGTGCTCATAACATTTACTCCTTATTTACATTTTTACAATTTGTTTTATTTTACAATTTTTACTAATAGATAAGCTTTCACCAAATTCCACTAAGTTAATGATAGAATCCCCATAGATTTCTACTTTATCACCACTAACTTTATTAGCTTTAACGTTTTTTAAATGAATTGAAGTAGCTTCTATTTCGTTGACTTCTGTAAAAATTTTTTTCGATGTGATTGTAATATTATCTCCATAGATATTACAAAATGCACTTGATGATGTATCCGCAATCAATACATCGGTATTTATATCCCCATTTATTTTAATATTACCACTAATACTAATCTTGTCGGCTTCTAAATTTCCTTCTACACTAGCAGCACCTGAACATTTAAAAGTCTTACAATAAACACTTGAATTACACTTAAAACTTCCTGATATTCGTACATAACTTGCTTCAATGTCATTTTCAAATTTAGCAGCGCCAGATACACTGATGTCCTCTGCTTTTATTTTACCACTCGCCTTAGCAGAACCCATTATTCTAATTTGCCCATAACTACCACCACTTAATACGCCACTGCCAGCTATAATTGCATTATTCATATCCATAGTATGCCTCCTATAATTTTTTAGCTATCTCAGTAGCTATATCCTCAAGTTTAATAGATTTAATAATTTTCATGTTAGGATCAAGTACTAAATTTTCTTCTATAATCATAAAACCATTTTTATTATTAAACTCAAATATTACAAATAATTGATTCATATGAATTTCTTTATTTATATATAAATTATTATAATTATCAAAATTTAATAAATCTTGATTAACTGAAAAAATATATATAATTATTACATCATATATAGAAAAAGATTCTTTCATTTTAGAAAATCTCTTTAAAATAAATGGATCAAGTTCATCAATAACAATCAATTCTCTAATATTATATTTTCTTGCCTCACTCATCGGATTTAAAAATTCTTTTAATTCATCTAACTGATACTGATCTTTTAATTCTAAAATTTTATTTATTCTAGGAATTATTAAATCTCTTTTAAAATATGTTTCTTGACCTGTTGAAACACTAACTTTTAAAAACCAATCATTAGGAATCAAGCCTTCTCTTTTCCATCTATAAAGTTGACCATATGATATATTCATTTCTTTTAATAAATCTTTTTTTGATATCACTTTCAATCACCACCTTTATTATAGCATAACACTGTTACGTTGTCAACGAAAACGATAAAACAATGTAAAAAGAATAGTATTTCTACTATTCTTTTATTTTAAATTTGGCACATATATTGATTTTCTATTTAAACTAGCTATTGGAGCTGTTGATGTTCCTTTTTGAGTTTTAAGAACTTCTGCACTAATTGGTGCTAGTTTCGAATCCATTAAGTCAATATAATGAAGTGCAAAAGCTTCTAAAATAATCGGTTCTTTTGGTGATCCATATTCAAGTTCACCATGATGTGCAGCTATTAAATGACTCAAAGTTTTGACTTCTTCACTATCTTCTACATGTTGGCTAGCGGCTTCAACTGCAATCATTTGAAGACCAATAACAATATGGCCAAGTAAGTTTCCATCTTCTGTATAAAGTGGAACTTTTGGACCTGTTAACTCTTTTGTCTTACCAATATCATGAAGAAGAGTTCCTGCATATAATAAATCTTTATTCATACCAGGATAAAGTGACAATAGTTTTTCTGCCATTTGTAACATTGTATATGTATGATAGGCAAGTCCATTAAAATAATTATGATGCATTGACATTGCAGCAGGGAAAACAAAATAATCATCGGGTACTTTTGAAATCAAGCCTACAACTAAATTTTTTAAAATTTCGTTTTCAATTTTTCTAATATATGATTTAATACCTTGTCTTAAATCTTCTTCAGTAAGAGGAGCCTTACGATAAAAATCTTTGACTGAAACCTCCTCTTCATTTGGTTTAGTCACAGCGTTAATTACGAATTGAGCTTTTCCCGCATATTCATTAATATGTGCTTTAAACATAAAAACTGTTCCTGGAATTACTTCATTTTTTTCTATTAGATTAACATCCCATACTCTTGCATCAATCGAAGAATCACCATCTGATAAAGTAATACCATAATATGCACTTTTATTAGGAGTATATCGTTTTTGACTAGATTCAACAAGAGCATAGAACTCTACATCTTCACCTATTTTCATGTCTGTAAATTTTCTCATTAGATTACTCCTTTCTCTTCTAATATTCTATATTTTTGGTTATTTCTAAGTAAGAAATTTTTTACTTGTTGTTTCACTTCTTCTTGTTTTAAAGTTTGTTCTCTTAAATTCATTCTATCAAATCCAGAAACACCTTTTATATAAATCTTATATAGTTGACTAAAGTCATCATTGTAATCATTTAATAAATCATGAATCATATCTTCACTTGGACCACTTGTTATATATGAATCTATATTATCATAATTATCATCTACAGGTATTTGATCCCAAGCATCAAAATATGAAGCAGGATCATCATATAATTTTTCAGCAAGTTTAGTTTCTTCATAAGAATCATCGAAATTAATTGCTTCTTGTTTTTTGTACTTAGAGAAAAATTTCTTTTTTTCTTTTGTCTCTTTAATAGCAACTTCAGATTCTTCTTTGGTTGGATAATAAGTATTATTTAAAAGTTTTATCGCAGTTTCCTTAATTACATCAGCTCGATTTGGAATTTCACGAGTTACTACTAAAGTTAGAAGTTCTTGCATCATACCTGATGCTAAACGTTCATTACCTCTTAAAATATCCAAAAGTTCACGCATTGTAAATTCCATTTCATCAATATGTCTAATTGGAAGTTTACGATTAATTTTCTTAATCTTTCTAGTTTGTTTATGATAACGATGATTATAAGCTTTTGATATTTTATCTGCTGAAATTAACGGTTCCACACCTGTTTGAAATACCATCATAGGATCAACTTTAGAACAAGATAAAGTCAGTGATAAATTATATAAATTTTTTGTAATATATGCTTCTTCTTTAGTTAATAAAGTATTCGGAATAATATTTCCTGTTACACGATATAATAAAGCTATCTTTTCTAAAATTGATAATTTCTTATAAGGTTTAATTAATAAACTAATCCAATAAGAAAAAGTTGGAATAAATTTAAATAAATTATTATTATCAATAATACGTAAAGCTTTTATTCCATGTTTTTCATTTAAAATTTTAAACATATATGACAGAATCTTTTGTTCAGATAATTCTTTCAAATAAGCTTTACTTTTTCTCATTGCTTTTTCAGTATTTACGTCAAGCGCAAAATCAAATTTAGCAACTAATAATAATCCTCTTAAAATTCTAGATGGGTCATCTTTAAATCTTCTTTTCCCGCTACCGATAACTCTAACTACGCCATTTTCTAAATCTTTCTTACCATCAACGATATCAATGACTGTAAGATTAGGAGTTAATGCTAATGCATTAATTGTAAAATCACGTCTTATTACATCTTCAACAAGTTTTTTTGAATAGTGAACTTCTTTAATTTTACTCTTCACATACTCTTCATTTCTGAATGTTGTTATCTCATATCTAAATCCGGCATCTTTTAAAACTATAGATCCAAGATTTGCATAAGTATCATCAATTTCATATTCAGAAAAAATATCTTTTATCGCATCAGGAGTAGCATTAGTAGCTATATCAACATCATTAAAGTCAATATTTAAAATAAAATCACGAACAGCACCACCTACAATATATGCTTCATATGTTTTACTTTTTAATACTGAAATGATATCTAATCCTTTTTTGAAATATTTATACATTTCATAATTTCTTACCTTAAGTTCATCTAATTGTAAGCTTTGCTCTTCCATGATTTCACCTCACTTTATACGTTAAATCTAAATAACATTATATCTCCATCTTTTACTACGTATTCTTTTCCTTCAAGTCGAACGCGACCAGCTTCTTTTACCTTTAAAGGTGTTCCATATGTAATTAAATCATCATATGCATATGTTTCTGCTCTAATAAATCCACGTTCAAAATCACTATGAATTACGCCAGCACACTCAGGAGCTCGCATTCCTTCTTTAAATGTCCATGCACGACATTCTTTTTCACCAGCAGTAAAAAATGTTCTAAGTCCCAGTAAAGAATATGCTTCTTTGACAAGTCTGTCAAGACCAGATTCAGATACGCCTAAATCTTCTAAAAACATTGCACGATCTTCATCATCAAGTAAACTTAATTCTTCTTCAATTTTTGCAGAAATCATAACAACTTTTGAATTTTCTTTTTCTGCAAATTCTTTTACAATATCAACATATTTATTACCTGTTACAATATCTTCTTCTGAAACATTAGCAACATATAACATTGGTTTCATTGTTAAGAATTGATAATTTTTAATAAAGAATTTTTCTTCATCCGATAACTCAACACTTCTTGCAGGACGACTATCTAAGAAAGCTTCATGTAGTTTTTTTAATATTTGATATTCAAATACAGATTCTTGGTCAACTTTAAGTTGTGCTTTCTTCTCTATTTTTGGAAGTCTTTTTTCAACAACTTCTAAGTCTGCAAGTACTAGTTCTAAATTGATAACTTCAATATCACTAAGTGGATCAATTTTACCATCTACATGAATTATATTTGGGTCATCAAAACATCTAACCACTTGACAAATTGCATCTACATCTCTAATATGGGATAAGAATTGATTACCTAACCCTTCTCCATGACTTGCCCCTTTTACAAGTCCAGCAATATCAGTAAATGAAAAAGAAGTAGGAACTATACTTTTTGGTTTTACGATTTCTACAATTTTATCTAATCTTTCGTCCTTTACTTCTACAACGCCTACATTTGGTTCAATTGTTGCGAAAGGAAAATTTGCTGCAAAAGCACCTGCTTTTGTTATTGCATTAAATAGTGTTGATTTACCAACATTTGGTAAACCAACTATTCCCGCTGTTAAAGCCATATTTCACCTCTACCCTAAAAATACTATAATTGTTATTGTTATTAATAAAATTCGAATTATAATGTTTAATAAAACATTACGATTAGTATACATATATATACCTGTTGTAACCATATTAATAATCAATGTTACTATTAATACATCAAGTGACATAGTCCAAGCAACTTCCATTGCTGTAACAACAAAAGAAGAAATTATAAAGATCGCTTTGTCTCCTAACATTGTCGCATCATCTAACGCATCAACAATACATTTTCTACCTATATATTCAATTGATATTGTTGATAAAATACAACCAACATATATCTTAAATAAACATTCTGATTTTAAATCAAAAAATTTAACATTTCCACTTTCTAGATAATCTACTACAAAACCTGGTAATACTTGTGTAATATCAAATAACATGGAAAGTAGCACACATACTACTATTGCCATAACTCCTACAGCAAGACCACCTAACCACTGTTCTTTAGTACTTTCAAATTTCATAACTTTAATATCCTTATAAAAGAATAAAATTATTAATAAAAAAACAAGTAAGCTACTAAAAAAAACACTATTAGCTTGACAGAATATTTGAGTATAACCATCTATTTCTTTTGTTTGCATCACCGCAAACAATACTTGAAGAACACCACAAAGCAAAAATCCTGCTAAAACAAATATACCAAATCCTTGTTTAAATTTACCAACAGGGTCAGGTCCATAATCACCAGTAATCATGGCTTTTTGCATTTGAGCACTATGTTCTCCGCAACTTGTACAATATTCTTCATTTTGATTTAAAACTCGATAACAATTTTTACATCTTATTTTCATAAATCACCTATATTTGCGCATTTCTTCATTTTCTATTATAGCACAAACTAGATATTTTATCAACTGTTTAATGTTTTAAATTGTTATAAATGATTATTTTATTTTTTTATGCTATAATAATATATGTGAGGTAATATATGGACAATTTTTATAATATTATTATTTTAAGCAAAACTTTTCAAAGTAAATCTTATAAAGTTATTAATGAACAAATTGAATTAATTAACGAAACTTTAATTAATCACTTAAACCAAGATATATCTTTTGATTATTTAATTTTTGATAATACAAGTTTAATTAATAATTTAAACACATCATCTATAATGTGTGATGGCAAAATACCAATCACCAACTTCTTCCATCAAACAAATTTGGAAAATATCTTTTTCGGAAATAATATTGAAGAGATAATTGACTCAATCGTTAATAATGAAATACAATAAATCATATCACAAGATATGATTTTTTTGTTATATTTTGTTTTGTATATAATAATGAAAAAAGAAAAAAATATATTTGGTGATAAACTTGAAAAAAATATTAAAATTTATTAAAATCTTAACTATTTCTTCTACATTATTATTAACTGTTTTTATGCTTGCAATAACTATATTAACTAGTTCTATGAATTACCAAATGCCAGAAATATTAAATGTTGAACTATATGATGCAGACAATAAAAAATATTTGAGTTATTCAAATGGAAAAAAACAATCCTACATTAATTTAGAAAAAATTTCACCATACTTAATAAATGCATTTATTTCTATTGAAGATAAACGATTCTATAATCACCATGGTGTTGATTTAATCAGAATAGGTGGCGCTGCAATATCAAATATTAAAAATAATGGTTTAGTAGAAGGTGCATCAACTATCACACAACAATATGTTAGAAACATTTATTTATCCAACGAGAAAACTTGGAAAAGAAAAATTAACGAAATTTTAATTTCTTTAAATATTGAAAATAATTACGAAAAAGATGATATCTTAGAAGGATACTTAAATTCAATTTATTTTGACCACGGAATTTACGGGGTCGAAGATGCTAGTATTTTTTATTTTAACAAACACGCAAAAGATCTGACTTTATGTGAAGCTGTTTGTATTGCAAGTATCCCAAAAGGCCCTACAATCTACTCTCCAATTAAAAATCCAATTAATAATAAAGAACGTCGTGATATTATATTAAATGAACTATTAAATGATGGAATTATTACAAATGACGAATATAGTGAAGCATTATCTGAAGAATTGAAGTTAGTGGGAAATAATCCAAATGACGATGTTTCCAATGCGCCATATTTCCAAGATTTAGTTTTAGAAGAATTAAAGAACATCCCTGAAATTGCAAATTATAAAGCAAGTGGTATTAAGGTATATACAACACTTAATACCGAACTTTATGAAGCAATAAATGAAAGCATTAATAAACGAATCCCTTCATCTGATATAGAAGTTGCAGTATATGCAATGGATCCTAAGACCGGACACGTATTAAGTGTAGTTGGTGGACGCGATTATGAAAAGAGCACATATAATCGTGCAACTTCAAGTGTAAGACAACCTGGTTCAACAATTAAACCTTTCCTTTATTTAACAGCACTCGAAGAAGGTTTTACCGTTGCAACAACTTTTAAAAGCGAGGCAACAACCTTTTATTATGATAACCAATCATACTCGCCATCAAACTTTAGAAATATATATGCAAACTTTGATGTTTCAATGGCTTATGCTATAGCAACAAGTGATAATATCTATGCAGTAAAAACTCATCTTTTCTTAGGATGCGATAAACTTGTTAATACCCTAAAAAGATTTAATTTTTCTGGAGATATTGAAGCAATTCCCTCTCTTGCTTTAGGGGTTAAAGAAGTTTCTTTAAAAGAATTAACAAGTGCTTATTCCATACTCGCTAATAACGGAACAAAAGTAGATACAACATATATAACTAAAATTACTGATATGGATGGTAACTTATTATATAAATCTAAACCTAAAACAACTCAAATAGCTGATTCTACAGATGTTTATTTATTGAATGAAGCAATGAACTCTATCTTTGATAATAATATGACTTATAATATTAGACCAACAGGCGTAAGTATTAAAAGTTTGTTATCACATAAATATGCAGGAAAAAGCGGTTCAACTGACACTGATAATTTAATGGTAGGTTATAACCAAGATATAGTTGTTGGAGTATGGACAGGATATGATGATTCAAGATTAATAGTAGATAGTGAAGATATGAAGTTTGGTAAATATATTTGGGCAGATTCTGTTGAAGCATATTTTGACATCACGGGAATCACTCCTACCTGGTATGAAACACCAAATGATGTTGTAGGAGTCGATTTGAACCCTATAACGGGCTTTTACGGAACTTTTGAAGATTATACTAAAACTATGTACTTCAAAAAATCTAATTTACCTTGGTTTATCCAATATACGAAAAAAAATAAGAAGGAATAATCCTTCTTTTCTTTACTAATTTATATTTACTTTTTGTTTAAATCAATCAATAAAATTAATCTATACAAAAAAGAGTTTAACTATCTAATAATAAGATATCTACACTTCTAGAAGTTAGTGTTTATATTTTAATTCTTAATGAAATTTGATTTCTAAATTATCTAGACACATACTATATAATTATTTTTTAGAAAGTTTATATTCTTCAATTAATCTTTTTTCCTCATTAATAACTTTTTTTAATTCTTCTTCTGTTGGCATATAAGTCATATATTTAGATACAAAGATATTTTGATCTTTATATATACTTGAATATTTTGCTACAAATGTATCTTGTTCAGTAACAAGTAATATTCCAATAGTTGGATTATCATCGGGCATTTTTACTTCTTGGTCAAAATAATTTCTATATAAATCTATTTGGCCTAACGCAGAATGGCTCAATTTATCTGTTTTCAAATCAATCAATACATAACATTTTAAAAATGCATTGTAAAATGCTAAATCGATAAAGTAATGTTCATTATCAAATGTAATTCTTTTTTGCCTTGCGATAAAACAAAAACCTCTTCCAAGTTCAAGTAAAAATTTTTGTAAATAATTAATTAAAGCATCTTCTAACTCTTTTTCCATATATTTTGCATTATTATCTAGTCCTAAAAATTCTAACATGTACGGATCTTTAATAACAGTATTTGGTTCATATTTTATTACTGATGTGGTTTCATCAATATTATCTATTTTTTGTACTTTACCATTATTTGCAATAACCCTGCTATATGCACATGTGGCAATTTGTCTTTCCAGCTGCCTTACACTCCAATTACTTTTAATTGCTTCTTCCATATAAAATTCTCTTATATGTTGTTCTTCAATTCTCATTAATGTTCTGTAATGTGTCCAACTTAATTCGGGCCTCACTGAGTCCCAAATTGGATACATTAAATAAAACTGACGAATTTTTCTTAAATTTCTTTCATCAAATCCTTTTCCAAAATCAAAAGTCATTTGTTTTGATAATTCTGAAATAAGTTTATCCCCATATTTGGCTTTTGAATTTCCTCCTTGTTCTTCAACAATCATTTTTCCTACATTCCAATATGTAAATAACATCGTTTTATTTACATAAGTAACAATATGTTTTCTTGATTCATCAATTAATTTCTTTATATTTTCATAAAATTCCATACTAATCACTTCAAACATTCTTAACCCCCCTCTTATATAAAAAACAAAAAAGTCTCATTCTTCACCAGTGTATTAACAAACGGTGTATGAATAAGACTGTAAATGTTTGTTATATTATATCTAAATTATACCAATTAATGGTTAATTTGTAAAGATATAAGATAAATTATTTTTTACAAAAAATAGCGATTTTATAAATGAAGTTTCAATATAGATAAATAATCTAATATACCGATTAATTTCAAAAATTATTTTAAATATCTCGCAAATCTCTCACTTACTACTGTGGCTGGAATTGCAAAAGATAATCCTTCAATCGAATCATCCATATCTCCAACAATCTTCCATGTATTAATACCAATTAAGTTACCATAGATATCATATAATCCACCACCACTATTACCTGAGTTAATAGATGCATCGTGTTGAATAAATTCATTTTTATAATTATTACCATAAACATCTTCTTCAATGTGATATCTTAAAGTACTACTAACTGAGCCTACAGTTACTGTATTATAATATGCTTCAAGATCATATGGTGAACCTACTGCAAGCGCAAATTGACCAACTTTAAGCTCAGTTGTTGCAAATTTTGCAACACCTAATATATATACACTATCAAAACTAATCAATGATAAATCATATCTTTCATCATAAGCAACTAGTTTAGCATTTATATATGTATTAATACTTTCACCAATATACACTCTGATTTGTTTAGTAGTTTTAATACCTGTAACATGACGATTAGTTATCGCATAATAACTATAACTGCCATCGGTATTTTCTGTTCTTTTTACTATAACTGCACTACCAGAAGAAGTTGATGTTGCGATAAACGATTCACTTGTAACAGACACACCAATTGTACAAGACTTTGCAATACTTGATGCAGTTGTAAGAGCATCCTCAATATCATCTACTGTAATATCTGTAGTATATTCTATATAATGGTTTTCAATTTCATTTATAATACGATTTTTATCACTTATAATATTTTTTATTACACTACAACTTGTAAGTGAAAATAGACACACTAATAAAACTAAACTTAGTTTTATATATTTTTTAAATTTCATTTTTAAACTCCTAATATTCTTAAAACATTCTCTTTAATAGCATTTGCCATTTCTTCTACTTCGATACCTTTTAATTTTGCCATTTCTTCAACAATTAATGGAATGTACTTAGGTCCATTTTCTGTTCCACGATACGGATGTGGTGTAAGATATGGAGAATCGGTTTCTGATACTAAATGCTTAATATCAATTTGTTCAACTACTTCTTTCATACTTCTTCCGTTTTTAAAAGTAACTGGACCTGATATTCCAAAATTAAAATTAATTTTTACATACTCTTTCGCAAGACTTGCACTTCCACTATAGGAATGCATAATCCCACCAACAACACTCGCATTATTCTTAACTAATGTATCATAAGTTATTTGATGAGCATCCCGACTATGAATAATTAGTGGCAAATTGTTTTTCTTCGCAATTGCGATTTGTTTTTCAAATGCTATTATTTGTTCTTCCTTTGTTGTTGTATCCCAATGAAAATCAAAACCTACTTCTCCTATTGCAACAACCTTTTTGTGTTTTGCAAGAGTATCTAATAGATTGTATTCTTCATCTGAATAATCTTTAATCTCAGTTGGATGATATCCTACTGCAGCATAACAAAAATCATACTTTTCAGCAAGTTCAATTGCTTTTTTTGATGTTTCAACATCATATCCTACAACAATCATTTTTGTTACTCTATTTTTAAAAGCATCGCTTAACACTTCATCGATATGATTAAAAAGTGCTTTAGAATTTAAATGTACATGAGTATCAATAAACATACTTTTCTCCTACCAATGCATCTTAACATCTGTTGTAATGTAATCAACTCCAATTCTTTGATAATAATAAATCATTAAATCAGAATTAACTGTCCAAACATTTATCTTAAGCCCATTTTTATGACAATAATTAACTAACTTTTTTGTACAATAAGGCCAGTTTACATCGATATCAATTTTCTTTTCAACACATATATCAATTTCATCCCATACGCCTTTTTGGCAAACATTTTGAAGTTTTATATTTGCATCAATTTCTCTTAACATAAGTAAGTAGTCTAAATCAAAAGAAATAACTGTAACTGATGATAAGAATTTATAATCTTTTATATATGTATGAACTTCTTTTATTAAAACTTCATCAAAGTCACCTTTTAATTCAATTACAGGATTGACTTTATACTCCTTACATATATCTAAATATTTTTTAAATGTAAGGATTTTACTAGTGTAACCATTTTGATGAAGATCAACATCTTTTATTTCATCATAGTTTAAATCTTCAATTTCGATGCCATATAATGGATGATTTTCTCCAACAAAATCATCTAATACACTATCATGGAATATTATTAATTCCCTATCTTTTGTGGGTCTAATATCACATTCAAGGTATTTTGCGCCATGCTTAATTGCAGTCAAAAAAGCCTCTTCTGTATTTTCTACACCAGCTAAACTACCACCACGATGTGCCACAAGCTTAGTTGAAAAAGTACTAGCTAAAAACATGGGTATTAAAACCAAAGGTAGTATTATTAAAATAAAGCCTAAGACTATTTGTTTCTTTTTAATCATTTTCATCACCATATATTATTATACTATATTTTCTTACTTTTTACAATTAAACTACCCCTTCTACTTACATCATTAAATGTATTGAAAACTTAATTTTGTTATAATTAAAGTATCATACTAAAGGAGGTAATGTTATGAAGTATGGTTATGTAAGAGTTTCAACAACAACTCAAAATATTGATAGACAAATGGAGGAAATGTATAAGCTTGGACTTGATAAGAAAAAAATTTATATTGATAAGCAAAGTGGAAAAGATTTTGAAAGACCAAATTATAAAAAGTTAAAGAAAAAGCTTAAAGAAAATGATTTACTAATTATAAAATCAATTGATAGACTTGGTAGAAATTATGAAATGATAATAGAAGAATGGACGGATATAACAAAAAATATTAAAGCTGATATTATGGTTATAGATTTTCCACTTCTTGATACAAGAAGCGAGGCAGAAAATTTAGTAGGTAAATTTATTGCGGATATCGTACTACAAGTATTAAGTTTTGTTGCGCAAAATGAAAGAGAAAACATAAGACAACGTCAAGCTGAAGGAATTCGACTAGCAAAAGAACGAGGTGTTCATATGGGACGTCCTAGATATAAATTACCTAGAAATTTTGAAAGTGTTGTATCACGTTATAAAAATAATGAAATAGGACACAAAGATGCTATTAAAATGTTAAAAATGACTAAAAGTACTTTTTTTAAATATGTGAATATTTATTATAAAAAATAAAGAACAAAAAAGCCTCTTTTTATAAAGAGGCTAATTTAATTCAAAAGTTATTTAGACTAGTTGTTTAATTCAGAAACTGAACCAGCACCAACTGTTCTACCACCTTCACGGATAGAGAATTTAGTACCTTTTTCAACAGCGATTGGGTGAATTAATTTAACTGTCATTTGAGTGTTGTCACCAGGCATAACCATTTCAGTACCTTCTGGAAGTTCAATAACACCAGTTACGTCAGTAGTACGGAAATAGAATTGAGGACGATAGTTAGAGAAGAATGCTGTATGACGTCCACCTTCTTCTTTTGATAATACGTAAACTTCAGCTTTGAATTCTGAGTGAGGAGAAACTGTTTTTGGTTTACATAATACTTGTCCACGAACGATTTCTTCACGAGCAACACCACGTAATAATACACCAATGTTGTCACCAGCTTCAGCTTGGTCTAATAATTTACGGAACATTTCAACACCAGTAATAACTGCTTGACGAGTTTCTTTGATACCAACGATATCAATAGTATCACCAACTTTAACAGTACCACGTTCAACACGTCCTGTAGCAACTGTACCACGACCTGTGATTGAGAATACGTCTTCAACTGGCATTAAGAATGGTTTGTCAGTTTCACGAACTGGTTCTGGGATGTATTCATCAGCTGTAGCCATTAATTCTTCGATTGCAGCTTCATATTTAGGATCACCTTCTAAAGCTTTTAAAGCAGAACCACGGATGATTGGAGTATTATCACCATCGAAATCATATTCGCTTAATAATTCACGAACTTCCATTTCAACTAATTCTAATAATTCATCATCATCAACCATATCACATTTATTTAAGAATACGATTAAACGAGGAACACCTACTTGACGGCTTAATAAGATGTGTTCACGAGTTTGAGCCATAGGTCCATCAGTAGCAGCAATAA
>CAYPEY010000028.1:0-30509 GCA_964409955.1 uncultured Staphylococcaceae bacterium
ATAGTGGTAACCCGCAAAAATAAGACGTTGCCAGCTCCTTTCTATATTCATTAAATTAGATGGTGAAGACATTCAATATTGTTTTGGAGGATTAGCTCAGCAGGGAGAGCATCTGCCTTACAAGCAGAGGGTCGGCGGTTCGAGCCCGTCATCCTCCACCATTTGCCGACTTAGCTCAATAGGTAGAGCAACTGACTTGTAATCAGTAGGTTGTGGGTTCGATTCCTATAGTCGGCACCATTTTGATGTCCTCGTAGCTCAGCCGGCAGAGCAACTGACTTTTAATCAGTGGGTCGGACGTTCGAATCGTCTCGGGGACACCATCTTAAAAAATTCACGTAAAAAGCCTGAGTGGCGGAACAGGTAGACGCGCAGGACTTAAAATCCTGTGGTAGCAATACCGTGCCGGTTCGACCCCGGCCTTAGGCACCAATCTTTTATTACGTGGGTCCGTAGCTCAGCTGGGAGAGCACCTGTTTTGCACGCAGGGGGTCGAGGGTTCGAGTCCCTTCGGATCCACCATTTTTTTAAATAAATGGTAACATGGCGGTGTAGCTTAGTTGGCTATAGCGTCCGGTTCATACCCGGAAGGTCGGGGGTTCAAGTCCCTCCGCCGCTACCATTTTCAACAGTTTAGGCATGGACCTTTAGCTCAGTTGGTCAGAGCCCCCGGCTCATAACCGGTTGGTCCTAGGTTCGAGTCCTAGAAGGTCCACCATCTTAAAAAATACGGAGAAATACCCAAGTCCGGCTGAAGGGATCGGTCTTGAAAACCGACAGGCTGTAACAGGCGCGGGGGTTCGAATCCCTCTTTCTCCGCCATTTTTTATCGCGGAGTAGAGCAGTTGGTAGCTCGTCGGGCTCATAACCCGGAGGTCGTTGGTTCAAATCCTTCCTCCGCAACCATTGGTTCCATGGTGTAGTGGTTAACATGCCAGTCTGTCACACTGGAGATCGCGGGTTCAAGTCCCGTTGGAACCGCCATTATCTGGCTAGGTAGCTCAGTCGGTAGAGCAATGGACTGAAAATCCATGTGTCGCCGGTTCGATCCCGGCCCAAGCCACCATAATGAAAATAAAAGACTTAAAGTAAAACTTTAAGTCTTTTTAATTATCTATGCGTTTTTTTAAGTAAGGGCAACTTGATAAATGTATTATACAATTGCCATTATAATAACAATCCCCGCATTTTTCTCTAATTTTATTTTTCTTTGTTTTAACCGTTTTTATTTCCATAATTTTCCTCCTATTGTTATTATTAACTAAAAAATTAAAATTATGTATATAAAAGATTAAAATGAAAATATTATGATATAATATAATTAACCTTGAGGTGAAAATATGAATTTTTGTATTAATAATAAAGAATATAATATAGATGAAGAAATAACTATATATGATTTTTTAATAAATAATAAAATATTTATAGCACGAATATCTAATGAAATAAATGATTTAATATACGAAGAATTATGTTATGTAGAAATAGAAGGAGAAGAAACTCTTAAATGTGCTAAAACAGAATATATAACTGACGGCATGAAGATATATACTAATTCAAAAAAAGTCTATAGTTTCTATAATGAACAAATATCTAAGAATTATTCTTTTTATCAAAATTATTATAAAAAGAATATAGAATTAGATGATAGTAAGTATAATGTTTTACTATGTCAACCAGAGATTTATAATGAATGTTTACAAAAATATAAAAATAATGGTTTTGATGATATCGTTAATGTTAAGTTTGCGCAAATAATAGCGTACATTGAAATAGCGAATATCATTATAAAAAGATGCTCTAATAAATTAGATAAAAAAACTTTATATCCTCTTTATGTGGTGTTACAAAATTTAATTGATGAGACTAAATACCAAGTTAATATTAAGCAACCAGAAGAACTTGCGGCAACGATAATTAAAACTTATTATAAAAAGGTATTAAAAATTAATAAAAATATTAATATTATATATATAACAAAATCTGTAGCTTCTCGTATATCACATAATTTAAAATATTATCAGTTTAATCCAATGGTTGATGATGTAGTTTTATTTAATAGATTTTCAGTTTTAAATGGAACTAATAATTTCAACGGTATTATTCAAAACGCTATATACCAAGAAGACTCAAATAATTATAATAACTCTTGTAGTTTTAATGATATTTTTAGAATTATTAAACAAACTGGACTTGTCGAAGAAAATATAGAAATAACACATATTGATAATGATATTGAGATAATAGTTAAATATAGAGGTGTTGAACTTAAAACATTAATAACAAAAAGATTTTTAACACTTGAAGAAGTTGAAAATATTAAATATGATGTTATTATAACAACAACAAGAAAAAATATAATTAGTTATGATGAAGAATCAAGTTTGTTAGATGATTATAATATTAATTTAATATATAAAAAATTACTAATTTCACCTGGATATTCAAAAATACTAAATAGACGTTAAAAAAGAAGAAATTAAATTTCTTCTTTTTGTTTGAATTTGGCGTATAGATCATAATTATCAGCATCTATAATTGTTACTGATATAATATCACCTGTTTTAATATTATTTTCTTTAGTGGCTTTTATATATATACATCCATCAACATCATCTGGTGCAAAGTGATATGATCTGGCAATGTATGCTACTTTACTATCATCGTATTTATCAATGATAGCATCAAAAGTTTCACCTATTAGAAGTTTATTATTATTTAAAGATATTTCGTTTTGTAAAGACATTATTTTATCTAAACGTTCATCCATTATAGCTTGGTCAACTTTAGGTTCCATTTCATACCCTTTAGTGTCTTCTTCATCAGAATATGTAAATACACCAAGTTTGTCAAATTTTGCTTCTTTTACATATTCATATAATTCGTTAAAGTCTTTTTCAGTTTCACCAGGGAATCCTACAATCAAAGTAGTTCTAATAACGGGACTTTTACAAAGAGTTTTAATTTTATAGATTAGCCCTTTTATAAAAGATTTGCTTCCTCGTCTATTCATTGCTTTTAACATATTATCAGATATATGTTGAATTGGAATATCAAAGTATGGAGCGATTTTTGGATTATTGTTCATTTCTATAATTAAACTAGTTTTAATTTCATCTGGATATAAGTATAAAACTCTTACCATTTTTACATCATCTATTAAAGATATTTCATGAAGTAAATGTTCAAGTCTTTTACCTTCTTTTAAATCGGTGCCATATCTTGTTGTATCTTGCGCAATTAATGTAATTTCTTTTACACCTTGACTTGCTAAAGACTTAGCTTCTTCTATAATGCTATTAAAAGGACGACTTCTAAACTTACCTCTTATAAGTGGTATTGCACAATAACTGCATTTGTTGTCACAACCTTCAGCAATTCTTATATAGGCACTGTGTGGTAAAGTTGTAAGTACACGAGAATTATAATCCATTTTGAAAGTTTTTTGTTTATTTAAAATCTTATTAAATAGTTGATCGATATTATTATAATCACGAATAGGGAAATATATATCTACTTCTGGAATACTTTCTTTTAAATCGCCTAAATATCTTTCAACAAGGCATCCCATAACTATAAGGGTTTTGTTTTTCTTAACGTCGACAATATTTAAGATAGTATCAATAGCTTCTTTTTTAGCGTTTTCGATAAAACCGCAAGTATTAATAACTATTATATCAGCATCTTTTATATTGTTTGTAATTGTTAAATCATATTTTTTTGCCACACCTAAAAATAATTCTGTATCTATTAAATTTTTAGCACAGCCAAGGGATATCATTCCTAACTTCATAAATACCTCCTTTTTATATAAGTCTTATATATTATACACTATAATAGAAAAAAATTCAAATTTATTAGGTTTTAACTTTTGACCAATATAGAATTTTTTGTTATAATATATATGAAGAAAATAAGAAAGAGGGAATTATTATGGCAAAACAATTTATCGTTGAAACATCAGCTAGACATGTTCATTTAGCTGAAAAAGATTTTAAAGTTTTATTTGGAGAAAATGCTAGTTTAACTCCTAAAAAAGATTTATCACAACCAGGTCAATATGCTTGTGTTGAAAGAGTAACTGTTGTTGGACCTAAAAAAGAACTTGCAGGAGTATCAATCCTTGGACCATTTAGAGGAGCTTCTCAAGTTGAACTTTCTGCAACTGATGCAAGAAGTTTAGGGCTTGGTATTGCAATTCGTGAATCAGGTGATTTAAAAGGCACTCCAGGATGTAAACTTGTAGGACCTTGTGGAGAAGTAGAACTTGTAGAAGGTGTTATTGTTGCTAAACGTCACATTCATGCTACAGTTAAAGATGCTGAAGAATTAGGTGTTAAAGATAAAGATATCGTTTGTGTAAAAGTTGAAACAGAAGGCAGATCATTAGTATTTGGAGATGTAATTGTTAGAGTTAACGATTCATATGCACTTGCTATGCACATTGATACAGATGAGTCAAATGCTGGATGTGTTACTCCAACTACTTTAGGAGAAATCGTAAAATAGTAAAAAAAGGCTAAAAATTTAGCCTTTTAATTTTTTTAAAAATTTGTTAAAAACGTTTACATTAATAAAAAAAATGTAAAGCGATAAAAAAAGTAGTATACTAATATACATATACAATATGTATAAAACTTAAGGAGGAAAATATGAAAAAAGTTTTTTTATTTTTTACAATGTTAATTACTATTTGCTGTATGGCAGGATGTAATGGAGGAAAAGGAGATACAGTGAATATTGGTGTTATAGGACCTCATACTGGTGACTTATCTGTTTATGGACTGGCTGTTGAAAGAGGTGTAGAAATTGCTGTTGAAGAAATTAATGCTAATGGTGGAATTTTAGGAAAGCAAATAAAATTATTTGTTGAAGATGACCAAGGTGATAGTAAAGAAGTATTAAGTGCTTATAATAAAATTGTTGATGATGTTGATTTTATTATTGGTGAAGTAACAAGTGGTAACTCAGATGTACTTGCTGCACAAGCACAAGCAGATGGTATCCCTACTATTTCTGCTTCAGCTACTGCCGCAAACGTTACTGCTAATAGAGATTATGTATTTAGAACTTGTTTCTTAGACCCTGACCAAGGTGAAGCAATGGCTAAATTTGCTAAGAATACTTTAAATGCAACTACAGTTGCAATTGTATATGATCAAAGTGATGATTATTCAAAAGGTGTTGCAGAAGCATTTAAAACAAGAGCAGAAGCTGAAGGTATGACAATTGTGTTAACTGAAGGTGGTCTTGTTGCAGGTGAAGCTACATATCAAACTATAGTAAATACAGTTGTTTCTGTAAATCCTGATTGTGTATTTGCACCAATCTACTATACTGAAGCTGCAGTCTTTGCTAAAGAATTACGTGCATCAGGTTATACAAAACCTTTAATGGGGTCTGATGGATTTGATGGTGTTTTAAATCCATTATCTGGTACTGGTGATTATTCATGTGTTAATAATACATATTATTCAACACACTATTCTACTGAAGACGCTGCAGTTCAAGCATTCATTCAAAAATATGAAGCTAAATATGGAGAAAAACCAGCGGCATTTGCATTACTTGGATATGATAGTGTATACCTAGTAGCACAAGCTATTGAAAATGCAGGAACTCTAGATAAAGTTGCAATAAAAGAAGCTATTCAAAATATCTCTTTTACAGGCGGTTTAACTGGTAACATTACATTTGATGCAAATGGAAACCCTATTAAAACAATTTGTATTTGTGAATATGAAAATGGAGAATCTAAATTAAAAGAAAAAATTACAAAATAATAAACAAAGTACTATTTTGAAAGGGGATGATTGAATGAGTGATATCATTAATCAGTTAATAATAGGCTTACAAATGGGAAGTATATATGCTATTGTTGCTTTAGGTTATACAATGGTATATGGTATTATTAGATTAATTAATTTTGCTCATGGTGACTTTATAATGGTTAGTGCATTTATGATATTTACTTTTGCATTTACTTGGCAGATACCTGCCGTTGTAAGTATAGTAATTGCATTAATTATTACAATAGTATTAGGTGTAACAACGGAAAAAATTGCTTATCGACCTCTTAGAAACTCTCCGAGCATTACTGCTCTAATAACAGCTATAGCTGTAAGTTTGTTTTTAGAAAATCTATTTCAATTAATTTATGGTAGTTCAACAAAAATGTATCCTAACATTATTGAATCAAAAAATTTTAATATAGGTAATATTTCTATAAACAATATTTCAATTCTTACTATTTGCATTGCTATTATTGTTATGATTGGTTTAACAATATTTATTAAAAAGACTAAAGCAGGACGTGCGATGCGCGCTGTAAGTGAGAATAAAGATGCTGCAGTTTTAATGGGGATTAATGTTGATAGAATTATTTCATTAACTTTTTTAATAGGTTCGCTTTTAGCGGGTATAGCAGGAACAATGTATTATTTACAATATAGTAGTATTCAACCATACTTTGGTTCAAATTTAGGTCTTTATGCGTTTATTGCTGCGGTTGTTGGCGGTATTGGGGTAATTCCTGGGGCATGCCTTGGAGGATTCTTGATAGGTCTTGTAAAAGTTTTACCAAGTATTCTTCATATAGATACTGCGTATGCTGATATATTCTTATTTGGCTTATTAATTATAGTTTTACTATTCAAACCAAATGGTATACTAGGTAAAAGTGTTGGAGAGAAGGTGTAAACTATGGATGATTTAAATACAAAGATAAGATCAATGGTCCCTCTTACACCGAGAAAAAAGAGTTATTTAATTAATATTCTTTCTTGTATAATACTTATTGGTTTAGTTTATATAACACTTTGTTGTGGTAATTTTTCAAAAAGTATATATATAAATTTGCTTGGTATTAATTTTACTCAAATGAAAGGTTTATTTATAGTTATTTGCTATACTATAGTTTTAGCTGTATCTTTAAATTTATCAACAGGATGTCTTGGGGAAATGGTATTAGGTCACGCTGGATTTATGGCAATTGGAGCATATTCTGGTAGTTTGTTTTTAAAATATATATCTGAAAATGTAATTGATTTAAATAATGCTGGTGCATTTATTAGTTGTTTGATGACGCTTATAGCTATGTTAATAGGGTTTGTTATGGCAGGTCTAGCAGGAATCATAGTAGGTATTCCAGCACTTAGACTTAGAGGGGATTATCTTGCTATTATAACATTAGGATTT
Organism: uncultured Staphylococcaceae bacterium; assembly: GCA_964409955.1. Lineage (GTDB taxonomy): Bacteria > Bacillota_I > Bacilli_A > ML615J-28 > CAG-313 > CAG-313. Next base: position 7,198 of record CAYPEY010000028.1, read on the forward strand.
GGACAAATTATAGTAAAACTGTTAGAACTTCTAGATTTCACAGGTGGTTCTGCTGGCCTTAAAAATATTCCTAAAAATGCTAATCTAATAATGTTTTTAATTGTTGTTATTATATGTGTTGCTGCAGTATTTATTGGTATGAGATCTAAATTTGGCCGTGCTGTACTTGCTATTAGAGAAGATAGAATTGCAGCAGAGGCAACTGGTATAAATGTTACAAAGTATAAAATTATTACATTTGCGTTGTCAGCAGCAATGGCTGGAATTGCCGGAGTAATGTATTCTCAATACATTGGAGTACTTTTACCTACAACATTTACCTTTGATTATTCAGTAGAATTGTTGATGATTGTAGTACTTGGTGGTCTTGGATCATTTACTGGTTCTATTGTTGCATCTGGAGTATTAACACTGCTTCCAGAAATATTAAGATTCTTATCAAGTTATCGTTTAATTATTTATTCATTATTGTTGATTATAATAATGCTTAAAAAACCAACAGGATTACTTGGAAGATATGAATTTTCGATGACAAGATTTATAAAATTATTCCCATCTAGAGTTAAATCACTCCCTAAAAATATTGTTAAATTTATTACTAGTATTCCTAAATTCTTTAAGGCGAGTTTTCAAAAAATAAAGAAAGTATTTACAGGTGGACATCATGGAAAATAAGACAATATTAAAAGCAGACAATATTGGTATTGTATTTGGTGGGTTACATGCTGTTACTGATTTCAATATTGAAATTAAAGAAAATGAACTTGTTGGATTAATTGGTCCAAATGGAGCTGGTAAAACTACAATATTTAACATGTTAACTGGGGTATATAAACCAACATCTGGGAAAGTGTATTTATGCGATAAAGATATAACAAATTTAAAACCTCATATTAGATGTAATGAGGGTATAAGTAGAACGTTTCAAAACATTAGATTATTTAAACAATTATCAGTTTTAGATAATGTAAAAGTTGCAACAAATTCTCATATGAAATATTCGTTATTTGATGCTATATTTAGAACAAAAAAATTTTGGAAAGTTGAAAACGAATTTGATAAAAAAGTAAAAGAAATTTTAGAAATTTTAGGTTTAAGTGATTGTTATGAAGAAGTAGCACAAAACTTGCCTTACGGCAAACAAAGAAAACTTGAAATTGCAAGAGCACTTGCGACAGATCCAAAAGTATTATTACTTGATGAACCAGCTGCAGGCATGAATCCTACTGAAACGGAAGAATTAATGGAAATAATTAAAATCGTAAAAAATAAATTCAATGTTTCAATATTATTAATAGAACATGATATGAAACTTGTTATGGGAATATGTGAAAGAATTGTCGTTGTTGCATCTGGAAATATTCTTGCAACAGGTACACCTAATGAGATAGTTCATAACAAAGATGTTATTGAAGCTTATCTTGGAAAGTAGGTATATATATGTTAAAAGTTAGAAATTTAAAAGTATCATATGGTGCGATTAATGCAATTAAAGGAATTGATTTAGAAGTAAGACATGGTGAAATTGTAGCTTTCATAGGCGCAAATGGTGCTGGAAAAACTACTATTTTAAGAACAATTTCTGGTCTAAAAAAACCAAGTGAAGGAACTATTACTTTATATCAAGAAGATCTTGTTAATATTAAGCCTCATAAAATTATATCTTTAGGGATGGCACACGTTCCGGAAGGACGTCAAATTTTTCCTAATTTAACTGTTGAGGAAAATTTAAAGATTGGTGGATATATATTAAAAGATAAAAATAAAATTAAAGATAACATTGAAAAAATGTATCAAAAATTTCCAAGATTATTAGAACGTAAAAATCAATTAGCTGGAACATTATCTGGTGGTGAACAACAAATGCTTGCAATGGCAAGAGCACTTATGACAGATCCAAAAATTATTCTTTTAGATGAGCCATCAATGGGACTTTCTCCAATATTAGTAGAAGAAATATTTGACATCATAAAAGAAATTAATCGTCAAGGTGTTACAGTGTTATTAGTTGAACAAAATGCAAAAGCAGCACTTGGTATTGCTCATTATGGATATGTTGTTGAAACTGGTAAGATAGCTCTTGAAGGAGATGCAAAAGATTTATTAAATAATGATGATGTTAAGAAAGCATATCTTGGAGCATAACTAAATATAATAACAAGAAGACGCATTTAATTATGCGTCTTTTCTGATGTAATTTAGTTTACTTTTTTTGAAAAATGAGTATAATTAATTAGTAAACTAATTATTTTTTAAGGATGGTGTATATGGATAAAGAAAAAAATAAGAAGCACTGTGAAATAAAAAACGAAGATAAAACATTAATGATGATAATAGGTGATGCTCATAGATTATTTGGACATTCTATTCATGATTTAATTTCTAGAAAAGGTATTTCTAATACTGTTAATTCAATTTTATTTCATTTAGAAAGAAATGAATCGTTAACTCAAATTGAATTAGTAGAACGTGCTCATGTTAAACCACCAACAGTTAGTGTGGCGTTACAAAAAATGGAAGAAGAAGAATTAATTGAACGTTTTACTAGTTTAGAAGATCAACGTTATGTAATGGTTAAAATTACAGATAAGGGAAGAAACTTATGTAATGAGATGAAAGAATATATCCACGCAATGGATTTAAGTTTAACAGAAAATATATCAGAAGAAGAACTTATTATTACAAGACGTGTATTAATTCAAATTATTGACAAAATGTTAGAAGGGAAAAAGAAATGAAAATATTTAAGTATTTGAAAAAGTATTGGTTCTTTGTAATACTTGCACCACTATTTATGGTGGGAGAAGTTTTAATGGACTTGCTTCAACCAACTTTGATGGCACAAATAGTTGATGAAGGCCTGAAAAAAGAAAATCTAGATTTAATTATAAATACTGGAATTATGATGCTTTTCTATGTATTTTGTGGAGGCATATTTGGTATTTTATCAGGAGTATTTACAAATCTTGCAGCATTTAAATATTCTAACGACATGAGAAAAGATGTGTTTAGTCATATTGTAAATTTAAGTTTTGAACAAACAGACCAGTTTACGACGGGGTCTTTGGTTACAAGAATTACAAATGATGTAACTCAAGTCACAAACATTGTTTCTATGTCTATGAGAATGCTTATTAGAACATTAATGCAATTTGTAATGGGGATAATTTTCTTACTAAAAATTAATAAAGAATTCTTACCAGTATTATTTATTGCGCTTCCTATTATGCTTGTTTTAATAGTTATTTTCTTATTCAGAATTGCTCCACTATTTGGTAAGGTTCAGATGCGCGTTGACGATGTAAATGCAGTAGTTCAAGAAAATGTAACGGGAGCAAGAGTAGTTAAAGCATATACAGCAGAATATAAAGAATGTAAACGTTTTGGAAAAGCTAATGATAACTTATATGACATCAATTGGAAAATATCAAAAATGATGGCTTTCTTAACTCCATTTATTAATATAGTATTCTTTGCAGCAACTATTGCTATTTTATATATTGGTGGATATGGTATTACACATGGAACAGGTATGCAAATTGGAGAACTTACTGCAGCAATTACATATATAACAATTATTTTAAATGGCTTCTTAATGCTTACAATGTTCTTCCAAAGTATGATTAGAGGGGTTGCAAGTATCAAACGTTTAAATGCAGTACTCGAATGTAATCCGCAAGTTAAAGAAGGAACATTTAATGGTATCGAGTTAAATGAATTAGGTGAAGTTGGGGAAGAAATAGAAACTGGAACTGTAGAATTTAAAAATGTAAACTTTGCATATCCTACAGGTAGTGGTGAAGTAGTACTTGAAGATATTAATTTAACTATTAAAAAAGGTGAAAAAATTGGAATTTTGGGTTCAACTGGATGTGGTAAAAGTAGTCTTGTGAATTTGATTACAAGATTCTATGATACTACAAGTGGTGAAGTACTTGTTGATGGTAAAAATGTTAAAGAGTATAAATTTGCAACATTAAGAAATAAAGTAGCAATGGTTCTTCAAAAAAGCGAACTTTACTCTGGTACAATTAAAGAAAATATTTGTTGGGGTAAAGAAGATGCTACATTTGAAGAAGTAGAACTTGCTGCAAGACTTGCACAAGCTGATACTTTTATAAAAGATTTCAATGACGGATACGATACTTTTGTTGCTGAAAAAGGTGCATCTTTATCTGGTGGTCAAAAACAAAGAATTTCTATCGCAAGAGCTTTAATTAAAAAACCAGAGATATTAATTTTTGATGATTCTACTAGTGCACTTGATTTAAAAACTGAGGCTAATTTATATAAAGCTATTAATAAAGAATTAAAAGATATGACAATTATAACAATAGCTCAACGTGTAGCTAGTGTTAGAAATGCAGATAAGATAGTAGTATTAAATCAGGGAAAAATTGCATCAATTGGAACTCATGAAGAATTAATTATAAATAGTCCAATTTATATTGATATATATAATTCACAACTTAAGAAAGAAGGTGAAGAATAATGTCAAATAATAGACCAAATCAAGCATCAAATAATAGACCTATGGTAGGCCCTGGTGGTGGCCCTGGAAGAGGCCCAAGAAATGTCTTTGTTGAAAAGCCTAAAAACTTTAAAGGAACATTAAAAAAATTATTAAAATATATTAATTATAAAAGAAATTTATTTATATCTTTAATGGTGATAATGATTGTTACAACAGGACTTAGCTTACTTTCTCCAATTTTACAAGAAAGAGTTATAGATGCTTTAGATAATGAATCTAAAAACTATGGTTGGGAAAATGCTTTAAGATATATAATATATCTCGGTATGTCTTATGCTGGAGTAACAATATTCAGTTATTTAAGAACAATTATTTCTTCAAAACTTTCACTTGAAACTGTAAGAAAAATAAGAACAGATTTATTTTCTAAATTTGTAAGATTACCTATCAAATTTTTAGACACTCATTCACATGGAGATTTAATGAGTAGAATGACAAATGACGTTGAAAATATTAGTAACACTATTTCTCAATCTATTGCATCCTTAATCTCTGGTATTATGATGATTCTTGGAACATTTGTTATTATGGTATATTACAGCTGGTTCTTAACTATCGTTACAATGTTAAGTGTAGTATTAACTTTGGTATTATCAAAATTATTAACATCAAAAATGAGAAAATATTTTACTGCCCAATCATCAATTTTAGGTGAATTAAATGGACACAGCGAAGAAATGATCACAGGATATAAAACAGTTGTTGCATATAACAAAGAAGAAAAAGTTTTAAAAGAGTTTGATAGAATTAGTGATGAATATACAAAAACTTCAATATTAGCCCAAATTTGGGGTGGATCAATGGGTCCTATCATGAATTTTATTTCTAATCTTGGTTATGTACTAATTACATTTGTAGGTGGATATATAGCTATAAAAGAGCCTTCCTTCCTTCCAGTTGTTAGTATTTCGACTATTGCATTATTTTTGAATTGTAGTAAACAATTTACAAGACCTATTAATGAAATTGCCAATCTTTATGGTCAAATCTTAACTGCAACAGCGTGTGCTGAACGTGTATTTGAAATTTTAGATAGTGATAATGAAGTAGATAATGGAACATTAAAAATCGATGAAGACAAATTTGAAGGTAAAATTTCTTTTAAAAACATTGATTTTAGCTATGTAGAAGGTCAAAAAGTATTAAAGAATTTTTCACTTGATGTAAAACCTGGTCAGCGCATAGCTCTTGTTGGTGCAACAGGTTCAGGTAAGACAACTGTTGTAAATTTACTTATGAGATTTTATGATGTTGATAGTGGTGAAATCTTACTAGATGGAGTTAACATTAATGATATTCCAAAAGAGGATTTAAGAAATACTATCGCAATAGTATTACAAGATACAGTGCTATTTAAAGATACAATCGAAAATAACTTAAAATATGGAGCCGAAGATGCTACATTTGATGAAGTTAAACAAGCTGGAATTTTAAGTAATTCTAATTATTTCATTAAAAATCTTACTAATAAATACGACACAGTATTGTCTGAAGGAGGTTCGAACCTTTCACAAGGACAACGTCAGCTTTTATCAATCGGTCGTGCAATATTAGCTGATCCTAAAATTTTAATTTTAGATGAGGCAACATCTTCAGTAGATACAAGAACTGAAAAGAATATTCAAGATGCTCTGTCAAATTTAATGAACAATAGAACAAGTCTAATAATTGCTCATCGTCTTTCTACTATTCAAGATGCTGATGTTATTGTGGTTATAGATAAAGGAGAAATTATTGAACAAGGAAATCATAAAGAACTTCTTAAAAAGCAAGGTAAATATTTCGAACTTTATATGACACAATTTGCAGGAAAAGAAATCTAATAAAGAAAAAGGATAAACCTAATATAATGTGTTTATCCTTTTTAAATTTAAAAAAAGTTTGAAAATTTAAGCGTATTTTAGCAAAATATAAAGTTCTTTTAAAAAATACTTGACATAAATAAATGTTATAATATATAATATATTATATAAACAATAAATGAAGAGGTATGAGATGAAAAAGTTTGTAATGATACTTATAGGTTTAATTGCTATACAAATATATATAGTGTCTAATAATGATAATATATTTGCAAGTGAGCAAAATAGTATTGAAGAAATAGTTAATGAGCATATATATAAATATTCAGAAAACAATTGTAGTGCTTTAAATTATGAGATAATATACGATTTCAGTAATAATGAATATATATTGCAACATTTAAATCCTGTTGGATATATGATTATTGATTTGGGAACGCAAAAACTTTTGGAGGCTTCTTTTTCAAGTAACAGTATTTATTTAGATTATAATAATAGTTTATGTAAATATTATTTAGGGCCTCTTAATTATTTCATATTAAATGAAAATGGTATATATGATATAGTAAATAATAAATATATAGAAAATATAGATATTTTAATAGAATCATCATCTATTTTTAATCAAAATATAGTTACTAGTGTAAATAATGAAGAATCTAATCCTAATGTATCAACTTACGCTACAGTTACTGATGGTAACGGTTATACAGTTATAGATAATCATGAGTATTTTAGATATTTAACAACTTTTCCTTGGAATGAAAAAGGTACTTGTGGTTATGTTGCTTTAGCAATGTTACTTGGTTATTTTGAAATATTTTATAATAATTATACGATTCCATATGAAACTGATGTATCAAATGAATTTGATAGCCAATTTTCGAGATTTAATTATTTATATGGAAATAATGAAAGAATTGCAGTAACTAAAACTGCTAATTTATTAGAATTTTCTGATTGGTGTATTTCAAATAATTATAAAATAGGCTATTTTGGAGGAGCTGGAGAGAGACTGCATAATATTTTTATAGATTATGATCAAAATTTTTATTCTGATGAAGCAAATAATTCTACTCCTGTATCAGGTGTTCATCTTTTTAATACATTTGAGTTATATTTAGATCAATATATATTTGATTCTGAATATGCATATTCATATGAATATAATAGTATAAATCCAACAAGTCTAATAAAAAGTAAAATTAATGAAGGTTTTCCTTGTATTGGAGTAATGATCTCATACGATTATACGTCTGGTCTTTATAACGGATCCGGAAGTTATCATGATGTTGTGATTTATGGATATAAAGATGATATGTATTTAGCACATTTAGGTTGGTATGAGGTACAGCCTAATGGAGAAATAGATGAAAACGGACATATAGTAGGAGATATTACGAATTATTCTAGTTTAGCTAATAATGATAAGTATACAGAAATTTTAATTTCTAATGTAACCTTTCAATCGGCATTTGCAATTACATATGATGGCACTCATAAGCATAGTGATTATATGCTGTGGGAAACAAATGGTTGTGAAGGCACATATTGTCCATGTGGTTATTATGACTGTAATCATGCTAATTTAAGTAATTATAGTGTATATGATAATACAAAACATACAAGCTATTGTAATGGTTGTACACAAATAGTTTATAAAGAACATACTTTTATAACTAATTCTAGTAATAATTTAGAGTGTATAGAGTGCGGATATGTTTCAAACGAATGTGATCATAATTATCATTATACAACAGGATATACATCAAGTGTTCATAATGTTGAATGTAGTATATGTGGAAAAACAGCTGTTGAAACTCATCAATTTGTGATAGGTTTAAAAGGAAAAACTTGTTCTATTTGTGGATGTTTTATTTCTAATGAAACTATTACACCAGTATTACCACCCAACAATATCAAGGAGGATGATGAAGATGAAAGTTAAAAAGATATTATTATTGCTTATAACATTTAGTTTTTTAAGCTTGACATCATGTGTTCCTAAATATACAGAAGGGCCGTGGGATCCTGTATATAGATCATATTATTATTTTAATTCAACAGATGAACACTTAAAAGAAATTAAAAATATGACAGATGAGGCCAAAGCTTTAAACGGACTTACAAATAAATCATATTTTATGGTACATTTAGATTATGAAAAAAATTATGTAGAAGAAATGAATTCAGTTATATGTGAACTTGGTAAAAATAAATATACCGAAATTGAAAATGTATCAAGAAGAAGAATGTTTTTTAAACCTGTTGAAAATATATATGGATTATCTAGTATTTACATAGGATTAAGTAATCTTGAATCTAATTCTGATAAAACGAATATGTCGTTTATAAGAACTGAACCAGATGATAGATATGTTCACTCTATTGAAACACTTTATAAAAAAAGATATGATGAGTTTGTTGATTATTCAACTGATGAAGTAAATGGAGTATTGAAAGAATATAAATACCGACATACGAATTGGAAATATAAACCAGATAGTGATTTTTTAATTGATATGATAAAAAGCCAAAAAACTAATTGGCATTTAGTTTCTATTTGGAATATATATTATACATATGAAGATGAAACTGTTGATGTAGGGTTAATAGAATTTTGTTATAATCTAGGAGTTGATTATATAAGCGATTATCAAGGCGAATATTTTTCTAATGAGGGACATAGTAAAATGACACAATGGGTAAGTGATGAAGTAATTGAATATGAAAATATGTGGATTGATTTAATTTATAAAAATTTAGAAATATATGATTATTAAGGGTTTATAAATAATTCTACTTTTAGTTAAAAAAAGAGAAACAATGAAAATGGACCTGTAAGAAATGAATAAACCTAACATAACAGGTGTATCTTTTCTAATTTTATGTATAAATACTAAGAGAGGATGATGAAGATGAAAGTTAAAAAAATATTATTTTCAATATGTTTAGTAATTCTTGTATTGATTTTAACTTCATGCAAACCTGCGTATGGCAGAAATCCTAACGGTGGAGGTATATATAGAGTATATTATTATTTTGATTCTACGGATGAACACTTGAAAGTAATTAGGAAACATGATGTTGATACAACAGACATAGGTAAATCGTTTTATATGATACATTTAGATAATGAAGTTGAAATGATTGAAGATATGAATTCAATTGTTAAAGAAATGTATAAGAATAAATATACTGAAATAGAAGATACTTCTCCTTTTATAATGTATTTTAAACCAAAAAATAATCAATATAATATGACTTCTATAGAAATATATCATGCAAATTTAGAACTAGGGGATGTTAAAGAAGACCTTTCATTTGAAAGAGAAGAACCGGACGAAAGATATGAACATTCTATTGCAACAGAAGATGATAAGTATTTAGAGCTGTATGTAGATTATAGTTCTCAAACAAAAAATGGAAATGTATTTGAACAAAAATATAAATCTACTCACTTAAAATATAGACCCAATAGTGATTTTTTAATAGATTTATTAAAAGCAAAAGAAACATATTGGCATTTAGTATCACAATGGAAAATATACCATACAAATGAATTAGGCGAAAAAAAATATATAGGTACGGTAAGATTTGTTTATAATCTAGGAGTTGACTATATAAGCGATTATCAAGGCGAATATTTTTCTAATGAGGGACATAGTAAAATGACACAATGGGTAAGTGATGAAGTAATTGAATATGAAAATATATGGATTGATTTAATTTATAAAAATTTAGAAATATATGATTATTAAAAGATAAACCATTTGGTTTATCTTTTTTTAATGTAATCTTTTTAAAAAATATAATGAAATGTGATATAATAAAAGTATTAAAAAGAAAAGGTGATTATATGATTTGTCCTAGATGTCATAATGAAAATAAATATGATTCATTAACTTGTGATTTTTGTATGGCAACACTTCCAATGAGTGAAGCAAGAAAAAAAGAAATTGAAATTAAACATAAACAAGAACTAAAGAATAAACGTCAAAAATCGATGACTAAATTGTTTGGTTTATTACTGGGATTATTTGCATTTATTGCTGTAGTTGTTGTGATGTATATTATTAGGAAGTAATATATGGGAAATAGACTTACAAAAAATGAAATAAGAACAAATGCATATATATATGATGTACTTGTTGTAGGTGGAGGTCATGCAGGAATTGAGGCAAGCCTTGCACCAGCACGCCTTGGGCTTAAGACGCTTATGGTATGTGGTAGTTTTGAACGTATTGGTAATATGCCGTGTAATCCATCCATTGGAGGACCTGCTAAAGGAATACTAGTTAGAGAAATTGATGCACTAGGCGGGCAAATGGCGAAAACTGCAGATAAAACTTGTCTTCAAGTGAAAATGCTTAATATGTCAAAAGGTCCTGCCGTTCGCGCAATGAGGGTTCAATCAGATAAAATTGCATATGCTAAATATATGCAAAGTGTTGTAACTAAACAAGATAATTTGGATATATATATTGAACTAGTGGATAGTTTAATTGTTGAGAATAACAAAGTTAAAGGTGTTGTTTTTGAAAGTGGGTTAAAAGCTTATGCGAAGACTGTTATTATTACAACAGGAACTTATCTTTCATCTAATATTTTATGTGGTAAAGACGTTATTCCATCAGGTCCTGATGGTGAGGATACAAACTATGGATTGTCTAAATCACTTGTTGATAATGGCTTTAAGTTAATTAGACTAAAAACTGGAACTCCGCCAAGAATTTATACAGATACTATTGATTTTTCTAATGCTCAATTAGAACTTGGAACCAATCTTCCGCTTGTATTTAGTTATGAAACAGATGTAAATGAAATGATTCCATTTGATAAACAAGTTCCTTGTTATTTAATTTGGACTACACCAAAAACACATGAAATAATTCATGAACATTTAAATGAATCTAGTATGTACTCAGGGGTTGTAAAAGGAGTAGGACCAAGATACTGTCCTTCAATTGAGGATAAACTAGTAAGATTTTCTGATAAAGAACGTCATCAATTATTCTTAGAACCGGAAAGTCTTTCAATAGATGAAACATATATTCAAGGCTTTTCAACAAGTATGCCACATTATGTTCAAGAACAAATGGTCGCATCACTTCCTGGATTTGAAAATGCAAAAATTGCAAAATATGCATATGCTATTGAATATGATGCAATAGATCCACAACAACTACTACCAACTCTTGAATCAAAACTTATTGATGGATTATTTTTTGGTGGACAAGTAAACGGTACAAGTGGATATGAAGAAGCAGCAGCACAAGGACTAATTGCTGGAATTAACGCAAGTTGTAAATTGAAGAATATAAAACCAATTGTCCTAAGAAGAGATGAAGCATATATTGGTGTACTTGTAGATGACTTAGTTACAAAAGGAGTAGTAGATCCGTATCGAATGCTTACATCACGTGCCGAATATAGATTGTTATTAAGACACGATAATGCAGAAGAAAGATTAATTGAAGAAGGATATCGTGTAGGTTTAATAAGTGATGCAAGATATCAAAGATATTTGAATGAACAAAATTTACTAGCTGATGAAATTAAACGTTTAGAAGAAGTGTGGTTAACGCCAAAAATAGATGTTAATGAATATTTAGAAAGTATTAATTCACCTGTATTAAGAGATGGTATTTCTGGTAAAGATTTAATGAAAAGACCAGAAATTACATATATAGATATTGTTAATATGGCTCATCTTGAAAACGCACTTCCATATCATTTAGCTGAAATATTAAATATTAAAATTAAATATCAAGGATACATTGATAAATCATTTAAAGAAGCATCACGAGTATTAAAACTTGAAACTGTACAAATACCTAATGATATTTCTTATTATGATATCCCTAATCTTGCTAATGAAGCTAAAGAAAAATTGACTAAAATTAGACCATTAACAATAGCACAAGCATCTAGAATTAGTGGAGTTAATCCAGCTGATATTTCAATTTTACTTGTATATATAGAAGCAAATAGAAGGAAAAAGTAATTATGATTAGTATATATAATAGTTATATAGATGAAATAATTAAGTTAACAGATCATCAAAAAGAACAATTATATGATTATTATGAATTGTTACGAGATACTTCAAAAGTTATGAATCTAACAACCATTACAGAAGAAATTGATGTATATATTAAACATTTTTATGATAGTATTTTAACTTTAATTAACGAACAAGAAATAAGCGGTAAGACTTTTTTAGATATTGGAAGTGGAGCAGGTTTTCCAGGACTCGTATTAAAAATTGTATATCCAAATCTTGATATTACGCTCCTTGAACCTACTAAAAAAAGATGTGATTTTTTAAATACTGTAATCACAAAACTAAATCTTCAAAATATTAAAGTTGTTAATGAAAGAGCGGAAGATTATATCAAAAATGCTCGTGAGATATATGATTTTGTAAGTGCTAGAGCGGTTGCAAACTTGTCAATTTTATCAGAACTTGCGCTTGCTTTTGTTAAAAATGATGGTTATTTTTTGTCAATGAAAGGTCAAAATTTTGAAGAAGAAATTAAAGAAAGTAAGAATGCATTAATTAAATTGGGTGGAAAAATAGATAAAATTTATGAATATAATCTACCTAAAGATGCTGGAGTTCGTGCTATAATAAGAATAAAAAAGGTGAAAAAAACACCTCTTGAATATCCAAGAGCATACGCAAAAATAAAGAAAAAACCTTTGTAAAGGAGGTGGAAAAATGAGTAAAATTATATCAATAGTTAATCAAAAAGGCGGAGTTGGAAAGACAACAACAACGATTAATTTAGCTGCTGCTTTAGCTTTATTAAAACAAAAAGTTTTAGTTGTAGATTTTGATCAACAAGCTAATGCAACTATTGGACTAGGAATTAATCGTGAAGACATTTTGTTTGATATTGCTGATTTCTTTACGCATATAGGTCTTTTAAAGAAAGCAATTATTAAAACTAAAGTTGAAAGACTTGATATAATTCCTGCTTCTATTAAACTTGCAACGATAGAAGAAAGTATATATAATGTTTCAGATAGTGAATATTTGCTAAAGCAAAAACTTGACATGATTAAAGATGAATATGATTTTATTTTAATTGATTGTCCACCGTCTTTAGGACTTATTGTTGATAATGCGCTATATGCAAGTAACTCTGTATTGATTCCGGTTGAGTGTGGCTATTATGCGTATGATGCATTAACTCAAATGATAAATAAAATAGACAAAGTTCAAAAGGTTAAAAATATTGATATTGAAGGAATTCTTTTAACAAAACTTGATAATAGAAATACTCTTGGGTATGAGATAATTGAAAAAGTAAAATTCTTATTTCCAGAAAAGTTATTTTCAACAGTTATTACAAGATCATCACATATTCAAGAAGCACCGATGCACGGCGAAAGTGTAATAAGTTTTTCTTATAATTCAAGAGGTTCAAAAGAGTATCGAATGCTTGCTAAAGAGATTCTTCAAAATAATAATATAAAAGTTAAATAGGGGTAAAATATGATAGATACAACATTAGTGGAAGTAGGACATATTTTAAAATTTAAAAAAACTCATCCATGTGGTGGGGCTACGTGGAAGGTATTAAGAATAGGTATTGACTTTAAACTAGAATGTATGACATGTAAAAGAGTCATTATGATACCTAGACTTGAAGTTGCTAAAAAAGCGGTAAGTATAGAAAAATAAATAAAAGACTAGAATTAATTAAAAAAAATTAATCCTAGTCTTTTTTTCTTTCTTTTTTGACATATCAAATAAATATAATAAGATTAATAAAATATATTATATGAAAAAAGGGAGAAAATTATGTTAAAAAAGATTAATACAATATTAGTAGCATTTATGTTGGTGCTTGGGGTAAATAGCAACTTAGCTTATTTTATATATTTACCTATTTATTTAATTTATATTTTAAAAGACGAAAAGAATATATATTATTTTACAATACCATCAATATTTTCACTTTTAATTTTTTCAAGAACTGAATTAATTAGTTATTTAGTAATAGTAATATTGACACTATTGTTTTTTTATTTAATAAAACTGCTTGTTAAAAAGAATGCATTAGATGATTGGTTTTTTAAAATAATGATATTTTTATATATCACTATTGTTAATATAAGTTATATATATTTATATTTAAAACTTGAATATAATGTTTTATATTTTGTTGTGTTAGATATTATAGGATTTTTAATTTATCTTTATTTAAGCGGATTTGTTTCAAAAATATTAAGAGGAAGCTATGAAGTTAGAGAAAAAGTTTTATTCTTAGATACTGGTATTAATAGTTATTATGTATGGTATGAGCTACTTGTAACTACTTTAAGTATTTTAGTGTGTGTAGCACAATCAAATATTAATAGCTCTTTTATATCCATTGTTTATGCTAGTTATATGGCGATGTATTTTAGTAGAAAATATAAAAATATAATTGGTTTATTATTTGGACTTGTTACTACTATTATTGTTTATGTGTTTACAAACGATTTGTATTCAACGCTTATTATTTTTACAAGTGGTATATATATAACAAATAGTATTTATACGTTTGGAGTGTATAATGCGGTGTTAGCTATCATTAGTATTAATAGTAATAATATTGTAATGTATGCATCACTTATGGCTGTTAGTATTGTATTTGAAATAATATGTAAGTTTATACTTAATGTTTATGATGATAAAAAGTTTGATATTACAGGGGGTATCGTAAAAAATAATCATAAAGAAATATTGAACTTTGCTTCATTTTTGGATCAGTTTGTCGCAAGATTCAAGCAATCTGTAAGTTTAAATGAAAAAATAAATCAAGGGTTGAATATTATTATTAATAAACACTGCGATAAATGTCCAAAAAAACAAGAGTGTTTTTCTAAATTTAATACAAGCTTATATAAAAATTTTAAAGAAATATTATTGAATGAACATATTAATTCCATTGATAACGAGTTTGAACAATATTGTATAGATTATTCTGCACTTCTTAATACATCAAAATTAATTAATTATCAAATTAATTTTGATAATCCCAATGAAAATAAAAAAGATGCTAACAACTATATATTACTTAGTCAAATTAATGGTGTCTCTATGGCACTTAAAAATTATGTTGTAGATAAAGTGTCAAAAGATGAGATAGATTATAGTGTTTTTGAGAAATCAAAATTATACTTAAATAATTTAGACTGCATAGTTACTTATTATGAGGTAAAAAGAACAGCAGTCGATGATTTTTTAATTTTTATTGGAATTAAAAACAAAAAATTTAGTGATCTTGAAATAATGTTAGAATCATTATTTGAAGAACTTTTGTCAAAAAGCATATCGGTTATCTTTTGTAAACAAGAAAATAACACTGTATATGTGAATGTAATACCGAAAATATTAATTGATATTACTTACGCATATGGCGCAATTCCTGCAAATAACGAAGCTATTTGTGGAGACAATTTTTTGGTAAAAGAAAGTGAGAATGGTCATATGATATTTGCAATATCTGATGGGATGGGGAAAGGATATAATGCGTTTTATGAAAGCGAAATGACGATACATTTAATTGAAGAGATTACAAAACTTAATATTGATGCATCTACCGCGCTTTGTATACTGAATTCTTTTTATAATGTTCAAGATTATTTAGATCGTTATGCTACACTTGATTTTTTAGATATTAATAGATACACAAAACAAGCAACTTTCTATAAAATGGGCGCAACTTCCACATATATTATAAGACGTGATAATACAATTGAAAAAATTATAAATAAAAGTTTACCGCTTGGACTAGATGAAGAAATAGAACAACTTGATGTTGATTTACATGATGGTGATATAATTATTATGAGTAGTGATGGTATTATTGAAAATTTAATTGATGAATTAAAATTTGATGAAACATTAATAAAAAGTAAAAGTCTTCATTTAGAACAAATGGTTCATGAAGTATTTAATTATGTTATAAACAATAAAACAAAAACTCAAGATGATATGACTTTAATTATCTTAAAAGTGCAAGAAAAAAACTGCTAAATTAATAGCAGTTTTAAGCAATATTTGATATAGCTTCTCCTCGCCAATTATCCATACCACCAATAACATTAATAACTTTATAGCCTAGTCTTGATAAATATTTTGTTGTATGGTAGCTTAAATTACCATTTTTACAAATAATAAAATATTTAGTGTGATTGTTTAAAAATAAGTGGTGTTTTTGAATAAGTAAGTTACAAGGAATATTTAAAGCATCAATAATATGATACTTTTCATATTCATTAGTAGTTCTTATATCAATGATTTTAAAATTTAAATTAGTTTGATAATATTTAAAAAAATTAATTGGTGAAATCTCTTCCATATGTACCTCCTTGTATATGTGCATAAGATTATACTAAATAAGATATAAAAATAAAGTCAAAACACGTCATCAATTAAAAAAAATTTAAACTATAAATAGATTACTTGAAAAATATTTAAAATTATTATATAATAAAACTATAAGCATTGAAGTAGGAATAAAAAGTATGATAGCAAAACTTAAAGAAATGTATAATAATTTGCTAGTAGAAGATGTGCAAGAATTTGATAATAGCCATTATTACTTTTATGATAATGGCAAAATTTTTGGTATATCTAAAACTATTAGTAATAACGAATATAAATTATTAAAGAAAATATATATAGAAAAACCGATATACAATCTTGATAAATCGATTCAAACAATATATGATTATATATATGAAAATGCTAAATATCCATTTAAAACAAAAAAAGTTCAAGTATTTATATATCAATCAAATAGCGAAGATGCTAATATGATTGATGAATTATTAGAAAGCATGTTAAAAGGATATAAAGCTATTAATATATATGATTATAAGTTATGTTTTTATGAAGAAAATGTATCAGAAAAACTAAAAGAGATAATGAATAGTTTAAGTTTTGATTTAGGATATGTAATTAAAATTCATGAGTTGTTTGGAATAAATGATAAAATAGAAGGCTCATTGTTGATGAGATATATAGCTATTTTTAATGAAAATAAAACTTTAAAATCTAAAGATTATAGTCACTTTACTGATATGATTATGGAAGTCACAACTCTTGAACAACTTAAATTATTAAAAACAATCAAAACAACATTATTTGATGAATACTTTAATAATCAAGCTATTCGTGATATGATTCTAGTAATGATTAATAATGATTTAAATGTATCATCTAGCGCAAAACTTTTGTATATGAATAGAAATAGTTTAATTAATAAGTTAGATTCTTTCTATAAAGAGACAGGACTTAATTTACAACGCTTCACACATGCTTGCGCAATTTACTTTTTAATGCAAATTAAATAAATTGTTTAAAAAACTAAAAAATAAAGTAACACTTTGCCTATTAAAAAAGTGTTACTTTTTTGATATAATATTAGTGTATCATAAAAAAGTAATAAATAGGAGGAATTTTTATGGCAACTGTTGAATTAAAAAATATCAACAAAATTTATGACAACAATGTACAAGCAGTATTTGACTTTAATTTAAAAATTAAAGACCGCGAATTTATCGTATTCGTAGGACCATCTGGATGTGGTAAAACTACAACTTTACGTATGGTTGCTGGTCTTGAAGAAATTACAAGTGGACAATTATTAATCGATGGAGAAGTAATGAATGACGTTGCTCCAAAAGATCGTAACATTGCGATGGTTTTCCAATCATACGCTCTATATCCACATATGACAGTTTATGATAATATGGCATTCGGTTTAAAACTTAGAAAATTCTCTCGTAATGAAATCGATCGTCGTGTTCAAAGCGCAGCTGAAAAATTAGGTTTAAAACAATATTTAGATAGAAAACCTGCAGCTCTTTCAGGGGGGCAAAGACAACGTGTTGCTTTAGGTCGTGCTATCGTTCGTGACGCTAAAGTATTCTTAATGGACGAACCTCTATCTAACCTAGATGCTAAACTTCGTGTACAAATGAGATCTGAATTAATCAAAATTCATGAAAGTTTAGGAACAACAACTATTTACGTAACACATGACCAAATTGAAGCGATGACAATGGCATCAAGAATCGTTGTTATGAAAGATGGTTGGATTCAACAAATTGGTGCACCAAAAGAAATTTATGATAAACCAAATAACGTATTCGTAGGTGGATTCATCGGTACTCCTCCAATGAACTTCGTAAATGGTGTTGTTGGTAAAGATGGTATCTTCGAATGTGGTAGCCATAAATTTGGTGTAGTTCGTATTCCTGTACCAGCTGAACAATTTGAATTATTAAAAGAATTAAATTATATTGAAAAAGAATTAATTATGGGTATTCGTCCAGAAGATATTTCTGACCAAGAAGAAGATTTCGAAAAACATCCTGAATGGACTGGTGAATTCAAAGTTGATATTTCAGAATTATTAGGTGCTGAATCTCAAATTAGAGTTAAACTTCCAGGTAAAGATGCAGCAGGTCAAGCTATTACTGCAAAAGTTCCTGCACGTATTGATATTCATACTAACGATAATATGAAATTAATGTTAAATATGAATAAATGTCATTTCTTTGATCCTGAAACAGAAAACAGAATTAGAAAAGCTTAATTATAAATGTTAAATAAGGATATACTTTATCTAAAGAAAAGCAATCGTGCAACACTACTTTATTTTAAAAATAACAAAGTAGAAGAAGTTCCGTATACTTTAGAAAAATTATTAGATAATTATTGTTATCAAGATTTAACCACATATGAAGGCAGAATTGAAGCAATAAAGAAAGTATATCATATATCAAAACATGTACCAATATACTTATCAGAAAATATAGTATTGATACAATCAAAGAACAAAAAAGAATTGGATAATATATATATTAATAGTTATAATATATTAGATATGATTGAGGATAATAATAAAACACAAATTACTTTTTCAGATAATTCTGTGATTTTATTAAATGTAAAGTATCACTTACTGAAAAAGTATTATGATTTAAGTCTTAAAATAAAAAAACAACATAGTGTATATTAGAAAGGGTTATATAAAATGGCAAAGAAAAATATTAAAGATTTAAACTTAACTGGTAAAAAAGTATTAATGCGTGTTGACTTTAACGTTCCAATGAAAGCTGGCGTTATTACAGATGCTAATCGTATTGTACAAGCATTACCAACAATTAAATATGCAATCGAACAAGGTGGTAAAGTAATTTTATTCTCTCACCTTGGACGTGTTAAAACAGAAGAAGATTTAGTAAAAAATAGTTTAGCTCCTGTTGCAAAAAAATTAGAAGAATTATTAGGACAACCTGTAACTTTCGTTCCTGCAACTAGAGGTGCAGAACTTGAAAATGCAATTAATGCATTAAATAATGGTGAAGTATTAATGTTTGAAAATACTCGTTTCGAAGATTTAGATGGTAAAAAAGAATCTAAAAATAATCCTGAACTTGGTGCTTATTGGGCAAGTCTTGGGGATGTATTTGTTAATGATGCATTCGGTACAGCTCATAGAGCTCACGCTTCTAACCAAGGTATCGCAAGCCATTTCCCTAATGACTCTGCAGCTGGTTTCTTACTTGAAAAAGAAATCAAATTCATCGGTGGTGCAGTTGACAAACCTGTTCGTCCATTCGTTGCAATTTTAGGTGGAGCAAAAGTTTCAGATAAAATTTCAGTTATCGAAAATTTACTTGAAAAAGCTGATAAAGTTATGATCTGTGGAGCAATGGCTTATACATTCTTCAAAGCTCAAGGTTTAGAAGTAGGTAAATCTAAATGTGAAGCTGATTTCGTAGATTATGCAAAAGGATTACTTGAAAAAGCAAATGGTAAAATCGTGTTACCAGTTGACGTAAATGCAGTAGTTGTTTCTGATGAAGATGCAGCAGCTGATTTCTTCGGAGCAGTTGCTAAAGCAGATACTGAAATGGTTAGTGTTGAAGCTATTCCTGCAAATGCACAAGGTTTAGACTGTGGACCTGCTACAATTGCAAAATTCTCTAAAGAATTAGAAGGTGCTAAAACTGTAGTTTGGAACGGACCTGCTGGTGTATTTGAAGTAGAAAAATTTGCTGTAGGTACTAAAGCAATTTGTGAAACTCTTGCAAATTTAGAAGGTGCTACTACTATTATTGGTGGTGGAGACTCTGCAGCTGCAGCTATTTCAATGGGTTATGAATCTAAATTCTCTCACATCTCTACTGGTGGTGGAGCAAGCTTAGAATACTTAGAAGGTAAAACTTTACCAGGTGTTGCTTGTTTAAGCGAAGCAGAATAATAAGAGGCTACTATAATGAGAAAACCTATAATCGCTGGAAACTGGAAGATGTTTAAAACTCGTGATGAAGCATTATCATTTGTATATGCAGTAAATGCTAAACTTCCTTCACGTGACGTTGTTGATACAGTTATTTGTGCTCCATTTGTAGTACTTCGTTGTCTTGCTAAACGTCAAGGAGAAAACTTAAGAATTGGTGCTCAAAATATGCATTTTGAAGAACAAGGTGCATTCACTGGTGAAATTGCTCCAAGTATGTTAACAAGTATTGGTGTTACATATGTTGTAATTGGTCATTCAGAAAGAAGAGCAATGTTCAATGAAACAGATTCAACAGTTAATAAAAAAATTCATAAAGCATTCGAACATAATTTAGTTCCTATTCTTTGTGTTGGTGAAGCTCTTGAAGAAAGAGAAGGCGGATTAACTGAAAAAGTTATCAAAGATCAAATTGTTAAAGATTTAGAAGGATTAACTAAAGAACAAGTAAAAGAATTAGTTATTGCTTATGAACCAATTTGGGCTATTGGAACTGGTAAAACTGCAACAGCAGAAGTAGCAGATGAAACATGTGGATTTATAAGAAGCACTGTTGCTGCTTTATATGATGAAGAAACAGCAGAAGCAATTCGTATCCAATATGGTGGAAGTGTAAAAGTAAATAATATTGAAGAATTAATGCAAAAACCAAATATCGATGGTGCATTAATAGGTGGAGCAAGTTTAGTTGCTGAAGATTTTATTTACTTTGCAAACGTTGCTGCAAAATAACATTAGAATTAAATTAGTCACTGTCATTTTGATAGTGACTTTTTTTGTTTTAAAAGTTAATAATTAAGTTATTTGTTTTAAAAAACATTGATATTATGATATAATATGTATGGTGATTTTATGGCAAATAATAGATATAAAGAATTAATTAATGAAAATAACGAAAGAGTTAGTTATTTAGGTGATTCTTATAAAAGAGTTGCGGATATATATGTAAAAAAAGCTCGAGGATACGGAATTAAATCAATTGATACTGAGGTGAGAATATCAGAGGTATTAGAAGAATTAGAAGGGTATAATAATAAAGGCATAGATGTAAATATTGCAATACCTTCTCTTACTACATATGTAGAAGAAAACGTACAAAAACTTTCTAAGGCACCATCCTTTGTTCCGAAACTTAAAGAAATCATTGCGGTGAGTATCTTTTTATTATGTCTTATAGGATATTTTGTTATATCTGGAATATTTAATAAAAAGGCAGAACTTGCTGCACCTACTAATATATCGGTAGTACTTGAGGCGGATAAGAGCTTTTATATAACTTGGATACATAATGAACTAGCAACAGAAGGTTATTATCTAGAAGTATATGATGGCGATAATAATTTATTAAAAGAAGTAGATGTTCCAATGAGAGTTCAAGAAGGGCGTCAATATGTTGCTTTAAAAGATCTTATATATCAAGAAGGAACAGTATATACTTTTAAAATAATTTGTGAAGAAACTGATAATTATGCAGAATCTGAAGAAGCTATATATGTGTATCCTAAGAGTAAATAATAAGGGTTCAATACGTTTGACAAAAAGTTGAAAATATAGTATAATATACAAGGTGCGATAAATGCAGCATTCATTTGGTTGTAATTATTAGATTATCACGTATAAGGATATGAGTAATCTCGCTGCTTAGGTGAAAATAATTGGATGATCTAACTTATAATTGTATTTGAATTTTTATCCACAAAATAAATAGTCGACAGACTTAAAAAAGGAGAAAAAACATGGCACGTTATACTGGCCCAAGCTGGAAACAATCTAGAAGATTAAAATTCTCAGTTTTAGAAAATGGTAAAGAATTACAAAAAAGAAATTATGCTCCAGGTCAACATGGACAAAGAAGAACTAAACTTTCAGAATATGGTCTTCAATTACAAGAAAAACAAAAAGTTCGTTTCACATATGGTGTAAGCGAAAAACAATTCAGAAACTTATTTAATAAGGCTGAAAAATTAGAAGGAAAACATGGTGAAAACTTCTTATTCTTATTAGAATCAAGATTAGATAACTTAGTTTATCGTTTAGGTTTTGCAACAACTCGTCGTCAAGCAAGACAACTTGTTAATCATGGACATGTACTTGTAGATGGTAAAAAAGTAGATATTCCTTCATACACAGTTAAACCTGGTCAAGTTATTGAAATGAAAGAAGCTTCTAAAAACTTAGCAATCGTTAAAGAAGCTTTAGAAAATACTGTTGCTCGTTTAGCATTCGTAAGTTTTGATGAAGCTAAAGGTCAAGGTACTTATGTTCGTTTACCAGAACGTAGCGAAATCTTACCTGAAATTCGTGAAAACTTAATCGTTGAATTCTACAATAGATAATAATTAAGCAGATTAAAAAACGCTGTATAAACAGCGTTTTTTTATCTACAAGGAAAGTTCATTTTTTACTATTTTTTTGTAAAAAATAACTTATCTTATATTTTTACAAATTAACCATTTTTTAGTGTACTTTAGATATTATATAACAAACATTTACAGTCTTATTCATACCCCGCTTGTTTATTAAATATACGGGCGTAAAAATAAGACTTTTTTGTTTTTTAAAGGATATAACAAAAGTTTCAAAACATCAAAATAAAAGAATCAATCAAAACTTTATCCAAATACCTTTATCTAAATTTAAAGAAAGAATCAAATATTT
>CAYPEY010000029.1:0-29453 GCA_964409955.1 uncultured Staphylococcaceae bacterium
ATCGTTATGGATGAAAATTCAAAAGATACTGTATGGTGGACATCTGATGAATATAAAAATGATAATCATCCTATTTCAACAGAAGTTTGGAATGAACTTAAAAATCTTGCAAAAGAAGAATTATCTAACAAAAGATTATTTGTAGTTGATGCTTTCTGCGGTGCAAATGCTGAAACAAGAATGGCTATTCGTTTCGTTATGGAAGTTGCATGGCAAGCTCACTTTGTTAAAAATATGTTCATTGTTCCAACTGAAGAAGAACTTGAAAACTTTGAACCTGACTTTATTGTTTATAACGCATCTAAAGCTAAAGTTGCAAACTATAAAGAATTAGGATTAAACTCAGAAACAGCTGTTGCATTTAATATCACAACAAAAGAACAAGTTATTCTTAACACTTGGTATGGTGGAGAAATGAAAAAAGGTTTATTCTCAATGATGAACTATTTCTTACCACTTAACGGTATCGCTTCAATGCACTGTTCAGCTAACACTGACTTAAATGGTGAAAATACAGCAATTTTCTTCGGTTTATCAGGAACTGGTAAAACTACATTATCAACAGATCCTAAACGTTTATTAATCGGTGATGATGAACACGGATGGGATGATGAAGGTGTATTCAACTTTGAAGGTGGATGTTATGCTAAAGTTATTAACCTTGATCCAGAATCTGAACCAGATATCTACAAAGCTATTAAACGTAATGCATTATTAGAAAACGTTACAGTTGATGAAAATGGTAAAATTGATTTCGATGATAAGAGCGTAACTGAAAATACTCGCGTAAGTTACCCAATTCATCACATCGATAACATAGTTCGTCCTGTTTCTAAAGCACCGGCTGCTAAAAACGTTATCTTCTTATCAGCAGACGCATTTGGAGTACTTCCTCCAGTATCAGTATTAACTCCTGAACAAACTAAATACTATTTCTTATCAGGATTCACTGCAAAACTTGCTGGTACAGAACGTGGAATTACTGAACCTACTCCAACATTCTCTGCTTGTTTCGGTCAAGCATTCTTAGAACTTCATCCAACAAAATATGCTGAAGAATTAGTTAAGAAAATGGAAGCTAATGGATCAAAAGCATACTTAGTAAATACAGGATGGAATGGTACAGGAAAACGTATTTCAATCAAAGATACTCGTGGAATTATTGATGCTATCTTAGATGGCTCAATTGAAAAAGCTGACACAATCCAAGTGCCTTATTTCAATTTCTCAGTTCCAACTGCTCTTCCAGGTGTTGATACAAACATTTTAGATCCTAGAAATACTTATAAAGATGTAGCAGAATGGGAAGCAAAAGCAAAAGATTTATCTTCTCGTTTCATTAAAAACTTTGCTAAATATGAAGGAAATGAAGCTGGTAAAGCTTTAGTTAAAGCTGGTCCACAATTATAATAATAAAGGAGAATAACAATGGGCGTTAAAATAGTTGATACTTGTTTAAGAGATGGGCATCAATCTTTAATAGCTACACGTCTTTCAACTGCGGATATTATTCCGGTTGCAGAACTTCTTGATAAATGCGGATATCACGCACTTGAAGTTTGGGGTGGAGCTACATTTGATAGCTGTCTTCGTTTCTTGAATGAAGATCCATGGGAAAGATTACGTGCAATTCGTAAAGCTTGTCCTAATACAAAATTACAAATGTTATTTAGAGGTCAAAATATTTTAGGATACCGCCATTATTCAGATGAACTTGTTGAAAAATTCGTTCAAAAATCACTTGAAAATGGTATTAATATTATCCGTGTATTTGATGCTTTAAATGATTTAAGAAATTTAAAGAGTGCAGTAGATGCAACAAATAAATATAAAAAACAATATAACGGTGAATGCCAAATCGCTTTATCTTATACAACAAGTCCAGTTCATACAATCGACTACTATGTAGAACTTGCAAAAGAAGTTGAAAAAATGGGTGGAGATTCAATCTGTATTAAAGATATGGCTGGTGTACTTTTACCAGAAGATGCTTATGAACTTGTAACAAGATTAAAGAAAGCTGTAAAACTTCCTTTAGAACTTCACACACACTGCACAGGTGGTGTTGCTGAAATGACTATTCAAAAGGCAATTGAAGCTGGTGTCGATATTGTTGATACAGCATTATCACCATTCTCTGGTGGTACAAGTCAACCTTGTACTGAAGCTTTACAATATGTATTACAAGGAACTGAGTATGATCCAAAACTTGATTTAGTTAACTTAAAGAAAGCTTGCGATATTTTAACAGTAACAAAAGATAAGTTCTTAGCAGATGGTATTTTAAATCCAAAAGCTTTAACAACTAATCCAAATATCTTAAAATATCAAGTACCTGGTGGTATGCTTTCTAACCTTATGAGCCAATTAAAACAACAAGGTGCTATGGATAAATATGAAGAAGTTTTAAACGAAATTCCTAGAGTTCGTAAAGACTTAGGTTATCCTCCACTTGTAACTCCACTTTCACAAATGGTTGGTACTCAAGCAGTTATGAATGTAATTAGTGGTGAACGTTACAAGATGAGTCCAGGAGAAGTTAAAGCTTATCTTAAAGGTGAATATGGGCAAGCTCCTGCACCAATTGATGAAGCAATCCGCACAAAAATTATCGGTGATGCAAAAGTTATTTCACACCGCCCAGCAGATGATATTGCACCAGAATTTGACGCAATGAAGGAAAAATACGCTGCAATCGTTAAATGCGATGAAGACGTATTATCATGTGCTTTATTTGAAAATGTAGCAGTTAAATTCTTAGAAGCTCGTTATGCTCCAAAAGAAGAAAACGAAGTAATAGAATTTAATGTACAAATTGGGTAGGTGAAAGAATATGAAAAAAGTAGTTAAATTATTTAGTCTTATTGCAGTATTATTACTTGCTTGCACATTCACAGGATGTGCAAAAGAAAAAGAACAATACGATACAAGAGAATTATTAGTAGACACAATTGTATTTGGTGAAATTGTAGAAGATGGTTACACATTTGTTGGTTACTATGTTCAAGATGAAAAAGTAGGAACTTTATATTTACCAGGTGCTATTGCTCCAAAAGGAACATATGAAATTGTAACTGTTAAAAATGAAAAAATTGTAGATGGTGTATATTCATATCCTAGTATGGTACAAGATAACTTAACATTTGCTGGATGGTATGCAACAGAAGATTACACATATGGTACACGTGTTGCTTCATCTAGTGCATTAGTTGAAGATCATGTATTATATGCAAAATATATTACACTTGCAGATGCAGGACTTGTTGCACTTGTATGTATTATTATTGTATTTGGTATGCTTGCACTTCTTTGGGCAATCGTTGCAATGTTTAAATATGTTGCACCAAAAGAAGATGCAAAACCAGCAGCTGTAAAAGCTGCACCTGCTCCTGTAGTAGCAGCTCCTAGAAAAGCAATCACTATGGAAGATATTAAAGACGAAGATATGATGGCTGCAGCTTTAGTTGCAACAATCGATTATCATAATGAAACAGGCGAAGATGTTCGCGTAGTTTCAATAAAACAAATCGGATAAGGAGAAAAATCATGAAAGTTTATAAAGTTAAAGTAAACGGTAAAGTTTATGAAGTAGAATTAGAAAGCGTAAGCGAACAAGCAGGATCAATCGCTGCTCCTGTTGCTGCAGCACCTGTTGCAACTCCAACTCCAGCTGCAGCACCAGCTCCAGTTGTAAGTGGTGATGGCGCTGAACTTAAAGCACCAATGGCTGGTACTATTTTAGATGTTAAAGTAAGTGTTGGTCAAAGCGTTAATGTTGGTGATGTTGTTTGTATTTTAGAAGCAATGAAACTTGAAAACGAAGTTGTAGCTGATGCTGCAGGTGTTGTTAAATCAATCGCTGTATCTAAAGGAACTACTGTAGAAAACGGACAATTATTAGTAGTTATCGGGTAATAATATATGCAAATGATTGTAGACCTATTTAAAAATTTCATTAACCAAATGGGATTTATGGGTCAAGATCCAATGTCATTATTATTTAGATTAATAATGATCGCTGTTGCATGTTTATTAATTTATCTTGCAATTGCAAAAGGTTTTGAACCATATTTATTAATCCCTATTGGAGTAGGTATGTTACTAGTTAACTTAGCTCCAGAATTATATGATGTAGAGACAAAAAGTGGTTTATTATACCAATTCCATGAAGGAATTAGTTTAGAAATATTTCCACCACTTATTTTCCTTGGAATCGGTGCAACTACAGACTTTGGACCATTAATCTCTCGCCCATCTAGTTTATTATTAGGTGCTGCTGCCCAACTTGGTATTTTCCTAACTTTCTTAGGAGCTATCCTTCTTGGATTTAATGCTCTTGAAGCATCATCAATTGGTATTATTGGTGGAGCAGATGGACCTACAGCAATTTTCTTATCTAATAAATTATTAACTGGTGCTGATGGTGGTGCAATGCTTTGTGCATCTATCGCAGTTGTTGCTTACTCTTATATGGCACTTGTTCCTGTTATTCAACCTCCAATTATTAAAGCTCTTACAACTAAAGAAGAACGTCAAATTAAAATGGTTGAAACAAGAAAAGTTTCAAAAAGAGAAAAAATTTTATTCCCAATTGTAGTTATGATTGTAGTTATTATGTTAATTCCATCATGTGCATCTTTAATAGGAATGCTTATGCTTGGAAACTTAATTAAAGAAACTGGTGTAGTTCCAAACCTTGTTGATGCAGCATCTAAAACTATTATGTATGCTGTAACAATTTTACTTGGATTATCAGTTGGTGCTACTGCAATTCTTACAGAAGTAGATCAAGCTATTAGCTTTGTTAAAATCTTAATCTTAGGTATGCTTGCATTTAGTGCTGCTACAGCAGGTGGTGTGCTTGTTGGAAAACTTATGTGCAAACTTACTAAAGGTAAAGTTAACCCTATGATTGGTGCTGCAGGGGTTTCAGCTGTTCCAATGGCTGCTCGTGTAGTTCACAAAATTGGTCTTGAAGAAGATAAATCAAATTACTTATTAATGCATGCAATGGGACCAAACGTTGCAGGTGTTATTGGTAGTGCTGTTGCAGCTGGACTTCTTCTTGGAATCTTTGGATAAAATAAAATTAAAGTGCTTTTTCAAAAAGCACTTTTTTTATTGAAAAAAGTAAAAAAGGGGCCAAAAAAAGGGCCAAAAAAAGGGCCAAATTTATTGCAAAAAATAACTTTCTATTATATAATATACTTGACTGGAGAGTGATTTTATGGGACTTCCTACGAATATTAAAAATATATTAAATCCTAATATTGTAGAGCATACAAGGATTGAATTTAAAGAAAGTTGGAATCCAGAGAGTATAATTCATACTATTTGTGCTTTTGCAAATGATATTGATAATTTCAGCGGTGGATATATTATTATAGGGGTAAAAGAGGATAACGGTAAACCTATATATCCTATTAGCGGAGTTAATGAGGACAAAATTGATAAAATAGAACAAGAAATTGTTGAATATTGCAATAAGTGTATAGAACCTCGCTATCTTCCTGTGATAGAAGTGATGGATTATGAAGGAGTTAAAATAATAGTATTATGGGTTCCTGCAGGTTCTAGTAGACCGTATAAATCTAAAGTAAATATATATTTAAAAAATGATAATAGCAAAGCGTATTATATAAGAAAAGGTTCTGTTACAATAAAAGCTAATAATACCGATGAACAGGAATTATTTTTATTAGGGGGACTACAACCTTTTGATGATAGACCTAATTATCATGCAAATATTAGTGATTTAGACATAAATTTAATTAGAAATTATTTAAAAGAAGTTAATAGTAATTTATATAAAGAATTAGATAATATGTCTATTAAAGAAATTGCTGAAAGTATGAAAATTTGTGATGGTCCTGCAGAAAATTTAAAACCTAAAAATGTAGGATTATTATTTTTTACATATAATCCGGAAAAGTATTTCCCTTATTCATATGTTGAGTTAACTCATATACCTGACCCTACTGGTGAGGGAATGATTGAAAAAAGGTTTATTGGACCACTCCATATCCAATATAAGGATATAATGCAATATTTTAAAAATAACATTATTAAAGAAAAAGTATTCAAAAAACCTAATCAAATGGAAGCAGAAAGGGTTTATAATTATCGATATGAAGTTATAGATGAAATAATAGGAAATGCGATATTACATAAGAGTTATCAAGTTTATGAACCAATATCAATAAGAATTAATCCTGATTCTATAGAAATTATGTCCTTTCCAGGAATAGATACAAGTATATCAAAAGAAGATATTGAAAACTTAAAGTTAAAATCTAGAAAATATAGAAATAAACGTATTAGTGATTTTTTAAAAGAACTCCATATTGTTGAAGCTAAAAATACAGGTTATCCTACAATTTTAAGATATGTTAAAATTAATAATTCACCTCTCCCTATTATAGAAACCGATGATAAGAGAAGTTTTGTTAATGTAATTATTCCAATTCACAAAAGTTTTTTAACAGAAGAAAAAGTAAAAATCGAAGATAACAAAAAAATTAAAGAGAAAGTTTTAGATATACTAGAAATAAAACCTATGAGATTGACAGAGATTTCTAAAACACTTGGTTATGAAAAGATACCAGGTTCTTTAAAAAGAATATTAGCAACATTAGAAGAAGAAGGAATTATATTTAAAAATTATAAGAAGTATACAAAAGCTACAGCAATATTCGAAAATAATGAAATAAAATATAAAACTAAAAATAATGGTGATCATGTTAGTTATGAAGCAAAAAAAATATCTATAGAAAAAATTAAAAATTTATTAAAACATAATGTTAGTATAGAATATTATGAAACTATTGATTCAACAAATTTATATTTGAAAAGTATTGCAAATGATGTAGATAAAGATATGGTTGTAATAGCAAATCATCAAACAGGTGGAAAAGGACGTCTTGGAAGAACTTTTGTTTCAAATAATGATAGTGGCATATATATGAGTATTTTATTTAAAAAACAATATCAAAAGAATATTGTTAGTAAAATGACATGTATAGCTTGTGTTGCGACAGCACTTGCTATTGAAAAAGTAGCAGGTGTCAATACTCAAATTAAATGGGTTAATGATATATATTTAAATAACAAAAAAGTATGTGGAATATTAACAGAGTCTAAAATTAATAAAGAAAAATTTGAATATATAATTGTGGGAATTGGGATAAATGCTTATAAACAAGATTTTGGTATCGATGTCAATAATATCGCAACAACAATAGAAGATGAAACAAATGTTACAATTTCAAGAAATGATTTAATTGTTGAAATTATTAATAACTTATTAAATTTATTAGATAATGCTAATAATGAATATATATATAATGAGTATAAAAGTAGATTATTTGTAATCGGGAAAACAGCAGAATTTCAAATAGGTGATTCTTTAATAGAAGGAGTAATAGTTGATTTAAATAAAGATTATAATTTAATAGTTGATTTTAATGGCGTTAGAAAAGAAGTATTTAGTGGTGAAATTACAAGGATGAGGTTATCATGAAAATAAAAGATGTTACTTTAGTTTCAATTTTTGGTGCTTTGCTTTGTATTATTTCACCAATAGCCATTCCTATTGGAACAATTCCTATTACTTTTTCAATGCTTGTTATATATGTCATAGGAGCCTTATTTTCGCCATTTAAGGCGCTTTTAACGGTTTTGGTATATTTATTCATGGGTCTAATAGGACTGCCGGTTTTTTCAGGATACGTTGGAGGTCCAAGTGTACTATTGAGTCCAACAGGTGGTTTTTTAATAGGCTATATTCTTTGTGTTTTAGTGATTAGTATAATAGTAAAAATCAAAGATAAACCTGTAATTTATCCTGTTGCAATGGCGCTTGGTACAATGATCTGCTACTTAGTTGGTACAGTTTATTATATGTATATCATGGATGCAAGTTTGATAGAATCACTTGTAATTTGTGTAATTCCATTTATTATATTTGATATAATAAAAATAGTATTTGCAACAATTATATCTATAATATTGAAAAAGAAAATTGTAAATTAAAGCTCTCTTTTTTGTTAAAAAGAGAGTTTTTTGTTCGTTAAATATTTCCTATTGTATTAATTTATTAAATAATTTATATAAACTTAAATAAATAAAAAAGTAAAATTGACTTGAAAAAAACTAGCTCGTATGGTATAATAAGTTTAATATGGAGGACTATGTCTATGATTAAAGCAATTCATAATAATGTAGTTTTAGAAAAGAAAGAACCAAAACAATCAAGTGGTATATATATGGTATCAAGTGGTAGTAGTTGTTATGTGGTTATTAATACAGGAAATGAAGTATCAACAGTTAAAGCAGGAGATACTGTAGTAATTAAAGAATTAAGTTTATTAAAAGAACATCATTATAATAATACAAAATACTTTATTACAAATATTGATAACATTATTGCGATAGTGGAGGATTAATATGAGTAAAGAATTATTATTTGCAAAAAATGCAAGATGCAAAATGGCCCAAGGTGCCAAAATACTTGCTGATGCGGTAAAAGTTACTCTTGGTCCAAAAGGTAAAAATGTTGTTATAGAACAAGATTTTGGAGCACCACTTATTGTAAATGATGGTGTAACTATCGCGAAAGCAATTAGTCTTTGTGATAAATTTGAAAATATGGGTGCTGCAATTTTAATTGAAGCAGCTAGTAAAACTAATGATTTAGTAGGTGATGGCACAACAACTGCAATCCTACTTACTTCAAAATTAATCGAAGAAGGATTGAACAAAGTAGAAGAAGGTATAAGTCCTGTTGTACTTCGTGCAGGACTTAACTATTATTTACCATATATTCATCAAATGATTGATGAAGTATCAGTTGAGGTAAAAAGTGTTAGTGATTTAGAAAAAATTGCTACTATTTCATCTGGATCACATGAGGTTGGTAAGTTAATTAGTAATGCATACCAAGAGGTAGGTCCAAGTGGGATTATTACAATTGAGGAATCTCAAGGACTTGAAGATTATTTAGAAGTAGTTAAAGGATATTCTTTTGAAAAAGGATATTTATCTAGCTATATGGCAAGTAATGAAGAAAAAACAGAAGCTGTTTTAGATAATCCATTTGTTTTAATTACTGATCGTAAGATTAACAGTATGCAAGAAGTAGTACCATACTTAGAAGAAACTATTAAACAATCAAGACCGCTACTTATTATTTGTGATGATATTACTGATGAAGTGCTTGGTGCAATCGTTCTTAATAAACTTCGCGGAGTATTTAATTGTGTTGTTGTAAAAGCTCCATCATTTGGAGAAAGAAAACAAAAAGTATTGCAAGATATTGCGCTTTTAACAAATGCTAAGATTATTGATTCTACAATTGGTATGGATTTTAGCGAAGCACCACTAGAAGTACTTGGTCTTTGTGAAAAAGCAACAATATCAAAAGATCAAACCGTTATTATCAATTCAAGTATTCCAAGTGAAGTAATTTTAAATTACGTTGAAGGAATTAACAATGAATTAAGCCATACAACAAGTGAATATGACCAAGAAAAATTAAGAGCTCGTATTGCTAAACTACTTGGTGGCATTGCGCAAATAAGAATTGGTGCAGAAACCGAAGTAGTTTTAAAAGAAAAGAAACTTAGAATTGAAGATGCATTAAATGCAACTACTGCCGCAACCATTTCAGGTGTTATTGAAGGTGGAGGTAAGGTATTATATCAAATTGCAGAAAAGCTTAAAAATATAATTGCTCCACGCGAGTATTTAGATGCTTGTGAAATTTTAGAAAAAACACTAAAAGCTCCATTTTATCAAATTCTTGAAAATGCAGGAGCAAACCAAAGTGAAGTTTTAAAACAAGTAACTGATACAATGTGGTATGATGCTTTAACTGGTAAAATTGTTAATATGAAAGATGCAGGTATCATTGATCCTGCAAGTGTAGAAAAAAGTGCTATTATGAGCGCAATCAGTATTGCAGGAATTTTCTTAACTACTGAATGTGCAATAGTAGATCACACAAAAAATCAAGAAGTAAATGAGGAGAATTTACTATAATGAATACAAATAATAACGAGAATATAAGTATTGTTTTAGAATTATCAAAACAAATTGATACATTACAAACAGAAAATTATGAATTAAGACAAGAAATTGCAAGACTTAGAAAATTAATTCCATCTAATAATGAGACTGAAAATCAAAATACAGAACTTTTAAATTATTATATTTCTCGTTATGAGGAAATTCATAATTACGTGCTTGAAAATAGAATTAAGGCGTTAAATGATGATATTGAAGGTGCTCAAAAAGTATATGATGTTTTAATGTCTAGAGAAGATTTAATTGAAAGTATTGCCGAAAAGAATGCCTCTATTAAAGAACAAGTTGCAATTTTAAAAACTAAAATTGAAGAATCGAGAAAAACTTTTGAAGAGGATCAACAAGAATTTGAAAGAATGGCATCAAATGTTACTGATCAGGAAAATAATTTATATAATTCAACTCTTGATTATTATAATACATTACTTTCTAAACTTAGTATTGGTAATATGAGTGAAACTATTGAATATATGAATTTCTTAATGGATATTATGAAGTTTACTTTATATGATCAAGTAATTACATATTTATCTGATGCAAAAAAAGCTTTAGAAAAACTTGATGAACTTACTTTTATTCAAAATAACTTAAATGAACAAATTAGACTTCAAGAAGAAGAAATTGTTTCTTTAGAAGCAGGTTATGAAGAAATATCTTTTGAAGAAACTGAAAGAAAATTAGATAGTATAGCTTATGAAATAGCTAATAAAAAACAAGTAAGAACAGAATTACAAGAATTATTTGAAGAACTTGATGCTAAAAATAAAAAGACAATAAAAGATGAAATTAATCATTATCGAATTCTACAACTTAATAATCAACAAATAGCATTAAAACTTGATGAAATGATTTTACACTATAAAGAAAGCCTTGCAACTGTTGATACTGATTCAAATATTTTATTAAATAAAAAAATAAAGCTCAATCAGTTAAATGAAAAAATGCAAAATATATATCCTTTTAAAGAAAAACTAGATGTAGCAAATAATGAATATGAACAGTTACAAAGCATGCATCAATCAGTAAGTTCAAATATTGATGATATTGAAGATTTTATTATGAAAACTAAGAAAATCGTAAATGCTAGTTTAGAATTTAAACATGTTATTGATGAGTACAATTCAATTAAGTTAAAAATGGCAACATTAAAACAAAATAAAGAAGCATATATCTTACGTGAAAGAAATTTAACAGAAGAAAGAAAGAAGATTTTAAATAATCCATATGGTAAGACTGACTTACTTCAAATAGATGATAATTTGAAGGAATTGCAAGATTCAATTAGAATCTTCAGTGATGAATATGCAACTCTGGAATCAAGATTATATCATTTAAAAGATACTGAACAAGATAATAAATTAATAACTATATATGAAAGATATTTATTATGTGAAAAACAATTGCCACTTTTGTATAAAAAACAAGAAAATTTAAGTGGTTTAATTAATGATA
Organism: uncultured Staphylococcaceae bacterium; assembly: GCA_964409955.1. Taxonomy (GTDB): domain Bacteria; phylum Bacillota_I; class Bacilli_A; order ML615J-28; family CAG-313; genus CAG-313. Next base: position 11,536 of record CAYPEY010000029.1, read on the forward strand.
AATTTATTGAAGTATCTAATTTGAAAAACAAATGTTCAGATTATGAAAGTTTAAGAAAACAAATTGAGGAACTAGAAGATGAAATTAACAATTTCTAAAAGTCTTTTAGAAAAAATTCCATTATTTAATGTTAGTTGTTATATTTTTTCAACAATTACAAAAAATGATGAAACAAAGTTATCTGATGAAATATCAAAAGAATTTGATAACATTGCGAAAGAATATCAACAAAAATATAGTATAGAAGAAGTTGTAAGAATTCCTAAAATTAAAGCTACAAGAGATGGTTATAAAGCCCTTGGTAAAGATCCATCTCATACAAGAGCTGCATGTGAGGCACTTTTAAGAAGAATTCTTAAAAATGGTACAATTTATCGATTAGGGGATTTAATTGATATCGGTAATCTTTTATCAATTAAATTAATGAAAAGTATATGTATGGTAGACCTAGATAAAATTGATGGTGATATATATATTAGACTTGGAAAAAATAGTGACGAGTATTATGGTATTAATAGAGGTAAAATTAACGTTGAAAATATACCTTTATATACTGATAATACATCACCTTTTGGAAATCCTACATCAGATACAATACGTACAGCAATTACAAACGAAACGAAAAACGTTTGTATCATGTTAATTAATTTTGACAAAGAAACTACCGATTTAGATGAGGATGTGTTAGTTTCTACTTTAAATAAATTTTTAAAAATTACAAATTTAGAAAAAATAAATTACGAGGTGTGTGATATTTATGATGAACGATAGTTCAAACTTTATAAAAACAATCATGAAAAATGAATTAGAAGAAGGAGTAGTAGATCATATTTTAACAAGATTTCCTCCAGAACCTAATGCATACTTACATATTGGTCATGCAAGAGCAATCATTACAAACTTTGAACTTTCAAAGTGTTTTAATGGCGCAACAAATCTTCGTTTTGATGATACTAATCCATCAAAAGAAGATACTGAATATGTTGAGGCAATCAAAAAAGATATCCAGTGGCTTGGATACACTCCACATACAGTAAATTATGGATCTAATTATTTTGATAAAACTTATGAAAAAGCAGTATTATTAATCAAAAAGGGATTAGCTTTTGTTGATGATTTAGATCATGAAACTTTATCTAAATATCGTGGTTCTATAAGTGAGGCTGGAACTCCATCTCCATATCGTGATAGAAGTGTTGAAGAAAACTTACGTCTTTTTGAAGAAATGAGACAAGGAAAATATGCAAATGGAGAAAAGACTCTGCGTGCTAAAATTGATATGGCAAGTCCTAATATGAATATGAGGGACCCAGTAATTTACCGTATTATGCATGTGCATCATCATCAAACTAAAGATAAATGGTGTATATATCCAATGTATGACTTCGCACATCCGTTGCAAGATGCTTTTGAAGGTATTACACATTCACTATGTAGTATTGAATTTGAAGACCACCGTCCATTATATGATTGGGTAATTCAAAATTGTGATGTTGATGCTAAACCTCGTCAAATTGAATGGGGACGTCTTGGAATTACACATATGGTAATGAGTAAGAGGTATTTAAAACAACTTGTTGACGAAAAATATGTTATTGGTTATGATGATCCAAGAATGCCAACACTTGTTGGTTTAAGAAGAAGAGGATTTACACCAAACGCGATTAAAGAATTTATTCTATCTACTGGTCTTTCTAAAATTAATTCAATGGTAGATTATGGAATGTTAGAATATTTCTTAAGAGAAGATTTAAAACTTACAACTGTACGTCCAATGGCAATAGTTGATCCTTTAAAAGTAGTTATTACAAACTATCCAGAAGGAAAGATTGAATATGTTGATGCAATCAATAATACTGAAGCCGAAGAATTAGGAAGTCATAAAATGGCTTTTGGTAGAGTAATCTATATTGAAAAAGAAGACTTTGTTGAAGTTAAACCAAATAAACATTGGAAACGTCTTGCAAAAGATATAGAAGTAAGATTAATGCATGCATATTTCATCAAATGTAATGAAGTTATTAAGGACGAATTTGGTGAGATTGTTGAAATTCATTGTACATATGATCCAGCAACAAAATCAGGGACAGGATTCAATGAAAGAAAACCAAATGGTACAATTCACTATGTAGAAGCAACTACTGCACTTAATGCCACATTTAACTTATTTGATCATTTAATCTTAGATGAAAAAGTTTCAACAGAAAACTTTAAAGAACGTCTTAATAAGGATTCTTGGATTGTAAAAGAAGGATATGTGGAAGCTTTCTTAAAAGATACTCGTCCACTTGATAAATATCAATTTATCCGTAATGGATATTATTCTACTGATTATGAAACAAAGGGAGATAAGCTGGTTTTCAATCGTATTGCCGGATTAAAATCATCTTTTAAAGCATAATATGAAAGAATACTTAAATAATTTAAATAAAGAACAACTTGAAGCAGTTTTAGCAGTTGAAGGTCCTGTAATGGTGTTTGCGGGAGCGGGAACAGGAAAAACTAAAACATTAATATCTCGTATTGAGTATATGGTAAAAGATTGTAATATCTTACCATTTAATATTCTTGCTATCACGTTTACAAAAAAAGCAACAAATGAAATGCGTGAAAGATTAAATGCCGCAATCGGTGAAAAAAGTCGATTAGTGCATATATCTACAATGCATTCTCTTTGCGCAATGATTTTAAGACGTAATGCGAGTTATATCGGATATAAACGTAATTTCGAAGTTATTGATGAAGATGATCAAGTTAAAGCAATGAATGAAATCTACAAAAAGTATGATATCAATCGTAAAGCTTTATCACCAAAAGTTGCTATAAAAGCAATAGGTGACTATAAAAATAAATCTTGTAAAGAATTAGTTGGACTACTTAATAAAGTTTATACATATTATCAAGAATATTTAAAAGAAAATAATATGATGGACTTTGAAGATTTACTAGTATTAACTGAAGAACTTTTCACAAACAATAAAGAAGTGCTAGAATTTTATCAAGATGAATTTAAATATATTTTAATTGATGAACTTCAAGATACCAACTCTGTTCAATATTCAATTGTTAATTTACTTGCAAAAAAATATCAAAACATTTTTGCGGTAGGGGATGATGATCAAAGTATTTATTCATTCCGTGGGGCAAAAATTGAAAATATGATTAAATTTAAAGAAGATTATCCAAATGCAAAAATCATTAAACTTGTTGAAAATTATCGTTCTACTAATATTATTTTAAAGGGTGCTAATGCCGTTATTAAAAATAATAAAATTCGTGAACCTAAAGAATTATTTAGTAAAGTTGAAGGTAGTAAGGATAATGTTATCATTCAAGAGGCATACTATTATGAAGATGAAGTTAGATATGTAACAAATGAAATAGCAACTTTAGTTAATCATAAAGGGTATAAATATTCAGATATTGCGGTGATTTATCGAAACGGAGCATTATCTAGAAACTTTGAGTTATCATTTATTCAAGATAGAATTCCGTATAATATCTATGGTAGCTTTGCTTTCTTAAAGCGTAAAGAAGTTAAAGATATGATAAGTTATTTAAGATTTATCGCATCACCTTCTAAAATAGTACATTTTAAACGTATTATTAATACACCTACAAGAGGTGTTGGTGAAAAGACTATTGAAAAACTTCAAGAATGTATGACGCTTTATAACTGTAATATTTTAGAAGCAATAGATCATTTTAAACAAGATAATGCAACATCTAAAACAGAAGCTTTAATTGAATTTAAAAATATGATTGATGATTTAAATAATGCTCTTAATACAATGCCACTTCCTGATTTCTTTGACTATATGTTAGAAAAAACAGGATATATGGAAATGTTAAAAGAAGAACAAGAAAAAGAAGAGATCAATCGTATTGATAATGTTAAAGAATTTAAATCAATTCTATATCAATTAGAATACGATCCGTTAGAACAAGAACTAACACCTGCAGAAAAGATTGAAATAGGCCTTGATGAATTATTACTTGATACATCAACTATTGATGATCATAATAAAGATGGTGTAGTGCTTTCAACAATTCATTCTGTAAAAGGATTAGAATTTAAAGCAGTATTTGTAATTGGTCTAGAAGAAGGAATCTTCCCGGCAATTAGAGAAGAAGTTGATATGGAAGAAGAACGTCGTGTTGCATATGTTGCATTTACTCGTGCTAAAGAAAAATTATATATAACTTGTGCATCAAGAAGATTAATATATGGTAGATTGGTACGTAATCAAAAGTCTCGTTTCTTACTTGAGTATTTAAAAGCTGAAGAAGTTAAAAAAGCTCATGAAGAACATAAAACTCAAAAAAATAAAACAGCTGAAGGTGAAATAGAAATTGGTTCTCGCGTAAATCATAAATTCTTTGGAAATGGAATTGTTATAGCTAAAGATGACATGTTAATTCAAATTTTATTTGATAAAGACCAAGCTATTAAAAAGATTGCGAAGAATCATCCAACTATTTCAAAAATTGAGTAATTATGAAAAAGACAATCATTCTAATTCATGGTTATTTAACTGATTATAATGATTTCGTCAATTTACCAAAAACATTAATAAAACATTATGATTATGTTGTAATACTTAGTCTTCCAGGCCATGGCAAACATCAAAATATTAAAAACTTTAAAGTAGATCCTACTATTCAAATGGTAGAAGATGAAGTTGAAAGATACCTAAAAAAAGGTACAGTTGATTTAATTGGCTATTCTATGGGTGGAGCATTATCTAGATACATTGCATCTAAATATCAAACTATTAGACGTATGGTACTTCTTGCTCCTGCAAGTCGTTATTTAAGTCCAATGCTAGCAATCAATAGAATAAAGTATTTATTAAAAAAGCAAGATGTAGCACTTTCTATTAAAGAAAAAAGAGAATTATTAAAAGAGCATGATAAAGCAGGGCTTGAAATTTTAAAAAATGGTCCATTACATAAATTTAATGCAAGTAATGGTCTAACTTTTTGTAAACTAATAGCTAAGATAAATCAAGAAAAAAGAAGTTTTTCAACTTCTACTTTAATTGTGTATGGTCGTCTTGATGAACTTGTGCCACTAGCATCAGTTAATTATTGTTATAAAATGTGTACAAGTAGTGATAAAGAAGTAATGTATTTAGATGATATTGGTCATATAATGTTAAGATCAAAACATAAACAAAAAATCATAAATAAAATAGAAGAATTTTTAACAAAAGAAAATTAGGTGAGAAAATGAAATCTCAAGATATTAAACAAAAGATGGACGATTTAGTTCATCTTTTAAATCAACATAATTATAATTATTATGTTTTAGATAATCCTACTATTGAAGATAGCGAATATGATAGTTTAATTGCGCAACTTGAAGCATTAGAAAAAGACTATCCAGAGTTCTTAAATCCAAATAGTCCAACACAAAAGGTTGGAGATTATTTAAAATCAGATTTAGGAGAAGTTAGACATATTGTTCCTATGATGTCACTTGGAGATGTGTTTAATTTTGAAGAATTAAGAGAATTTGATGAACGTATTAGTAAAGCAGTAAACAACTATTCATATGTAGTAGAATTAAAAATAGATGGAGCATCATCTACTGCTCATTATGAAGGTGGTATGTTTACGCTTGGCGCAACTCGCGGAAACGGGACAGTTGGCGAAAACATTACTAAAAATATGTTAACGATAGAAAGCCTACCAAAACTTCTTACCAAACCAGTTGACCTTGAGGTAAGAGGTGAGGTATATATGAAGAAGTCTGTTCTTGCATATTTAAATGATGTTCGCGAAAAAAACAATGAACCACTTCTTGCAAACTGTAGAAATGCAGCATCAGGAAGCTTAAGACAACTTGATTCAAAAGTTACAAAAGAAAGAAAATTAGATCAATTTGCTTATACTTTAGTTAATCCTGAAAAATATGGTTTAAAGTCACAAACTGAGGTACTTAATTATTTAAAAAATCTTGGGTTTAGTGTAAATGAAAACTATATTCATGCAACTAACATTGATGAAGTAATTAAAGCAATTGAATATTTTGGTGATTTTAGGAAAACACTAGATTATGATACTGATGGTTGTGTTATCAAAGTTAATGAATTTGACTTATATGATACAATTGGTTATACTGTGAAAGTTCCTAAATGGGCTATTGCTTATAAATTTCCAGCCGAAATAGTAACAACCAAACTTAACGATATTATTTTTACAATTGGTAGAACTGGTAAAATTATCCCTAATGCGGTATTAGAACCAGTTTATATTGCGGGGACTGTAGTCTCACGTGCAACCTTAAATAATGAAGATTTTATCGTATCAAGAGATATTAGAATTGGTGACTATGTAAAGGTAAGAAAAGCAGGTGAAATTATACCTGAAGTAATTGAGGTAGATTTTACAAGGCGTACAAATTCTTCACTTCCTTTCAAAATGCTCGAAAAATGCCCAAAATGCGGCGGAAACATCGAAAAAATAGATGCTCTACATTTTTGTAAGAACAAAGAGTGTGGTGGTCAAATATTAGAAGGTATAATTCATTTTGCATCAAAAGGTGCTATGGATATTGAAGGCCTTGGTGAAAAACAAATTGAACAACTTTATTCGCTAGGCTATTTAAATGATGTAACCGATATTTATCTACTTGAAAATTATCAAAAAGAGCTTCTTAATTTAGAACGTTTTGGTAATAAAAAAGTAGAAAATCTTATTAATGCTATTAACGAATCTAAGAAAAATACTTTAGATAAATTAATCTTTGGTCTAGGTATTAGATTTATTGGTTCAAAAGCATCTAAAACTCTTGCGAAACATTTTGCAACTCTTGATGAATTAAAAGTGGCAACATATGATGAATTAATCAGTTTAGATGATTTTGGTGAAGTAATGGCAAATAGTATTGTTGAATACTTTAAAAATGATAAAAATATAGAGTTAATTGAAAAATTAAAATCATATGGAGTTAATCCTGTTGAAAAAGCAAAAGCTGTAAGTTCTAATCTTGCAGGACTTACATTTGTATTAACAGGAACTCTAACAACTTTTACACGAGATGAGGCAACTTCTTTAATTGAAGCGCATGGTGGAAAATGCGCATCAAGTGTATCAAAGAAAACATCTTTTGTGGTGGCAGGCGAGGCAGCTGGTTCAAAACTTACTAAAGCACAAGCTTTAGGTGTTAGAGTTCTTACAGAAGATGAACTTAAAAAAATGTTAGACTAGGAGGAAAAAGGCATGGATGCAGGTAAAATTGTTGTTAAAGGGGCAAGAGAAAACAATTTAAAAAGTGTTAATATTGAAATCCCTAGAAATAAACTTGTTGTGATGACAGGTGTATCAGGATCAGGTAAAAGTTCACTTGCTTTTGATACGATATATGCAGAAGGTCAACGCCGATATGTCGAAAGTTTATCTGCATATGCAAGACAATTCTTAGACAATGTTGATAAACCAGATGTAGATTCAATTGAAGGTCTTTCTCCTGCAATTTCAATTGACCAAAAAACAACAAGTAGAAATCCTAGGTCTACTGTAGGTACCGTAACAGAAATTTATGATTATTTAAGACTATTATATGCAAGAATAGGACGACCAGTTTGTCCAACTCATCATATTGAAATATCATCACAAACAATTGAGCAAATGTGTGATAAAGTTTTAACATATCCTGAAGAATCAAAAATAGTTGTACTTGCGCCAATAGCAGAAAATAGGAAGGGAACATTTGAAAAAACGCTTGAAATTTTAAGAAAAGATGGCTTCTCAAAAGTTATCATTGATGATGAAATGTATGAACTTGATGAAGAAATCAATTTAGATAAAAATAAAAAGCACAATATCTTAGTTGTTGTTGATAGACTAAAACTAAGAAGTGATATTAGAAGTAGATTGTACGAATCACTTGAGGTTGCATGTAATCTGGCAGAAGGTAAGATATATGTTGATATCGATGATGAAAGATTATTATTCAGTGAACATTATGCATGTCCTTATTGTGAGTTTACAGTAGGAAAACTTGAACCAACACTATTTTCATTCAACTCACCACTTGGTGCTTGTCCTACATGTCACGGACTTGGTTTTATTTCAACAATTGATCCATCACTTCTTGTTACCGATGAGAATATATCTATTGCTGATGGGGCAATTCGTTATCTAAAAAATATTATTTTTACAGAAAACTTAGAATGGCAAATGTTTAAAGCCTTATTTGAATATTATAAAATTGATTTATTTATCCCTTATAAAGATTTACCACAAGATCATAAAGATATCATCTTTAATGGATCACGTGAGCCAATTAAATATGAAGTTCATTCAAGTGGTGGAATCTCAATGAGAAAAAATAAAATCATTGAAGGTCTTGCAACACTTATTACAAGACGTTATCAAGAAACTAATTCTTCAATGCAAAGAGAATATTATGGCTCATATATGAAAGAAGTATGTTGTCCAACATGTGAGGGACGTCGTCTTTCACAAATGACACTTTCTGTTTGTGTTGGTGGAAAGAATATTCATGAGTTTACTGAAATGTCAATTCTTGAGGCACTAGACTTTATTGATAATTTAAAGTTATCAGTATTAGAAGCTAAAATTGGTAAACTAATTATTAAAGAAATTAAAAATAGACTTGAGTTTTTAAAAGAAGTAGGCCTTGAATACTTAACTTTATCTAGAAAAGCCGGAACGCTTTCTGGAGGTGAAGCACAACGTATTAGACTTGCTACACAAATTGGTTCAAAGTTAACTGGTGTACTATATGTACTTGATGAGCCATCAATTGGCTTGCATCAGCGTGATAATCATAAATTAATTAACGCATTAAAAGAAATGAGGGATCTGGGTAATACGTTAATAGTTGTAGAACATGATGAAGAGATTATGCATGAATGTGATTACTTAATTGATATTGGACCGCTTGCGGGAGTACATGGTGGTGAAGTTGTAGCTTATGGAACCCCTGACGAGTTTAAACAAAAAACAGGTTCTATTACTGCCGATTATCTAAATGGAACAAGAAAAATTGAAGTACCAACTAATAGAAGAAAAGGAAACGGAAAAGAAATTGTTGTAAAGGGCTGTACAGCAAATAATTTGAAAAATATCGATGTTCATTTTCCACTTCAAAAGTTAGTTCTAGTAACGGGAGTATCAGGCTCTGGTAAGTCAACTCTTGTTAATGATATATTATATAATGCTGCAGCAAACAAATTATATCGTTCACGTGTAGAAATTGGTAGCCATGAATCAATTGAAGGACTTGATGAAATTGATAGAGTTATTAATATTGACCAAGCTCCAATTGGAAGAACTCCAAGATCTAATCCCGCAACCTATACAGGTGTATTTGATCCTATTCGTGATTTATATGCAACAACAATTGAGGCTAAAAAGCGTGGATATAATAAGAGTAGATTCTCCTTTAATGTAAAAGGAGGACGATGTGAAGCCTGTGGTGGTGACGGTGTAATTAGAATTTCAATGAATTTTTTACCAGATGTATATGTACCATGTGAATCATGTCATGGAACTAGATATAACAGAGAAACTCTAGAATGTAAATATAAAGATAAAAACATTGCTGATGTACTAGATATGACAGTAGAAGAAGCTTTAACTTTCTTTGAAAATATTCCAACAATTTATCCAAAAATTAAAACGATGGCAGAAGTAGGTTTAGGATATGTAAAACTTGGGCAAAGCGCAACAACTTTATCTGGTGGAGAAGCTCAACGTGTTAAACTAGCTAGTGAACTTCATAAAAAGATAACAGATAAAACTTTATTTATTTTTGATGAACCAACAACAGGATTACATTCATATGATGTAGATCGCCTGATGACGATGATTCAAAAAATTGTTGATACTGGCGCAACAGCAGTAATCATAGAACATAACTTGGATGTTATTAAACTTGCAGACCACATAATTGACCTTGGTCCAAATGGTGGTGATGCAGGAGGTATGATTGTAGCAACAGGTACACCTGAGGATATTGCGAGTAATCCTGATTCTGCAACAGGTTTCTTCTTAAAGAAAGTATTACATGGTGAATGGAGTAAAAAATAATGCTTGTAAATTTTACAAGCATTTTTTATTTTTTACGCAAGCAAATATAAAAAATACATAAAATATAAGTAGTAATAAAATTGTAAAACACGAGGGAATGTGGTATAATGAATTATGTAAATAGTATTTATTTTGTGATTTATATTTTTATATGTTATTTGCTTGATAAGGTATTTCAAATAACTAAAAAGAATTGGTTAGATATATTTGTTACATATATATATTTTGTTATTTTATATATATGTTTATTTAATAGAAAAACCTTAGATGAAAGAATTTTTTCAAGTGGCGAATATATTAAAGATTGGCTTCCTAAAGTGTTTACTAATAAAATAATTTTTATTAATATAATAGGTAACATTATTTTATTTATTCCACTAGGTGTAATCGTTTCAAAACTTAGATATAAATTATTAATAAGTATGATTATTATATTGGTTATAATATTGAGTATCGAAACAGTGCAATATCTGACAAAAAAAGGTGTATTTGACGTTGTAGATGTTGTATTAAATGTTATTGGTGCTTCAATAGGATATATATTTAAAGATTAAAAAGAGGTGTTAAAAATGAATGTAACAGTTAAAAATGTAATGAATGCGTTAAATCTAGAAGTAATTTATGGTAATAGTTTTTTAGAAAATAGTGTTACAAAAGCAATGTCAAGTAGACCAAGTGTTGAAATGTATGCTGGTTACTTTGATTACTTTGAAAAAGATCGTATTCAAGTTATAGGAACAAAAGAACTTACTATTTTTAATATGTTAAGTGCAAGTCAAAGAAAAGAAAGAATCGAAAAAATGTTTTCTTTAAAATCACCTGCATATGTGTTTACAAAAAATGTAGATGCTCCAAAAGAATTTGTTGAAGCAGCTATTACATATCAAATTCCAATTTTAAAATCTGCATCATCAACATCAGGATTCATCGGTGCACTTACTAATTATTTACAAAGTGTACTAGCGGAAAGAAAAATTGAGCAAGGTTCTATGCTTGAGATTTATGGTGTAGGTGTTCTAATAGATGGAGAAGATGGTATTGGTAAGAGCGAAACAGCTTTAGAACTTATCAAAAAAGGTCATATTATGATTTCAGATGATTTAACTCAAATGTATCAAACTGAACCAGGTATCGTAGTATGTGAATCTATCAAAGAACGTCGTAATTTAATGGAAATTAAAGATATGGGTTATATTGATGTTCGTAAAATGTTTGGTATTGGAGCTGTAAGAGATCATAAAAACTTACAACTTGTTGTAAAACTTGTAAAAGAACCAACAAGAAAAAATAATACAGTTACTTTCTTTGATACAAATGTATTATGTATAGAAATTGAAGTTGAAGCAGGTAGAAACATTGCAACATTAATAGAAACTGCAGCACTTAATTATCGTCTTCATAATATTGGTGAAGATGCTGAAAAAGACTATGAAAATAGACTTAAAAATAGTTTATATAAAGAAGGTTTTAGATAATGAATCTTTTTAATGTATTAACAGAACTTAGACCAATATTCTCTGAAGACTCTAAAGTTGCGTTTTCACTATTTGGCTTTGATGTTGCATGGTATGCGGTAATAATTTTATGTGGAGCTATACTTGCAGCAGTAATTGGATATTATGGATACGCTAAAAGACTTGGCGTTGATGAAGATACTGTTTTAACAGGGGTAACTTTTGGTTTATTTTTTGGAATTCTTGGTGCAAGACTTTATTATGTGCTATTTGATGCAACTGTATCACCTGGCGCATATGATAGTTTTTTTGAAATAATTAATTTACGTGATGGTGGACTAGCTATTCACGGAGGTATTATTGCGGCAATCTTATTTGTTATAGTTTATTCTAAAATAAAAAAAATCAAAGTTATCTATTTACTTGAAATTGTTATGCCTGTATTTATGCTTGCACAAGCTGTGGGTAGATGGGGAAACTTTATGAATCAAGAAGCTTTTGGTACTTTAATTCAAGTAGAAGGCTTACAAGCGTACGGAGAACTTACTAGATGGTCTCAACTATCTGATTCTGTACTTTTAGCACAAAGAGAAGTATTATCAAATATGCTAATTCCTGATTTTATCATTGATAGAATGTATATTAAATCAAGTAGCGCATCAGGTTTTATTTGTGCAGGTTATTATTATCCAACATTCTTATTTGAATCATTCTTTAATTTAATTGGTGCTGTTGGATATATGATTTTAAGAAAATACATCAAAAAAATCTATGTTGGAGATGGCGTTAGTTTTTATTTAATATGGTATGGAGTTTTACGATTCTTTATAGAAATGCTTAGAACTGATCCACTTGTAATTGGTAATACTGGTATTAAAATCGCTCAATTAATTTCTATCATTTGTATTGTTATTGGACTTGCTCTTGCAATTTTAAGAAGAGTATTTAAGTATAAATTAATACCTTGCGCGTATGCTCTACATGATAAAGAGTCATCTATGATGGAAGATGATTATGTAGCACCGGTTAAAGAACCCGGATTAATTGTAAAATTAATTGCAAAAATCAAAAACAAAAAAGAAGATACTAAAGAAACAGTAGAAGTTACAAAAGATGAAGAATAAAGTTTTAATTTTTGATTTAGATGGGACCATTTTAGATACGTTTTTATTGATTGAAAAAACAGTATTTAAAACATTTGAAGAAAAACTATCAAATTATCCATTAACAAAAGAAGAGGCCCATTCATTTTTTGGGCCGCTTCTTGATTATTCATTTAAAAAATATGGTAAAAATCAAGAAGAAGTTGATGATCTTGTTTCAACATATAGAAGAATTAATTATGAATTAATGGAAGAGTATACAAGGCTTTATGATAGAATTGATGAAGTAATAATAACTTTAAAACAAAGAGGGTATATTATAGGAATTTTATCAAATAAGAAAACTGATGCTGTAGTTAAGGGATTAGATATATTTCATATTAGAGATTTATTTGATTTTATAATTGGCGCTGATCAATTGATAGAACCAAAACCAGATCCTCGTGGAATATATGATATAATTGAAAAATATTCGCCAATTGATATATATATGATAGGTGATACTATTATAGATATAAAGACAGGACAAAATGCCGGTGTAAAGACAATTGGTGTTACTTGGTGTAAAACATCAAAGAGTGAATTTATTAAAAATAATACAACATATATTGTAGAAAAACCAATCGAACTATTAGAAGTGTTAGGGGGTTAAAATATGTATGATGTAATAATCTGCGGGTCTGGACCGGCAGGTATGTCATCAGCCCTTTTCTTGAAAAGAGCTAATTTAAATATATTAATAATTGAAAAAGGAACACCTGGTGGGAAACTTGTTTCAACAGCCCTTGTTGAAAATTATCCAGGATACATTGAAAATACTGGAATTGACCTTGCTATGATCATGTATAGACAAGTAAAGAATTTAAAAATACCATATGCTTTTACTGAAGTTATGTCAATAGAGAAAAAAGCAGAGGAGCATTTTGTTGTATATACTACTGAAGGAGTGTACGAGGCCAAAAAAGTTATATGGGCTGCCGGAACTGTTGCAAAACTATTAAATGCTAAACGTGAACAAGAATTTGTTGGACGTGGAATTAGCTATTGTGCAATTTGTGACGGATCTTTTCATGCTAATCAAGATGTCGTTGTTATCGGTGGTGGTAATTCAGGACTTGAGGAGGCTTTATTTTTATCAAAGATGTGTAGTAAGGTAACTGTTATTACAAGAGGATTAGAATTTAGAGCTGATGAAGTATTAATGGAAAAAGCACATAACAGTGAAAATATTGAGCTTATGTCAAACCAAGAAGTACTTGAATTTGATGGAGATTTATTACTTGATAAAGTAGTAGTAAGAAATCGTGCAACAGGAATAGAACAAGTATTACATGTTAATGGTGCTTTTATATATATAGGATTAATACCTTCAAGTACAATATTACAAAATTTTGATATATTAGATAATAATAAATATATAGTGGTTGATGAAAACTGTGAAACTAAAGTAAAGGGATTGTATGCTGCAGGAGACTGTATTGTCAAGGGAATTAGACAAATTGCAACAGCAGTTGCTGATGGAGTTTCTTGTGCTTCCGCAATCGTAAAATCAATGTAGTATGAGTTTTGCAAGCGAAGTAAAGAAAGAACTGCTTTCAGTTGAGAATCAAAAACAATGTTGTAAAAAAGCCTTCATACTTGGAATCTTTCAAGGTGCAGGAGATATTGTGTTTTCAGCTGGAAAAAAGAAAATCATTGTTAAATCATACTTGTTACAAGTTATTCAAAAAATGATGACTCTATTAAAAGAAGAATATAGTATAGAATCAACAATTAAGTTTGGTGATGATTCTAATATTAATAAATTAAGATATTATTATTTAGAAATTGATAATGCTGAAAGTTTAATTGATGAATATCATATGATGCCGTTTGATGAATTAACAATTGATAATCCACTAATTGCAAATGATTGTTGTCAAAGTTCATTTATTGCTGGATTGTTTATCGCAAGAGGCTCTATTAATGATCCAAGAAAAAATTGTTATCATTTAGAAATCTCAACAAAGAATGAAGAAATTTCATTAATTGTTATTCAAATTCTAAGAAACTATGGAATTGATGCTAAAATAAGACTCAGAAAAGATATATATACTGTTTATATAAAAAGAAGTGAAGATATCTCATCTTGCCTAGCTTATATGGGCGCAAATAGTGGAGTATTTTATTTTGAAGATTCAAGAATCGTAAGAGATATTGCCAATATGGCTAATAGAATGGCGAATTGTGATATTGCAAATGTTAAAAAAAGTTCAGATGCTGCTCAAAAACAATTAAAAGCCATAGCATATATTAGAAAGATAGGACATTTTTATAAACTGTCAACAAGGCTTCAAACAATGGCAGTTATGAGAGAAGATTATCCTGACTCTACACTTGATGAATTAAGTGAATTTTCAGATAATTATTTTGGTAAAACATTATCAAAATCTGGTATTAGTCACTGTCTGAGATCTCTTGTTAGCACTTACGAAGAATTAAAACATAAAAAATAAAAGGCTATTAAGCCTTTTATTTTTTTTAATGGTTGTAACTATTTTTATAGTAATATTCTTCATCTTCATCAGGGATTGCCCAAGCAACTGCTGTAACAATTGCTGAAACACCAACTAAAGAATATATGATGCGCGAAATAATAACGCTAAAACCATCAAATAAGAAAGCAACTAAGTTAAAATCAAATAGACCGATAAGTCCCCAATTTAATCCACCAACAATTAGAAGGATTAAAGCGATATTTCTTAATACTTTCATAAAATTTACCTCCTATCATAAATTTACATTATTATTATTAACTAAATATTTATAAATAAAAGTGGTAAATAATAGTTGAAAAAAGTCATTTTTATTAAATGTAGTGAATAAAATTATCGTGTGAGGTAATGCTATGAAAAGAAAAATAAAAATTTTTTGTCAATTATTTATTTTAATGTTATTATGTTTAAGTATTAGTGCATGTAAACAAGATGATGCGCCAGCAGAAAGTTTCCCTAAAATTGTTAGTGAACTAAAGTCATATAAAATGGTAGGAAAACTCGAAACTAATTTTCCAAGTGGAACAAAAGAAAGTATAATTACAACATATTATAAAGCACCTAATTTATATCGTGTTGAAATTCAAAATCCAAACGCTAATGAAACACAAATAATGATTAGAAATGAAAAAGGTGTATTTGTGTTAATTCCAAGTATTAATAAAACATTTAAAGTTAATACTACTTGGCCAGGAAATAATAGTTATCCATATTTATTACAATCATTAAGTAATGATATTGTAAGTGATGAAAATATAGAATTTAGTAATAATAATAATACACTTGGAATAAAAGCTAAATTATTTAATAATAAAAACTTAACTCAAAAAATTACATTTAATGATGCTAACATGCCTACTGAGGTAATTATTTATGATAGTAATGAAAATGTAATTATGAAGTATTTAGTTACATCACTAGATACAAATCTAGATATTGATGATAGTAATTTTGTGGCAAGTGAAACTCTTGAAACACTATTTACATATTATCAAGAAAATCCAATTGATTATGAAAGATATGTAACATATCCTACATATTATCCAGAAGGAACATCACTAGAAGCAGAAACAATTTCGGGAACATCAACAGATCGACTTGCAATTATGAAATTTTCAGGAACATATAATTATACAATTGTTCAAGAGTTTATAAGTGACATAGAATCTGCAAAAGTAGAATATGTAAATGGTGATGTAATGGTATTTGGTGGTGTGTTTAATTTTATAAATGAAAATCATATAGAATTTTATGAAAATGGTATAGAATATACAATCGCATCTAATGATGTTGAAGTGCTTGAAATGATTAAAACTCTAGAATCGCTTAGAACTACAGATATAAAGTAAAAGGAAAACATCCTTTTACTTTTTAATATTTCATAAATCTTGATAAAAACTAAAAAATATGGTATAATAACAAAAAAGGTGATTATATGTGTAAAAAAATAGTTAAATCTTTACTATTAGTATGTTGCATTTGTACTTGTTGTATTCTTTCAAGCTGTGGGAAAGTAAAATCATATAAAGATATAAAAAGTGTTGTATATGCATCAATTTTAACTCAAAAAGAAGATAGATACATGGTATTTTTATATGGAGATACGTGCAGTGCATGCGAAGAACTACAAGAATTAATTTGTAAATATGTAGCTGTTGCATCTAGTGATAGCACAAAACCAAAATTATATGTGTTAAACACATCTAATACAAGAGTAAATAAAGGAATTGTTGCAGAAGGTGGCGATGATTCATATACTTCATTTATTGGTACTACTAATTATGAAGACATCAAAATTGCAACAACACCTGCACTGATATTTGTAGAAGATGGTAAGGTTTCTTCATATATATCAACTAAACTTACACAAACACCAAAATCAGATATTAGAAAATACATAGAAAGTTTATTATAAGAGGTATTTTATGAAAAGTAATAAAAATTTAGATTTATGGATTATTTTAGGCGTTATTACTGCAATTGCTTTAGTTACTGCAGTAATGCTTGCTGTAAGACCATTTGAAGTTAAAAAGTTTGAAAAACTTGATACAGTAACAATTGATGATTATACAAAACAAAGTAAAGATGCTGAAAGTTATTTTGTTTTAGTATATGATAGTGAAAATGATCGTTATGAACAAGTTGTTGAATGTGTATTAGAATATAATGAATATGCAAGAACTCATAAAGATGAATTAAAAATCTATATCATGGATTATCAAGAAAACAAAAAAATTACAAGTTCTGCACATTTAAGTATTGCTGATTCTTCAGTATCTACAAGTATTCCATGTCTTTTCACAGTTAATGGTCAAGGATCTATTTCTAATAAAAAGACTACTATCTCAGATATTTGTAATTATTTAGAAGATATAATGCAAGGAAAAGAATAAGCTGTTTTAAAACAGCTTTTTTCTTTAAAAAATAAAAAACTCAACACTAAAGTGTTGAGAACAAAGGCATAAAAAAATGGTGATTCGTACGGGATTCGAACCCGTGAATGCATGCGTGAAAGGCATGTGAGTTAAGCCGCTTCTCCAACGAACCACAATGGCGGAGTAGGAGGGATTTGAACCCTCGCGCCAGTTTCCCGACCTATACCCTTAGCAGGGGCACCTCTTCAGCCTCTTGAGTACTACTCCATTGCTATAATATTATACCTTTTTTTTATATTTTTGTCAACGAATATGAAAAAAATTAAAATTTCAGTGTGTTTATTTTATGATAATGTCTTAATAGTTAATTTTAGAAAATGTCCCAAT
>CAYPEY010000030.1:0-27704 GCA_964409955.1 uncultured Staphylococcaceae bacterium
ATAGAATACGCTAATGTTTAATTTTTTTTGGGACATTTTGCAAAGTTATTGACACCTATTTGAAATCCACAATTTTATATGCTATTTTATTTGACTAAAATTAATTTTTTTGGTATAATACTTTATGAGTTTAATGGCTCTGTAGCCAAGCGGTAAGGCGTGGGTCTGCAACACCCTGATCATCGGTTCAAATCCGATCGGAGCCTCCATTAGATTTTAAAACCTCGATAAGAGGTTTTTTTATTTTTTATAAATTTATTAAAACAAAAAGGTTGGTATTTCTACCAACCTTTTTAAGCCCATATCATTTCCGCAAATTGAGGATAATCAATAAATGGATTACGATTACCTTGGATTTCGTATGATCTTTCATTTCTAACTCTCTCAATATCATCAACTGGATCTTCTAGATGCCATTGAAGTAAAACCCCAAATGAAGGAAATACTTTTGTTAAAGGATAACTACCATCCGTTTGACTATAACGTACAAGCATATACATGATAATTCTTGCCACATCACCTTTCACTTCATCGATAGGTTCATAATAACCATCATTATTGGTGCCATTATAATAACCTGCAATTTTTCCACTATACATTATAGAGGTACCATTTGTAATATTATTAAATGTTTTATTTCCTCTAGTAGAATTAACACTACTTGCTGTTGGTCTAATATGATGAATATCGGAACCAGCTCCACTTGTTTTAAACCAACCTAAACTTTGTGGCCATACATGTTCACGATTCCAAGTATTTCCAGAGTCCCAAGTTTTATTAACAGATACTCTTGAATAGAATAATAAAATTTTTGAAGAATCATTAGGATCTGCATCAGTATATTGTAAATCTTGTCTAAGTTGATCATATGTTGTCGGATTAGGTACAACAGAAATGATTGTTCTTAATACACCTTTTAATTCATCACCAGTTAGTCCTTCAGCGTTATCATAATAAGTAATATAATCAGTTATAATTGGATCATCATCATCATTATTATTATTATTGTTATTATTGTTATTGTTGTTGCCAGTCTTTGTTATTGTAATATTCAACTTAGTACTAGAATCAGAATTAATATACTTACTTCCTACCTCAACCATTGCGCGAACCGCAACATCATAAGTACCTTCTTCTAATTCACCTAAGTTTACACCTGCTACAGCTTCACTTGCAGCTATTGTAATTCTTTTAAAGAAAGAATCATTTTTATAAATATTTACTTGATATTCATTAGCATTATCAACTGTGCTGAAGAATAATATTAAACTTCCTTCATATTCAGTTGTTCTAAGGTTTGTTGGTGTAACAAGTTTTAAAGTTTCAGGTTCATTAGAACCTCCACCACCTGATCCATTGTCACAACCAATTAGAGAAAAACTAAACAAAACTAGTAATAATGTTAATACGTATTTAAATCTATATTTCATACTATCACTCCCAAATAAATTATAACAAAATACGTCTTAAATCGCAAGTTAATAATTCTTTTTTTATAATTTTTTCCATATCACTTGGCATTTTACCAACAATAGTTAAAGGAAATCCTGTAATTGGGTGATTAAATTTCAAACTATAACAGTGTAACATAATTCTACCATTATGTTTAGCCCCGTACATTGTGTCCCCATAAATAGGTAATTCGTTATGAGACAAGTGAACTCTAATTTGATGAGTTCTTCCTGTTTTAATATTTACTTTAACAAAAGAAAGTCTATTATTTGTTTTAAGTAGTTTATATTTTGTGAAAGCAGGTTGACCATTGTTTGTAACAATCATCTTACCACTGTGATGTCGGTCTTTACCAATAGATGTCCTTATAACGGCATCTTTTTTTGCGCATCCTTCAACTATTGTAAGATAAGTTTTATCAATTTTATGTTCTTCAAATAGTTTGCAAAGATAAGAATGTGTAAATATATCTTTAGCATAAACTAAACATCCACTAGTATCAGTATCAAGTCTATGGCAATGTCTTATTGTATTATTTTGACCTGTTTGTAAATAATAACCAGCTATGATATTAGCCATTGTATTTGTTTTTTCCTTAGAATCAGGATAAATAATATAACCAGCAGGCTTGTTAACAATTAACAAATAATCATCTTCATATAATACTTCTATTTTTTTATTTTCTTCAATATAATCAATTCTTTCAAAATTGCTAATATCAATCATCAAATAATCATCTCGATTAAGTATTGTATCTTTTGTTACAATGTCACCATTTATAAAACAACAGTTATTATCCAATAAATAATTAATCTTTTGTTTAGATAAATAAAATTTTTTAAAAAGATCAAGTAATGTTATCCCTGCATTATTAGGATTTATTTTTATAGTAAAATATCTTTCTTGTATTTCTTCATACATTATGGTTACCTCAAAAAAGATAAACCATAAGTAGTCTACCTATGGTTTATTATAATTTATTAATTTCTTCTGTTGTCATAAAATTAACAACTACGTTTTCAGCATCTTCTAGTGTTTGATAAATTGTATTAATAATATCTATTGCTTGATCACTACTAGATTCATTTGATACAACTATTACTTCAACTCCATATGAAGAACTATGAACAAAGGCATCATTATAGCCCAAATTAATTACTTTTGTCTCAAGTAATACTTCAATTTCATTTAAACTAGATAATTCAGCTTTTTCTGCAATCGCTTGATTAATACTAGCAAGTGTTGCATCTTCATCAGCTATTATAGCATTTAAAGCTGCTATTGTTTCGCTTCTTTCTTTTCTTACCGCATCCCTCATTGCTTGTAACTTTTCGGATTCAGTTGTTACAGTTGATACGATGATAGTATCATCATCATCATCAGGAGTTGCTGATGGTGTTTTAAAATACCATACCGCAAGCATTGTGATAACGGTTAAAAATACTAAAGCTAATTGATTTTTTTTCATAATTATCTTATCCCCCTTAATCATTACACTATATGCAAAGGGGATTTTTTTTATGAATAATTATTCTACTTGATAAGCATCAGAACTAGATACTTTTCTAAATTGTAATTTTGGTGATTCTACTTTCTTGCCACTACCATTTGACGGATCACCATCATCATTATTATTTTCTTCTTTTGCGGCATCAAGTAATGAAGGATCTGTATTAATTCTAAATGTTGCAATAATATAGTAAATAAGTTCAAATACTACAATTATTAAAATTAATCTATCAAATGACATAAAGAATCCTAAAATTGCACCTAAGAATGAAGATACAAGATAAATGATTGCGGCAATCGCATAATATTCTCTAAATTTATTCATAACAAATTTACGAGATAAAAGCCATGTAACTAATACCCAAAATAATGGGAAGATAACGTTAATTAATAAAGCAAAGAATGCATACATATTTTTTTGAATATTTGCATCTGCTTCAACCATTAATTTATAATCGCCTTTTAAGAATGCCATAACATCACGACTAACATTAACATAATCGTTTTCCGCGTTTATCTTTTCATAATCAACATTACTATATAGATATTCACCTTGACTTATCGCAAAACGGATATTTTCATTTCTTTTTCTTGTTGATGAAACAGTCACACTTTCACCATTTATATCAATAGTTTCAGTTTCACCTTCAGTTGTTAAAACTGTCCATTTACTTACATCATAATCACCAAACTCATTTACAACAAGTTCAGATGCATCTTTTGGTAAGTAATATTTATAACTTCCATCATCATTTAGTTGATAAGCATCTGTTCTAATATTAGAATTATCTACATATTCACCACTGTCATTTTTAATTTTACCAAAATTGAACATATAATAATAAGCTTTTTTGGTAAATACATAAAGAATATGTGATTCACCTTCTTTTATTTCTTGATTTAAATATCCTTCTAAGTCAAAGAAATCTTTATCTATTGTAAATGTTGGATTTTCACTAGCAAATGGGTCTAAATCTTCTAGGAAAAGTACTGTTAAATAAACTGTCTCATTTTCACAACCAGTTTTACCGTTTTTAATAACAATATTATAAACACCTCTAAAATTATCAGTACCTCCTGTTGATGAGGCTTCTTCTACATCTAGATATAAACCACCTGATGATTTAGCCTGAACAATTTTATATTTAGGAAGCCCATTATATCCAGAGGTTGGATAATATTGATTGTTTTCAAAATCTATAGTTTGAATAACTTTAGTCATATGTTTTTCAGCTGTTATATTAACAGAAAAAAGTAAGATCATCATTGATATTAAAAAAATTAATACTGAATACAAGCCTTTCATATCATGATATTTGTACATTTTTCTTGGTAATATAAAAGATAATAATAAATCTTTAGTTTTTTTCATATTTATTCCTTTCTATTAATACACAAGTTAAATCATTAATAGGATAATTTAAAGATGATGCAACCATATCTTCATATATGATTACTTTACCATCATTATAATATTCATCCAACATTGTTTTTGTAAAATCAGTAATATAATACTCAAACTCATTTTTTCTTATTAGAATTGCATCTATTATTCTTATACAAATCATATATTCTAATTTCATGAATATTGTTGAGTCAACAATTACAACAAAACCAAGTGATTTTATTTTTTCTAATGATTGGTAAACTTCCTCAGTTGAGTAATTATTAATTACTGGCACATGAACTATTAGTTTTGGATGAGTATATAAACTTGCAATCTTTTTTAATAGTTCAAGAATTTTTCTTTTTTTAATTGATGAAATTAATACTGTGAAAATTGGATTGTCATATCTTTTTTTAATTGAACGTTCCATTTGTTCTATTAACGATATTTCAAAAACTTTATATATTGATTTATGATAATAATTATTAAGCACACCATTAACAAGCGTTCCAAGTATATCATTATTATCAGCTTTAACAAGTAATTTTTCACACATTAATTCAGGATTGTCACAATTAAATTTTTGCTTATTTAGTTCATTTAAATAATTATTGTATTCTGCATAATTAAAACTATCAGGCATTACCTCATCTAAATATTCAACAACCTCTATCAAATTAGTCTTTAGAGGAATATCAGTTTTAGAATTTATCACTAAATAATACCCTTTTTTTAATAAATACAAAAGTTCATTTTCTTCTTTTTTCTTTAACGCTTTATTTAAAATGATTACTATGCTACTTTTTGATACTTGATAATATTTAATAACTGATGTTGGAACAACTTGTTTTAAAACATTATCAAACTTTTCAATCATTATACTTACTGTTTCGTTTTTAAAAGCTTTTGTAAAGATTAAACTAAATTCATCTTTAAATCCATTATTATTAATACTATCAATATTTAAAATATCAATATTTTGTTCTTTATGAATTAATAAATTCTTTTCAAGATAATAAATTACATAATTATCTTTTTCAATTTTCTTCATAAAATATGTAAGTCTTAAAATTAAATTATAACTTTTATCTTTAGCGTATAAAATATTACTATCAAGTTTATAATCTTTTTTTAGATTATCATTAATGTAGATATCTTTATTATTATTGATAACAATAGAATATAAATTACTATCAGCAACTATATCATTTATCACCACACTTTGAAGTTTTTCTTCAACACTTACATTTAGTTTATTTATAAAAGTCAACCATTTTTGATTTGATATTTTAACATTAGAATCTACATTATCAGAATATATTAGCACTACACCAACTAAAGATTCTTTTTCTAATACTGGAACTAGTTCAATACTTGTAAACTTTTGTTCTCTTATATCCTTTAAATAATAAGGATCATTTATGGAAAAACTAATTTCTTCTTTTAATAGTTTAATCCTATCATTATATTCAAGCACCATCTCAACAATACTATTTTCAAGAAAGTTGATGCCATATTTTTTTTGAAAAGTATAATGGCCTTTAACATGATAAATCGTTAATTCTTCTTTAGCTTTAAGCAAACTTGATAAATTTTTATCATTAGGTGAAAAAAGTACTAATGTCATTTGAGTATATTGGTTTTCTAATAATGTTAACTGATTAGTACTTACAAAATCTAAAATGACATTACGATACATACTTTCCTCCTTAAAATTCTAGTTCAATTGTGACAGGACCTATGCATACAGGTGTTAATTTCATATCAGCACCAAAGATTCCTGTCGCAACTTTTTTATTTAATGTTTGTTCTAGCATAGCATTAAATTTATTATATAATTCACTTGCCATATCTGGTTTCATCGCATCAACAAATGAGGGACGATTTCCAGAATATGGATTTGCATATAAAGTAAACTGAGAAATAGATAAAATATTTCCATCAACATCTAATATTGATTTATTCATCTTTCCAACTTCATCTTCAAATATTCTTAAATTGACTATCTTTTTAGCCATTTGTGCACATTTTGCCTCATTATCAGTATGAGTAAAACCTACTAATAACATAAAACCATGACCGATTGTTCCAACAATTTTGTCATCAACAATACAAGATGCACTTTCTACTCTTTGGACAATTACTTTCATTATTTAAACACTCTTTCAATTTCATATATTTCAGATAATTTATTTAAATTAACACAAGCATTATTTAAATCATCAATACCAGATACTTGTAATTTAAATTTTGCGACACATTCACCATTTTTATTTTTACTAGATGTAACTGAGGCAATAGTTACATTACAAGAGTTAAGACAATTAATCATATCAGCAAGTAAATTTTTACGATCGAATGCGGCAACCTTAAGAGTTGTATCAAATACCTTACCACGAGGTTCATTATCCCATTCAATATTAATCCATCTATCGTTAGTATTTTTATTAATGTTTGGACAATTTACTCTATGAACAATGATACCACTACCTTTAGAGATATATCCTGTAACTTCATCACCAAATACTGGTTGACAACAATTTCCTAGTTTAATCTTCGCACGGTCAAGCCCCTCAACAATAATACCATAACCATTTTGAGCAGTTTTCTTACGATTGACAGATGTAGATTCACTATATTGTTGTAAAGCAGCTTCATCATCAAGTTTAACGTCTGATAAGCCTAAAATTCTATTTATTGCATTTAGGGCTGATACTTCTGTTTTACCGATTGCATAATAGAAATCATCTACAGTTTTAAAATTATGTTTGCTAAATTTATCAGCAAGTACTTTTTCATCAAGTGAGTTCACATTGTATCCTAAGTTTTTAGCAACACCTGCAAAGTCTTCAATACCTTTTGCGATAAATTCATCACGTTGTTTACGATTAATAAAATTCTTAATTTTATTTTTTGCATGCGATGTTTTGGCAAGTTTTAACCATGTAACAGTTGGTCCTGCACATGATTTACTTGTTTTGATTTCTACAACATCACCAGTATTTAATTTATAACTAAGTGGAACGATTTTACCATTTACGATTGCGCCAATTGTTTTATTACCAATATCTGAGTGAATTCGGTAAGCAAAGTCAAGTGGCATAGATCCTTGTGGGAAATCGTAAACGTCACCTTTTGGTGTAAAGATATAAACATTAGCACTAAAGATATCCTCAATAATATTATCTAGTGGATCTTCAGTATCGGAATTTTCAACGTAAGTTGTTAAATCTTTATACCATTTTAATTTATTAGTAATTTCAAGTTGTTCTTTTTCTGGAGAATATCCAGCATTTTCTTTATAAGCCCAGTGTGCAGCAACCCCTAGTTCCGCAATGCTATCCATTTCATAAGTTCTAATTTGAATTTCATAGATTTTACCATTTAATCCAACTACTGTTGTATGAAGTGATTGATACATATTAGGTTTAGGTACCGCAATATAATCTTTAAAACGTTTAGGAATCGGTGTCCATAAACTATGAATTAAACCAAGAATTTGATAACATTCACCAACACTATTTACAATAATACGCAAAGCTAACAAATCATAAATATCATCAAGAGTTTTCCCTTTATTTACAATTTTCTTATGAATACTATAAATGTTTTTAATTCTTCCTTTAATTTCAAAGTCTTTTATATTATGAGTATCAAGCATCTCTTCGATAACTTTTAACATTTGTTCAATGTCATCTTCACGTTCAGATTGTTTTGATTGAATATCAGTACTAATTCGCTTATATTCTTCTGGTTCAATTGCTTTAAAACTTAAATCCTCAAGTTCAGCTTTAATTCTATACATCCCTAAACGATGTGCAAGTGGAGCATATAAATCTAAAGTTTCTTGAGAAATTTTCTTTTGTTTTTCTGGAGTATGAAAACAAATTGTTCTCATATTATGAAGTCTATCAGCAATCTTTACTAAAATTACTCTGATATCTTTAGCCATTGCAAGTAATAATTTTTCATGATTATGTGCAAGAGCTTTTTCTTTTGTCATATATTTTAACTTACTAATCTTAGTGACGCCGTCAACAATTTCAGCAACATCAGGATTAAATTCTTTCGCCATTTCATCTTTTGTCATGTCTGTATCTTCTAAGACATCATGTAATAATCCTGCTGCAATCGTAGATGGACCACCATGTAGGGTTGTTAAAATATACGCAACTTCGAGTGGATGTTGAACATAGGCTTCGCCTGATTTACGTAGTTGTCCTAAATGTTTTTCGTTTGCAACCTCATATGCTTTTTTGATAAGGTTTAGATTTTTATCTTCAAAAATATACGTTTTTGCAAACTCTAATATATCTTCAATTGTCACAGGTTTGGTATTTTGTGCCATACAACACCACCTCCTTCTTATATATTTAAAAATTAAAATTCGTAATCAATTAATGCATATGTTGGATAATTTCCAATTTTTTCTCTTCCCTCTAGTCCAGTTAATTCAATTAAGAATGCACAACCAACAACTTCACCGCCAAGAGCTTCAATAATATCAATTGTAGCTTTTATAGTGCCCCCTGTTGCAAGTAAATCATCAATAATAAATACTTTATCACCAGGTTTAATTGCATCTTTATGCATAGCAAGAGTATTTGTTCCATATTCTAAACTATATTTAACTTCTACAGTTTCGCGTGGAAGTTTACCTGGTTTTCTAATTGGAACAAAAGGAAGTGTTAAATTTGTTGCCACAGGACATCCAAAAATAAATCCTCTTGATTCAGGACCTACAATTAAATTTGCGCCACATTCTTTTGCAAATTCACCAAACTTATCACAAACTGCTTTAAAAGCCTCACCATTTCCTATTAGTGGTGTAATGTCTTTAAATGAAATACCCTTAACTGGGAAGTCTTCAACTATCGCTATATAATCTTTAAAATTCATAAATACTCCTCATTATATCTTCTAATATACTTATTATAACAAAAAAAAGTCTAAATATAAAGTTATTTGTTATAAAATTTTAAAAAACTCAAAAATAAAAATATTTTCACGCCCTTTATCATATATTTAAAATGAAATGAGTGAGGATATGAAAACAAAAAACAAAACCTTTTTTACCAATACCCTAATTATAATAACTACTTCTTTTTTAATTAAGTTATTAGGTCTTGCCAACAAGATTACAATTACAAGAATGCTTGGAACCGATGGAATGAGACAATACGTCTTATCGTTTCCTACTATCATGTTATTTGTGGGGTTTGCGGGAATGAGTTTAAACTTAACAATTAGTAAACTGGTTTCTGAAGCAACAGCAAGTAGGAAATATTCCCCAAAGAAATTATTAAAAATTTCCTTCTTAATTGCTTTTATTGTATCTATTTTTTTAATATTTATCTATTTACTGTTATTAAAGCCACTTACTATAAACTTCCTTAAAAATGAAGATTTATACTATCCGCTTTTAACAGGAGTAATCTTGATTCCCCTAGTTGGAATAAGTGATGGACTAAAAGGTTACTATATAGGAATCAAACAAATGCAAGTAACCTCTATCAGTAACCTAACTGAACAAATTACAAGGATATCTTTTAGCATCATTAGTATTATATTATTAAGCCCATATGGCGTTAATATCACTACTACTTTTTGTTTACTTGCGCTTAGTGTTGGTGAATTTTGTTCAATACTTTTTAGCCTTTCTAGGTTAAAAAAATATCCTGTTCCAAAATATGACAACACAAATGGTGAGTTAAAAGCTATTCTTGATATGGCTATACCAAATACATTTACAAGAATTATTGGCAGCTTTACTTATTTTCTAGAACCAATTTTATACACTACAATCTTATCATATCTAGGTTATAAAACCTTAGATATTCAAAACAATTATACTATATTTGATGCTTATACAATCCCACTTCTTACCTTTATTTCCTTCTTACCATTTGCAATATCTACCGCAATGATACCAGGCGTAAGTGTTGCATCAGCTAGTAATAATCAAAAATCACTTAATTATTATATAGGAAAAGTTATTACTTTTTCAATAACTCCTGCATTAATTCTCTCTATTAACCTTTACATTAATGGTCCAAGTTTTATGCAACTTATCTATAATACCAGTGAAGGATCATCATTATTAAAACCTCTTACTTTCATGTTTGTAGGATATTATTTACAAATCCCTATAACAGGAATTTTACAAGCAACAGGTCATAGTAAAAAAGTATTTATCATTAGTGTAATTACTCATGTATTAAAACTTGTTTTAATAATTAGTTTATCCTTTATTCCTACTATCAATCTTGCTTCTATTGTTATTGCAACAACTGTATGTATGTTATTTAGCGCCCTTGTTAGTGTCTTTGTGCTTTTTAAAACATGCCCTATTACATTAAATTATTCAAAACTTTTAACTCTTCTTCTAATTACCTTTTTTGTGTTTGCAACTGGGCTTTTATTAAATACCTTTAAATTAAATTATCTTTTAACTTTATTTATTACAGGAACTATTTATTTACTTTTAGCTTTTAAATTCAAAATATTATCCATTGAAACTTTAAAAAAATACCGCCAATAACTAGCGGTATTTTCCATTTAAGATATCATCAATAACTGGAACAAGAACTGTCGCAATTTTCATAAAACCTAAATCATTTGGATGTATCCCGTCTACTGTACATTCATGATCATCATACCCTAAAAGACGACTTCCATCAAAGTAAAATAACAATGGATCTTTTATGCAATGCTCATCAACGTAAGCTTTTTGAAAATCTCTAGATTTTTGAGTATAATCTTCCACAGTTGGAAAATGCAATTCTAAATATCCAACAACTCTACTTAAAATTAAAATTGGAACATTTGGATATTTACTTCTTATCCTTTTAACAAACGGATCAAGTGTAACAGTTAATCTTTCATAATTAACATTCGCTTGATAATCAAGAACAAACAGACTTACATTTTCAATTGAAGATAAAATTTCTGCTATTTCAATATGACCTTTTCCATTACCTGAAAAACCAAAATTTAAGCATTCTCTTTCTATTGCACGAGAAATAATTTGGGTAAAACTAAGTCCTGGTCGTGATGCACAACCACCTTGAGTAATTGAAGTTCCATAAAATACTATCTTACCATCATTTTTAAATAGTTTAACTTCAGGTATAACCAAAGCGTCCGTATCTACTCCAATTTCTAAACTTTTAACTGAAGCATAAAGTGGAAAATTTAAAACATATAAATATTCTTCTTGTTCATTTTCCCTTTCAAATAAAGTATATTCATAATTAAAATTGTCAAAATCAAAGTTTGTAGATCTAATAAACTTTAATTCTTTAAAACTTTTCCCACGATATACATCAAAACCAGCTTGACCAGTATAAGCCATATGTCCCATATGAAACATATAACTAAGTTCAACTTTTACCTTTAATGTTTTGGTATTAGATCTAAAAGCAACAATACCACCTGTAGAATTGTTTGATAATACATCCACACTTCCTTCAAGTGTCTTTACAAGTTCATCTGAATACGCAGGTAAACGATGATACCTGAAGTCTTGATAAAACCAGTTAAACCCATAAACTTTAACATCTTTAGAAATTTTCGGATCTATCCATCTTAACGATTTATCACTATTATTTACATTAAAGTTTTTATCTACCTTATTAATATTTACCTTTTGACTCATATAATCACCTCATGTGATTATATTATATTTAAATTACTTCTTTTTTTCAACCTTTTTGGTCTTAACTATTACAAGCTTATCGTTTTCAAACGAAGCTCCATATACACTTTTTAAATTATCAATATTTTGTTTTTTTAATTCTTTTCTAAGCCACTTTAAATCTTTATTAATCTTTGATAAAGCAACCTCATCTATAACACCACTTACAATCAAAGGGATTGGCATAGTATTAACATTTTCACTATAAGTAAAAACACTTAAATTACCATTAACCTCTAACACTGCATATTCAACATCTGTTATACTTCTTATATTCTTTTCTCTAAGTTGAGTATATAAATCATTCATATTATAGTGTTCTTTCTTCATTACTTCTAGATCTACAACACCCTTATCTATAATTATCTTTTCTTTTCCCTCAACTAGTGTTCTAAAACGCGGAATTTTTAAATCTATAAAAGAGACTAACTTCTGCATTGCGACAATTATAACTAGTGGTATCAATGAATACCACATACTATCTTCAAAGTTTTCAATACAAATAATCATAATATCAGCAACCGATAAAACGATTAAAAAATCAAAAATACTAAGTTGACCAACTTCTCTTTTCCCCATTATCTTCATCGCAATAGTTAAAAGAATAACAACTAAAACCGTTCTAAAAATTAAAATAATAAATTCATTCATAAATATTCTATTTTATAAAAACCTTTCATATAATTAATTGGTGATATTTTTGAAAGTTATAAAAAATACTTCAATTTCTTTTTTAATTTCATTTATTATTTTATCCATTGCAACTTTAATTTATACAATACTTTTAAGTACGAATGCAATTGAATCATCTAATGATGCAATTTATAAAACTTCATTTATTATTGGTGTCATTAGTTTTTTAATATTAGGCTTTACAACCGGACTTCTTGAAAAAAATAAAACTCTGATAAAAGCAGTTTTTGTATCATTATTCTTTATACTAATAATTATTGTCATAAAACTTATAATAAAAGATTCTCTAACTTTCCCTATATTTTTAAAATATATAATTTACCTACTTTCTTCAAGTTTAGGGGGGATACTTAGTGGAATATTATCTTCAAAAAGAAAAAAATAGATACTATGAACTTTCATAGTATCTATTTTTTTAGACTGCGAAACAGAATAATGTATTCTATAAACAAAAATACACCAATCAAAAGTTTTAATAAATAATATTAAAAGAGACTTTGTGTGACAAAAGTGGTTCTATGAACTAGAACCACTTTTTATTGACCCCAAACAAGTTTAAAGGTGTACATACCCCAACATTATTTAAAGGTTATTTTTTGATAACCCCCAACTTATTTAAAGAGCCATTTTAACATAATGATAAACAACTAACCTAAATTCTTTCAAATATAATTTATTTTACTTATATTCCATATTTGCCAGTTAACGGATCTTTAAAAACACCAATTTCTGGCGTAGTGAAAGTAAAAACAACAAAAAGCAAAGCAATTATACAAAGCATAAATAACGGTGCATCAGGATTTTTACAATTCATTTTTTCTTTATCAAACAAATACGTCTCATAACTATACACAACAGCTATAGAAAAAAAGAAAATTAAAATATTAATCCAGTCAGGTGACTTTCCTATTACTCCGTTATAAGTATAAAAAATTACCGGAATCAAGACAATTCCAAGAAGAATTCCCTTCAGTTTTACACACCAAAAATCTTTACGTCTGGAGAAGAAAAAACTTTGTATAATAGCATAAACAAACATCGGCCAAAAAAGTAGTTTTATATGCTCCCATGTAGACTCATTCACCCCAGAAAATGGTGCAAGCCAAAATGCCTCATTAAACCAATCATAAAGAAAATGCAGTATCGTACCACCAATTGAGGTAGCCAAAAAACCTATAAACTGCCAAAAAATAATTAATCGTTTCATAAATCTCTCCTAGAATATTCTTACATAAAGTATATTCAAGAAATAGTAATTATATACAAAAAAACAAAATTAAATTTTTTTGACATATCTTATAATTTTTTAACATCATTCTATATTAATAATTAACTTTAAAACTTTACTCTGTATTTTATTAATACTACCTAGCATTTTAATTATATTGTTTTAGTTTCCCTTAATAATTTTTCAAACAAATCAATATCTTCTTCAATAAATTTTAAACTTTCAAGCCAGAATTCTTTTTTAGTTACATCAATGTTCATTCCCTTCGCAACATCTTCAACACTCATTAATCCTGTATTTTTTAACATTTGATCATAGTTTTTAACAAATTCATCTTTGCTCTTTAAATATTGTTTATATAATCCTTTACCAAATAATAATCCGAATGCATAAGGCCAATTATAGAAATTTAATCCTGCACTATAATAATGCCCCTTACATAACCACATATAAGGATGGCGATATTTTTTATCAAGTCCATCGCCATAACTTTGATCTTGAGCATCTAACATCATATCACACATATCTTTTGGAGAAAGCGGTTTTGAAAGAGGAGTTTCAAGAACTTTTGTTTCAAAAATATATCTTGATAGTATATCAATAACACATTGACTATCTTCTTGTAAAGATTCTTCAACTACAGTTAATTTTTCAAATGGATCATCTAAATCATTAATCATTTTCTTTGCCATTAATGTTTGACACATAATTGATGCTGTTTCTGCAAGTGGCATTGGATAATCGCGGTTTAGTGGGGCATTTTCACTTATTACATGTCCATGATAAGCATGACCAAGTTCATGTGCTAAAGTTTGAACATCGCCAAGCGAACCTGAAAAATTAGTTAATACTCTACTTTGATTATGATTTCCAAGACTTGCACAGAATGCACCACCTGCTTTTCCTTGTTTTGGTAGTACATCAATCCATCTATTTTCAAATGCATCTTTCCCCATTAAGTATAGTTTTTCAGAAAAACTTCTATAAACATCACATACAGCCTCTTTTGCTTCTTCATATGAATATGATTTATGCATTGATCCCATTGGCGCAAACAATTCATAAAAAGGAAGTCCTTCCTTATATCCAAGAGCTTTTGCTTTTAATTTGAAATAGTCTCTAAAACGTGGAGCTTCTTCTTTAATTGCTTCAATCATCGCATCAAGAGTTGTCTTTGACATATGAGATGACTCAAGAGTTACTTCAAGTGCATTCTTATAACCTCTTGCCTCACACATAATGTTAACTTCTTTTTTAATATTATCAAGTGCCATTGCAACAGATGTTGCAATATTTTCATAAGCATCAATCTCCGCAACATAGGCATTTTTTCTTTCTTGTTGATCAAATGAATAAGCTAGATTTCTAACAGCTGAAAGTGGCATTTTCTCTTTATGTCCTTTTACTTTAATAAGCATATTAGAAGTAAGTTGTGACTGTAAGTCGCTCCAAGCATTAGATGATACATAGCTTAATTTAGAAGCTAATACCTCTTCTTTTTCGCTTAACATATGTTGTGCTTCTTCTTTGTTAAGTTTTAATTTATACAAATAGGTTTTTATTATATTACTATCTTTTGCAAGCGAATCTAAATCAACATCTTTTAAATACTTTATAAATTGTACGCTAGATGCAACTGTTTCTTGAAGTTTTAATTGAAGAATACCGATTTGTTCTAACGCTTCGTAGTCATTTACATTTGTAGATGATTTAAGCGAAGAATATGTAAATAACTCTTCTATTAAAGAACTTAATTTTTCTTCTAATTTTAGATAGCTTTCAATTGTATTTATTTGATTATCTAAATCTAAATTATTAGATAATTCTATCATTTCTTTTATCACGTTATCTAATTCATCTAAATCTTCTTTATATTTAGGATCATCAAATCCTTTATATAAAATATCTAAATCCCATGTCATATTCATGTAGTTATACCTCTTTTTTATAATATTGTTGATATTTTAAAATATCATCCTTATTTTTTAATAATTCAGTAGTTTCTTTAAAAATAATTTCTAAACAATGTAGTTTATTATATTTCATGATATTTAACTTTTCAAATAAGTTATCAAAATCAATATTACCATTTTCAAATCCAGCATGTTCATCTTTTAAACCATAATTGTTACTAAAATGAATGTGTTCTAAATAACTTCCTAATTTATTAAGATATTCATCTATAGAATACTCACTAACATTAGCATGTCCAGTATCTAGAATAAATCTCATATTAGAAAATTTAACAGAATTTATTACATACAAGATTTCATCAGGTGAATAACCTAGTTCAGAAGCCCCTGGCATATTCTCAATCATTAATAACATATCATATTTACTTGCAAGTTTTAGAAGACGATTTAACACTTTTATAACTAGATTGATTTCTTTCACACGATTTTTAACTGTTTTTCCAAGATGAAGCGTAAGTTTTGTCGCTTTCATATTATATGCATAATTTATCGCATCTATCATTAATTTAGTAGTATTTTTATTAATTTTACCCTTTTCATTAATAAAATCAGCTTTTGGACCATGTGGCAAATGCAGAACTACTTCTATATTATTTTTATTTATTTCATTAATATAGCTATCATATAATTTTTTTTGTGTATCAGTTACATTATATGGGTAAAAAATTTCAATACCTCGAAACTCATTATTTAAAACTAATTGTTTAAATTCCTCTAATTGTTCTTTAGTTCTTTGACAATTAATTGTAAAACAAATTTTCATTTTAACCTCTAATATTTAACGTAATCTTCTACATTTAATACAAAAAGAGTAGCACCACTTATAACAACACTACCTGGCATAAATGATAATACATTTAATTCACCTGGTTCATTTGGAGTAATCTTTTTCCTTCTTGATTTTGCATGTTCACTTACTATTGCTTTAACAACTTCAACGTTCTTATCCTCTACTCCAAGTAACAATGTAGTATTTCCTGTATGAAGAACACCACCTGTACTAGAAAGTTTTGTAAACGAGAATTTTTGTTTTACAAGTGCATCTGTAACGTTTTTAACATCTTCATTATTTATTATCATAATCATTAATTTCATATAATCACCCATCATAATTTTACCATATTCTCCAAATATTGTAAAGAATAAATATAATAAACTTTTATTAGTTGAAGAAATTTGACTTTTTTGCTATAATAATATATTGAGGTGAAGTTTATGTTAAAAAAAGCATTAATACTTATATTTTTAATCACTTTTAACTTAATATATGTAGGATGTACTACTGATAAAGTAGATTATCTTACTAATCCAATAGGAATAGTTTACAAAAATCAAGTCCCCTATATTATTAATGATAAAAATGAATTATTTTCACTAGAAGCTTATGATACTGTGGCACCTTTTTTTGATGATTTCTTAATTGTTAAAAAAAATAACCTTTATGGTTATATCAAATCTTCAGGTGAAGTACTAACAGAATGCATCTACAAAGAAGCTTATCCTTTTTCTGAAGGAAAAGCTGTTATAAAAAGTGATAATGTATATCAAATCATAAATACAAATTTAGATATTCTATATACATTAGATGAAAACATTTCAAGCTCTGCTTCCTTTAATAATAACAACTTAGTAGTAAACGTTAAAAACAATAATATTAGTTATTATACATATTTAACTCATAATAGCGATAATACATTTTTTATCCACACAGAACTTTCTTTTGATTATTGTGGAAACTTTGTAAACAATATGGCAAAAGTTGGAAAGTACGATGAAAACAATATATTAAAATATACCTTTATCAATGATAACTTCATAACTATTAGTGATTTTATATGGGATGAAGTTTCAGACTTTTCTGAAGGTTATGCAAAAGTGTGCAAATATCAGGAATATAAAGCTTTAGTTTACTGTGGCAATATGCATAAATTTGATGAAACTGCCCGTGCAACAACTACTATTAATACTTATTACTATATTAATGAAAACTCAGAATTTATTTCATCTAATGGTTTAACCACTAATATAAGCGAAGCATCTGTATTTGCGATGGGAAATGATTTTACTGACGGAATTGCTTTGGTTGCTAATTTATATTTCTACGCACCAAAATATGATGATGAAAGATGGAATGGGATTAATTATGACTATTCAACAAATAAATTCTTCTACAACTACGATTTTATTAAAATAGATGGCACTTCTTTAATTACAAGTGATATTTCTATTCAAAATAATTGGGGTGGTGCAACCTCTATGTATAATGATTTAGTTAAAGTTGGCGACTATTATGTGACAACATATTATAACGCTTCTTGGCGTCTTCAATATCTAAACTTCTCAAGTTCTAATGGTTTCTTAGATATGACTTGGGATGTTGATACAATTTCATCAAATGATGAACTAGTAAACTACCCATGGATAAACACTTTCATTGATAATTTTGCAAAACCTGGTAGTACTTATGTATTTGTTGCGGATAAAGTGACAAATCCTTATACAATTTCTCATATTAAAAAAAGCAAACATATCAATAACCAATACGTATTTAAAACACAAATATTTACTGGTTCAAACAACTCTAGTGGACTTGTTACTATAACATGCGAAAATAATCAATTATTACTTTCTTATGTCATTCCTCCACTATATGATGATGTTATTTTCTAGAGGTGTCTATGATAAAACTTACAAATATCAATAAATATTATTCATCCGGAAACGAAAAATATCATGCCTTAAGAGATATTAACTTAACTCTGCCAGATAAAGGGCTTACTTTTATTGTAGGTAAGAGTGGTAGTGGTAAATCAACTTTACTTAATATCATTGGCGGTATTGATTCATACGATTCTGGAGAATTAACAATTAACAACTTAAATACCAGTGAATTCACAAAACAAGACTTTAACTCTTATCGTAACACCTATATAGGTTTTATATTTCAAGAGTTTAATGTGGTTAAAAACTTAACTGTTTGGGAAAATATTTCAATTTCACTTAGGCTCCAAAACAAAAACTTATCAGAATATAAAGATCTAATTCAATCAACCATTGATATAGTTGGATTAACCGGGAAGGAAAACCGATTAATGAATCAATTATCTGGTGGAGAAAGACAAAGAGTATCAATTGCAAGAGCATTAATCAAAAATCCAACTGTTATAATTGCTGATGAACCTACTGGAAACCTAGATAAGAACAATCGCAATATCATTATGAATATCTTAAAAGAAATTTCTAAAGAAAAACTTGTTATTATCGTAACGCATGATTTAGAACTGTCTAAAAATTATAATGATATGGAAGTAACATTAAAAGATGGCGCAATAACTAGTATTACTCATAAAAGTGAATTAACTGAAACAAAAGAAATAGTTCAAGATACGCTTTTACCAATTCAACCAACTCTAAAGACATCCATCTTCTTGTCTTTTAAGAGTTTAAAACAAAATCTTGTTAGATTTATTTTTATATTATTATTCTTTACAGTAGCTCTTCTTTTTGCAAATACAACAATTAACTTGTATTTTTCTAATACTACTAAAGAATATGCTAACTACCAAAGCAAATATAATAATGATTTCATAGTTCTTGAACAAGAAAACACCATAAATAATGAAACTATTCAGACAGGATTCTTCGAAGTAGATACCAAAAATTTTGAAAATTTAATTCAAAATCATAACGATTTATTAACAGAAAATGATTCAAAATATACTGTTTATAAATTTGTTGATTTTAACTTTAAAACTGATCAAAATATTCCTGATAATTTCAATAATTTTTATTCAAAAAGCATTGACAATATCGTGATAATTGAATCTCTTCCTACATTTTCAAAAGATTATAATATTACTTTAGTTAATAACAATATGCCAACAAGTAAAATGCCAATTGGTTGTTATATTACCGACTATTTAGCTGAAAGTCTTATCCAGGTTAACTACTTTAATGAACCTAATTCAACTTATCTTAGATTAGAAGATTATTTAGCTGATAAGTACCTATATTCACCCGAATATAATAATTATATTTATTTCTACGGTATTATTGATACCGATTATGAAAAATTCTTAGAGTCTGGTATTTCTAATGCTAACTCACTTGCTAGTTTTAAAGATAATATGCCTTTCTATAATTCTATATTTATGACATCAAATGTCTATGTTGAAACTAATAGTGATAAATATTTTTTATCTACTAGCAACTTTAATTATACTGAAGATGACTTCATAATATCAGCACTTAATAAAGACATTAATTTTAAAAATGTCAAAGTTACCGCATACAATAAAAATTTAAACATCGTCAAAGGAAAAGCACCAGTCAAACCACCTGAGGAAGAAGATTTAGAACAAATCGCAATTTCTACTGGTTTCTTAAAATCAGTATTTGGATTAACTATTGATGATATTTCCTTTAATCTTAACTCTGAAACCGGGGAAGCGGGTTCTGATAATAAAATCTATCCGTTACTAAATCCATTAACAGACACCCCTGCTACTTTTTCTTTTTGGGGATACAGAAGAATATTAACTAAATTTAGTTGTAATGTTGTTGCCATAATTGAAGACGATACTCCTACTATCTACTTCTGTGAAGATACCGAAACTACAATGTACTATAACTACTTAAAGAACTCATTTGCTGACTACAATAATTTCTATAGTACATTTGGTGGTAACATCCTAGTTAATATTAGCGATAATGAAACAGTTAATGGAAAACTTTACCAAACTTTACTAGATAATAACCTTATATTAAACAATATTTCTTTTGTAAAATTACAAGTAGTTAACGACTTCATAAGTGATAATATCATTTTATTCATCGGAATATTCTTTGCTTTATGCATATTTAGCGTTTTAATGATTTTTAATTTTGTTGTAATAACTATAAAAAACACAACTAGAGATATTGGAATATACATGTCACTTGGAATGAGTGGTATCAAAATTGCCTTTATTTACATCTTCCAAATCTTACTAATTAGTACAATTTCACTAATTGTTTCATCAATAGGTTCTATCGTATTCTTAAATGCGCTTGATGCGATTCTTAGTAATAATGCAAACGAAATAATTAAAACAACGTTTAATATAACAATGAATCCTATAGATTTTAATATTTTCAAACTTACTTTTTTAGGATTTATTATAGCCTTTGGTATAGCCTATTTGGTTCCGATTTTATCAGTTTTTGTACCACTACTAAGACTGTCTATCAAACAGCCTATAGATGTTATTAAGGAATCATAGGGGGGAGATATCATGATTAAATTAAAGAACATAAACAAATATTATAAATCTGGTAGCGACTTAATTCACGTTATCAAAAATTTAAATTATACATTCCCCGATACCGGTTTAGTCTTTATTCTAGGCCCATCAGGTTCTGGCAAAAGCACCCTTCTTAATCTTCTAGGCGGTCTTGATAAACCTGATAGTGGTGAGATTTGGATTGAAAACAAAAACTTAAATAAATTTTCTAAAAGGGACCTTAATAATTATCTAAATAGTTATTTAGGGTTTGTATTTCAAGAGTACAATATTTTAAAAGATTTAAACTTATATCAAAACATTAGTCTAGCCTTAGAAATGCAAGGAAAAAGAAAAGTAAAGAAAACTGTAAACGAAATTATAGAAAAAGTTGGCCTTTCCGGACTTGAAAAAAGAAAAGTAAACCAATTATCAGGAGGGCAAAAACAACGAATAGCTATTGCAAGAGCCCTTGTAAAGAACCCAAATTTAATAATTGCTGATGAGCCTACAGGAAACTTAGATTCAGAAGCAAGTAAAAGCATCTTTAACCTATTTAAAGAATTATCAAAAGATCGCTTAATTATTATTGTTACTCATGATGAAGAATCAGCAATTGAGTATGCAGATGATATCATAAGATTTGATGTTGCAAGTATAGATGAACAATCTAAAGAAACTATTACTACAGAAGAAAATGAGGAAATAGATACAAACAAGAAACTAAAACTTAAACGTTCTAGAACTCCTATAAATACCATTACAAAACTAAGCTTAAAGAAATTATGGCAAAAGAAACTCCGCCACTTACTAGTACTTGTAATAAATGTAATATCTCTTTCATTCTTGTCATTTGCAATAGAATTAAACGGAGATAAACTATATCAAAATGTTTACACTACAGTAAATAACAGTAATAACTATACAGATATTTATGAATCAAGTGGAATTGTAAATGAAAATGACTTTTATGCACAATTTCAAAGAGAAAATTTATCCAGTGGTTCTTATGAGAAAATCAAAAGTATTGCACCAGATTTAACTCTTCATAAATATCAAAAAATATCTATTAATTATGCAGGCTATAGTCTAGAAAGAGCAAACTTCTTATATTCAGGTTATTTAAATACAGTTATTTATTATGATAACACTAATACCTATAATTTAATATCCGGAAGACTTCCACAAGATGGTAGTAATGAAATCTTAATAACAGACTATTTATTTGATTCATTAAAACATTTTAATAAAATCAATAGTTCTTCTACTATTTATTCTTTACTTGATACATCTTTAAATTTAGGAATTGATCAAGATTTTAAAATAGTTGGTGTCATCGAAACCAACTATAAGAATTGGCTACACTTATCAAGACTAAGTTCTACCTATGTCTATGATAAGTATGATGATCAAATGCAAGGTTTTGAATACGACTTCGCAATGATGAATGCAATAGTAGTAACAGATAAATATTATCAATATGTTATTGATAACTCATTCCTTGATATTAATACATCCCTTGAAAATTATTCAATTAACTTCGAAGCATTTAAGGTTGCAACATATGATAATTTATTTGCGGGAAGAATGCCCGAAAACGATAATGAAATTGTGCTACCATTTCATTTAATAACTAAAGTTTGTACTGTACACAACAATTTTAGTAATTGGGATCGTAGATATCAAGAGTACTATATCAAAAGTTACATCTTAGCTTCTACAACAAGATCAAAACTTAATTACACAATTTATCTTGATGATAATTTAGATGCATCACATACAAGAACTCTTACAATTGTAGGTATTTCAAATAATAGCAATATCATTGTAAATGATTCAACATACCAAGATTTAACTTCTATAATTATAGATTTAACATCACAAAAAGATAGTGAAAAAGTAATTGTTGAACTTTCTAACAATCCAAATACAGTATTAAATCAATTTAATGTTTTATATAATAGTGAAAATCATTATGTTATTGATGTTTTCCAATATAAAGATGCAATAGAAAGTTTTAATGTTAGTCCTATAGTTAATTTTATCTCTAAGGGTGGTTTAATAGTATTTACAGTACTAGCTATTGGTATAATGTGGACAATTATATCTTTAGAAATAGTAGATTCTAAAAAAGAAATTGGAATTTTACGATCAATCGGTTTAAGCGGCACAAAAGTTTCGTTCATCTTTTTAATTCAAACTTTAATTGTTAACTTACTATCTTATGGAATATCTCTTCCTATAGCCCGTGAAATAGTAAACGCATATGGTAGTAACTTAACGGATCCTCTAGGTGAAATTAAATTATCAATGTATACAATGACAAATAGGAGCCCTATAATCTTATTAATATTTATCTTAGTAATGACAGTTATTTCAACTATCATTCCACTCATTAAGATTATTTCTAATAAAATTATTAATATAATTAATGAACGAGATTAAAGAAAAAGTATCTTTCTCTGAAGAAAGATACTTTTTTTGCTATTTTGCGTATTCTGCAACAATTTTATCAACTAAATGAGATGGAACATCATCATATCTAACGAACTTACGAGAGAAGTGACCACTACCTTGAGTCATACCTTTTAAGTCGATAGCGTAGTTAATAATTTCAGCTTCTGGAATATGAGCAACGATATTTGTTTTACCATTACCCGCAGGTTCCATACCTAATACTGAACCACGTTTTTGAGGAATATCTCCCATGATATCGCCAACGTATTCATCTTTAACAGTAATAACAACTTCCATAATAGGTTCTAAGATTGTTGGTTTGATATATTTGCAAGCTTCTTTAAATGCTAAGCTTGCAGCAATCTTAAATGAGATTTCATTTGAGTCAACTGGATGATATGATCCATCATATAATACCGCTTTGACACCAATTACTGGGAATCCAGCAACAGGACCATGTTCTAATGTTTCCATTAAACCTTTTTCAACAGCAGGGAAATAGTTTTTAGGAACAGCTCCACCTACAACCTCAGATGCAAATTCAAAGTCTTTATCTGCAAGTGGTTCGAAACGAATCCATACATCACCAAATTGTCCAGCACCACCTGATTGTTTTTTATGACGTCCTTGAGCAGAACCAACTTTTCTAATCGTTTCACGATAAACAATCTTTTGATTACTTGTTGTAACTTCAACTTTAAACATGTTCTTCATTTTTTCTAAAATATATCCAACATGAGTCATACCTTGACCACCAACAAGAAGTTGAGATGTTTCAGGATTACGTTTAACTTCAAATGTAGGATCTTCTAAATTTAATTTTTGAAGAGCTGAAGAAATCTTATCTTCATCTTGTTTAGTCTTAGCTTGGATAGCAAGATAAATTACTGGAGTAGGCATTGGAACAGGTTTAAATAAAACTACATCTTTCTTATCAGATAAAGTATAACCTGTCTGTAAATCTCCTGATTTCATTAATACACCAATGTCTCCAGCATGAAGCACTTCTACTGGAACTTGAGTTTTACCCATCATAGATGAAAGAGAACCAATTTTAACCATTTGGTCTGTGTTAGGACAATATGCTTCACTTAAACCAAGAGTAGTTCCAGAATATACTTTAAAATAGTTAATTGTTCCAAGGAATGGATCTACTGAAGTTTTAAAGATATATGCAGAGAAAGGTTCTTCATCACTTGAGTTTTTAAATACAGGTTCATCAGTTTTAGGATTAACACCTTCTGCTGGTTGTAAATCTTGAGGAGATGGTAAGTAATAGCAAATCTTATCTAATAGTTCCGAAATACCATAGTTTTTAGTTCCTGAACCAATCATTACAGGGAAAATATCACAGTTAAGTAATGCGCTACGAAGACCTGCTACAATTTCTTCTTCTGTTAATTCTTCACCTGAGAAATATTTTTCCATTAACTCTTCATCTTGACCCGCTACTGTTTCAACAAATTTATCATAGTAATCTTCCATTTTTGCATGATAAATATCAGGAATTGGTGATTCTACTTCATCATCACCAATAAATGCTTTTTTCTTGATAATATCGATATAACCATTATACATACCATCTTTCATTACTGGCATAATAAATGGAACTACATTTGATCCAAATTTTTCTTTTATATCATCAATTAGTTTTCTAAATTTAATATTTTCTTTATCTACTTTATTTATAAATAAAATTGTAGGTGTATGACGATTACGTAATTCATCCCATACTCTTTCAGTTCCAACTTCAATTCCTTTTTGAGCATCGATAACAACAATTGCACCTTTAACAACAGCTAAATCTTGTTGTATTTCACCTACAAATTCTTCAGATCCTGGTGTATCTAAGAAATTAATCTTATAACCATTCCATTCAACTGGAATCAATGAAGTTGAAAGAGAAGTTAATTTATTTTGTTCTTCAACTAAGAAATCTGATACAGTGTTTTTTCTTTCTACTTCACCTTTTTTAGCAATAGCTTTAGTCTTATAAAGTAAAGCTTCGCAAAGGCTTGTTTTACCACTGTCAAAATGCCCAAGAACTGCGACATTTCTTATATGTTTAGTTAAATATTCTTTCATAATTTTAGTCCTCCTATAAGAATTCAACGTTCACATATTTATTATATAATAAATATAGCATTATTTCAAACGATTTTATAATTTTTTTGAAAACGTTTTTATTTTTCCGAAATTATCAAAAAAAAGACTAACTTTCGTTAGTCTTTTAACTTATTAATCCAAAGAATTAATAATATTATTAATACGTGATGCAACCCTGTCTTTACCTAAAATTTGTAATGCATAGTAAAGATTTGGAGTATTTTTACGAGAAGAAATTGCGATTCTAATCATTTCAGAAACATCTCCTACATGTCCTGGATATGCATCTTTATTTTTCTTATATTCTTTTACATTAGAACAGAATCCGCATTTTTCAGTTGTAACTTTTAAATTGTTAAACCAATTTTCTTCATCATATTCAAGTCCCATATTATTTACAAATTCTAATAAAACTGTTTTTATTTGGGCACTTGTGAATCTCTCAAAATTGAATGGAAGTTCTTCTTTAATTAACTCTTCATATAAATCATCATAGAAGAAATTAATGATTGGATAAACATCTTTAAAAGTTTCATAATCTTTACGAGGATTATCTTTTTCTCTTTCAATATTAATAATTGATTTGAAATATTCTACATCTCTATCAATTAATTCTTTTAATGTATTATCGTATTTACAAGCAAAGTCATATGCTTTCTTAGTAAATTCTTCCTTATTTAAACGAGATAAACGTTCTTTGCAAATATTCTTAACTTTTGCAAGATCAAATAATGCTCCATCTAGTGTCATTTTATCAAATGATAATTTAAAATCGAAGATGTTTGCATTCATATTTTGAAGACGCCATTCTTCAAAATTAGAGTTTGCAATTGTTACTAAATATTCTAAAATGCCTTCAACTGGATATCCATTTTCTAAGAAGAATGAAACTGAAGCTTCCGGGTCTTTTCT
This sequence comes from uncultured Staphylococcaceae bacterium, assembly GCA_964409955.1. GTDB lineage: Bacteria > Bacillota_I > Bacilli_A > ML615J-28 > CAG-313 > CAG-313. The sequence continues at coordinate 26,675 of CAYPEY010000030.1, forward strand.
CTTTGATAACTTTCTTCTATTACCATTATCCAGTTTCATAATAACTGGTAAGTGTGCATAATTTGGTCTAGTCCATCCTGCTGCATCAAATAATTCATAGTGAATTGGTAAACTTGGTAACCATTCTTCACCACGTGTAACATGAGTAGTTCTCATAAAATGATCATCTACTAAGTGAGCAAAATGGTATGTTGGAAGTCCATCACTTTTTAAAATTACGATATGTTGATCGTTTTCAGCAAGTTCTAAGTTACCACGAATAAGGTCTGTAATTTTCACTTTATTATGATAATCACCTTTTGATCTAAAACGAATTACATAAGGTTCTCCTGCTTCTATTTTAGCAATTGCTTCGCTTGCAGAAAGTTTAGAACATTTTGCAAATTCTCCATAATATCCAGGATTAAGTTTATTTTTTTCTTGATAACTTCTTAATTCTGTTAAATCTTCACTTGAACAAAAACAAGGATATGCAAGATTTCTTTTTACAAATTCTTTAATAACTGTACGGTAAATCATTTCACGATTACTTTGTTTATATGGTCCATATTCGCCTAATTCGTAAGTTCCCATATAACCTTCATTTGGAATAATACCAAATGCTTCAAGTTGACGTAATAATTCTTCACCTGATCCTTCTATTTCACGTTTAGTATCTGTATCTTCAAGTCTTGTAAAGAATACCCCATTTGTTTGATTAGGAAAACGCCATGCAATTAAAGTTGCAAATAAACTTCCTGTATGCAAAAATCCTGTTGGACTTGGAGCAAATCTTGCAACAATTGCATCTTCACTTAAATTTCTTACAGGATATCTTTTTTCTAAATCTTCTATAGTTTCAGTAACATCAGGAAATATTAATTCTGCTAATCTTTCTAAATCTGTCATATTACACCTCTTTTATATTTTATAACCTTACATATTGTACCATAAAATAGTCTTTTTTGCAACTATTAAACCAACTATTATTCTAATAGTGTGTTTATTTTATGATAATGTCTTAATAGTTAATTTTAGAAAATGTCCCAAT
>CAYPEY010000031.1:0-23034 GCA_964409955.1 uncultured Staphylococcaceae bacterium
AGTAGTATAATCAAGTGCTTTATTTTGAACATCTTTTGGTTCACCAACAGAAACCCCACCAATAGAATATCCATCAAAAGGAAGCTTAGTTAATTCTTCTGCACAATATTTTCTAATATCAGCATACTCTCCACCTTGAACGATTCCAAATAATCCTTGAGTATCTGGGTTTTTATGAGCTTCAAGCCCTCGTTTTGCCCATCTAATAGTTCTTTCAACTGATTTAATCATATAATCTCTTGTTGCAGGATATGGAGGACATTCATCAAAACTCATCATAATATCACTACCTAAACTATTTTGAATCTCCATTGCAATTTCAGGAGATAAGAATAGTGGTTTTCCACTTTTATGATGTTTAAAACTTACACCTTCTTCTTTAATATCACGGAACTTTGCAAGTGAAAAAACTTGGAAACCTCCAGAGTCAGTTAAAATAGATTTATCCCAGTTCATAAATTTATGAAGTCCACCAGCTTTTTCAATTAGTTTATGGCCAGGTTGATTCCATAAATGATAAGTATTACCAAGAATAATTTGAGCACCTGTTGCTTCGATTTCTTCTTTAGATAATGCTTTTACTGTAGCTTGAGTACCAACAGGCATAAAGCAAGGAGTATCAATTACAGAATGTGGTGTAGTTACTTGTCCAAGACGTGCCATACTTCTTGAATCTTCTTTTATTAAATTATATTTTATTACCATAAAACACCTCTTATTACCATGTAATTATATTATTTTCTTTAAAAAATCTTTTTAATAAAAAAGTTAAAAAATACGGAAAAGTAAATTTGTTTTCACTATATCCAATATTATTATGCGTTAATTTGACACCATATTTTATTGCAGAATTAGTATTCATAATAGTATTTAGAGATTTACTTCTTCCTCTATTAGACTTTACTTCAATAGGAATTATTTCGTTTTTAACTCTTATAACAAAATCCAATTCTACAGTAGCATCCTTTGTTTTATAAAAAAATAAATCATAACCTTGTTTAATAAGAGCTTCTGAAATCAAATTCTCATATAAGGCTCCTTTATATATACCAAAATTTTTATTTATTGTTAAATCTTCTTTTGATTCTTCATCCAAAGTAGCTATCAATAATGATGTATCACCATAATACATTCTAAAATACGTTTCGTCTTCATTACCTTTAAAAGGGAAATCTAGTATATTTAAATTGTACGCTAAATTAACAACCCCTGCATCTTTTAACCACTCCTCACAACCACGATAATCTCTAAAACGAGCTCCATGTCCTAAATGCGATAATTGAAACTTATGATTTTCTTTCGCCAGTTGACTAGTTATATGTCTATATACATTTTTTACTCTGGCAGTATCTAACCCTTCTACATATTTGCTAATATCATCTTGATAATCTTGGTATATCCTATTTTGTATAGGGAATACATTTGAATAATTTTTTTCATTAACAAAAATGTTTACTGCTTCTGGCATACCACCACAAAATATGTATTCTTCGTATAATTTACTAAAAGTATTGAAAGTAGCATCAGGTAAAGGAATTAAATTTTTCATAAAAGAATATATATAATCTATATGTTCATCTGTATAACCTTTAGCCCATAAAAATTCTTCGAAATCAAGGGAATACATAGTATAGTCTTCCTTGAACCCTACAGGTATACTATTTATTTTTTTATAATTTACCCCCAACAAAGAACCAGAACAAATTACATCATATTTTCCATCTTCCTTAAAAGCCTTTAAAGAAGTTACTGCATCAGGAAAACTTTGAATTTCATCAAATAAAATTAAAGTGTTATAAGGTATAATTTTACACTCTGAATTTAAAATGGAAATTTCTTTTAAAATATCATCTGGTGAGTATCCATTTGAGAAAATATTTTTATATTTAGGTTCTAACAAAAAATTAATTTCTATAAAACTTTGATATGTTTTACCAAACTCTCTTATTGATGTTGTCTTACCTATTTGCCTTGCACCTTTAACAATTAAAGGTTTTCTATTATTGTTTTCTTTCCATTTTATTAAATATTCATCAATTTTTCTTTTTAACATATTACCACCTATTAATATTATACAACATATTAATAATTTTATAAATTGTTTTGCACATTTTTGTATATATTTTTTTGAGCTATTTACACATTTTTGTGATATTTTTCGCTTATTTCTGCACATTTTTGTGATTTAAGTTTTAATAAAAGACTATTCTTTACGAATAGTCTTATATTTTTTATAGACGTTCTTTTAGTTGTTTAGCTAGTTCTTCGTAACCTGGTTTTCCAAGAAGAGCAAACATATTTTTCTTATAGTCTTCTACACCTGGTTGGTTAAATGGATTTACATCTAAAATATATCCACTAACACCACATGCAAACATGTAGAAGTATAATAAGTAACCCATTGTATGAGCATCAAGTTTTTCAATTGATAAAATTAAGTTAGGTACTCCACCATCAACGTGTGCAAGTACTGTTCCTTGCATTGCATGTTTTGTAACACTATCAAAGTTCTTTCCTGCAAGATAATTTAATTGGTCTAAATTATTTGCTTCTTCTTTTAAGATTAAATCTTTTTCTGGCTTTTCAACGTTTAATACTGTTTCAAACATGATACGTTTACCATCTTGAATATATTGTCCCATTGAGTGAAGATCAGTTGAATAGATTAAACTAGCAGGGAAAAGACCTTTATTATCTTTACCTTCTGATTCACCATATAATTGTTTCCACCATTCACTGATATATGAAAGTTTTGGTTCATAGCTTACTAAAACTTCAACATCTTTAGTTTTGTGAAGTAAGTTTCTAAGGCTTGCGTAAAGTAATGCAGTATTTTCAGCATATGGAGTATTAATACAATCATTATATGCATCAAGAGCACCTTGCATTAATAGATCAATATCAACACCGCTACAAGCAACAGGTAATAGCCCTACAGCTGTAAACCATGAATATCTGCCTCCAACATCATCTGGAACGATAAATGTTTCATAACCTTGTTCATTAGCAAGATTTCGTAAAGCTCCTTTTGCAGCATCAGTTGTTGCATAAATTCTTTCACTTGCATGAGATCCATATTTTTTAGTTAATAATTCTTTGAATAATCTAAAAGCGATTGCAGGTTCTGTTGTTGTTCCTGATTTAGAAATTACATTGATTGAGAATTCTTTATTTTCTAAATATGCAAGAAGTTCACATGCATAAGTTGATGATAAGTTATGTCCAACAAAAATAACTTCTAAAGCTTTATCGCATCTAAAATAAGGATTTAAAGCTTCGATAATTGCTTTTGCACCAAGATAAGATCCACCGATACCAATAACAACTAATACATCACTGTCTTTTTGGATTTTTGCAGCAGCTTTTTTGATTCTTGCAAATTCTTCCTTATCATAACATTTAGGATATTCAACCCATCCAAGGAAATCATTTCCTGCACCAGATTTTGTTACAAGAGTTTCTTTTGCTTTTAAAACTACTGCCTCATTATTTAAGATTTCTTCTTTTGTTAATGCATTAAGCGCATTTTTATAATCTATTTTTACTTTCATTTTATTCACCTATTCAACTTTTTCAATGATATCAAGAACTTCTTTTTTAAGATTTGCGACAAGTGCATTTGCAGCATCGCGAGTTGCTTCTTTAATTGCAATATAAATCTTTAATTTTGGTTCAGTTCCTGATGGTCTTAAAACAAACCAACCACCATCATCAAAGATATATTTAAGTACAAATGATTGAGGAAGTAAAAGTGGAGATTCTTCACCATTTTCTACTTTTACAAGTTTATCATAGTCTTCAAAAATTTGAACATGTTTTCCAGCAACTGTATCAAGATTTAATGTTTGGAAATGACGCATAATTTTTTGAATACGTTTTTGTCCTTCAACTCCAACTAATGAAATGTTATGAACACCTTCTACATAATAGCCAAATTCATCAAATAAATCTTCTAATACTTGAATTAAAGTTTTTCCTTGTTCTTTATAGAAAGATGCAACTTCTGCAAGTAATAATGTTGCTTGGAATGAGTCTTTATCTCTTACAAAATCTTTAATAACATATCCATAAGATTCTTCATAACCAAAGAAGAATTCTTCTGTATCGCTATTTTCAAGCGCTGCAGCTTGCTCACCAATGAATTTAAATCCAGTTAATGTTTGAACAAGTTTTAAACCATGTTTTTTACAAATTGCCATTGCAAGATTTGATGTAACAATTGTATTAAATACAACACCAAGTTTCTTTGGTTTTTTGTATTCACCTAAATAGTTAAGTAAGATTGCACCTGTTTGGTTACCTGTAAGAAGTACATATTCGCCTTGTGCATTTTTTGCTGCAATACCCATTCTATCAGCATCAGGGTCAGTTGCAATTAAAATATCAGCATCATGCTTTTTACCTAAGTTAATAGCATATTCAAATGCACTTGATTCTTCTGGGTTTGGTGATTTTAAAGTTGAGAAATTTCCATCTGGAACCATTTGTTCTTCAACAGGAATTACTGTATAACCACTTGATTCAAGTAAGTTAACCATATGACTTGCACCTGTACCATGAAGTGGAGTGTAAACAATTTTAATATTATTCTTTGGAACATTATTAACTGTTACAGTTTTAACTTCCTTAACATATGCTTCATCTACAACTTTGTCAATCATTTGGATTAATCCTTCATTTACTAAAGTATCAAAATCTTTTGTTTCAATTCTAAACATGTCTTCAACTTTAGCAATTTCATCAATAACCATATCAGCAAGACTTGGAATTAATTGACATCCTGCATGGTCATAAATTTTATATCCATTATAAATTGGTGGATTATGGCTTGCAGTAATCATTATACCGCCAGCACAACCAAGATGTCTAACTGTAAAACTTAATTGTGGAGTAGATCTAATATCTGTATAAAGATATGCCTTAACACCACGAGATGCAATAACTTCTGCAGCATGTTTTGCAAATAAATAAGAATTACGTCTGCAGTCATAAGCAATTGCAACACCTTGTTCTTTAATATTTGGATATTGTTTGATCATGTAGTTTAAGAAACCAAGTGTACTTTTTCTGACTACATAGATATTCATTCTATCTGTTCCTACACCTAAGATCCCACGAAGACCACCTGTACCAAAAGCAATGTCATTATAGAATGCATCCATTAATGCAGCTTCATTTCCTTTTAGACCTTCTAGTTCTTCTTTAAGTGATGCATCAAGAGCATCAAATTCTTCCCATTTTTTAATTTTTGCTAGGGTTTTTTGATCCATTTTTCTATTCTCCTTTTTCTTTTTTATATTCTATGAAGTTGTAGTATGCACCCATCATACCACCATCATTTCTAAAACTTGCTGTAAGAATCTTAGCTGTATTTTGGAAGCCCGCAGGCAAATGTGAATTAATGAACTTTTCAAGTTCTTCTATAAATGTTGGACGTTTAGAAATACCACCGCCAATAACTATAGCCTCTGGATTAAAGATATATATTAAATTAGCAATCCCTGTTGCAAGTAAGTCATAGAATCTACATACAACAGCTAAAGCAAGTGGATCTAATTTATCATATAATTCAAATAATTCTACACCATCTTTAACATCTATTCCTTTATGGCGAGCATCTTTAATTAAAGCTGACATTGAAGCAACACTTTCCCATTTAGTATTACCTATTAACATTCTACCAACTTCTCCAGCATTATAATTTTGACCACGCCATACTTTATCATACATTACAATACCGCCACCAATTCCAGTTCCAACTGTAAGTACAATAAAATTATCAAAATCTTGTGCTGCACCTTTTACGCATTCAGCTTTCGCAAAACTATTTACATCGTTATCTGCAACACAATCAAGTCCAACACTTTCTTTAAAAATCTTTCTAAAATTCCAATCCGAAAAAGCAGGAAGTGCATCTGGTGCTGTACTTATATATGCATCTTTAAAATTGACACTACCAGCACAAGAAATACCTATACCTTCTATTTGGTATTTTTCTTTCATCTCTTTTGCCATATTAACAAGTTTATTTGTTAAATATTCTTTACCTTTATATGCATCAGTGTCAAACAAACCTTTTTCTAGAAATTGCTCATTGTCAATTACTCCATACTTAATGTTTGTTCCACCTATATCAAAACATAGTACCCTCATACAACACTCCTTTATTTATATTTTTTTAATATCATCTACAACTATTTGTAATGTTGTTCTTTTTTGAACATTACCTTTAACCATTACAACGTCTGATGTTTTTAAATCCTTAAAGCGATTATAAACTCTTGGGAATAATACAAGCTCAATAGTAGATGTATCATCACTAAGTTCAATAAATGCCATAGTTTCTTGTTGTTTTGTTTTTATTTCTTTTATCTTTTTGATTATACCAAAAGTCTTAGTAAAAGTATTTTCTTGTATATCATTTACTTTATTTAAATTATATTTAGTATAAAGAGGAGCACACTGTGCAAAAATATTATATTTAATATTTATACCTAAAACCTCTAGTTCTTTTTCTTGAAGATACCCATAATTATATTCTTCATCGCTATAATTTATTTTTACGATATCTTTTATAAAACCAAAATCATTTTGATTAATAATATTTTTATAATTATCAATCATTGCTTTTTTAGTTATATTAAATTCATCCAGTGCACCACTATAAATAATATTTTCAAGAATTGATGATGCAATAATATCTTTTGTTCTTTTTACAAAATCTTCAAAACCTTCAAATTTGGCTTTTGTGCGTTCTACAAGCAATTCATTTGTTTTAATTACACCAAGACCTCTAATAATGCTTAGTGGAAAACAAATATCATTATTTAAAACAATAAATTCATCCGTACTATGATTAATACTAGGTCCTATAACTTTGACTTTCTTTGAAGTTGCTTCTTTTGTATATTCAATAACATCTGAACTACTTCCCATAAAAGATGTCATCAAAGTTGAAAAGTAATAGCTAAAGTAATGGCGTTTTAAATAAGCTGTAATATATGCAACTTTTGCGTAAGCAACACTATGGGCTTTATTAAAACCATAATCTGCAAATTTTACAATATAATCATATATCAAATTAGCATCAACTTCTGAATATCCTTCTTTAATTGATGAAGATACAAAGTTACGTCTTTCTACTTCTAATACTTCTTTTTTCTTCTTTGATACAGCTCGTCTTAAAATATCCGCACGGCCAAGTGAATATCCTGCAAATTTACATGCTATTAACATAATTTGATCTTGATATACAATTGTTCCATATGTTTCTTTTAAAATTTGTTCTAAATCTTTATGTGGATATATTACTTCTTCTTTTTTAAATTTACGATTAATAAACGAAGGAATAATATCCATAGGTCCAGGTCTATAAAGCGCTAAAGCATGAGTTATATCATCAAATGATGAAGTTTCAAGATTCATGATAACTTTTCTCATCCCTTGTGATTCTAGTTGAAATACGCCAGTTACATCACCTGATGCAAGCATTTTATAAGTTTCTATATCATCATCTTCTTTTGGAAGTGAAAAAGAAGGTATATCTTTTTTAATTAGTTCTATAGTTTTCGCAATATTAGTTAAATTTTTTAACCCTAAAAAGTCCATTTTTAAAAGACCTAACGCTTCTAAATCAGATGCTTCATATTGTGTTTGATATATATCATCAAGTCCTTCATCAAGTGGAGTATAATTAACTAAATCATATTTAGTAATTACAATCCCCGCAGCATGCGTTGATATATTTCTCGGAATTCCTTGAATTTTAGAAGCAACAGTTAAAACTTTTCTTATATCATCAAAATCGTCCATTAATTGTAATAGTTCTACACTTGACTCTATTACATCAGCTAAATTAGCACTATATATATGTTTATCTTTTAAAGCTTCAGTTAAATACTTATTAATTAATTTAATTTTTTGTTCACTAAGTTTATAAACACGAGCAGAATCATTGATTGCTAGTTTAATTTTAAATGTCCCAAATGTTGCAATATGAGCAACCTTATTTTTTGAATATTTACGTCCTACATATTTAATTACTTCATCACGTAAATCATCTTGAAAGTCAATATCGATATCTGGCATTGATATACGTTCTTTATTTAAAAATCTTTCAAATAATAAATTATATTTCAAAGGATCAATATCTGTAATACCAAGAGAATATGAAACAAGTGATGCCGGCGCAGAGCCACGCCCAGGACCTACATAAATATTATTTCTTTTAGCATATCTAACATAATCAAACACAATTAAGAAATAATCACAAAATCCCATTTGATTAATAGTTTCAAGTTCATATTGTAATCTTTGATAATATGTATTACCTGATATATTTGTTTTGTTCATTTGAAGACGTTTATTTAACCCAGTTATACAAAGTTCTTTCAAATATTGATATGCATCTATATTTTCATCATAACAAGGGAGTTGATATTTACCAAATTCAATAATTACATTACAACTTGATGCTATTTTTTCAGTTTCATCAATAAGACTTTCATAACCTCTATAATGATATAATAACTCTTCTTCCTCCATTAAATAGTGACTTTCTTCACCTTTTGAAATGTGATACAAATTCGCATTATTTTTAATCGATTTTAAAGTAACATATGCATCTATATCATCACTATTTAAAAAACTTACCTTTGGAAGTGCTACCGTTTTAATTTTATTTTCATTACTAAAAGCTAAAATATTTCTAAATATGTCAAGACCAATATTTTTTGGTAAATCAAGACCTACATATAAAATATCAAAAGTATACTTTAACAAATTAAATTGTTGTGACAAAGATTGATAATCGCCATTTTCAACTAAGTTTATAAATCTTGATTCACTCAAAGGTACTATCGCCAGTATCCCAATGCTGGACTTTTGTAAGAATTCAAAATCAACAACACCATTATTCAATACACAATTACTAGATATTTTCATTAAATTCTTATATCCATATATATTCATTGCATATAGAATTAATGAGTCTTCTATCTCGTTGTGAGCATATTTAATTTTTAAACCAATGAGTGGTTTGATATCTTTTTTTGTACAACCTTGATAAAACTTGATAGTACCATACATTGTCCCTTCATCACAAATTGCACAATTTTTATATCCAAAATTCACAAGTTTTTCGAAAAGAGGATCTAATTTACAAGCACTCTGTAGTATTGAATATTCTGTTTGAACATACAATGGACTAAACATAACCAGACTCCTCCTTTTTACATTTATAGTATAACATAAGCCCAAGTTTTTTTCAAGAAAAAAAAGAGTTTACTTTAATTTATTAAAATTTTGTAAACTCTTTTATATGTTTATTTCTTTTTTTTATAACATAGACAACCTATTATTATCAAAATTAATACTCCTGTTATACCTAAAGATATATATAATAATTTATTAGACTTCTTAGACACATAGTAATTAACCAAGTTAATATCACTAACCAATATCTTTGAAATAATTTCATTATTAATTATTTTATCTACATATATAGCAAGGACTTTATCATCATCTTTATCAAAACTTAAATTAAATAATTTTTCATTATTTTTTTTATTATTTAAAAACAAATCAAAATTTAATAAATTTACCTCAAATACTTCATTTGTACCTAATTCATATAGCATTACAACTTTCAAATCATCATATGATTCACTTGGAAAAAGTTCAAAATCATTTAGATAAGTTTTATCAATTTTAATCAATTCTCCATTTTTATAGTATCTAAAAACAATATCTAGTATAGCTTCATCTATATCAGTAATATTAAAGCTAATACCTTCAGTATCAGCTTCCACTTCTACAAGTGGTGTTCTTTTCATTACATTAACTGAAAATCTTTCATTGACATCAAGTATACTGTCATCGTTAAAAACAATTTTTTGAATATTAAAATTGTTTATTCCAGTTATATCTAAACTATTGAATTGAATATTTATTATATTTTCGTCCTGACTAAATGAAATATCTTTATCGTTTACAATAACTTGTTTAACGATTTTTTCTTGGTTCAAAGTAATAGTATAACTGAATATTCCACCATTATTAATTATATAATCACTATGAGTACAATTTACTGATAAGTCTTTATTATAATTATCTTTTATATATATAGTATATTCAATAATATTATTTTCAACATTATGATATATTTTGTATTCCCCTTCTTCTTTTAGTGCTTCCCCCATATATACTTCTTCATTATTAACATAAACTTGATCAGTAAATATAAGCTTATATCCAGAAGGATAAATTCCTTCATTAATAACATTTATATAACTTAATACTTTAAATGGCGTATTAATCTGTATTTCTTCTCCATTGAATCTAGTTGCAACATAACTTGCTTGATACATGCCACTGGTTAATAAATTAATGTCATTATCTTCACTATACTCAAATTCCAATTCTTCAAAATATGATTCTATACTAAAATGATTTACACTCTTATAATTAGTCGCAGGATAAGCTACTTCTTTTTCGTTTAATTCTATTATATGATATTCTTGAATGGAAGTTAAAATAAATTCATCTAAATTCATTGTTATTATTTTTAATACTCCTTTATCCAAAGAAGAATAATATAGCTGTTGTAAATCTTTTATATAGTTAGAATAAATTACTCCACTTGAAAAAACCAAATAATTAATAGTATTATTTTTTAAATATAAATATATATACAAACCTCTATCTGTATAACTCACTATATCATAATAATCAGCATCTAAATAATCATTTAAACAAAATCTTTCAATTAAACCTAAATTATAATCTAACTTATATTGATAATACGAATCATTTTCGTCTGTATTAATAATTAATAAATAATCTTCACTGATATGAATATCACTAACTTTCTCAAAATTTGTTTTTTCATTAAAATAAAAAGTGTTTTCTATAACACACCCTAAATTGAGTTTAACTAAAAAACTTTTTTTCTCTCCGATATTACCACAATTAATAAATGGGCTATATTTTGATATTGCATCTTTCAAACCAATTACATAAATTTTATCATTAATTATTTTAATTTTTTCAAATTGTTCAAATCCTTCTCCTCCATATAAATGGCGACTCACTAATTCTAATTTTGCATTATATTTATATATACATCCGTCTCCTGCATCACATCCTACTACATATACACTTTCTTTATAATATGTAATATCTTTTACTTCAAAAATAATATCAGAGCTTATTATCGCTTTTGTGTTAATGTCTATTTTAATAAAATTATCTTTAAGAGGATGATCTGATATAAGATAATAAGCATCACTTGTTGAAACATAATCTACAATTATTTCATCTATATACATATCTAATTCTTTTATATAGCTTTTATCCATTCCTATATATATGTTTTCATCAAGAACATTTAAAACATTAAAATCTAATTCTATAATTTCACTCTCTATATTTTCAATATATTCATTAGCATAAGCACCTTTATTAAAACTTAAAAAACATACTAATATAAATAAGCCTAACCCAATTTTTTTCATATTAGCCTCTCTTTTTAATAAAAGTAATCACAAGTGCGATTCCTGCACATAATGGTATTAATAAATACCAATTTTGATAATCAATTACTCTTTCAGGTATTTCCTCTTCATTAATATTAGCTTGAATAATTATTTCATTTACATCTTTTTCTTTGATATCAAGTTTTTCTTCATATGTTAAAGATTCATTATTTAATATTATTTCTTGGTGTGATAAATCTCTAACTTCAAAATTAATTGTTTCAACATCATTCATTCCAGTAAGTTTTAACGTATAACTTCCAGGGCGATCAATCTGATAACCAGAATCGATTACTAAGTTATTAAGATTGCCATCACCATTAAAATGAACTATAATTCCCTTATCAAAAATACCACCATCATATATATTAGTATATGATTCTACAATTATTTTTCCATCAACTACAACATCTTGATTTACACCTTCATAATAATATGTAACAGGATATTCTCCAAATATCGTTACATCGTAATTAATTTTTGATTTTGTTCTATTTGGCTTTACTAAAACACCATCCATATATATGCCGGGCAATTTTACATCACTATCAAATTCAGCTTCTACTTCAGTTTTGTAATTAGATAAAGCCGAATAAACTATATCACTTATAAATGTAGTTTCTTGATTTTTTAATAACATTTCATTGGTATCAAGCAATCCATAAGTAGCACAATTAGTAGAATAATTTTCGATTTCACATACTTTTGTTTTATCTTTAATAATTTGATACAAATAACCATAATCATATACCTCAGTTACTTTAATCAAATTATATAATAATATAATTGATTCATCTTCAGTAATTATTAAGTCAACTAATCTTGCATTCCCTTCTTTAGTATATGTATATTCATTAATTAACTTCTTACCTCCTGTTGAAGTGTACGTATATAATCTTGTATAATATAACTTAGTACTACTTTCATACTCCCAAAATACCATATAAATTTTACCATTAAATGATGTTATACATTGAAACGTTATACCACCCTTATATGATAAAAATTGCTTCCTAACAAAAGATAAACTGGTATTATCAAATATATGTAACTCATACAATAGAGATGCTATTGTATTGTTAAAATATTCAATAACAACATATAACTGGTTTTCTACGATACATGCATCACTTACTGTTACATCACCTTCAGTAACCATTGAATATATTCCAACTTCTTTAAATGTGCTTATATCTAAAACAATAATTACACCACTTTTATAATCGTGATAAAAAGAAAAGATACCTTCGATAGATGTAGTTTCTCCAACTATATAAATATAGTTATCATCATATAATAATTTTGAACATGTATCTATTCCATCACCTTTAAAAATTCTTCCATATAGTTTAGAGCCGTTTTGATCAAAAACATAAAAAGTAATATCTGAGTAACCACCACTTGTATCTGTTTCCATCAAAACTACTATTAAGTCATTTATAACTTCTACATCAACAATAAATCCTCTTATACCTTCTACAATTTTTATTTGAAAAATCACTTTATCATCTTTTACTTTTGTGAGATAAAAGATACCCAGATCTTCTGCTTCATATATTTGTTCAGTATGTGCATAAATATATGATGAATCTTTTAATTTTTCCACACAGTTTACTTTTTCAAGTTCACCAGTATTATAAAGAGTTGTATATTGTTCACTATAGCAAACATCTTTTTTAAGCGTTTCCATATCCTCAACATAAACAAATTTATAAACTTCCTCATCGGTGGAATCATTACTATACTTAACTAAATATCTTCCTGATATATTAAAGTTAACATTACTTGATTCAATTGTATACCCATCATATTGTAAGTACTCATGATAATCTTTACCTCTTTCGCAAATAAGTGGTTTCGAAACATCCTGTATGGATGCGGCATTTGGTTTTACTAGATAACCAAACATGAATAACATATTTAACATAAAGATAAATATAAAATGTATTTTTTTCATAAAATAATCCCCCTTCGCTTATATAATACGAAAGGGGATTTTAAAATTACGTTTTTTTATTAAAAATAAAAAATCTCAACTTAGATCCCCCCACCCACAAGTTACATAAGCTTAAGGCTGCTTCGATCAAGACCTGACCTGGTTCACCATGGAACCTTGGATGAAGGTATCTAAATTGAGATTTCTTATATATTATACTATATTTTTATTTATTTGTCAAAGTTTTTTTATTTCTTAATTCTTTAAAGAAATTTTTTAACAGATTTGAAGCTTCTTCTTCCATAATTCCTGATACAACTTCAACTTTATGATTAAAGCCTTTTGTATCAAAAACATTCATCAAACTATCCACAACACCAAATTTAGGTTCACGAGTTCCATATACAATTTTTTTAATACGAGATTGAAGAATTACCCCAGAACACATTAGACAAGGTTCAAGTGTTACATAAAGAATAGCATCATCTAATATCCAAGAATTTAATTTTTTACTAGCTTTCTTTATTGCAAGTGCTTCAGCATGCGCAAAAACATCATTTTTACTTTTCCTTAAATTATGAGCTTTTGCGATTACAATATCATTATATACAATAACACAACCTACTGGAACTTCACCCTTATTATATGCAAGTTGAGCCTCTTTTAATGCAAGACTCATATAATATTCATCATTTTTTTTATTCATAGTTTTTATGTGGTACTTGATGACAATGGCGACATCTTGATTCATAAGACTCGGTTGCGCCAACCTTAATAGTATCATCTTCATAATCAGCAGGGTGGCCATTTATCATACGTTGTGTACGAGTAGCTGGAGCCCCACATACCATACATATACCTTGAAGTTTTGTAACATATTCAGCACGTGCTAAAAGTGTTGGTATAATGCCAAAAGGTTCCCCTCTAAAATCTTGATCAAGACCTGCAGCAATTACTCTCACTCCAGAATTAGCAAGTCTATCAATTACTTCAATCAACCCTTCATCAAAAAATTGTGCTTCATCAAATGCAACTGCATAAGGAAGTTTATCTAAGTACTTATATACTTCACTAGAATCTTTTACAGGATATGAATCAACACGATGATTAGAATGAGATACTACTTGAGTTTTATCATATCTATCATCAATAACTGGCTTAAATACAACAACATCTTTTTTTGCGTATTTAATTCTATTTATTCTTCTAATTAATTCTTCAGTTTTACCTGCAAACATACATCCACAAATTACTTCTAACCATCCATCCTTACATCTTAAATCCATTATACTATTCCTCTTCTTACTATATACATATTTATTATACTACAAATAAGCTTTTTTTAAAAGTATTATGAATTCTTATTTTGTCCTACATATATTGTTTGATTTTTTTTAATTGTTTTGTTATAATACTTAAGAGGTAATAAGTATGAATATAATAAAACTAATTAATGACTTTATTGACAATAAATATGATTTATTAACATTTAAAGATCAACTATCGTTAATTAATGATTTTTCTGAATTAAGTAAAAAACAAGATTTTAAAGATATAGATAAAGCGATTCATGCTTATCTATTAATTCTTTTTAATAAATATGAATTACTTAATTTAACTCTTGAATCTGATAATGAATGTTATCTATACTTGCAAGATATAACAGAAAACATAGAAACCTCTAATTTTAATATAATCTATGAGGATACTATTAAGTTAATTGTAAATGTTGATAATTTATATTTTTTAATTAATAATTCAAATACAATTACAACTTTTGATGTTCCATATAACATTCAAAATAAAACTGTATTTTGCATTAACTGTAATGATGATATGAAACTAAAAACTACAATAAAACTTCCTGATTATAGTTTTTATGCATTTTTAGACGAATAAATAAAAAGATAGAAAACTTTAATTTTCTATCTTTTTTTCATTTTTTAGATTTATAGTTTTAGTTAACAGAATTTTTTTATCTTTCTTTTTTGGAAAACTATTATATAAAATATTTTTGGTATTATTAGATATTAACATACATCCATTTTTATTTTCTCTATACTCTAAAACACTTCCTGCTAAAACTTCTATTTTACTTAATAAAAGTTTATATAAATAAATAGTAGATTTGTATTTTAAATTCTTTATCTCTAAATTAAATGTTTGATCAACTTTACTACCATAATAATATAAGTATTCAACTTTGGTATCAATCAATTTCAAAGATGTATATTCATGTTTAAAATTAATTTCAATATCACTATTTTTAATAATAATAATATCATCTTTTTCTTCACAAATTAAAGCTGGCAGTAATAAATTTAATTTAGATATTAATTCACGGTTCCAAGTTTTATTTTTGACATCATTTTTAATTCTACTAAAATATGGTCCTTTTTTAATATTATTGATTATTATTTTTTTCTTTTTATTTATATATAACAGTATATATACAATAAATGGTGGGATAATTAATAAACTAATGAATATCAGTGATTCACCATTTGTAAACTCATAATTATTATATATCTTAAAGAAGACTATTACAAGTATCCACCATAATAAAATTATAATATTTTTAAAAGCTACTAAAAATGTACTAACCTTCATTTTTCATTTCCTGCGCTATCAGACTTGCAAGACGACAGTTATTAAATACAAGTTGAATATTTGATGCCAAACTTTCACCTTTAGTTATATCTTTAATTGCGGCAAGTAAATATGGAGTAGTTTCTTTTCCTTTAATTCCAAGAGCTTCCATATTAGCTAAAGCCTCATTTATAGCATTATTCATAACTTCTTCATCTAGTGAATATTCTTCAGGAATTGGATTTGTAATTAACACTCCACCTTCAAGACCTATTGACCATTTTACGTTTAACATCTTTGCAATTTCTTTCGGTGAATCCATTCTATAGTCTACTTTATATTCACTTGTTCTTGTATAGAATGCAGGTAAATTTGATGTTTGGTATCCGATTACCGGAACTCCTTTAGTTTCTAAATATTCAAGAGTTTTTGGGAGGTCAAGAATAGCCTTTGCACCTGCACAAACAACAGCAACACTAGTTTTAGCAAATTCATCTAAGTCAGCAGATATATCCATTGTAATTTCTGCACCTCTATGAACTCCACCAATTCCTCCTGTTGCAAATACTTTTACACCTGCAAGACTAGCAATATACATTGTAGCACTTACTGTTGTTGCACCAGTTAGGCCTTTTGCAACAATTACTGGAATATCACGTCTAGAAGTTTTTATTACATTTGTTCCTTCTTTGGCCAAATATTCAAGTTCATCTTTGTTTATTCCTACTACCATCTTACCTTTAATAATAGCAATAGTAGCCGGTACACAACCATTATCTTTAATTATTTGTTCACACATCAACGCAGTTTCCAAATTTTTGGGATAAGGCATTCCGTGTGATATAATTGTTGATTCTAATGCAACTATTGGCCTATTTTCTTCAAGCGCCTTTTTTACATGGTCGCCAATAATTAAATAATCTTTCATTTTATACCCCCACTGTATCTGGATGTAAAGTAACAGTTACTGTTTTATTATATGTATAACTACCTTTTACCACATTTAATGTAATTTTAATATCTGTATCTTGTGATACGCCTTTTGCATACCAAATATTATTTGGTCCAACATTAAATAATTCAGGATTAGAAACAGTCCAAGTAACTTCAGCATCTTGTAAGAATTTAATTGCTAACCATTCATTAACAACTTTCTTTTGGAATTCTACCCATCTGTTAGTTGCAAGCATATATGCTGGACAATCTTTACCAGATGTATCGTAATGTCTAACCACATTTGACATAGTTAAATTATATTTATGCATTAAATATGCAACAAGCTTTGTATCATGTGTCATTGCTCCATCATAATTGCCATCTAAATTAATACACATTTCGATTCCAATACTATTAGAATTTCTAAACGGAAGCCACTTGCCATAATCTCCACCCGCATGCCAACAATAAATATTGTCTTCATAAGATTGATAAATTACACCATCATCTACTTGATAATTCCAAGAAGCTGCTGCGTAACTTCTATTTCCATATGCTCTATCATATTGAATTTGGGCAAGTAATTGAGCATTATTACCAATTCCCGGCATACCTGATTCATGTACTACTATCCATAATACATTTTCTTTATTAGGAATAGTATAACCTTCATAGAAATGATCATATACTGCTTGTAAATCTGAAGATGATCCTACTTTGGAAATATCTGGATGATTTTCGTAGTAAACACCACTATAAGTACCACCCCATTCATTTACAGTTGCTGTATCAACATCTACAATTAAATCTCTATTAATTGTAAGAGAACTACCATCAATTAAATTTAACACTCCTCCTGCATTTACTTGATATTGTCTTTTAAAAAATTGTTGGTTACTATATACAGGATCTGGATCTGTTACTTCATTTTTATGGGCAATAATCTCTGTAGGTAGAATTGTTGGAAGCCATGCATTTAAATATTCTTCCATTGAAATTGTACCTCCTACATTTGTAACATGATATTTTAATTCCTTTGTATCATATACAACATTACCATCTTTATCTAAAGATTCTTGAGCCCGACTTAAAGTAATCTTAAGCGTTACATCAGATTTAGTTACAGGTGTTAATATTTTATCTTCTAATACTAAGAATTCAGGATTATCTGCAACAAAATAATAATCTACATCATACTTATCACTTCTAAGCGGAATTGTATCAATTTCTTCATTTTGAAATTGTTCAACTAAAGCATTAAGTTCTGCTTCTGCGAAAGCAATTCGCTCCGTATTATTATAATCATCTACAGTAACTTCAGTTGGATATAGCACTGCAATTCCATCTTTTATAACCCAAATATTCATCATTGCTACTTGTTCTATAGTAGTTTTAGTGATGACACCTTTAGATGTAATTACTGATTCATCTAAACTTTCATATTTAACACTACATCCATTATAATCTCTTGTAATTAAAGATACATTTTTAGATAAAGCACCACTTAATTTATTCATATAATATTTATATGCATAATCATATGGACCTGTATTAACAGTTACTGCATTAACTAAAATTTCACAATTTTGAGTTGTAACTTCACCTGTTGAAGGATCTGTTAAAGTCGCAATTAAACTAACCTTTTTACTAACTTCAAGAGCTACAATTGTTCCATCATCTAACATAACATCTTTTGATAAAGATTCCCATGTTACAGTTTTTCCTTCAAACTCTGTTGGTAAACTAACTTTTGAAGATGTAGACTCTGGAAGTTCTGCTTGAAGACCTGTAGGCAGAGGGCTTCCTTCAGTTGTTCCACATACTGAACAAGTCCTAGGTGCTGTTGTGGTTGCTTCTACCCAATTATGTCCTAAAGGGTCCCCTACTTTTTCACCACATTCATCACATACTTTTGCAGTTATACAAGTACCGCCACTTAATACATGTCCTTTTTTATCACAATTATGTTTACAAGCTGTTAGTGAAAATAACATAAACATAACTGCTATTAGCAATAGTGTTTGTTTTTTATTCATATATATACCTCTTTTCTCCACATAAATTATAACATATTATGATAAAAAAGAAAAGGCTTTCACAAAAAAATATTAAAAAAATCTAATCCAACAGGATTAGATTTTTTAGTTATTTACTATTTTTTAATTTTGTATTTCTTTGTTTAATTGTAAAACTTAATTCATTAATAAATGCAAGCATTTTTTCGTTATCATTTTTATCAATGGAATCTAATTCATCTATTTTTGTTGCGATAGTATTATCTAAATCTATAACCGATGCATTTGACATTGGATCACTAAATCTAACTTGTTCTGCTAATTCTTCAATTGCATCTTTTACGTCTTTATCTTCAACTTGATGATTAATATAATCTAACTTATCTTTTAATTCATTAATAACTTGGCGTTTTACTTTGATTTCTTTTTCTTGCTTTGTAATAATCTCGTTAGATGCATTAAGCAAGAAGAATAAGATTACAAAAATAGCAAGGATTACTACTTCAATAGCAATTACCCATACAATACCAGTTATAACAAAAATAATAAATACGCTACCGAAAATAAGTTGTACTACATAATAACTTACACATAATTTATACAGTGGATAATTAAACAATAAGTCATCTGCTTTAATACCCTTAAACACTATATATAAAGTTAATGCAAATGCAACAATTGTAAATGAAAATCCTATCCAAAAAGATGGTACTCTATTTTCTGGTTTTGATAGTAAAAATACTAAGAATATATATACTGCAAGGGCTACAATCCATGCAGCAAGTGATAATTTTTTTGATTTACTTAACTTCATAACAATCCCTCACTAATTTAATTTATTTCCACAATTAGAGCAAAACTTTGTTCCTGCAGCATTTTCTTCTCCACATTCGCTACAAAATATAGCACTAGAACTTAATTTAGTGCCACATTCACCACAGAATTTTGCACCCGGTCTTACTTGTGCGCCACATTTAGGGCAAGAATTCACTGCTAGTTTTTGTCCACATTCACAGCAGAATTTAGAATTTGCACTATTACTTGCACCACAAGATGGACAAGTCATAGAGCTGCCTTGAGGATTTTGTTGTAAATTTTGTTGGAAGATTTGACCCATCGCAGGAGCAAGTCCAAGCCCTACACCTAATCCTGTTATTCCACCATCAGCTTGATTTTTTGCTGCTTCTTTCATTACATCAAATGTTTCCATTTCACGATAATTTGTACCAAGAGTATCCATCGCTTGACGTCTTGCATGTGCGCCTAAAATAGTTTCGGCACTTGATTCTTTTATTTCTTTTAATTTTTGTAAATCTTCATCACTTGCACGAACAGAAGCAATAGAGAATTCTTTTAAAGCTACTCCATAATCATCGAATACATCAGCAAGTGCATCTTTTAACATTTCAGATAATGCATCTTGTTCAGTTGTAATTTCAAGAATACTTACTCTTCTTTTTGTAATTGCACGAGCAAGTTCTGCTTTAATTTTAGACATCATTTGTGATCTAAAATAATTTTGAATTTCTTGTTTGTTAAATTGAGAAATAGCACCTACTATTTTAACTAAGAATTTACGCGAATCTTCTACTTGAATTCTATATGTACCAAAAGATTTAACATTAATTAAAATGCCATATTTGGGATCTTCAAGTTGAATTGGTGCATTAGTTCCCCAACCAAGTTCTTCTGTGATTGTTTTATTTATATAATATACTTGTGCTGTGAATACTGTATTTTTTCCCGCAAGCCCTTCATATAATTTTCTAATTAATGGAATATTTGCAGTAGTTAGTGTATGACGACCGCTTCCAAATAAATCAAGTGCTGCACCATCTCTAAAAAATAATGCTTCACAACTTTCTGGAACATATAGTTGCGCTCCTATATTAAAATCTTTTACAGGGCTTTCCCAAACTAAAGCATCGCGAGGCCCTTCAAATTTAATCACATTTATTAATGCCATAATAACATCTCCTTTTATACTTATATATAGATTTTACCACTTTGATTTAAATATGTCAACAATAACATTAATATTAACATAAATAAAAGAGGCCCTAAGACCTCTTTAATTATAAGATTGTTGGTACTAAGAAGTATACTAAGAATAATGCAGTTACTACAATAGCAACAACCGAAACTTCCCAAACAGGTTTTTCGCATTTTCCTAATTTACTTCTTATTAAATCTACTACATATTTAATTGTAGCAAGCACAACATAAGAAATAATTCCTATACCAATACCTTTTGTAATTGAGTAACCTAAAATCATAATAACAATAGTTAAGAATGAAGGTACAGCGTTTACAGGATCTCTAAAATCAATATTAGTAACATTACTCATCATAAGAACACCAACATAAATTAATGCAGATGCAGCTGCTGCACTAGGAATAAATGCAAAAATCGGTAATAAGAAAATAGCTAGGAAGAATAATACCGCTGTAACAAAAGCAGTTAAACCTGTTTTACCACCTTCAGCAACACCAGCTCCACTTTCAACAAATGTTGTAACTGTTGAAGTACCAAGTAATGCACCTGAACATGTTGCTATTGAATCTGATAACATGATCTTATCATAATTTAATGGTTTCCCTGTTTCATCAATTAATCCCGCATTAGTAGCACAGCCTACTACTGTTCCCATTGTATCAAACATATCAATCATTGACATTGTAATAACAATCATTACGCAAGTAAAGAATGAACCTTCTGGTAAATTTAAACCTTCTGTAAATGCGGCAAAGAATACACCACCTTTATCAGGATTCATATTAAAGAAATTTTTAAAGTTATCGATAAAGTTCCAAGTAATACCATCTGTTTTACCAAGTAAAACATTAAAATCAGCGACTCCTAAAGGAATTGCAAGAATTGTTGCAGCAAAGATACCTAAAATAACAGCACCTTTTACTTTATAATGAGCCAGTAAAGCAATAACAGCAACCCCAAATAGTGCTACTATCGCACTTCTAGCATTTCCACCTGCTTCCCAACTTGTTAAATTAACAAAATCAACAAGTGTATATGGATTATCTACAATAATTTTTGCGTTTTGGAATCCAATAAATGCAATAAATAGACCTATACCAACTGTAATAGCATTTCTTACTGCTTTTGGCATTCCATCGAAAATTTTTTCACGAAGTGTAATGTATTTACCAGTTGTTTTATTTTTTCCAGCAGGGACTACTGATACAATTAAAAAAATTATACCACTAATTAAAACTAATAACATTGCATTACCAAATGAAAAATCAAAACCATATGATGCAGCACCACCAATAAATCCAAGACCACCACCAATGATACTACCTACCATTGAATTTAACCCCATACCAGAAGCTTGGGCAAGAGGCATTTTTGCAAGGAATGCCATTAACATTGTACCTACAACTGCACCTAATGCTGTTGCGATAAAAATAGATGACCATCTAGGATCTGCTGTTCCAGTAATAAATAAAATTGAATTTGGATTTACTGTTAAAATGTAAACCATAGCTAAGAATGTTGCTAAACCTGCAAAAATTTCTACTTTTACAGAAGAGCCTTTCTTAGAGACTTCCCAATAAGCATCAACTTTTTGAGATAATTTGCTTTTTTCTTTCTCTGACATATTTTTCTCCTTAAATTTTTTTGTAATTATTAGCATTACCATTATATTATATCATATTTTAAAAAGATTGTCATAAAATGGTAAATTTCTTTTTATACTACAAGACTTTCATATATAGCTTTTATTGCTTTTTCAAATTGAGAATTTTCAACACCCACTATAATGCTTAATTCTTGAGATGCTTGCGCAATAACTTTTATATTAATATTGTTGTTTCCAAAAATTGAAAATATCTTAGCACTAATACCAGGTTTTGTTGCCATATTACGGCCAACCACTGCAATAAGTGCTATATCATTTTCTACTATTACATCAATAACATCTTCTATAGTTTTTAACTCTGATATAACCTGACTTTTACAGTGTTATGCTACAAATTATAGATTAATATAACTAAATTACTA
>CAYPEY010000032.1:0-22817 GCA_964409955.1 uncultured Staphylococcaceae bacterium
TTAGGATAATTATCTTTAATTAATTCTAAAGGAGTATATTCTCTATCTTCAGTCTTTTTACTTTCTAAAATTGTATAAGCAACTTGTAAATATGCATAATTCAAATAGTCATCTCTTAATATAAAATCACATTCAAGTAGTCCAATTCTTCCAACACTTACTGTATATTTTTTACTTCTTGCATATGTGTATATTACATTTTCTAAAGCAGGACCATAATTAATTCTATTATCGGTATTTATTGAATAATAAAAAGATGAGTCAGCTAAATAATATTTCTTTTCTCCCTTTAAAGCACGTTTGCTCTTCATATCAAATCTATCACATTGATAAATTATTTTAGCGCTTACAAGTATCTCGATATATTTAGTTATTGTTTCCCTTCTAACCTTAATACCAGCATTTTCTAATCCCTTTTGAATGCTTAAAACACTCATTGTTTGACCATAGTTATTAATTATAAAATTCTTAACTAAGTTAAATGTTTCTACTGTTCTAACCTTAACTCTTTTTTTAATATCTTTTTCAAATATTTCTTCAACAACAGCTTTAGTATATGCTCTTTTATCTATAATTGAATCATACTGAATAGTTTTAGGAAAACCACCTTCAATAATATAATTATTAAGTTCATTCAATATATTAGAATCAACTGGTTTATTAAAAAACTTCTTCATTTCTAAATATTCAAAAAATGATAAAGTAAAAACTTCAAATTCTATGTATCTTCCTGTAAGTTTAGTTACTAACTCACCACTTAATAAATATGAGTTAGAACCTGTAATAAATATTGAATATTCCCCATCAGTTCTAAAAGCATTTATAACCTCTTCAAAATTCTTTATATTTTGTATTTCATCAATAAAAACATATTTTGTTCCATTTATATTTGAATATGAATCCAGTAATTCTTCTAAATCTTTATCGGTTTTAATTTTATTAAATTTCCTACTATCTAAATCAATAAAAATACAATTGTTTTCATTTATTCCACTTTCGATTAATTCATCTTTTATTGTTTGCATTAAAGAAGATTTACCACATCTTCTTACTCCAGTTATAACTTTAATCATTTCTGTATCATGATAGAAACCTCTAATTCTTTTTAAGTATTCTTCTCTCTTATATAAAATCATATAATCACTCCTGTTCATAATACAATTATATCATTTTATTATTAAAAAATCAATTTAAATAGACAATTTTTATATAAATTTGAAATTTTGTCTATTTAAATTCGCAATTTATTTATAACTAATGTGTTGTTTCATCAGATTCATTTTGTCTTACTCTCTTAGAGTGTGAAAGTTAACTTGTCTCTGTTCTATTTTTTCTTAAAATCGAAACTTATTGTCTATCATACATCTATTTTTAATCTTTTTAATACTTTTCAAATAAATCATTAAAAATAGTAAACGAGACAAAAAGAACTAACACCCTGTAAAATATAATCAACTGATTACATTTAATATACAATAATTTAGATTATTTATCATTTAATAAATTATTTAAGAAATCTGCAAATTCTTTAGATCTATCACATAAATCTTTTATATATTCTATTGCTGCTTGATATGATGGACTACCTAGTTCATCTTTTTCCATACACTTAAACATTTTTGATATTTTATTTGAATTATTATTTATGTACCCAATAAATTCTTTTGCCTTATCTTCTTTCATTTAAATTTATTCTTTTCTAATTTTAAATATTATAGTTATTTTTTTACTTTAATTAATTGCTTAATATCATTTTTTATAGAATAATAATCTCGAGCACAGTCACGAGAAACATTCAATAATTTTATTCCATGCTCTTCGCATAATCTTTTTTTTACATTATCTCGCTCTATAACATCTTGTTTTGTAGAATGCTCTGGTCCATTCAATTCTAAAATTAATAATATTTTATCTCCACCATAACATTTTTGAAAAACGACTATGTCAAATCTTTGCATATAAAATAATTGAGAATTAACATTATCATTCACAAATACAGATGCTATTGGTACCTCTTCTTTAATATAACATGTTTCATCTAAGACTGATAATACTTGATTTATTGTTTCTTGAAAATCTAGTTCACTTTCTGTACTTATTTGTCTTGTGCCTAATGCCTCAGAACTTATAGAAGAATTAGTAACATCAGAAACTCCGTTAGTTTGTATATATTTAGCTAATTCCTTTAAATCATTATCTTCTGTATCTAAGTTTTCAATTACATCTTTATTTCCTAACATTATTAATTTATTTTTAGCTCTAGTCACTGCAACATTAATTAATTCTTTATTATTTTTTAACCAATTATATGTTTTTTCGTGCGTTTTATTTGTTATTGCTGTAGAAAAAATAATTATTTCCTTTTCATTACCTTGATACGCATGAACTGTTCCTACTGTTATCTTTTCGCTATTTAGTTTATAAGACTTTATATAATTTTCTATGCATTCTTTTTGTTTAACAAAAGGCGTAATTATACCTATACTTTGATTAGGATGACTTTGAATATAATCAACAATGAATTCAGCTTCAGGTCTTGAAATATTTTTACAATAAGTATTATCATTTTTATCATATTTTGATGTATCATAAAACTCTAATGGTACTTTTTCATTACTATTAGTTTTTATTTTTAGCATATTATTGTAATATTTTTTATTTGAAAAATTAATTATTTTTTCATTACATCTATAATGATGACTTAATAATGTTTCTCTGTTTTCTACATCAATTGTAGTAAATGCGGTATAAATTGAATTATTGATATAATCATATTCTTTTGGAATATTATATTTTTCCATTAATGCTTTATTAATATTTTCATCTAGTACAACTACTGGTTTTAGCTGTTGTGGATCACCTACCAACATTAATTGTTTTGCGCGAACTATTGGAATTAATGCATTAGCTATAGAACATTGTCCTGCTTCATCCATCATCACTATGTCAAACTGTTCTTTGGGAGTTCCTAAATATGTACAAGATAAATTGGTTGATATGATTACAGGAAAAATATCTTGAAATTTTTTAAAATTTGCATCTTCTCCAAGATAACGTTTAAATGTCTTAATTTTTTCAATCTTATCTTCAGGATTTTCATCAGGCAAATTTGCAATGTTTAATATTTCTGAATATTTTGGGTTTTCCAATTTCTGCAACCTTTGTGCAGTTTCATAATGTATTGCCATTTTTAATGAATAAAAATCTATATTCATTAATGATTTAAAATTTTCTAAATCTATATTCCCAATTTTTTCAATTTCCTTATCAACGTTATCTATTTGGCTTTTAGAAATTATTTTTAGGCTCTCACTATTAATTCCTTTTGCAATTTTTTCTAAATTTAATTTTCTTTTTATCAATTCTTGCTTGTTTTCATAATTATTTAATAATTCTACTAATTGGCTTAAAGCTTCTTTACGTTCTTGTTTAATTTCATTAATCCTATTTGAATATGGTGTTAAATGTTTAGAAGCTTCATACATATTTCTGATTCTATCTAAGGCCTCATAAATATTTTCATTATTACCTAATCTAATAGCTGGAAATAATAATTGTTCACCTCTATATTCTAAATTTAAAATATCATCATATACTCCATCCATTGGAACATTATTATTAGAAGTAATTAGTACTGTTTTTCCGTTAAACATAGCTGTTATTATAGCATTTAAAATAGTGTTAGTTTTTCCTGTCCCAGGAGGTCCTTGAATATAACTAATATATGATTTCATCCCATTATGTATCGCATTAATTTGATCAATGTCGTACTTTTCACGAATAACAA
Source organism: uncultured Staphylococcaceae bacterium (assembly GCA_964409955.1). Taxonomy (GTDB): domain Bacteria; phylum Bacillota_I; class Bacilli_A; order ML615J-28; family CAG-313; genus CAG-313. Next base: position 3,788 of record CAYPEY010000032.1, read on the forward strand.
AAACAGGCATCTTAGCACGGCTAATCTTCTTAATATCACTATATCCTAGAAAAGCTTTTATAGGTAATGTCATATATTCATCTGGACTTTCTATCATCTTTTTGATACCTATAAATTCATTGTTTAAATCCACAATAATATTTTTAGCAAGAGAAAATATATATGGTTTTTCATCTGTTTTTATTTCCTTTGCATATGTAGAATTTTTTGTATCATTATATAAATGAATTGATTCTAAAATTTTATCTTTGTTTTCTTCAAACTTATCTAATAGGTATAATTCATCTTCTGGAAGAAATTTGGAAACACTGTCTTTATTCTTAATATCACCAGTATTTTTATCATATGCAAACTCTTTATTAACAACAACATCGCCTAAAGCAACCAGTGTCTTATTTTTGATATCTAATTTTAGGGGCTTATAAGCTAAAACATATAAACCTTTAGATTGATCATAGATACTCAAAACATTCATAGCTAATTGAATATCTATTTCAAAAGAACCCTTTTCTTTATTTTTACTATTATTTGTTTTATTAAAAATTTTTTCAGTCAACTTTTTAAATTTTTCATCATCTAATTTATAAGTTTTTTGATCAGCGATAACTTCTTTATCCAATCCAGAAACCAAAGAATAATTAGATATATATGGTACTGTATCTAACTTATGGCAATCTAAATAATAATCTAAAATATTTATATTATTATTAGAGTCATTTAAAAAACTATAAAAATTTGGATATGTTAAATAATTTTTCAAAAACCATTCAGGAGTCTTATGATAAGTATTTTCACAAATTTCAACCGATAAAATATTATCATAAAAAATTGTCCTTAAATCTACTTTATCACTATACATAATATTAAAGCAATCTACATCCATTTTTTTAGTATGTGAATTTATGTTATTAATACCTATCATATATTTTGTTATTTCTTCGTTTTTGTTTTTATATTCTATCTTTAGCCAATAATTGTGTATTATTGCTTGTCTTATAAATCTGCCCTTATTTTCCATGATTGTTCTCCATATACTATTTCGTTATTTAAAGTTCTATTTTTAGATATACATTCCATCAATTATATTGTCTAAGTTATTTTTAATATAATTATTATATTTACTGCTCATTATTTATTTTCTTTTAAATATTTGATATAACAAACAAAAACTCCCCTTATTTCTAAGAAGAGCTCTACTAATTATATAATAAACTATACCTCTAGTTAGACTTATGCTACTAAGTCCCCATATTAGTAGTTAATTTATTTATATTCAATTATAATTTACTTTTATCCCCATTTAAGCAAATTATAATATAATTCTACCATAATTGTAAAATATTGTCAAACACAAATTTCGCATATTTTTGGGCGTTTTTTGGTTTTTAACAATTTAAAATTGTATTTATCCGTTTTTTAATAACCGAAACTTTATTTTTTTTCAAAAAAAACTTAAAAACATTTTTTAAAAAAATTTAATACTCCTCATACATTAAATGAGGAGTATTAATAATTAAACAGCTGAAATTAATTAATTTCCTGCTTCTTCTCCTTCATCTGAAGGATTTTCATCTTCTTCTCCTTCAACAGGTTCTTCTTCTGGATTTTCTTCTTCTTCTCCAGGGATAGGTAAAGAGAACCCTACTACACCATCTGGATTAGGATCATCTTCAACTTCTATTTTACCTTTTTCAGCTCTAACACCACTTACTGTAAATAACATACATCCTGCTATTGCAATAAAAGCAAATAAGAATTTCTTTAAACCTTTCATACAAATTCCTCCTTTTTTCAAATTATGTTTCCATTATAAAACTATTGGAAAAATTTGTCAACGTTCATTTTACGATATCATTTGAACGTTTTTTAACTGTTTTTTAGCAAAAAAATAAAAACGTCCATTTATAATAGACGTTTTTTAAATTTTAATATTGTTTTTTTACTTTTGCATTTTCTTTAAAATTTTTGGTAGAGCTTTCATTACAAGAGGATTAACAAGAGACAACCAATGCTTTCTATCAGGATTTTTTAAGAATGCATTTAATGATTTTAAATATTTTATTTTATCACTATTCATATTATCATAATTCAAACCATTCTTATACAATTCATCGTATACTTTTTTATTTGTAAAATAATATGAAACTAACAAACATGTAAGTCTTGTTAAATCAAGAGAATCTTGGCCTTCTAATAACTCAATTACTTTTTCAAAATCTTTTTTTCCAAAAGCAGATACAGTTAAAAATTTATATGCTAATTTCTTTTCTTGCCCATCAATCTCTAAAGATTCTAATATCAATAATTGACGATATGCTAATTCATAACATTCTTCGTAATTTCCCACATATAACAGACTACTCATTATATTACCATTAAGGTATAATATTCTTCTAATGTTACCTTCTTTTTCTGATATTTCTTTAGCTTTATTTGCAAAATATAAACAAGCGACAAAATCTTCTTTTGTATATGCTTGACTAGACAATATTGTATAAGCTATTGAGTTATTATAATTTTTTAAATAAATATTTTCTCTATTATTACCTTCAAAGAAAATAGTCAATAACTCATATATTTCTTGTAAATCATCAACAAAAAATGCTTTATATTTTTTAACATTTCTATATTCATCGATATTTTCTTCTACTACATTTGATGCAGTCTTATATACTGAAGATTTTAAAAACAATAACAGCAATTTTGCAACAGGAAATAAAATACTTCTTTTTTCAATTAACTTATTTAAGTATTCAATATCTTGTTCATGTGTTTTATATATTTTATACGTAATATTATAATAAACTTTTTCTGTAAACTTCTCAAGTTCATCTATTTCCGAATCATTAGTTAGGGTTAGCTTTTTTAACTTTGCTAGTTTATTAATAATGATTACACCGGTTTTTTGTTCCGATATTCTACATCTTCTATATGATGAAGGCGGAATATCATGGTCTATTAAGTAATATTCTTTATTTTTAGTATTTTCTTTAATTAAAACATCAAACAAAGAAAAGTATTGCATACTTCCTTTGTATGCGGAAAAATCAAATTTTTTCATTTAAATCACCCTTACTTATTATTTATAATCCTATTATAACATTTTTCTACTTTTTTTGCAATAGTATCATATTAAAAATTAGAGATTCAATGAAAAATTTATTTACAAAACAAAAATCAGGCAATGCCTGATTTTATAATTTCATTTATTCTTCTTCAATAAAAACTTCTACTTTATTTTTATTTTTTCCTTTTTTTCTTTTGATAAAGAAATCACTATATTCTTCAAATATATCAAATATTTTGTTTCCAGGAACATCTAATTCTTCTAATAATTCAGCAATTGAGTTTTCTTCATCTACATACTTAAAATAAGCACCTTCATATATGGCAAATAAGTTTATTTCAGCAGGCATTTCAAAATCTATTTTTTCTACTGATTTATTGTATTCTTCAATCTTTTTAACAATTTCTTTTTGAATATCTTTAGGGTAGTCTTCTAGGTCATCTTCATACATATCTTCTTCAATAATATAATCTTCTTTATCTACATAACATTTATTATAAAACACTATATTAATATTTGCATCTTTTAAAAACGCCAAATACTCTTCTAGTGTTCCAAATTCAAATGAATTTTCAAACGCATCCTCAGGTACATTAACATCATGTACCTTAATATTTGCATCTTCTAATGTTTGAATTAATTTATTATTTTCCATTTTCTTTCCTCCTTAATTTTATAGTTAAATTATATAATAAAACCAGTTTTAAGTCTATTGATTAATTAAAAAAATTCAATACTTTCTCCATCTTCCTTATACCATTCTACATCATCATAATACCATTCTTCATTATAACTTATTACTTTATATCCTTCTTCATTTAAGTCATTTATTAATTTAATAAAGTCGCTATCTTCAATATATTTTATCATTTCATCACTATAACCATTGTCTAAATAATCTGTATGCACAATCATATATTCTTTTGTTCTTCTATTGATAAATACAACAAATTGTTCCTCATTAATTTTTGCATATTTACCAACACAAGAAAAATAGCACTCAAGTTCTTTTCTTATATTCCAAAGATATTCTAAATTTTTATATAATTCGATTTGTCTATCTAAGTATTCTATCCCTTCATCTTCTATTATAGAATCTTCAAAAAAAGCCATTCCATCAAAATTACAAGTAATAATTTCTTTTAATAAATCTTCAAGTTTATTTAAATCTTCTTTTAAAAATCTTGAAAATCCACCACATAATATCCAATTATATATACAAAACCAAGAAGCTAAAGTTCTATCATTCCATTCTTTATCTATATATTTTTGGATTGCGGAAACAATAGTATCAAAATTTAAATATTTTTTAAATGGATATCTTGTATCATATCTAATAGATGTTTGTTTAATATTCACATCTTTTTCGCTACAATTTAAGTTACACACTTTTTCTATAAGTTTTTTATTATACATAACATACCTCTTTAATTTTGCCACTTGACTTATTTTTTAAGAACTACATATTATTTAAAATATGTAGTTCTTAATGTTTCATCAAAAACAAAAGGTTTATTATAATCTTTTGGTACATATTGGGTGCTAAAAATATCATATTCATTATATATATCTTCATCATCGCCATCATAGTCATAACACTGACAAAGACTATAACTTAATGTATTAAGTTGAACTTCTTTATAATAATACCTAGCAATATATTCTTTATCAAAATCAAATATTGGATTAACCACAAACCCCATCCAATAAGCTTTATTTTGATAATCAACTATAGATATTTCATAAATATACATGTCATTACTATAATTATACCAATTTAAATTATAATATATTCTTGTGTTTTTATTTTTTGGCATTTTCAACCCATTTCTTAAAATCATATGTAAAAATTTAATACACGCAAAACATTCTGATAACTTTGAATCATTATATTCTTCTATATCTAAATATACATCTTCTAAATGTTCTCTTACTATCTTAAAAATATTGCGATTTTCTTTTTCCATATATAAAGGGTAATACTTTAGTAAATTACTCATTAAGTTACAAAAGTTCACAAAATAAGCTTTGCTTATCTCATTACTATGATATTTTTTGAATTTATCTTTTATTAACTCAATATCAAAATAATCATATCTTTCTATAAGAACATCTTTATTATAATTACCTGCCTTTACCATATCTTCAAAATTATTTAATATATAATCTTTAGATATATAATGTTCTTTTTTCATACCTACAAAGTTAAAATCATTTTCAATAACACTTTCTTTTAAATATTCGTATACATGATCAGGCAGTAATATATAATCACTTTCGTTTGAATTACTTATTACAGTATCACACACATATTCATTATTTAATTGATCTATTAGCAATTTTTCTTGTGCACTATTTTTCAAATAAATAATATGTGAAAAATCATTATTCAGCATATCATATTTTTCTTTTAATACAAGTCCTAATTTAGAAGCTAATGCATAAAAAATATTGGGTTTTAATGTAACAACAGGACACTTTTCTGGATCCACATCATTTTTATACATATCTAATCCAACTTTTTTATCCATGAAAGCATAATATTGTTTTTCATTACATGCTACAACGTTGCAAAGTTTTCTTCCTATTATAATGTTATAAGCATGATCTCCTAATTCAAATACATAATATTTAATCATATTTTAATTCCTCCCATATTTTTATGAATTTTATTTTTTTCCTGTTATTTTATATTTATAATAACTAGCAGTAAGAGCACTAGTTAAATTATAATCAAATTCATATGAATAACTATTTCCTTTAACTAATGATGTTTTTGTAATCGTATCAGCATATATTACTTTATCATTACTATCGTAGATAGTAAGCGAAACTGTACATGTTTTTATATTTGTATATGGTGATACAATTATTGTTACTGAAGATAAACCTTCTTGTGTTATCGCATCATAATCACTACTAGTTATATCTTGTTCTAATATTTGTGTAGATCCAATATCACAACTATCAATATTAGATGCACTAATACAAAATAGAACTGGGGCTAAACAAAGAAGAAAAGCAAAAATAGTAATTAAAATATTGCTTCTCCCCTTACTAGAATTATTTTCTTCAACTATATTTTGTGTTTCGTTTTTTTTATTTTGTTCTTGTCCACAAAATTTACAAAATTTTGAATCTTCTTCTATTAAATTTCCACAATTTTTACAATACATATTTTTATTTCCTCCTTTTTATTCTTCTGCTTTAAAATTATAAATAGGTTTTATAATTTCTATAATATCTACAGTATCTTTAATATTTTTGATAATAGTATCAATTGGCTTATAGGCAAAAGGTGCTTCATCTAAAGTTCCTTTTGTAACTGTAGTTGAGTAGATTCCTTTCATTGATTCTATATAATTATTTAAAGTAAACCTTTTAAATGCTTCACTTCTTGAACAAATGCGTCCAGCACCATGAGGTGCAGAATAGTTATATTCAATATTTGATTTACCACGCCCTATTATGCAACCATCTTTCATATTTATTGGTATTAGTACAAGTTGATTAAGGTAGGCAGCAATAGAACCTTTTCTTAATATCATATCATCCATATTAATATAATTATGAATTGTTTCAAAATAATTTAATTTTTCTAGCTTTAAATTTAAAAATTGAGTTAGACGTCTTGCTATTTCAAGACGGTTTAATCTTGCAAATTCTTGACAAATATCCATATCATGGATATAGTCATCAAAAAGTTTACCTTCTAAATAACATAAACTTTTTGGAATAGTTAGTTCTATTTTTATTTTATTTATTTTATCTATTCTTTTTTGAATTTCAGAAGTTCTATTCATTTCTTTATATTCTTTAATTACTTTTTCAATTTCTGCTTTTTTATTAAACCATTTGTTTTCATGGTACTCTATTGCTTTATTTTGATAAATTTCTGCTACTTGTTTTCCAAGATTACGAGAACCTGTATGAATAATTAAATATTTAGTACCATCAACTGATTCATCAATTTCTATAAAATGATTCCCTCCCCCAAGAGTCCCAATAGATTTTTTTAAATAAGTAACGTTATTTAACTCTTTGTAACATTTTAAATCTTTTAAATCAAGATTAATTGGTGTAATATCATCATTTACATTCATACCAGATGGAATATTTCTATAAATAAACTTATCAAATTTTGCTAAATCAATTTTTATTTTTCCTAGTTTAATACATAACATTCCACAACCAATATCAACACCAACAAGATTTGGTACAATTTTATCTACAACATTCATAGTTGTTCCAATAACACATCCTGCCCCCGCATGACAATCTGGCATAATTCTAATTGACAAATCTTTTACAAACTCTTGATCTAAAAGTGTGTTAACTTGTTGTTTAGTCGCATCATCAATCGTATCAGCAAAAATATGTGCTTCATTATATAATCCTTTTAGTTTAATCATAAAATCACTCCCTTCATGTTATCTATCGCCATTATACAACACTTTTACATCACATTTCAACCAAAAAAGATGCACGCACGAGCTTTCGCATCTTTTTTTTATGGTTATATAAGGATAATAAGCGTATAATGGAGGTGTAATTACTTGACTGACTTGTGTCAATGCAAGCTTTAGTAATTCACACAAATTCATTTCTAATGGTTTTTGTTAGGTTCTGATTTAATTTTTATTTGGGTTCGAATCCCACTATACTGATAATATAGAACGGCTTAAAGTAAAAATTTTTTGAGATAAAATCTGTACATGTCTTTTAAACAAGTACGCAAAAACAAAAAGGAAAAAAATAATCTTTGACTCTTTTAGTGTTTAACTAAAAGAGCAGGTTGAAGTCGATAAGACTTGCGGACCGATTAGATTAAAAAACAATTAGGTTAAATAACCTTGACAGTAAATTTCTGTCTAAACAAAAAAACAGAAAGACAAAATTTGTCTTTCCAAGGAAAAATGCTAGCGGAAAGAAGGATACCGTAGTATCAATTAAGTTATCTAAATTTAAATTTATTTATAAATTCGTTTTTACATATCTTACTTGATATTACTTAACTCTTTCCCCGCATCAACTTTGTTATTAAACTAAAAATTTAGGAGGATATAAATTATGAAAAGAATAATTAAGAAAAACACAATTGGAGTTCTTGTAAAAAAGAACGACACAATTAAAATTTACCAAGAAGGAAGTTACAGAATTTCATCAAGATACCCTTTCTACACACTAGATGGTAAAAAATCTTTAGAAGAACAATCTTTTATACTTGAATCATATAACTTTAATAATGATGTATATGATTTAATTGAAAAAGTTGTTATTGAAGAAGATACATTTATGTTAAGATATGTTGATAAATTATTAACAGGTATTTATAAGACTGGTACTTACCACTTCTTAAAAACTACAGATGAGGTTGAGACAGTAACTTATACAGTTAATGATTTTGATTTATCACATTTACCACTTACGACTATTCGCAGACTTGCCTCAAGCGGACTTGTTTTACCACTTAATGTTAAAGCAAATGAAGTTTGTGCACTTTACGTGAATGAGGTTAAACAAGATATGTTAAAACCTGGCGTGTACGCTTTTAACACTGTTGGAAAAGTCGTAACACCAAAGGTTATCTGTCTTGATGTAAATACAATAACTCCACAAAATCAAGAGTTATTGACTAAAGACAAAGTTAATCTTCGCATTAACTTTTGGGTTAACTATCAAATTACTTCAATTGACACAATTTTGGAAAAATTTGATAACAACTTAAATGAAATGTTAAGAAACATTGTCCAAATGTCACTTAGAAATGCTGTATCTTGCAAAACTCTTGATGAAGTATTACAAGAAAAAGATACTATCAATAACACTATTCTTAAATACTTAAAAGAGTGTGAAGCATCATATGGTGTTACATTCCTTGATTCTGGTATTAAAGATATCATCTTACCAGGTGAAATCAAAAGTATCATGAACACAGTTTTGATTGCGGAAAAGAAAGCTCAAGCTAACGTTATCACTCGTCGTGAAGAAACAGCTTCAACAAGAAGTTTACTAAACACTGCGAAGTTAATGGAAGAAAATGAGATTTTATACCGCTTGAAAGAACTTGAAATGATTGAAAGAATCTGTGAAAAGGTTGGTTCAATCAATGTTGGTAGTACAAACTTACTAGAAAATCTAGAAACAATTGTTGGCGCTAAAAAAAGGAAGAATTAGAACTTAGTTCTAAATCTTCCTTTTTCTTTTACATAATTTGCTTGTAATTCAAGTCTTCTTTTCACTTCATCTTTAATAAAACCATCAGATATAATTTTTACAGTTTTACCAAAAGATAACATTTTTAAAACAAGTTTTAATTCATCTGCTTGTTCATAATAAATTTTCATTATCGAGCAATTTCTTTCTTTATCAAAAACTGATTCCCTTTTATAATTAGAAAGTTCTATAAAAATTCTTTCTATTCCATTATAAACAGGATATACTTCTATAATTAGTGGTTCTGGTAATAATTCCTTATCAAGATAGTATTCATAATCTAACTCTTCAAGGCGAGGGATTATTGTAAACTTTTTAATACTAGAAAGTCTTATTCTAATCATCCTCATATGGTGATTATTTCGATACTCTACAGCAAGCACTCTAAACTTTTTATCTTGCATGCTATATTCAATTTTATATGGTGATACTGTTTTATATGTTGTATAGTTTTTACTAGATTTAAAAATAAATTTTAAATCTTTTTTATTTTTTATTGCATATAAAATCGATTTAAAAATTACCATATATTTAGAATTTATTAAATCTTCATCAATGTCTTGAAATAAATATTCATAATCAACTGAGTTATACAGTGGATCTATACCAAAAATACTTAAGTATTTTTCTAGTTCTTCAGCTTTAATAAAAAGTTCACTTTTTTCATCTTGTAACATTCTACTAATCCACTTTTTTTGTTCTAAGGTTAAAACGTTTGGGATTTTATTTTTAGTTACAGGATAATATAAATTATCTTTTATTTCAAATAAATGATAATCTTCAACAAGAGTTTTTGCGTTTAAATAAAGAAAACTTTCATCAAAACCATTATATCTAATATAATCATCAATTTCTCTTTCCGTTTTTGGTCCACTATTTAAAAGGTTTCTAATTATTTCATAATACTTGCCATATATTTCATGATACATTTAATTCACCTTCTTCATAGTACCCTAGAGTAGCATTTAAATCTTTTTTGATTTTTCTTGTTAAATAAACATCACTACATACCATATCAACAATTCTTCCAAAATAAGTTCTAATATAAGGAACTAAATCAAGACCTCTTGTTGATTCAAATTTTACTTTATAAAGATCATTTTCTAATGGTTCAACCTTTGATTTTCCAACTTCTCTATATAATCTATCAAGTACATACTCTTCTTCTTTTGGAATATATAATGTAAGTTCAATAAAATCATGAGCTAATTTAGATTTAGGTTCTTTTACTATCTTATTTGAATAAGTTATATCTGCAATCTTATCAATTCTAACTTTATAAAGGGTACCCTTTGGGGTAATTAGTTCTACATATCTTCTTCCGGTGATCATATTGTGATAAATCTTATTTGGCACTCCTATCGCAAGGAAAGCACTATGTCTTCCACTTTGACTGATCACAACAGTTTGATTATTTTTCTTTGCTTCAAGTAGCATTAGTACATATTCATCATCTAGGATATGACTAAAGAATATTTGTTTATAGAAGTATGCGGTAGTAACATCTTTTACTTGATTCATCATAATGTAGCCTGCAGGTAGAATATTTTGAAAAAAGCTAATTGCATCTTTAATGCTATCATCAAGTTCAATTTCATATGTTAAATTATATAAATTTTTATTCCCCAATTTCGTTAAATCAATAATACCAATTTCAACATATTCGTGGAGTTTATTTCTAATAGTCATAACATCTAAATCTATATAGCCATAATGATCATTCAATTCATTTGCTATTTCATTTAGAGTTCTAGCTTTAAAATCAGCAAGTAAATCTAGTATAGTGAAATGAAGAAAGCAATCAATATTTGTAAAACTCTTAGACAAAAAGAGTTCAAATAAAGGATTAATCGAATTATGCACAGTATTAGAAGAAATAGCAACAGTTTTCTTATCTTTTAATTGATTAGTTTTAACATAATTTTTTAAATAACTTTTGATATGGCGAAGTTCATTATCATAGGTTCTATCCGAAATAAAACTAAAGTCACCTCTACCATTATATCCATATACAAAAAAGTCATTAGCTATTTTTCTAATATTATCAAATGATTTTATTAATTCTTGATATTTACTCATATCATCACCTACTTATTCTAGTTTACCATAATTTACGAAAAAAAACAATTATATTGTAATTTAATACAAAACAAGAGTGATTTTTACTAATCACTCTTGTTTATTTAATTATCTTCTAAATATTTAATAGCTTCTTGATATTTTTTATATCTTTCTTTTGTTGATTGATCTATAATGTCTAATCTTGTTAGATCACTATTATGTCTTAAATCTGCAAGTTTTACTTTTTTTGCAAGAGGATTAATATTAATTTTTTTACATAATCCATATAAGGAACACCTTTTTCATGAGTTAGAAGTTTAAGAGCAGAAATAATTTCTTCATTAAAACCAGCATTTGCTAAATCCTCAAATGTAATACTAGTATCTTCTACAACATCATGAAGTAATGCAACACAAACAGAAGCCTCATCATCCATTTGTTCTGCTAAATGAAATGGATGATAAACATACGGAAGTCCGGTTTTATCAACTTGATTTTTATGGGCATCAAATGAAATTTTGATTGCAATTTTAGTTAGTTTAGTGTAAATCATAATCTTTATTCCTTGTTATACTAGGGAAGTTATTAATTAGTCATCGATAACTATCTCATATATTAAAAATACCTCTTGTTCTTCATCGTATGCGCCAACCACAATATAATAAAAATCATAATAATAGTTATAAATGTTATTGTTAGAATCTCCTAAATTTTCCATTTCTTCTATCGTTTTAAGATTATAAATTCCTCTTTTATACAAACGATTAACATTAGAATAGCGATCTATATAACAATAATCTCCGACTAAACACACTGCAAATTTTTCAAAATCCTTAGTTTCATTTATTACTTTTTCAGGTAAATAGTCTTGTAATCTAAGGCTATCTGTCCAATAGCCTGAAACAAGTGAAGTTTGATTTTTTGGCTCTTCTCTGAAAAAAAGAGCAATATCATCATTATTTAATCTTATTACATGAGTTTTTATTAAGAAACTTTCTCCATCTATTTTTGATGGGCATGTATCAAAATCTACTTCCCCTATTAAATCATAATTTTTTAAACTTGGCGAAAATTTTTGACTTTGAGAATCAATAATAATATCGCTAATATATTTAACTGATTCTTCATCTCTTACATACTTTGTATTTGAAAAAATTGTAGTAAGTCCACCTAGTAATAAAACACCTAGTGAAACAATTGAAAAGATTAAATTTCTTTTATATTTTAATCCTAAATTTTTTAAATATAATGAATACATTAAATTAACAAATGGAATAACTAAATAAATAAAAAAGACTTTACAGTTTTTTAATAAATAATATTCTTTTTCAATATTTACAAATCTTCCATTAATTATTAATACAATTATAAGTGTTATAATTGCTAGTATTATACTTGAAATAGATGCAATATTTAAATTTAGCGGAAGTTTTCTAGAAGGCGTTGTTAACTTCTTATTTATAATAGTAGTATATGAAATTTTAGATACATCTAAATCATCAAGCATTACACTTCTATCCTCATATTTTTCGCAAATCTTTTTCAGTAGCGGGAAGTTAGTATTATTATAGATATAATGGCTCATAATTTTAGTATTTGCCATTTGAGCAATTTGTCTAGTGATATTTTTAATTTTATCGTCTTCTTTAATATTAAGATCCATTATTTTCTTATATAATCCCACAACTTTTCCTCTGTCCCCTTCAGCAAACCCAATTATAAACTGAACAAAATATAAAACTTGAAAATTTTTGATTTGAGGGTTTTCGTTCATTACTTTTTTAGCATATACTGCTTGGTCATTCAACATATATAATAATACTAAATTAGTAAGAACATAATTGTTATTTTTTTTAAACTAACACATTTCCAAGTTTTGTATTTAAAGATTCAATTGCTTTATCATATTCTTTATTGACAATATAAGATGAAATATTTTTTTGCAATTGTTTGTTTTCAATTTTATAAATTATAATATGAACAATTAATAAAAAATCCAAAGCAAAAATTAAAAACAAAATACTCGGAATAATAATTGAAATAGTTATAATTACAACTACCAAACTCATTAATATTGTAGAATAAATTTTAGATTTTGTCATTTTCATCCTCCTATAACTAAACAACTTAAAAGGGTATTATTTTAAAGTTACTTTATGAGTTTTATCAAATAACTTTAATGTTTTTTCTTCTGTTATTCCAAGGGTTTCTTTCATATCAATATAAGCAACATCCATATTATCAAAATATGTATATTTTTCATAACAATCAATAGTTGTTAAAATGTTAGAAAGATTTTCAAGAAAGGCATTTACATCCTCTACTTTTGGGTCTTCTTGAAATTTATTTAATAAAGTTATTATTTCTTTTAACGCATTATATGCTTTTTTGGCATTAGGATAAGTGTCTTTTAAATATTCACAATAAGTTTCTAAGCCATCATCTTCTAGGATATCTTGTCCTAAATCATCATCTAAAACTGTGAAATATCCATCAACTACATCATAAACGATATCATTAATTAATTCACTTATATCTTCTGAATAATGCCAACAAATATAAGCATCATTCTCAAAAGTAGTTTTATTTTTTACAAATTTAAGTTTTTCTTGATTCACGTTTTTACCTTCCTTTTAATAATTATTTATTAATTGTAATTGTTTATTTAACTTATTTAATTCTTTCTTTAATCTTTTTAGTTTTAAGTTTTGAAAAAATTCTCTATGTATATCATATTCTAGTTTTTCAATACTATTGTTTTTGTAATATATTTTAAAAACAAAACTTAATTTATATTCACCATCAAATTCAACATCTACTTTTTCGATATACTCAATACCCCTAAGCTTATATTCTTTTTTGTTTAAGGAAAACATAAATTTAATTAATAATTTATTAGTATCAAGATAAATTCCAAGTGTTGAAAATTCAATAATAATATATATAGTAAAAGCCAGTAAAAAAATAAATAAAATTATTGAAAGAAACTTTTTTTCATCTATTTTTATTATTCCAAATAATGCTAATATAACCCCTATTAAAAAAGAGAAATAAACCATGATTCGTTCTGTTAAACTACGTATACTTATTATTTTTTTCATTATTTGATTTTAACCTTTCTATTAATAAATTCTATTAGTAATTTTTTCATATAATCCTCATTTAATCTATTATGTAATTATAACACTAATTTTTTTCTTTTCAATTAAATATACAAGATAAAATATGCGTTTTTTATTATTGACTTTTGTTATAGGTCTTCAATAGTATTATTACTTTAACAGTTCGAGATTGTAAATCATTAATATGTTAGTGTCTATATCATATGCGTATATTATGTACTCATTCTTCTTTGGATTACTCGAAGTACCTTGTGTCGTAATTGTAACATTATGTACCTTAAAATATTCAAAACATTCAGTTTCTTTCCTTATAGCTCTTGGCATCCAATTCATATTATATAATCCATCTTCCCATTCTCTTCTATTTATAAGTTTATAATCTTGATCTTTAATTCTTATAACTGTAACTGATTTTATAATTGTTGTTGAAAATTGGGATACTTCAGTACTTTTAAAGGAAGTTTTAATTAAAGTATAATCTTCGGGTATTTCGATACTGTAACTATGAGTATGTAAATAACTTTTATGAGTATAAAAACTATTATAAACTACTAAATGAGTCATTCCAAGAATAACTAAAGTAATACTAATAATCATTCCAATTAATAGATTAGTATAATATTTGATTTTTTTACTTCTAAAATATATAGCTATAACAACATTAGTAAGTGATACTATTAAAAATAAGAAAATAACCCAATAATATTTAGTATAGTGATAAACATTTTCATATAGAATGTTTAGAGATAATCTTGAATTATTATTTTTCCCAATAATTAGCATTAAGAGTAATGCTGCAACTAAAGATAAGAAAGTTAAAATATTTAAAAATATTTTTAAAGTAAGTTGAATTGGTCTACTTGATTTTAAAGTATCATCAATTATTATATCTAAATTTAAATTATCAATTGTTTGAGGATTATCAGTATATTTTAAACAAAGTTTTTTTAAAAGTGGATATTTTGTATTTTGATATAACTCTTCATTAAACTCTTTTCTATGAGCTAAAATTATTATTGGTTTAATAGACTCTTTATATTTTAAATATCTTTTTTTCTTTACTAATGATATTTTATATAAAATAAGATCCCTTTTTTTACCATTTTCTTCCGCAAGCGCAAGTATTAACTGAATATGATATAAATTGACAACATCTTGTAATTCTAAATTATGTTCTAATAATGATTTTGCTTTAACAGCTTCATCATTTAACATATACAGCTCAATAAGTATTGATAAACTATATTTTAGGTTTTGTTCAAAATATACTTTAGATAAAATTCTTTTGATAGTATTAATAGCTTCATGGTAATTCTTTTTTTCCATAAAAGGTTTAATATTGTTAGTAATTCTCGATTTTTCAAAAAAAGCTAAAAATATAAAAGTTAAAGTTAATAAACAACTCGCAATTATGAAGAACTCTAGATTTGTGTCTATGCATGATATTAGTAAAATTATAAAAAGCAGTAGCCAAAAACTAAACTTTACCATCTCATGTTTAAATTTTTTCATACTTTAAATATCCTTTCTAAAATTATATTTTATTATCTTGAATATGTCATAAGGGTAATATTTGTACCTTTTAATTCTTCTTCAAAAGATACTATTGCTTTATAATAAGGATCTGATAAATGATAAAGTGATGTGCATACAATTATGATATCAGCCCCCATTTTTTTCGCAATAGGAACTGAAAAACGGGCATTTTCGACAGTTGTGAGGGACTTACCTTCAACTATTAATCTATCACTATTTATCCCATTTTTTAGTAAATATTCACGCATAGCATCTGCCTCTGTTCTACCTGCTTTAGGATTTGCAAGACCTCCTGATAGAATAAAATAATCAGGTTTAAACTCTTTATCGATCTCTAGTGCCATTTTCAATCTTTCCTCTTGGATTAAAGAAATTGAGCCATCATCATTAAGTCTATTACCAAGTACGATTGTTATAATTTTCTTCAAAGCTATCACTTCTTTCTATTCTTTATATGTAAATTACTTTAATTTAGCATGAATAAAATAATGCCATGAATGATTTACTTTATCTGTATAATAAATATCATCAATATGTCTTACAGATATTAAATCAAAATCTTTAAAAAGTCTATTGATATCATCTAAATTTACATAAAAATGAGGAATATCTTTTTCTGGGCCATCATCAATTTTTATAACTGTATTTTCATCAATTTTTGGATAACCTGCTTCTTTAAATGACCAAGTATCTTTGGAACATAAAGTAATAAAGATTTCACCACCTGGTTTTAAGATTCTTTTTATTTCTTCAAGAACATTATTAAATCCTAAAGTGTTTGTATGCGAAACAGTATGATAGGAAAAAATTGCATCGAAAGTTTTATCATTATATGGAGTATTTAGCATATCACAAAGAGTTGTTTCAATGTTTAAGTCTTCCTTTTTAGCCCAAGCTTTTAGGTAATTTATTGCATATTCTGATAAATCACAAGAGGAAACATTAAACCCTTTTTTCGCAAATAAAATAGAATGACGCCCTAAGCCACAGCCTAAATCAAGGATGTTTTTATACCCTAAATTTAACCAATAATTTGCATAATAATGGGATTCTATTGATGGTTTTAACCATAAATCTTTTTCATTTTTTTGCCAATTCCACTCTTTTGAAGTCATGTTTTTCCTCCATTAAATGTTTATTTTTATTGCTTTCTTGATTTAAAAACCGTTAAATATTCTTTTTTTAAGTTTTGTTTATATTTAATTATTGTGATAATTAAATATAATCCTGCAATTATTGACTCAATTAAAAAAGTTATACCGATTTTTGTCATATAAGAATCATTTTCTTCTTTATCTTCCACGTAATCATCATAAGAATAATATTCTTCAGTAGGGCTTTCTAAGACGTAAAAGTTCGTCCAATAAATCTTACCATTTTTATTATTCGTAGTTGCGTTATTTGTTTCTGGTAAAACATAAATAGTAACAGTATTACCTACTGTTTCTAAATTGATAAATTTAAATATAAAACTTTTATCATAGATAGAACGGTATTCTATATTTGTTTCTTTAATTCCTATTGCGAAGTAATTACTTCTTCCGTTGTAATCTTGACCGTATTCTAAAGTACCAGTGACAGAAATTAACTCATCCTTTTGAACAGGTTTTGAATTTAATGATATAAAAATACTTCCAAATCCTAAACTTAAAACAAATGCTATTGATATTAAAACTATTTTAGTAGTAACTTTTCTTTTATTACTACCTATTACTCTCAAGTCAGAATAATAATATTGAACTCCTGCTTCATATTCATTTAGATTATATATTCCTTGGTATTCATTATTAAAACTAGATAAACTAGAAAATAAAACCATTATTGCAATGATGAGAATAGATATTAATAAAAATTCTCTTTCTACTATAATAAATATCAATACTGGTAAGCATACCAAGATGAATATACTAATATACTCAATGAGTTTTTTCTTTTTATAGATAGGAAAATTATTTTTAAATTCTTTTCCTATCTTAGCATAAATCGCTCTCTTTGTTTCATCTTCTTGATTTCTATGAATATAAACTTGCTTTTTGTTAAGTGTTATGTTAACATATTCAACATAATCTTTTTTTACAATTTCTTCAATGAACTCTAGCAAATACTTAGTTTCATTCGCTATAGAAAATATTCTTTCATCATATTCATTATAAAAATGAACGGCATTACGATCTTGTTCAATTTTATTAACTTGATTATAATTAAATTCTAATTTACGAAAAAAGCGATATATTATTATTTTATCTTCGGTCAATGTTTCATATTCACATACACTTAGCATATAACAAATTATTCCGATTATTGTAAAAATTAATCCTATAGAATATACTAATTTACTATCAGATACTTTTAAGGGATTAAAAGTATAAACTATAGATAATATTAAAAGCCCACAACCTAATATATAAAATAATAATAAAAAAACATTTAAAACTTTTGGAGTAGAAGTCTTTAATACATAATTAATCTTGTTATCTGATCTTGCTTTAATATATAACAATATCATAATGATTACAGAAACTAAAATTGTAATAATGCTTTTTATTGCCATCTCAATCTCCTTAAACAATTTATATATATTTATATAATATATTAAAAATAACAAAAAATCAATCATTATTATAACTATTAAAATAACACTTATAAATAAAAATGCATATAATAATAATGAAAAAATAAAAGGAGGTTAAAATGCAAGATAATAATTTTTGTAATTATAATCAAAATAATTTGAACAACCAATCAGAATGTAACAAAAATAATTGTCCTATGGGACCACAAGGACCGGCTGGTCCTCAGGGTCCGATGGGAATTAGAGGTCCAATGGGGCCTATGGGTTTACGTGGACCTGCTGGTCCTCAAGGTCCAATGGGACCTATGGGTCCTATGGGTTTAAGGGGGTTAACCGGAGCAACTGGTCCTGCTGGTCCTCAAGGTCCTATTGGTGAAACTGGTCCTGCTGGCCCTCAAGGTCCGATTGGTGAAACTGGTCCTGCTGGCCCTCAAGGCCCGATTGGTGAAACTGGTC
>CAYPEY010000033.1:0-20664 GCA_964409955.1 uncultured Staphylococcaceae bacterium
TAGAAATAGTTCCTATGATTCCAAATATTGATACTAGTATTGTAAGTGAATTCATAATATCTCCCCCCTCTTTTTTGTTTATAATTTGTTACTAGCTAATAACATTTTTGCAAATTTAAAATTTGCAACTATATTAAATCATATAATTTTCAATAAGTCTATATCTTACCTTTATCTTACTTTTATCTAAAAACATGTCGAAAAAAGTAGAATATAAAAAATAAGAATTCTACTTTTTTATAAGTAAAATCCTTATTTTTTGTTAATTTATTTTATAATAATCGTCTAATACAAAAAAAGATAAACCTTTTAAAATTTTTTGATTTATTTTGGGATATATTATGGATATTGAGTTCATACATATCAATATATTTTCCATTTTTGTTATATTATCATATCTGGTACTTTCTATGATATCTATTATAGATTCATATATTTGTTCTATTAGTATTTCCTGTAGTTTTTGCTTTTCTGTATTATTATTTATACTTTCTTTAAAAAGATAAGCATTATAATAATAGTTTTTGTATCTTTGATATTTTTTATTATCGATAAATTTCAAATTAATCAATAAAACATTAACTATTTTATTAAACCGCTTATTTATAATTTTAACCTTATCTAAATCACTATTTTTTGTTCTTCCATTACATTTTTTATCAATATTACAATTGCTCACAGAATACAAAAAAGTTTTAGCCATGAAATTATTATATTCGCCATCCTTATAATAACATATTATTTCTTGATATATATCACCTGGAATAGTGTCATCATTCAAGACTAAATTATAAATATCATTGAATAAATTTATATGTTTAATAACGATTATATACTTATACAAAAGTTCTCCAATCGCATCTGGCGCTTCATTAATTATTTGATAATGAGTTGAAGCTATTTTAATATTTTTATAAATATCCTTTTTTCCATGATACCATAAATTACAAATACAATCGTCTAGAACATATGTATTGCCTTTGCTATTAATCACAATGGGATGATTAGTTATTATAGAAATGAGACTATTAACTATTTTTGTTATGTTTGGTTTTATCATATATTGTTTAAATATAGTTGCTATTTTAGAAAATGTAATCATATGTATATTCCCCCCCTTTTTTCATTTTTACATTATAATATATTTTCTAATATAATAAATTTATTATGTCATTTTATATCACCCCTTTTTTAACAAATTATAACATTTTATTACGTTTTTTTTATATAAAAAAACATAAAAAAAATAATATGAATACTCATATTATTTTTATTTCGATTATTCAATTGCTTCCCATATAGGATAAAGTATGATATCTTGATATATTCCAGGTTCTAAACTTGTTATAACATTTGTTGTGTCACCTTGAGTAAGAGTCCATCCTACAAGACGTTTACCTGTAATAGTAAGTTCAAAATTTATGCCTAGTCCATACTGGCTATTATATTCAGTTTCTAGTGTTCCTCTTTTTGAAATTATTAGACCAGGAATTTTATCATACATTGCTGGAACATGTCCTTTTGAAATAAAATATGTTGGAAGTGTTTCTTTTGTAAAATGAAAGAATTTTGCGGTATCAACAAGGGATGCCCAAGGAGAAGCTAAAAAGTCACTTCCAGTACCTTGTGGATCATCTGGTCCATTTGTGTAACCTTCATCAAGGCGCCACCAATAAAAGAATTCTTCTAAAAAGTAAATAAAGTCAACATATCTATTATTTTCAATACACCATCCAATAAAACTACTTGATGTTTGGTTTTCTAGTTTTCCACCAACATTTTTAGTTAAATAGTAGCTCCCTGCAAGATTACCGATTTTCCCCATTCCAGCTCCGCTTGATGCATCATAATAAGATGCAGCATCTAGAAAATCTTCTACACTATTTACACCTTGTGATTTTAAACTACTTCCAGCTTTTTTATAATCAACTATATAATTATAAAAATCTGTAAAGAATGATGTAAATAAATCTTCTTTTGATTCAAAGATATCACCAAGCATATATGTAACAGTAGATATATTTTGTCCCCACGCAGCATATACACTTATATTTTGTTTATAATGAGCAGGGATAGAAGTTATTACATCTCCTGTAAAATCTCTATCTTTATACCATCCAAGGAAAGTGTACCCTTCTTTTATTGGAGTAGATAACACTAGGCTATCTTCATAATTTCCATCCGTATTAGGCTCATCAATAAACTCTCCACCATTTAATACATAATCAACAGTATATGTTATTACTCTAAATTTAGCATAAACAGTTACGTCTTCTTTAATTTTTCCTTCAAGCATTCTAACTGGTTCATCATCAAATGTAGCACTTGCATACCATCCATCAAAGAAGTATCCTTCTTTTGTTGCGTCAGGGAAAATAACGATATCCTCTTCTTCATATTCAGTAACTAAATTTAAAGCTGTACCGCCATTTAACACATATGTAATTTTATAAGTTGTTGGATTATTACAACCTGTTAATAATAACAATACTCCTAATATTAAAGTTAATAAAAATCTTTTCATAATTAATCCTTTACAATTTCACCAAGTAAATGCCATGAGAAAGCTTTAACAACTTTTACATTTACAAGGTCTCCAATTTTATATGAATTTGCTTCATCATTTGCAAAGTTAACAAGCATATTATGTTTAGTATATCCAGTTAACATATTTGGATTATTTTTACTAGGCCCTTCAACAAGTACTTCCACAATTTCGCCTTCAAAACGCATGTGACCTCTTAATGAATATTCATTAACTGATTCATTTAATCTATTAAGTCTAGCATGTTTTTCTTCTTCAGTTAAAAGATTTTCATATTTTGCTGCAGGAGTTCCTTCACGTGGTGAATAAATAAATGAGAATGCTCCTTCATATCCTACTTCCTCAACAAGAGTTACAGTATCCATAAATTGTTCTTCTGTTTCACCAGGGAATGCTACAATAATATCAGTTGTAATACTAATACCAGGAACAGCTTTTTTAAGTTTATTAATTTTTTCTAAATAAACTTCTCTTGTATATTTTCTGTTCATTCTTTTTAATACTTCGTTATTTCCTGATTGAACAGGTAAATGAAGATGTGGCATTATATTTCCACCAAGAGCCATAGCTTCAATTGTTTCATCATCTAAATCACGTGGGTGTGATGTTGTATATCGAATTCTTTTAATATCTGTTTTATGTAAATCTTTTAATAAATCAGCAAACTTATACTTAATATCTGTAAAATCATTACCATATGCGTTGACATTTTGACCAAGTAATGTTACTTCAATGTAACCATCTTTTGCAAGTTGTTTTACTTCTTCAATGATAGCTTCTGGTCTTCTAGATCTTTCACTACCTCTTGTATATGGAACAATACAATATGTACAGAATTCATCACATCCATACATAATATTAACCCAAGCTTTTTTAGGATGATCCCTTACTACTGGTACATCTTCAAAAATTGATCCTTCATATGATAACACTTCAATTACTTTCTTTTCAGCATTAATTGCATCATATAAGAATTCAGGTAAGCTTGTAATATTATGAGTACCAAATACAATATTTACTTGCGGATAACTCTTTTTAAGCGTTGCCACAGTTTTTTCTTCCTGTGGCATACATCCACAAATACCTATTAACATATCTGGTTTTTTCTTTTTAAATTTTTGAAAACGACCCAGTTCACCAAAAACACGTTCTTCAGCATTTTCTCTAATAGCGCAAGTATTAAATAAAACAAAGTCTGCTTCAATTTCTACTTCCGTTTTTTCATATCCGATTGCCTCTAAGATTCCTGCAATTTTCTCACTGTCCGCAAGATTTCCTTGACAACCATAAGTTTTTAACATATATTTTTTTCCACTACCTAAATTATAATATTTAGGGTTGATTTCAAATATATTGACATTTATATCTTTATTAATTCTTTTTCTAGCATCTTTTAAAGATGGTTCAATTAGTTTTGTATATTTTTCTTTAATGTTACTCATATATTAATCTTTCTTTATATATATATTTTCGTATTCTTGACTAGTCATTCCAAAGATGACTTTATCAAATATTTTTCCATCATAGCGAACATATCCGCTTCTTGCGACACCCTCACAAATAAATCCTAACTTTTCACATACTTTTTGAGAAGCATAATTATCAGTGAATGTTCCTGCTTCAATTCGTTTTAATAATAAATTTTCAAAGCCAAATTTAATTACCTCGCGTCCAGCTTCTGTTGCATAACCTTGATTCCAATATTCAGGATTTATGGAATAACCAAGTTCAGCTTTAAATAATCTATAATGGTTATATAATTCTATAGTTCCAATCATTTTGCCATTCTCTTTTAAGACAATAGCCCAATTACCTAGTTCATATGGAGATTTTATTGTAGTCATTGATCTAATGATAGACATAGTTTCAGCTACCGATATATGTGGTGCCCATCCTGCAGTTGGTCCAACGTCAGGCCTATGTGCATATTCATACATATCTTCAGCATCATATATTGAAAGTGGTCTAATCATTAGTCTTTTTGTATATAATATAGGTAGCATATTTTTCCTCCTCACAAAGTAAAAAGTTGGCAAATGCCAACTTATTTACGAGATTCTACAATTAATTTAATTGCTGTACGTTCTTCTCCATCAATTGTAATATCACTAAAAGCTGGTACACAAATTAGGTCTTTACCTGTTGGTGCAACATAACCTCTAGCAATCGCAATTGCTTTAATAGCTTGGTTTAAAGATCCAGCACCTACTGCTTGAATTTCAACCGTTTGCTTTTCTCTGAAGGCATTGGCTAGTGCCCCTGCAACTGAATTTGGTTTTGATTTTGATGAAACTTTTAATACTTCCATTAATATGGTCCCCCTTAGTAAAATTTTTGTATTGCAATGTAATTCTATTCATCACTTCTGAATTATATGCCTTACAAATTTATTTTACCATATTCACTATCTCATAATTTGTCACTTTATGCGTCAAATCATTAATTTCTACGATAAGACCATTAAATTGTTTACGACCTGTTTCCATTGGGTTGTGTCTTACTGGAAGTCCTGTCAAAAATCTTTTAATTATTAAAGTTGGTTCTACACCGATGATTCCATCAAGTGCCCCTGTCATTCCAAGATCTGTCATATACATTGTTCCTTTAGGAAGTAAGTGTGCATCATTTGTTTGAACATGAGTATGAGTTCCAACAATAACATTAATACGTCCATCAAAGTGTGTTGCATATGCAATCTTTTCACTAGTTGCTTCCCCATGGAAGTCACATATATATATATCGCTTTTTACATTTTTTAATAATTCTTCAGTAGTACGGAAAGGACAATCAAGTGAGGTATTCATAAAAGTACGCCCCATTACTTGAAATACTGTAATAGTTTTGTTATTATACTTAACCGTTACATATCCTTTGCCAGGAACATCTTTTGGATAATTAAGAGGTCTAACAAGATTAGTTGCATCATCGATAAAGTTAAATATATCATGATTAGCAAATGAATGATTTCCAAGGGTTACAACATTTACATGATGTTCAAGTAAGAACTTATAATAGTTATTAGTAATACCATTACCATGTGCTATATTTTCACCATTAGCAACTATAAAATTTATTTTCTTTTCACTTATAATATTGCTAACATATGTATCAATCATCTCACGACCAATAGATCCAAAAATGTCTCCAATTAATAATATTTTCATTAAATTAATTCACTTTCTAACGAGCAACTTCTTGTACTCGAGTTTCTCTAATTACTGTTACTTTAATAGTACCAGGATAGTTCATTGTACTTTCAATCTTATTCTTAATATCACGAGCAAGTTTATAAGCTTGTGCATCATTGATTTCTTCTGGTTTTACAATGATACGAAGTTCACGCCCTGCTTGAAGAGCATAAGTTTTATCAACACCTTTAAATTCATTTGATAATTCTTCAAGTTGTTGTAATCTCTTAATATAGTTATCAAGTGATTCGCTACGAGCACCAGGTCTTGCTGCAGATAAAGTATCCGCTGCAGCTACTAAGTGAGAAATAACATTATCAGCTTCTACATCTCCATGGTGGGATGCAATGGCATTAATAACAACTTTATTTTCTCTAAATTTAGTTGCAATTTCAACACCGATATCTACGTGGCTTCCTTCTTGTTCATGGTCAGTTGATTTACCAATATCATGTAATAAACCTGCACGACGTGCTAAGATTTCATCTTCACCGATTTCAACAGCAAGTTTTCCAGCAAGGAAAGCAACTTCTTTTGAGTGAGCTAAAGCGTTTTGACCATAACTTGTTCTAAAACGAAGTCTACCAATTAACTTAACAAGTTCAGGATGAATTTTCCCAATACCAGTTTCAAATACTGCTTTTTCCCCTTCTTCACGAATTTCGTTTTCTAACTCTTTTGTACATTTGCTATAAACTTCTTCGATTCGAGGTGGTTGAATACGTCCATCACTAACTAAGATTTCAAGAGTTCTTCTTGCAATTTCTCTTCTGATAGGATCAAAACAAGAAATTACAACAGAATCTGGAGTATCATCAATAATTAAATCTACACCTGTAACAGCTTCGATTGCACGAATATTACGTCCTTCACGTCCGATAATACGCCCCTTCATTTCATCGTTTGGAAGTGCAACAACTGATACAGTTTTTTCTTGAATAATTTCATTTGCGTATTGTTGAATAGCATTAGCTAAAATAACTTGTGATTTGTGATTTACTTCATATTTAGCTTTTTCAGTTTCTTCTTTAATATAGATAGCCATTTCCATTGACATATCTTCTTCTAAATTCTTTAACACAATTTCTCTTGCTTGTTCTTGGTTTAAGCCAGAGATTTCCATTAATTTTGTTTCTTGTTCGCTAATTAATTCTTCTATATGATTATTACGTTTTTCAACATCTGCTATACGTTGTTCAAGTTTATTTTCTTTAGAAATTAAACCATTTTCACGTTTGTCAAGATTATCAGATCTGTTTTCTAAACTTGTTTCTCTACGATCTAATTTACGTGCTTCTTCTTGAAGTTCAGCTTTTTTAGAAGCAATTTCTTTTTCAGATACAGCTCTTGCATCTGCAATTTCTCTTTTTCCTTCTTTAATTAATTCTTTCTTTTGAGCTTGACCTTCTTTTTCTGCATCTTCAATAATCTTTTTAGCATCTTTTCCTAGGCGTTCAAATTTTTCTTCAACAGTAGTTTTACCTTTATTATACATAATAAAACTTCCTGCTCCGCCTGCTGCAAGCGCAATAACAACTAGAAGAATAGCTAACCATAATTCCATCATAGTCTTATTCTCCTTTTGATTATTTGTAATGTAATTATATATAAAGTGTTAAAAACACTATAATTCTTACTCATTTATTATATCAAAAAAAAGCGATATTGTCAAACAATAGAGGTCTACTTTTTTAACTATCTTTTACCTTGCGAAAAATATTAATTATTGATATAATATTTTTAGGTGATTTTTATGTCTAATATTATTAAATATCCTAATAAAATTCAAAAAGAAGTTGCTTTTAAAAAAAGTAAAGAAATAAATATTAAAAAAGCCAATCTAGGTACAGCTTTTGAAACAAAAATAAATAATACTAATAATTATTACTTATCAAAAAATATTGCTTGCATTTACAAAAAACCTACTCCTATTCAAGTAGTAAAAGTTGATTATCCTTCAAGAAACAAAGCTAGAATTAGTGAAGCATATTATAAAACACCTTCTACTACAGACTACAACGGAATCTATAAAGGTTATTATATTGATTTTGAAGCAAAATGTTGTCATAGTACAAGTTTTTCTTTCAAGCACATTTTTCCTCATCAAATATCTCATTTAATGACTGTTGACAATATGGGAGGTATTGCCTTTTTATTGTTAGAATTCCCGATAAAAAATGAAGTTTACTTACTAGATGCAAAAATCTTAAATGAAAAGTATCTAGCATCAGTTGATGGTGGGAGAAAAAGTATTAGTTATGAAGAGTTTAAAAATGAAGGTTATCTAATTAAAGAAGCCTTTATGCCTGAAATTGATTATTTAAAAATTGTTGATATATTAATAGAAAACAAAAAGATGTAATACGAAATAATTTCGCATTACATCTTTTTTTATCTAATTGTTGAACCAAACGGAAATAATCCTATAACCGAAAATTTTAGAATCTTTATACCAAATGGGATTCCAATTATTGTTATGCAAAGTAATAAACCACTTCCAAGATAGCCAATAAATAATTCCCAACCAACAAGCAGTGCCCATACTATATTCATTATTGGATGACTTCCAAAATTAATAGTTACATCTTTTCCAAATGGCGCAAGACTAACTTTTGCAAGTTTAAAACATTGCAATCCAAATGGGATTCCTATTATTGTAACACATAATAATAACCCTAAAATTAGCCAAACTACTGATGTTAATAAGCCACCAAGAACTAACCAAATAATATTAACTAATAAATTTAAAAAGCCACTCTCTTTTTTTGTTTTTTTACTCATTTTAAATCACCTTGTGATATTATATCCAAAAATATTTAAACTATTATTTTGTTCCAAAGATTCTATCGCCACAATCACCAAGGCCAGGAACAATATAACCTTTTTCATTAAGTGCTAAATCTTTTGATGCAAGATATATATCTACATCAGGATGATCATGTTGAAGTTTATTAATACCTTCATCAACACCAACAATTCCCATATAGATAATGTGTTTAGCACCTTGTTCTTTAACTATAGAAACGGCAGCACTTGCAGAACCTCCTGTTGCAAGCATCGGATCAACTACTAATACATATGCCTCTTTTATAGTAGGCGGAAAATTAGCATAATATAACTCTGGTTCTAACGTTTCTTCATTTCGCTTTAATCCGATATGACCAATCTTTGCTGTAGGTATTAAATTTTGAATACCATCAACCATTCCAAGCCCTGCTCTTAATACTGGAACAACAACTATTTCTGTATCTAGTGTATAAGTTGTAGCAGTTGCAATTGGCGTTTTAGTTTTTACTTCTTTAACAGGTAAACTCTTTGTTGCCTCATATGCCATAAGACCAGCTATTTCATTTACTGTTTGACGAAAATCTTTTGTCCCAGTATTTTCATTTCTAATTATTGTTAATTTATGATGAATTAATGGATGATTAAATATTTTTATTTCTGACATATTTTATCCTTTCTTTTAAAAAAGCTATAGTTTAACTATAGCCTTTTAAATTAACCTATTAATTTTTCGCGAACCTTTTGTTCAATTTCTTTGGCTAGTTCAGGGTTTTGTCTAAATAATTCTTTAACATTTTCACGACCTTGACCTAAACGTTCTCCATTATATGAGAACCATGCACCAGATTTTTCAACAATATCATGTGTTGTTGCTAAATCTAATACTTCACCTTCAAAAGAAATACCTTTACCATAGATTAAATCTACTTCAGCAGTTCTAAACGGAGGAGCTACTTTATTCTTAACAACTTTAATACGTGTTAAATTACCAATAGCTTCAGTTCCTTGTTTAATTTGATCTACACGTCTAATATCTAAACGAATAGTTGCATAGAATTTAAGAGCACGTCCACCTGAAGTTGTTTCTGGGCTTCCAAATAATACACCAACTTTTTCACGAATTTGGTTGATGAAAATAGCAACTGTTTTACTCTTATTTAAAATACCTGCAAGTTTACGCATTGCCTGAGACATAAGTCTTGCTTGTAAACCTACATGACTATCTCCCATATCACCTTCTATTTCAGCCTTAGGTACAAGGGCTGCAACAGAGTCAATAACAATAATATCAATAACATTACTTCTAATTAATGCTTCAGTAATTTCTAATGCTTGTTCACCATTATCTGGTTGAGATAAAATTAAATTATCAACATCAACACCAAGTGCTCTTGCATATGTTGGATCAAGTGCATGTTCAGCATCAATAAATGCTGCATATCCACCTTTCTTTTGAGCCTCGGCTATAGCATGAAGTGCAAATGTAGTTTTACCACTTGATTCAGGTCCATATATTTCAATAATACGTCCTTTTGGATAACCACCAACGCCAAGTGCAGCATCAAGTGTAATTGAGCCAGTTGGAATTACATCTACTTTTTCTTGGTTATAATCACCAAGTTTCATAATAGAACCTTTACCATATGCTTTTTCAATAGTTTTCATAGCCTCTAATAAGGCTTTTTCTTTTGCGGCATCTTTAGTAGGTTCGATATCTTCAATTTTTAATTGTTTTGCTTTTTCTGCCATAAGATTTCTCCTATTTCTTTAATTTCTTTTTAGTTTCTTTTAAAACATCAAAATTCTTCGCAATATAATCATAGCCACTAAATATTGTAACAGCAAGTGTTGCAATCAATAAAAGTTTTGCAACGATTGCATATCCTACTGAAATATCATTAATCATTCCGTTTGTTACAGTTACAGCACCACCTGCAAATAAGAATAAGATAGTTATAAATTGTAAAGTTGTTTTGATTTTTCCATACCAACTTGCAGCAATAACTTTACCTTGTCCTACAGCAAGCAATCTAATACCTGTTACCATAAATTCACGAGCTAAAATTATAATTACCATCCACCATTCAAGTAAATTAATAACTTTTAAATCTTGTGAAAAATATTCACGGTACAATACTAAGTTTTCTAAATTTTGATGCATTAAAATGATAAATCCTGTACAAGTTAATAATTTATCTGCTAATGGATCTAAAAACTTTCCAAGGTTTGTCACAAGATTATATTTTCTTGCAATATGGCCATCTATAAAATCTGTTAATGCTCCAATAAACATTAAAATCAAAATAATAAAATTAGCTACTGATAAATTAGGCCAAAGTATTGCAGTAGTTCTTAAATGTTCGATTGAATATACTATCATAATGATAGGTATTAATAAAATTCTAACTAATGTAAGTTTATTTGGTAAATTCATATGTCCACCTCTTTGATACAATTATACCATAAAACACCTTATTATGCAAGTGTTAATACTCATTTCAACTTGCGAATTTTTAATTTTTTTTGTCGATTTATACGATAAAAGAGTAGCAAAGCTACTCTTGTTATTTTACTCTTTTTCAATAGATAATACTAAGTTATAATTTGATATTTCTTTATATGTAATTGTTACAGTATCTCCCACACTTAAGAAACGTGCATCAAGACTTACATTAACGTCTACAACAAAATACTCTTCATCCATACCAAGTACCATAAATTCAATCTTATCTGTTAAGTCTCTAACATCTGTTACTATTACTGTTTTAGTAATAGTTGTAGATTCATCTATTGCGCCTTTTCCAGCAAGTAATTTTTCATATTCTTGCTTCGCTTCATCTAGTGTATCTCCCATCGCAACAAGAGTTCCATCACTCACATTAATAAGCACAAATTTTTGTGGTTGAACAGTATTTTTAAGAACAACGAAATAAGTTGGTTCCTCATGGTATGTAATCAGAATTGGCCAAGTTGAATCAAGTTCTTGTGCTTTTACTCTTTCATCTCCTTGCGCAATCTCTCTTGCTCTCATTTCTGTGATACCAGGAGATGAATATTTAATACTTTGTTTAGTTTGAAGATTAATAATTATAAAACCTGTTGATGTTTGATCATTTAAATTAGGTGATGTAATACAAGATACATAATAAGTTTGACCATCTTTAATAAAATAGTTATATCCATCACTTAATTGGAATACTTCTTTTTTCGCAAATAATGTATTAAAGAAACCATTTTTATATGTTAATGCATTATTAGCTTGTTCTGCTACTACGGTTTCATCTACTATACGTTGAATCCAATCAGGTTTTGTTGCATCATTTAAATCATAGTATGTACTTGTACCATCACAAGGGTTTAAGACTATTGCTCCGCTTGGTGTACTACCTGAAAATACTCCAATTTCTTTTTTAATTGTTGGAATTACCCAATAAGGATTGCCATCATTATCGATTTCAAAATATTTATGATTATACATTAAGCTAGGATAATTAAATCTTATATGACGATCTAAATCATAATTAAAAATACTAGATGGCATATATTTTAAACCTTCATCATATTTTACAAGTTTTGCTTCTTTTGTGATTACATTAACCTCAATATATCCAATAGTTCCTTCATTTGATTTAGACATTGCAACAAAAGGAGTTGCATACTCTAATGGCGTTACTCTAATTAGTTCAGTTTTATTATTTCTATGAACACTAATTAAAGTAAAGTTTTCATAATCAATTGTATATTGTGATCCATAATCACCAAGACACGCTTCAGCAAGTCTAAATGCTAAATCTTTATCAATAGCAGGAAGTAATACTTCACCCTTTTCATAATCAAAAATTGTATTTAAATCTTCGTTGCTTCCGTTTTCAATTGTAAGCTGATTAGCATATGCTTTGGCATTAAATATTTTAATTCCTGTTAAACTAAAAATAATCACTAAAAGAATTAAACATACCACAGGAACAATAGCACCAGTAACAAGTAAGCTATTAGTTTCATATTTTTCACTAGCATCTTTTTGAACCTTTACAAAAGATCCTTTTCTTTTATCATATTTATATGTATTATAACTTCCTGTTGCGTTTTTAGCTTTTGCTTTACCGATAAAATACCAAATAATTGCTGTTGGTATTGTCAATACTAAAGCAAGGAATATATAAAATCCTGGGTTTCTAAAATTTAATATTGGTAAAGTAAAATAATAATACAAACCAATAACTACAAAATATCCAATTAAAATCAATAAATTTCTTAATGTTAACAATTCACACTTTTTATTTTCTTTCATCATTTACCTCCTAAGATACACATTTTTGTAAATCTCTACTTGCTTCTTCAACAAGATTTTCTAAATAACTACTAAACGAATTGACTTCATTTAAATAGTTATTTAAATATTTTAATTTAATGTCCTCGGTACACTTATTAAGCTCATTGTATTTAAAATATCTATGAACAAGTTGGTTTCTTTTCGACAAGATACTTTCTAGATACTCAATATCTTCTTTTGACAAGGCATCATATTTTCTAACAATTCCTATAATTTGTCCAAAAGTCATATTAGCAAGTTGTTCTATCAATTCCTTTGTTTCTTGTTCAACTCTTTCAAATAAATGAGGTGATACATTCTTATATCTATCAAATAGATTCAATAATTTACTATATTTAATTTTAAGACATAAATTATATTCTATATTTTGAACTCTTTCAATTATTAAACCTACAATTGTATATACATTATCCATATTACTTCCTATAATAATCCACTAATTCGAGATTTATATTTATCATATAAAACTTTATTATGTTCATCTCCACCAGGAGTATTTGCACTCTTATAAATTGGCGCAGTCTTTCCATCTTCTTCATATAATTTAATTATTTCTAAGACTAGTGTTTGTGCTATATAGCTAGATACTATACTTGATACAGCACCTACTTGAGTATTATCCATTATAACTACACCATCACCTTTTGGTACATGATTATCTATTACAATATCAGCAACTTCACATAAACGTTTATTATTAATAGTTCTAGGCATTGATGCAAGCGATGCTTCAACACTTGTAAGTACAATTACTGGATGATTAGCAGCTTTTGCAATTTCTGCCATTTCTACAGGAACACTATTAATACCACTATTTGAAACAATAATGAAAGGATCTTTTTCTGTTTTATTTATTCCTTCAAAAATGGGTTTAGCAAGACCAGTAAGACGTTCAAGTTTAGTACTTCTAATAGCTCCTTCATGTTGCATTAACGCAGGAACAAGTACTGGGTTAATTGGCACAAGTCCTCCTGCACGATAAAATAACTCTTCACAAAACATATGTGAATGACCTGTTGCAAATATATGTAATATACCATCATGGCATAATGCATCATAAATTACTTTTGCTGCTTTCTTAATATTTATGGTTTCTTTTTCTTCTACAAGGTTCAATATTTCTATAACTTTACTATTAAATTCTTTCATTACTCTATTTTTCCTTTATTATTTATATACTATTATTTTAACACATTTAAACTGCTTTATCAAGAAAATATATATTTTGTATTTAATATTTTTTTAATGTATCATGATGTCCTATATCTACAAGAATAATTAATTCTTCATTTTCAAAATACCATATTATTCTAATATCCATATTTATACTACTTTCATAAAGATCTTTATGACCCTTTATTTTCTTAGTTCTAAGAGATGGATGGAGAATGTTTTCTACAAATAAACGCATTTATTTTGAAATTGAATTTGTTCGTTATTTGTCAAAGTATTAAAAGTTTTTTTAAATCTTTCTGTATATGCTAATTTATACATACAACACTCCTATTTATCATCTTTTAAACTTTTCAATAAATCATCTACATTGTTAAATGTATTATATTCAAACTTTGGATCCTCTCTTAAAACTTGAATTTCTTCTGCAAGTTTAACGATATATTCTTTTGAATAAACTGCTACAGGCTCTAATTTTATACATCCATTTTCAATAGATACTTCAAACTTATCTCCTTCTTGTAAATTTAAAGATTTAACTATTTCTTTTGGCAAAGTTATTTGTGATTTTTTTCTTAATTCAATAATCATATTATCCCCCTTGTCGGAATTTCTTACTTTCCTACTAATATTATAGTATACAATTTATTTTTTATCAATAAAAATATTATATTTTTTTATGTTATTTTTATTCTTAAATTAAGAAAACTTTATGTAATATAATTATTTTTTTATCATTTCACTTTATTATAAAACTTACTTTTGATAAAATAGATAAGAAATGAGGGATAATATGTCAAAAAAATCGGTATTAGTTGGACAATCAGGTGGACCAACAACAGTTATTAATGCAAGTCTTGCAGGAGTGTTAGAAACTTCCCTTGCAAGTGATAAAATAGAAAATGTATATGGAGTAATGAATGGTATCAAAGGTATCTTAGATGAAACTATTATTGATGTTTCAAAAGAAGACAAAGATGAAATTCATAAACTTCTTAATACTCCATCATCTATGCTTGGTTCTGTTCGTTATAAACTACCATCATATCTAGATGATGATACAGATTATAAAAAGATTAAAGAAGTATTTGAAAAACTAAACATTGGCCACTTCTTCTATATTGGTGGTAATGACTCAATGGATACTTGTAATAAAATCAATGAATATTTCAAACACATCAATTTTGATTGTACAGTATTTGGTGTTCCAAAAACTGTCGATAATGATTTAATCTTAACTGATCATACACCAGGATATGGATCAAGTATCAAATTCATTGCAAATACAGTTGCAGAAATTTACCAAGATATTTCATGTTATAAAAAAGGTAAAGTTACTATTGTTGAAATTATGGGTCGTGATGCTGGATGGCTTACTGCAGGAACAAAACTTGCAAGTTTAGTAAACAATGGACCAGATTTAATTTACCTGCCAGAAGTTGCTTTTGATATGGAATCATTCCTTGAAAAAGTAGATACTATTTATAAACAAAAAGGTCACGCCTTAATCACAATCTCTGAAGGAATTAGAGATAGCGAAGGAAATTACATCTTAACTTATTCTGCAAGTGGTGCAAAAGATGAATTTGGTCATATGCAATTAGGTGGTGTTGCAAGTGTTCTTACAAACATTGTATCAACACGTCTTCACTTACCAACAAGAAGTATTGAACTAAATCTTCCACAAC
Organism: uncultured Staphylococcaceae bacterium; assembly: GCA_964409955.1. Lineage (GTDB taxonomy): Bacteria > Bacillota_I > Bacilli_A > ML615J-28 > CAG-313 > CAG-313. Next base: position 15,715 of record CAYPEY010000033.1, read on the forward strand.
GTTGTGCATCTCACCTAGCTTCTTTAACTGATATTGAAGAAGCCTATAATTTAGGTAAAAATGCTCTTTTATTCTCTCTTGATGGAGTAAGTGGAAAAATGAGTGCACTTGAAAGAGTAAGTAGTAACCCATATGAAGTTAAATATACATATGTAGATTTAACTCGTGTTGCAAATAGTGTGAAAGAAGTACCACTTAACTATATTAGTAAAGATGGCTCTCAAATTACAAATGAGTTCATAGAATATGCTCTACCTCTTATTAAAGGTAATATTTCTAATCTAGATGATAATGGACTTGTAAAGTTTGCAAAATTTAATAAAAACTTTGTAAAACTATAAGATATTTGTTTCAAACAAATATCTTTTTTCTTGCTAAAAAGTTATTTTTTTTGTTCTTTTATGATACAATAATAATAGTAAGGAGAAATAGATATGGCAACCATTGATAAAAAAGATCTTTTTGAAAATACCAAAATATCTAAAGCCGTTGCAATATTAGCTATCCCAACTATTATAAGCCAGGTAATTACCATTATATATAACTGGGCTGATACCTTCTTTATTGGGCAGCTTAATAATACCTTTCAAATTGCAGCCATAAACATATGTCATCCCATATTTATGATGACCACCGCTCTTGCCAATTTATTTGGAATAGGTGGAGCAAGTGTTATATCTCGTGCGATGGGTGCATCTAATATGAATAAGGTTAAAAAAGTAGCAACTCTTAGTGCTCTTGGTGCAGTTATAACATCAATAATTTATTCCATAATAATTTTAATTGTCCAAACACCATTATTAAACCTACTTGGCGCAAGCACAAATACATTCACATATGCAAAAGACTATTTATTTTGGGTAGTAGTAATTGGAACTCTACCTACAGTATTAAATAGCACCCTAGCTCACTTAATAAGATCAACAGGTCTTGCTAAACAAGCTAGTTTTGGGATAATGCTTGGTGGTATATTAAATATCATCTTAGATCCAATTTTTATCTTTGCGTTTAAAATGGAAGTAACAGGAGCGGCTATTGCAACTTGTATTGCAAATATACTTGCAACTCTATACTTTGTATACTATTTATACAAAACAAGAAAATCTACAATATTAAGTTTTTCTCCAGCAAACTTAAAAGGTAAAAATAAGACAATATTTGAAATAATCTCATCAGGTATTTCTGGTTTTTGTTTAACACTGATGGCAATATTTAGTAATATATGCATTAATAAGTTAATGGCCGGATATGCCGATGAAGCTATATCTGGTGTAAGTATAGCTAAAAAAATTGACCTTTGCGTAATTGCTTTTGCGCAAGGATTAACACAAGGAGTACTTCCTTTAATTGGTTATAACTTTGCATCAAACAACTTCAAGCGAATGAAAGGAACAATTTACTTTAGTGGATTATGTGTTCTTATATTCTCAATAACTTGTACACTGACATTTAGTTTATTCCCTAAATTCTTAGTATCATTGTTTATCAAAGATGAATTAACTCTCAAATACGGAAGTGATTTCTTAAGAATTTTATGTCTTACAATGCCGATGACATCGCTAGTATTCCTTGCAAATACAACATTCCAAGCAACAAGAGAAACTGGTAAAGCTTTAACTATCATTCTTCTTAGAAAAGGTATTATTGATATTCCACTAATGTTACTTTTAAATCACTATATTGGTCTCTATGGAATAATATTAAGTCAACCAATAATTGATTGCTTCTCAATGATTATCGTAATTACTCTATATTTAAGTTTTAATAAAAAATTAAATAAACTAATAACTATAAAAGAAAATACAAAAGTTATATGTAATTAAAAATGCTGATGAAATTCATCAGCATTTTATTTTTTTATTCTTTTCTTTTGGATTTTATAAGTTATACGTCTTAAACATTTCATAGATAAGATTCTTTTAGAAAAAGCAATCAACTTATTAGTTATACCATATATATAAACTGTACGCTTTTTATACATTTTATTATATGCACATCTTGCAACTTTATTTGGATCTGCTGCTTTTGTTTGGTGTTTGATTTCCTTATTATTTGATGCAGAGTCAAAAAATGAAGTTTTGATTGTTCCAGGACAAAGTGCCATTACATGAATACTAGTATCCTTTAATTCTTCACTTAATGCTTCAGTAAATGATAAGACATATGATTTACTAGCATAATATACACTTATTATTGGACCTGGCGTAAATGCGCCAATACTTGCAACATTTAATATATATGCACTATCTAAAGTTTTCATATCTTGAAGAAAATAATAAGTCAGAGTAGTCAAGGTTTGAATATTTAAATTAATAATGTTTTGATTCTTTTCAATACTAGAATCAATAAAATATCCAATATCACCAATTCCCGCATTATTAATAAGCACATCCACAACAAGATTTAATTCCTTAACTTTGTTATATAAACTTAAAGCGGCATTTTGTAAACATAAATCTTCTACTATTGTAACTACATCAATATTATACTTACTAACCAAATCTTGTTTTAAATTATCAAGTAAATCTATACTTCTTGCAACTAATATTAAATTATGACCATGTGATGCAAATTCATAAGCAAAACTTTTTCCAAGGCCTTTTGATGCACCAGTAATTAAAGTATATGTTTTCATATTATGCTGGATCTACCTTTTTAACATTTGGATCATATACTTTCTTAATTTTCTTTTCTTCTTTTTCCCAATAATTATAGAAATCTTTTCTTTCAAAATTTGCAACTACTTGATTTTTTTCTTTTACAAAACCTAAAAAGTTATATCCTGCAACAATAATTTCATCATGAATATCTTTTGGATGTTTTAAGATAACTCCAGGAATATTATCAAGAGTATATTTAACTCTTGCAGATTGCCAGTGATAAACTGTATGAGAATTTAGATAAAATAATTTACAAGTATCAACCAAGGTTGCCCAAGATGAATGAAAAAAGTCATCTGCATAATTATATGGATCAAACGTAGTGCAACCCTCATCATTTCTCCACCAAGCAAAGAAAGTAATTAAGAAATTAATAAAATCGCTAAATTTATCATTTTTATGACAATAGCCAATAAATGTTGTGTCTGGTTGATTATCTAAAGTATCACCATTACAAGGAGTTAAATAATACTTATGGAAAGCAAATCCCATTGCATAACAGCTATCCATTCCTCCAGCATTCCAACTTGCAAAGTCATAAAAATCATCTACACTATTAATATTATGTTTTTCTAAATCAAGTCTTCCTTCTTCCTTACTTTTAATAAATTCATAGAATTCTTTAAAATAAGCTTTAAAAAGGGCTTGTTTTGAAGTTCAAAAGTCTTTGCCCACCTCATGATCTTTCACACTATATTCAAAATCATCCAATTCATAATCTATTGCAATACTTGCTTCTTGTGATGCATGCATATGTGTTTTTACAACTGAACAATGATATGGATCTTTTTGATATGCTTCTAAATCTTCTTTACTTTTAAAATAAGTTTCTAAAATAATATCATAAGATCTTGGAGAATGTAAGAAATCAATTCCAACTTGAATATCTACAAGCATTGGAACATTACCTTTCATAGAAAGTAAGATATCTTTTGTCTTCTTACAAAATTCTAAACTATTATCCTTTAATTTAAAACATACAATGTGTTTAATCATTTTTATCACTCCTTTTTTCTTTATTATATCAAATATAAATTTAAATTACAAATGATATTAGAAATAAAAATACTTTTTGCTCATCCTTTTTTAATACTTTTACTAATATACCAAAGTTTTTATTTCATTAATCCTACTTTTAATGTTTCTAAATTATGACTCCATTTAAATTGGGCAGACAGTAACTGCCCAATTTAAATTTCAGAACATAAAAAAAGGTTTAATTAAAAACCTTTTACTATATCCATTAATTTATTAAAGATGCTATCCATAGCGTCTTCACATTTATTTGCAACTTTATTTACAATATTTTCCTTAGGTACTAAAGTTTTAGGAGTATATTCATTACTTGGGTTAGTTATAGTATTTTCAAATTTATCTTTTTCTGATTCTAACATACCGTTATATGAATAACTCATATTACTTGCATTAACACCTAATATAAAACAAATTATTAATAATAAAATTATAACTATATTTTTCATAATACACCTAATAATTAATTATCTTAATCACACTTTTTGGATCATTAATATCAAAATAAAATAAATAATAAATTATATATTCATATATTGTTTTAAATCGTCTTTCATGTTGTTTTTCTACATCAATTGTTGGATCAACAAAACTAAGAAATACTTCTTGGTCGATATCATTAGTCATTTCATTTAGTGTATCAATTGTAAGGATTAAATTATTAATAAAAGAAAAACAAATTAAAAATATAATAACTATTACTATTTTATTCGTATCTCATCACCTATTGTATTTTATGCACTATGTCCATTATATAGACCTTTGTGAAGTGCTAAATTGATACCATTTGCAATAACTTTTGATAAATCATCAACATCTTGATCTATTTCTTTTTTAGTAACCATTAAATTTAATCCGCCTTCTGTTAAAACTTCTTTTACAAGATCTAATTTTTCAAAATCACTCAAATCTCCAAATGTACCTAAGATCTCTTTTGTTATATGTTCTTTTTCATCTTTGCTTGTATGATTATATATATGTTCAACTACTTTATTAATTGCATCTATTGTAATAGTCGCCGCATCCACAACAGTAGGAACACCTATCGCAATAACCGGTTTACCTAAAGTCTCATAAGATAATTCTTTTCGTTTATTTCCAACACCTGAACCTGGTTTAATACCAGTATCAGTAACTTGAATTGTACAGTTGATTCTTTCTATTGATGATGTTGCAAGTGCATCAACAACAATTAGATAATCAATATCCACACTATTTGCTACTTCTTTTACAATTTCATAGGTTTCAATCCCTGTTG
>CAYPEY010000034.1:0-20282 GCA_964409955.1 uncultured Staphylococcaceae bacterium
CCCAATTTTAGTTATAGGTGTATTGAAACCCCAAACTAAGTTATATAATCATATATATTAATTGGGAGGTTTTTTAATTTTTGTTATTAACAAAGATGAAAAAAAACTTTTTTTGTAGTATAATAAGATAAATATATAAGATAGGTAAGTACGCAATGAAAGATAATAGTTTAATTTTAGAACAAGAAAGAACAAAAGTTAATAAAATTTTAACAATAAATATTAATAATTTAAATGCGATTCGTGCAAAAGAATCGGAAAAAATATTACAAGAAGCAATAAAAATTGCTGAAAAATTATATATTGATACTAATTCATTAAAGGATCGTAATTTAGTTTTGAAATGCTACGATATGTTAGTAACTTTTTATGATAAATATGAAAGTGAAAGTGTTAAAACTATTGATTGCTATACAAAGATAATAAATCTTTTAGAAGAATCTGGTAAATATAATATTGAAGATTATTATAATCTTATTGAAAGATATATCGAATTAATTACGATATTTGAAAATAAAAATTATAACCACGGTGTAATTGATTATTCAAAAAGTGCAATGGACTGCGCAAAGCATTTATATAGTAAATCTAAAACATTTGAAGATTTAAGATATGTTATTTTAATAAATTTATTTAATGCAAGAGCTTATAAAAAATTAAATAAAAAATTTAAATCTTATTGCTATTTCAGGAAATCTCTTCGTTTAATGGAAAAGGTGTATAAGGATTATAAAGAAGAAGGAATTAAAAACGATATAATTGCTATAAGTTATGAATTATATAATTTAACAACTAATCGTTTTTTGATTATAATAAATAAAAAATGGAAGTATAAAATAGTTAGCTTAAAGGAGAATATTAAATGATTAATATATTAAAGACTTTTTTAGAAAATGCGGGAGATATTGTTCCAGCTGATGAACTTGGAAAAAATTGGACGCTGTTTGTAATATTTGTTTGTGTTATTGTAACATTACCTTGGATTGCATTAATAATTTATAGTATCTTTTTTAAAAAATATCGTGTGAGATACTTTTATAATAATGAATGTGTTCATACAGAATATTATAAAAAAGGTCAAAATGTTAATTTGTTGGTTTATCAAAATGTTGAATGGTACTTAGATAGTGATTTAACAGAAAAAGTGTTAAGTTATACTATAGAAGATAAAAATATTAAATTATTTGGAAAAGAAAAAGATGTTTAAGAATAAAAAGTTTGTTATTTATTTAGAAATAACAACAATTTGTAATCTAAAATGTCCCTTTTGTCCTTCAAGCAATCAAGAAAATCATAGGTCTATTGCTATGGATGATATGAAGTTGGTGTTAGAAAAAATTAAAGATAGATGCGAATTATTATATTTTCATGTGTTAGGTGAACCTAGCCTTCATAAAGATTTTAAAAAAATATTAACTCTTGTAAATAGTTTAGAAATAGATTTTGCCATTACGACTAATGGAACAAATTTACAAGCATTTGATAATGATATATTAAATTTAAAATATTTTAAAAAGATTAACATTTCTTTACAATCATATATTCAATTTGATGATGTTAAAAAAGAAAAATTTTTAAATGAATTAAATACATTTTTAAATAAGAAAAATAATGTTAATGAAAGTCTTCCAATTAATTTAAGATTATGGAATGATAAATCTAAAACTGATATCATTAATTTAAATAATCAAATTACGTTTTTCTTAAATAATGTTGCAAATATAGACAATTTAAAAAATGTTCGAGTATCCACTGCTGATGAATTCCAGTGGCCAACTCTTGATGCTTGTGAAAATAATATTAAATCTAGTTGTTTAGGAGGTAAGAAACAACTTGCTATTTTAAACAATGGTAATGTTGTTTTATGTTGTTTAGATTATTTAGGACACTCAAAAATTGGTAATATTTTTGAAGAGTCATTAGATGAAATATTAGATTCATTTTTATATAAAAAAGTTATAAAGGGTATTAATGATAGAACCCCATATTTTGAAATATGTAAAAAGTGTACATATCGAAATCGTTTTGAAAAGTAAGGAGGCGAGATAAATGAAGTTACAGATAGATCAAGTTCAAAACCTAAAAGAAACTGAAATCATTATTAGATGTAGTGAAGTTGATTCTAAGATTAATAAAATTGCTAATTTTATTAGAACAAGTTATATTACTATTCAAGGAAAACTGGATGGTGAAAAATATGTAATAAATTTAGATGATATTTACTATTTTGAAAGTGTAGAAAATCATGTATTTGCTTACACAGAAAAAGAAGTATATGAAGTTAGTTATAAATTAGCAGAACTTGTTGAACTCCTTGAAAATACTTCATTTGTCCAAACCGCAAGAACAATCATTCTTAATATTAATAAAATTGAAAAAGTGTCTACACTTGTTAATGGTAGAATTAGTGCCGTACTCGATAATTCAGAAAAAATGATTATCACAAGAGTTTATGCACATAACTTTAAAAGAAAATTAAATGAATAGGAGGAGTGAAGATGAATAGTGAAAAAAAATCTAAGTTAATTTTAAAATTATTTATGAACTTTATCATTATTATGGCAATAATCTTTACTTTATTTGTTATTGTTTTTTCATCTTTTTCTGAATATTCAATTGGTTTATCTAATTTTGGCAGAGAAATAGCAATCTATTCGGTTGCTTCTGTCATAACTAGTATATTGTTAATTGTAATTTTTACGATGAAAAAGATTTCTGTTCCCGTACAAACAATTATTGTATATTCATTATTAGCTATTGTTTTTCTAACAGTAGGATATTTAACCTATATATTTGATTTTGCAAGTAATGCCAGACTATTTATTGCAACAATTGTCGCTTTTATAATTGGAGGTATAACAATTACACTAGTAAGTTATATAAGGTCAAATAAAAATAATAATACTTTAAATAATTATTTAAAGCGTTTTAAGGAGCGTGGTAAATAATGAAAAAAGTGTTAATATTTATTAGTTGTTTACTTTTATGTGTTATCTTATCTATGAATAATCAAGTTCATGCGACTAGTGTTGTACTAAACAATATGGATATTACAACTAAAAAGATTAGAGATAATGGAGATATAAAAGTTCAAATAGAACTTACATTTGAAACTGATACTGATATAATAATTAAAGGAATTTCATCTACAATATTAGGACAAACGCAACAATCATTAAATGTAACTCAAATGAAGTCTGAAATTACTACTGATGATACAAAAACCTATCTTTATAATATTATATATGTAGTAGAATACTGGCAAATAGGAACTATGAGTTTAAAAATCGAATATGTTAATACTGATGATTTTACAACTGAAATTGTTGATTTTTATATAAGTGGTGGAAAATGGCAATCTAGTGAAATTAGTTGGGAGAGTTCAATTGTATTTGGTGTTTTTGCGGCATTCATGATAGGCCTTGCGACTTTAATCATTATTGATAGTAGTAGAAAAGGATTTATGGACATCTTGGATGAGTAGGGGAAGTTATTATGTATAGAGGATATTTAGAAGATTTTAATAAGGTTAAATTAATAATATCTAATAATATTAGAATTACTCACGAAAAGCTTACTGCTAGGAGTTCAAAATCATTAATCGATTTGAAACTTGTAAGTAGCGTGAATAAAGACAACGTTATAGAATATTTTTTAGAATCTGTGGACTTATTTGACCCTCATTTAGATTATGAAATATTTATAAATGAGGAAAATATTTGTCAGTTGTATTTAGGGTCAATTTCACAAACCGAGTTATTTGATGAAAAATACTATTTTAATGATTGGTTAGGCTATAAATATACTGCTAATTCAACTAGATTTAGAGTTTGGTCACCAGTATCTAAAGAAATGTATTTAGTTTTAAATGATGAAAAATTTGAAATGGTGTATTTAAATAACGGTATATGGGAGTTAGAAGTAGAAGGTGATCTTGATTATAGTAGATATCATTATTTATTTAGAATAGATAAAAATTTTGTTTCTTCCCTTGATCCGTATGCGGTGGCGAGTGTGATTAATCACCAAGAAAATTATGTAATTGATCCTGCAAAAACATATCAAATGAAGCATGAATATTATCAAGTAAAAGACTTTAAAAATGTTGATGCAATAATTTATGAACTTAATATACGTGATGCCACATCGCTTGTTCATATAAAAGAAAGAGGTACATACAAAGCTTTAACTGCTTCTGTAAACAAAAAATATGGGCTTGGTCATATCAAAAAACTTGGTGTAACTCATATTCAGTTAATGCCGGTATTTGCTTTTGATGGCGTAGATGAGTCAATTCATGAGGCTAAAAACCCTGAGTTTGAATATAACTGGGGATATAATCCAATGCAATATAATGTTCCAAGTGGTTTCTTTAGTACTGACCCATATGATCCATATGTTAGAATTAATGAATTAAAAGAATTAATAGACACTATACATTTACTTGGAATGGGTGTAAATATGGATGTTGTTTATAACCATGTATATGATGCAAAATGGTTTCCAATCGAAAAGTTAGTTCCAGGATATACTTTTAGAACTGATTCAAGAGGTTTCTTAACAAATGCTTCTTGGTGTGGAAATGATGTTTATACTAACCATTCAATGATGAGAAAATTTATTATTGATTCACTAGTTTATTATCAAAACTTTTATAAAATCGATGGTTTTAGATTTGATTTAATGGGATTAATTGATATTAAAACAATAAACCAAATAGATTCTAAATTAAAAGAAGTAAATAAGATTACTATGTTATATGGAGAGGGATGGAATATGGGAGTAAATCTTCCTGATTCTGAACGTGCCCATATGGGAAATCATAAAAAGATGCCAGGAATTGGTTTCTTTAATGATTGTTATCGTAACACGATAAGAGGAAAAGATCGTATGCTTGGCTATTGTATGGGAAGCCCTTTATCTAGTAAAGATGTTTGTAATTTGTTAAAAGGATATTTCTTTGAATTTGGTAAATTTAATAATTTGAATCAATCCATTCAATATTTCGAATGTCATGATAATTATACATTTGTTGATTTATTAAAATTAAAAAGACCAAACATCAGAATTGATGAAATTGTCGATTATGTAAGACTAGCATTTGGTATATTGTTATTTTCACAAGGTGTGCCGTTTATACATGCGGGGAGTACATATTTAAGAACAAAGAAAGCCATAGATAATTCTTATAATTTATCTGATGATGTTAACGGTATAAATTGGCATTATCCATATAATGTGGTTGAAAGTGTGAAAGATTTAATAAAGATAAGAAAACAGTATTCTCATTTTAAATATGAAACAATGAATGATATTAATAAGTATATTGTTTTTGATAAGTATCAACATCATGTATCTATTAGAATGTTTAATGAGAAGAAAGAAGAATTACAATTAATAATTAGCAATAATTATGAAGAGTTTACAAAATATTTAGCTCCGGGTACAATTTTAATTTATGATGGTATAAGGATGGTAAATAGTCGAGTAGATAAAATTACAGTTGAAAGACCAGGAGTTTATTTATTGAAAAAATAAAAAAGCGAGGAGGATTAATATGATTTTAGCTTATATAGATCCTATTACAAAATTATTAGGAATTGAAGAAACATTAGGTGGGATAACAATTTGGTCAATCATTGCTAGATTTTTATTAACACTTATTTGTGCTGGATTTATTGGAATAGAACGTGCAAGACGTAGACATGCTGCAGGGCTTAGAACTTATATTTTAGTATCACTTGGTTCTATGATTGTTACATTTACTAACCAATATATTTATGAAGCATTCGAAGGAAGTGATGTTTCAAGACTTGCTGCACAAGTAATTAGTGGTATCGGGTTTTTAGGTGCAGGTACAATTTTAATTACTTCAAAAAGTCAAATTAAGGGGTTAACTACTGCTGCAGGACTTTGGGTTGCTGCATGTATTGGTATAGCAATTGGAATAGGTTTTTATACCCTTGCAATAGTTGGAACAATTGTTGTTATGTTTGCTTTCTTAATATTGCCACAACTAGAAATCAAGTTAACAAAGGGATCTTTTGTAATTGAAATTCACGTAGAGCTGTTTGCAGAAGAAGACTTAAAGAAATTGGTAGATTTTATTCGTTCAAATGGTGGTAAAATCAATCATGTTAATTATAATAGTGCTTTTGCTAAAACGGGTTTAAGTGTTTACACAATTCATTTGATGTCTTGGACAAAACATTCAGATGATTTGATAAAAAATATCAGAGAACTTGACTATGTAAATTTTGCTGAGGTAATCCTATAGTAAAAAATTAAAATGCAACCATTAAGGTTGCATTTTTAGTTGTTCCTGTTGTATAATTGATCAATTTGAATTATTGCAAAGTAGTTTTCACTAATCTTTTTAATTTCATCAGACACCATAATTCTAATCTCACTTGGTGTATATTTGAATTTTATTGGCATTGTTATGTCAAATAAAAGATTAGTATGAGTTTGTCCATGAACTACTCTAAAATCGTGGATGCTTAAAATTGGATCAATATTTTTAATTATTGTATTAACTAAATCTTTTAATCGCATTGTTTCAGGATTATTGATATCAATAGGATCTAAGTGAATAGTTAAGTCAATGTTTAATTCTTGTCTAAAATCTCTTTCGATATTATCGATAATGTCATGACTGATCATTACATCTACATCACTTGGTACTTCAGCATGTACAGTTACAAATACTGTTGAGTTACCATATCGATGAATTACTAAGTCGTGAATTCCAAGAATTCCATCATAACTTATGATTTTATTTGATATCATTTCAACTTCTTCATCTGATGCCATTATGCCAATTAAAGGATTTATTGTTTCAAATACCATTTTGATGCCTGATACAAAAATTAAGATAGCAACTAAGATACTGATGATAGGGTCAATAATTGGAAGATTTGTAAGTTTAATTAGTATCATACCAATTATTACCGATGTAGTTGAGATACAGTCATTTAAACTATCTTTACTGCTGGCATAAAGAGCTTCTGAGTCAATGGCTTTAGCCATTTTCTTGTAGAAGATGTGTTGCCAAAATTTCATAGCAATAGAAACACACATAATTATTATTGCGATAGTAGAAATATTAGTTGTAAAATCTTGATTAATAATTTTCATTATTGACTCACGGCCTAAGTTAAAACCGATTAAGAGAATTAAAAATGAAATTATCAAACCAGTAATATATTCAATTCTTTCATGACCATAAGGATGATCTTCATCAGCTGGTGCACTTGATAATTTGAAACCTATCAAAGTGATAATAGAAGAACCAGCATCGGTTAAATTGTTAATTCCATCAGCCATTATTGAAAAACTTGCTGTAAAAAAACCTAAGATAATTTTTCCTGCACATAATATTAGGTTAGAAATGATACCAACAATCCCAGAAAGTGTTCCATATTTGCCTCTTACTTGAGCATTATTTGTATCTTGATAATTTTTGATAAATAATTTAACTAATAATTTTTGCATATTACTCCTATAAAAGATGAATATCATCTTTTTCAAGTTTATTTATATAATCACTGTCCCATACAGATGCTTGAATTTCTCCGATATGTTGTTTCTTTAAGAAAAACATACAAAGTCTTGATTGTCCAATACCTCCACCAACTGTAAGAGGTAGGCGATTATTAATTACATCTTGTACGTAGGGATTGTTTAATTTAAATTCTTCGCCTTTTGCTTTAATTTGGTTAACAATAGAAGTACTATCAACTCTTATTCCCATTGATGAAAGTTCTAAAGCAATATTTAAAGTATCAAACCAAAGAAGGATATCACCATTTAAATTCCAATCATCATAGTCAGATGCACGTGTATCGTGAGATGAACCATCTTTTAGTGGCCAACCTATTTGGTGAATAAATACGGCTTTATATTCTTTAGTTATAGCATTTTCTCTTTCTTTACGTGATAAAGTGGGATATTTTTCTTCTAGTTCACTAGTTGAAATAAAATAAATTTCATCAGGTAAATCAGTTGTCAAGTCTGGATAACGAGATGTTACTTTTTGATTTAATGTTTTCATTACATTATATATTTTAGTAACGATGTCCTTTAAATATTCAAAACATCTTTCTTCTTTAGTGATAATCTTTTCCCAGTCCCATTGGTCAACATATAATGAATGAATTGCATCAGGTTCTTCATCAGGTCTAATTGCGTTCATATCTGTGTAAAGACCAGTTTCTGTTGCAAATTCATATTTAGCAAGTGCATTTCTTTTCCATTTAGCAAGAGATTGAACAATTTCAACATCTTTTTTAATAGCTTTTGGAGTGAATGTTATCGGTTTTTCTTTACCACTTAAATGGTCATTTAGTCCTGTTTCAGAAAGTACCATTAAAGGTGCAGATACTCTGGTAAGATTAAGGGCAGATGCTAAATCTTTTTCAAAAGTATCTTTAATATATTTTATTGCTATTTCGGTTTCTAATAAACTTAATTTCATAAGTTATCCCTCTTTTCTAATTTTATATATTATAACACATTTTTTAAAATTTGAGTATTTAAAAGCCTATAAATAGGAAAAAAACAAATTTTATGGTATAATAAATATGGTGGTTATAATGAAAATGAGAAATTTAAATAAATTAAATATAGATGTATCTTTACTTGGATTTGGATGTATGAGATTTCCAATAACTCAAAATGGTGAAATTGATGAAGTAGAAGCCGAAAAAATGATTGATAAGGCAATAGCAACAGGAGTAAACTATATTGACACAGCTTATCCTTATCATAATGGCGCATCTGAACCATTTGTAGGACGTGTACTAAAAAAATATCCAAGAGATAGTTTTTATCTAACAACAAAACTTCCTATGTGGAGTATTGAAACTAAAGAAGATGTTGAAAGAATATTTAATGATCAACTAAAGAGATTAGATGTTGAATATGTTGATTTTTATTTACTTCATGCATTAAATAAAAACACATTTAAAAAAGTTGTTGATTTAGGTGTTATTGATATTTGTGAAAAATATAGACGTGAAGGAAAAATCAAATATTTAGGTTTTTCTTTCCATGATGAATATGAAGTATTTGAAGAGATAATTAGTCATTATGATTGGGATTTCTGTCAAATTCAATTTAATTATATGGATACGCTTGAACAAGCTGGTTTAAAAGGATATAACCTAGCTAAGAATAAGAATATTCCGCTTGTTATAATGGAACCTATTAAAGGGGGCTTACTTGCAAAACTTCCTACAGATATTCACAGTATATTAGCAAATTTAAATAAAAATGCATCAGATGCATCATATGCTTTAAGATATGTTGGTAGTTTTGATAATGTTAAAGTAATTTTAAGTGGAATGTCTACTATGGAACAAGTTGTAGATAACCTTAATACATTTAATAATTTTGTGCCTTTATCAAGTGCTGAATTTGATGCAATTGATAAAGTAGTAAAAGAGTTAAATAGCCGTATTAAAAATGGTTGTACTGGCTGTAGATATTGTATGCCTTGTCCAAAAGGTGTAAATATACCGTCTAACTTTGCAATGTGGAATGAATATGGTATTTATGATAATAAAGAATCATTTGTTGAAAGATGTAATGCTCTTACTAAACGAGAAGTATTTGCAAATAGTTGTGTAGAATGTGGATTATGCGAAAAAGCTTGTCCTCAGAATTTAGAAATAAGAAAAGATTTAAAGAAAATAATTGACGATTTTAACAAACTAAGATAGGAAGTACAAAATGAAATATTATTTTATTGTTAATCCTAATGCGGGAAAAAAAGAAGGTTTACCTTTAATTACTTCTTTCATTGATGGATTAAGTTTAGAAACTAAACAAAAACATGAATTTATCACATATCTTACTAAAGGACCAGGTGATGCGACAAAAAAAGTAAAAGAGATTGTTTCTAATCATCAAAATGAAGAAATTACTATTTTTGCATGTGGTGGAGATGGAACATGTTTTGAAGTATTAAACGGAATAGTTCCATGTACAAACGTTAGAATGGGAATATTACCAGTTGGATCTTGCAATGATTTTTTGAAATCTTTCCCAGAATATGATTTTTCAAATCTTGAAGAATTAATAAATGGTGAATATTTTGAAACTGATGTAATAAAAGTAAATGATGAATATTGCTTAAATGTAGCGAATTTTGGTTTCGATGCTAGAGCAAATGATGATCAAATTAAACTTAGAAAAACTTTTAAGAAAGTTAAAACAGCATATAATATGGCGCTTGTTAAAAATATCTTATCACCAAAACTTGGTGATATGGTAGAAATTAAAGCAAACGACGAAGTATTTTATACAGGAAAGAGTTTGTTATTTGCTTGCGCAAACGCCAAATACTATGGTGGTGGTTATAAGTGTGCACCACATGCAAGTTTAAATGATGGTTTGATCGATCTTGTTGTTGTTAAGAAAATATCTATATTTAAATTTGCTCGTCTTGTAAAGCATTATAAAGTGGGAGTTCATCTAGATCAACCACGATTTAAAAAGATAGTTTACTTTATTCAAACTCCAAAAATTGTTATTGATACACCTAAAGAAATAGTTGCGGCGTTTGATGGAGAAACAAGAAAAGATACTCATTTTGAGATATCAATACTACCTAAAGCATTAAAATTTGTCGTACCAAGAGGTAAAATTAATGAATAGAAGTAAATTATTAAAATTATCATTATGTAGTTTAATATCAGGAGTAGTAGTACTAATAATTAATTATTTTTTCTATCACTATGTAACAGATGATGGAATTACTCTAACTTGGCATCCTGAGGCAGGTAAACCATTTGTTGCTGATTTAATCGGTCAACTTGGAGTTTTATTCTTATTCGCAAGTGCTTTTTGTTTAATGATAGCTTTAATTTGTTATCCTAAAAATGAAACTAAAGAATAGATGTAATAGTCTATTCTTTTTATCATTTTTTCTAGATGATTATAATAAACTATATTGGTGATTAAATGAAAAAAGTATTAAAAATATTTTTATTATTAATAAGCTTTATAACTTTTATAAATTTAATGAGTGTGAAAGCAGAAGATGGATTGATTAAAAATTCTAAAAGTGCAATAGCAATTGACGCAACAAGTGGCAATGTATTATATGATTATAATTCTAAAGAATTAAGATACCCTGCTAGTACCACAAAGATAATGTCTTTATGTGTAATTATGGATGCACTTGACAGTGGTAAAATTTCGATGAGTCAAGTTTTAACGACATCTGAATATGCTGCGTCTATGGGAGGAAGTCAAATCTTCTTATCAGTTGGTGAAAAAATGACTGTTAAGGATTTACTTTATGCTGTAGTTATCGCCTCTGCTAATGATGCAACTGTAGTATTAGCTGAAGCAATAGCTGGAACTGAGGATAATTTTGTTAAGATGATGATGAATAAAGCAAGTGAACTTAATCTGATATCGACAACATTTAAAAATGCTACAGGTTTACATTCTGAAGGTCACGTCACAACTGCAAATGAACTGGCTATTATCGCAAGAGAATTGATTAATAAACATGGTGATACAATATTACCAATTTCATCAACTTATGAATCTTATCTAAGACAGGATACAGAAAAACCTTTTTGGCTTGTTAATACAAATAAATTAATAAAACAAGATTCAACTATTGATGGTTTAAAAACAGGATGGACAAACCAAGCTGGATACTGTCTTGTTTGTACAAAAAATCAAAATGGTATGAGAATCATTACTGTTGTAATGGGAGGAGAAACAAGTAAAGGAAGAAATGCAGATACGCTTTCTTTAATGAATTATGTTTATTCTAATTATGATGTTCAGTTGATAAGCCCCAAAGGAGCAATTGTTCAAACTGAGACTGATTTACTAACAAAGCCATCAGTTTATAATATTGTCTTATCACAAGATGTGTCACGTGTTATTCCAAAAGGTAGTAGTGGTGGAGTGGTCACTTATGAAATTGAACTTGATAAAAATAAGATTAATAATAACTATGTCACAGATATTGGAAAACTAAAGGTCTATATAGATAATAAGTTATATACAACTGTAGATCTTAATTTAGAAGAAAAAGTGGAAAAGAAAAATTTCTTCGAAATGTTTGTTGAAATATTAAAAAATATATTGTAAATAATGTGTTAAATTACATAATATGTGATATAATATTTATATCTAAATATATAAAATTTGTATTTAATATAACATTATTCGCAGCATTTAATCGTAGTAAAATTTATACGTTTGATTAAATGCTGTTTTATTTTTAGAAATAAAAATAAGAGGTTATATTAATGAGGTATGAGGAAAGTGAAAACGTTGAATTAAAAGGTAGTGTTATAGATGAGATAGAAAAAGAAGTTGTTGCTTTTTTAAATAGTCATTCAGGAATTATTCTTATAGGTGTAGATAAGTTTGGTAATATTATTGGTGTTGATGATTATGATAATGTAGCATTAAAGATTATTGATAGATTAAAAAACAATATATCACCATCAATAATAGGATTATTTAAGGTAAATATTTTGGTAGATGAAAATAAACGTTACATTGAAATTGAAGTAGCTAGTGGCATAGAAAAACCATATTATGTAAGAAAATATGGTATGTCACCTAAAGGGTGTTATGTTAGAATCGGTACACAAAAGACACCGCTCGAACAAAAAGAAATTGATAGTTTATATTCTAAAAAGGTAAAAAATACTCTCTCTAATATGGTTTCCCCTAAGCAAAATTTGACTTTTTCACAACTTAAAATTTATTACCAAGAAAAAGGCTTTGAAGAAATAAACAACGAATATTTTTTAGAATCTTTAGATTTGTATACAGGAGAACATAAATTTAATTATTTAGCTTATTTACTTGCCGATAATAATAATATTTCAGTAAGAGTTGCAAAATATTATAACGATGATTTTATTGAAAGAAATGATTATGGTAAATGTTGTTTAATCAAGGCTATTAACTCTGTTATTGATAAATTAAAAGTAGAGAATACTACTGCTATAAAAATCACAGGAAACGCCAAAAGAGATGAAGCAAACTTAGTTGATACCACCGCTTTAAGAGAGGCAATCCTAAATATTTTTTGTCATAATGATTATTCTATGGGTAGTGAACCTTATATAATTATTCACAATGATAGATTTGAATTATATTCATACGGAGGACTACCTCAAGGTTTATCTAAAGAGGAATTTTTTAAGGCTAAATCACTACCTAGAAATAGAGAATTAATGCGAGTTATGAGTGATTTAGATATGGGTGAACATTTAGGTCGTGGAATGCGAAGAATAATGAAGTATCTTTCTAAAGAAGATTTTGAAATAACAGATAATTTTATTACTATTAGCTTTAAATATAATAATGAAGCACTTAAAATGTTAGACTCAAAAACAATAAAAAAAGATTACAATTTAACTGAGCAAGAACAGATAATCGTGGATTATATTAAAAAGTATAATTTTATTAGAAGGGGTACAGTTGAAGATATTTTAAATGTTAAAAAAACTCGAGCAGGTGAAATTTTAACTTCTTTAATAGAAAAACGAATAATTAAACTTAATGGAACTGGTCCACGCAGTAAATATATTTTATATTAACCGGGAGATACCGGGAGATACCGGGAGATATATAGTATTAAAAAATATATTTTAATGACAAAGACAAGGCAAAATGTATATTTTGTCTTGTATTTTTTTATAAAGTGATAAGGTTGCAAAAACTTCGACAATCGAAAATATACGAAAAATAGCGAACTTAAAATTAATTGATTTTCTCTTTTGAATTAAATTATTGATTTTGATACAATATTTTAGGGAGGTAGAAGTATGGCTATAAATATGCAAATGTCAATAAAAAAAGATCAGTTGTATGTTCGTCTTAAGGGGGAACTAGACCAAGCGGTAACAGAAAAGTTAAAAATTAGAATAAGTGAAGTTATGGATAAATATAATATAAAGTATTTAATATTTAACTTTGAAAACTTATATTTTATGGATAGTAGTGGTGTAGGATTTATTATTGGACGTTATACTGATCTAAAGAGAAAAAAGGGTAAAATTATTGTTTGTTCAATGAATAGATTAATAGAAAGGATATTTGTTTTATCCGGTCTTAAAAAAATATGTACAATAGCTTCAACTGAGGAAGAAGCAAGAAATTTAGTGGAGGTTGCTTAATGTATAATAAATTAGAAACAACTTTTTTAGCAAAAGTTGATAATGTAATGTTAGCTAGAACTATTGGGATTGGATTCTTGGTAGATTTAGATTTACAAGTGAATTTTTTAAATGAAATAAAGACAATAATTTCTGAGGCAGTTACTAATGCAATTGTTCATGGGTGTTTGTGTGATGAAAAAAAGATGGTTTATATGAATTTATCATATGATGATGTTAATGTGTATATTGAAGTAATAGATAAAGGAGTAGGAATAGAAGATATAGATAAGGCAAGAGAACCACTTTACTCTACTAAACTTGAAGAAGAACGAGCAGGTCTTGGTTTTACTATCATGGAAGTATTTTCAGATCAATTAATGATTAAATCAAAGAAAAATGAAGGTACTATGGTAACGATGGTGAAAAAATATAATGAACCAAATTTATTATAATAATTATGAATATATTATTAATGAACACATTGGATTAGTTTATACGATAGCATCAAGATTTAAAGTTAGTGCATTTGATAGAGATGATTTAATTCAAGCAGGACTTATGGGGTTGATTACTGCTGCTAGCAGGTTTGATATTCAAAAGGGGTATAAATTTTCTACGTTTGCGGTACCATATATACTAGGAAGTATTAAAAAAGAACTTAGGAGTATTAAACCTGAAATAGAAAAATTTGATGTAAAGAAGTATCTTGAACTAGAACTGATGAATAGACATACATCAAAAGAGTTGTCAGAAGAACTATTAATTAATAAAGAAGATTTAATATTAGAATTATCTAAACTCACCCTAATAGAAAAAGAAATATTTATTTTAAAATTTAAAGATAATCTTACAGAAAGTAAAATTGCGGAAATGTTAAATATATCTCAAAGCACAGTAAGTAGAAAACTAAAACGAATAATAGAGAGAGTGAGAAGATGAAGAATATTCATCTTTTTTTTGTATGAATTTATAAATTTGTTTAATACTAATGGTGTGAGGTGTAAAAAAATGGAAAAACAGGTTTATAAAAAGATTTTAAATGAAAATGAAATTAAAAGGCCGGTTCTTTTAAATTGCTTTAAAGCATTTATTAGTGGTGGTTTAATTTGTTTATTTGGTGAGTTTTTAAGGTTTATATTTAAAGATTTAATAGATTTAGATAATGATACAGCAAATTCACTTATGTATATTATTATTGTTGGTCTTGCTTCTATCTTAACAGGTCTTGGCCTTTTTGATAAAATTGGTCAGTTTGCAGGAGCAGGGACCATTGTTCCAATATGTGGGTTTTCTAATTCAATGACTTCATCAGCACTTGAAAGTAAAAGTGAAGGAATTGTTCAAGGTATAATGTTAAATATGTTTAAACTTGCAGGTGCAGTTATAGTGGCAGGTGTTGTAAGTGCTTTTATTTTTGGTTTTATTATTTATTTTGTGGGGTAGTCATGAAAAAAGTAGGAAAAAGTAGTGTTAAATTTGATGATTTATATTTACGAATTTCATCAACTGTATCTGGGCCAAAAGAAGGAAGTGGGCCGCTTTCTGGATATTTTGATCATAGTTTTACTGAAAATCACTGCAATGAAGAAAATTGGGAACAAGCAGAGATTCATTTACAAGATTCTGCAATTAAAATTGCTCTTGATAAACTTGGTATTGATGAAAAAGAGATTGATGTTATTGTTGGAGGAGACCTAAATAATCAACTTGGTGTAACAAATTATACAATTAGAAATTATCAAATACCATTTCTTGGAGTTTATGCTGCATGTTCAACTCTAACAGAATCATTGTACGTTGCATCTGTTCTTGTTGATAGTGGTTTATTTGATAATGCTTTGACAATTACATCAAGCCATAATTCGACAAGTGAAAGACAATTTAGATATCCAACTGAATATGGAGCTCAAAAGCCTAATTCAACAACATCAACAGCAACTGGTGCTGGTGCAACCATTATTTCAAAAATCGCATCAAGTATTAAAATTACAAGAGGCACAGTTGGTAAAATCATTGATCCTGATTTAACGGATACTCAAGATATGGGTAGAACTATGGCACCTGCTGCTGCTGATACTTTTTTACAACATATAAAAGATTTTGAAATTGATCCAAGTGAGTATGATTTAATATTAACGGGAGATTTATCAAAATATGGATCTGATATTTTTAAAAAGATTGTTAAAGAATATGGTTATGATATTGAAAAAAACTATAATGATGCAGGTCTTATGTTATATGATTTAGAAAGACAACATGTGTTTGCAGGAGGCAGTGGATGTGGATGTATTACCCTTGTTGCTTTAAGTTATGTAGTTAACGCTTTAAGGGTTGGATTATATAAGAAAGTTTTATTAATCGCAACAGGAGCACTACTAAACCCTATTATGACTGCACAAAGTGAGTCAATTCCTGCAATTGCTCATGCAATAGTTATAGAAAGGAGTAATTAATGAATTTTTTGTTTGCTTTTATAATAGGTGGGGCAATTTGTTTATTAGGTCAACTTTTAATGGATAAATGTAAATTGTTACCACTTCATATAGTTGTGTTGTTTGTTAGTTTAGGATCACTTTTTGAAGCATTTGGTCTTTATGATATGTTAGTTGAACTAGCAGGTGCTGGAGCACTACTACCTATTTCTAGTTTTGGTCACTCTTTAACTCATGCTGCAGTAGAAGAAGCTACGTCTTCTGGAATACTAGGCTTAACAAGTGGTATGTTTAATTTAACATCTAATGGTATTGCTGCAGCAATCGTTTTTGCATTTTTAATAGCTCTTGCTTTTAAACCGAAAGGATAATATGAATAAAATCGTTGAAAGATTAAAAAAAGATCTCTCTTATGGAGAGTCTTTTGATATTACATTTAGAGAAGTTATTAATGAAAAACATCATTTTTGGGTAATATTCTTAAATTTTTTAATAAATAGTTCATCGGTAACTAACATAATTTATTCTTTAAATCATTTTTTAGATGAAGAACAACTACTTTCTAAAGTATTACTAAATGAAGGTGTAAAAACAACTACAGATTACGATTTAGTATATACTTCCGTTTTAAATGGTGATGTAGTTATAATAGTTGATGAAAGTAGCGAAGTATTATTTTGTGAAACTAAGAATTATCCAAATCGTTCGGTATCTGAACCTGATTCAGAAAAGGTAGTTAGAGGAAGTAGAGATGGTTTTACGGAAAATTTTGCTACTAATATTGCTTTAATCAGAAGAAGGATAAAGAGTGGAAAATTAAAAACAATTCTTATTGAAGTAGGAAAAATTAGTAAAACAAATGTGGCGCTTGTTTATTTAGATGGATATGTTAATGATAAGTATTTAAATGATGTAAAGGCTAGACTTAAAGAAATTGATGTAGATGAAATAACCATGGCAGATAAGCAAATAGAAGAATTTATCTTAAAAGATAAATTCACTCCATATCCCCTTGTGAAATATACAGAGCGTCCTGATACCTTTTGCTCACATCTATATCAAGGAATGTTTGGAATTATTGTTGATACTTCCCCTAGTGTTATTTTAGGTCCGGTTTCGATATTCGATCATATGCAACATGCTGAAGAATTTAGGCAAACAATGTTTGCAGGCTCTTATTTAAGATTGATAAGGTTAATAGGAATAATTTTATCTTTCTTAATAGTTCCTCTTTGGTATGTGCTTTTACAATATGACACGGAAAACTTTAAGTTTTTTTCAAAGTTTTTTGATGTTGAATTTAATAATTTTACTATTTTTATTCAACTTTTAATAATGGAGTTAAGTATAGAATTTTTACGGATGGCATCTATTCATACTCCTAATGCTTTATCAACTTCAATGGGAATAATCGCTGGGGTAATAATTGGTGAAATGGCTATTAACCTCGGAATTATAACTGAACAAATAGTTCTACTTGGCGCAATCAGTGCTATTGGATCTTTTATTACACCAAGTTATGAATTAAGTTTAGCTAATAAAATTACTAAGCTATTTATAGTTTTATCGATATTTTTATTTGGTATTTATGGTTTTATTGGTTCATTAATTATTCTTATTTTATACCTAGCATCTTTAAAGAGTTTTGGTAGATCATATTTATATCCTTTAATACCATTTAATTTTAAAGATTTAATAAAACAGTTAATAAGACCTCCATTTGTAAAAAAGCATAAGAAAAACATAAAACAATAACTCGTTATTCTTGCAAAAAATCAAAAATTACTGTATAATACCTATTGTTGAAAGGAGCATATTATGGCAAATATAAAAATCTTTGCTTTAGGCGGCCTTGGTGAAAATGGAAAAAATATGTACGTTGTTGAAGTCAACGAACATATCTTTATTTTAGATGCAGGTTTAAAATATCCTGATATTGACATGTATGGAGTAGACGCAGTAATTGCTGATGTATCATATTTAGTTGAAAATAAAGATCGTATTGAAGGAATCTTTATCTCTCATGGCCATGAAGACCATGTTAATGCATTACCTTATTTATTAAAAATGGTTCCATCAAGAGTGTATGGAACTCACTTTACAATTTCATTAATTGAAAACTTATTATTAAATAATCAAATGAATATTCAAGATTATAAATTATTTAGAATTAATGAAAATAAAGTTTTAAAATTTAAAGAGGTAAGTGTATCTTTCTTTAATACAACACATAGTATCCCAGAGTCTGTTGCTATAGCAATCAATACATCCGATGGTGCAGTTGTATATTGTACTGACTTTAATTTTGGTCTTACTAACTATGGTAAGTTCCAAACTTCATTTGATAAAATCACTGACCTTGGTAAAAAGAAGGTACTTGCACTATTAACAGAGAGTCTAGGTGCAGGAACACTTAATCGTGTTAAGAATGATTCACTTTTAGAACATCAATTTAAAAATATTCTAGCAAGTTCTAAAGGAAGAATTATTGTATCAACTTATTCATCAGATTTAACAAGAATTCAAAAGATAATAAGTTTATCTCTAGAAAAGAATAAACGTATTGCAATTGTTGGTAGAAAAGCAGAAAAAATAGTTGATGTAGCGATTAAATCTAATTATTTATCAATAAAAGAAGATGAAATTGTAAAATTATCTCCTAGTAACATTGATACAACAAATATGGATAAAGATTTAGTAATTTTATCTATTGGGGTAAGAAATGAACCTTATAATTCACTTGTAAGAATGGCACAAGGGGAAGATAAACTAATTAAACTTGTTGAAGATGATCACGTAATCTTTATGTGTCCGCCAGTACCTGGAACTGAAAAGTATTCAATTTATGCATTAAATACTCTTTATAGATATGATGCTAATGTACATATTTTTGATAAAAATACTTTAAAGAGTTCACATGCGAATGCGGAAGACTTAAAATTATTATACGCAATGTTAAAACCTAAATATATTATTCCTGTTAAAGGGGAATATCGTCATATGTATGATCAATATCTTGTGGCAAAAGAAGCTGACTATAAAGATGAAAATATTTTACTTCTTGAAAATGGCGTTGCTGCAGTATTTGAAGATGGCGTTTATACAAAAACAATGGATATTCCTGTAGGCGATATCTTTGTAGATGGATCACTTCTTGGTATGGTAAATGAAGAAGTAATTCAAACAAGAGAAAAATTAGCCGAAGAAGGCGCAATAATTCTTACTTTAAACTATGATATAAGACTTAGAAAAGTTGTTAGCGCAAAAGATATTGTATTAAAAGGCCTTTCTTACAATATCCCTTATGAAGATTTGAATAATAAAGTTAATGATTTAGCTAGTAAGATACTTAATAATAATCTGGTTAAGAAAAAATTTGATTTACCTGATATTACAAAAACAATTGAAACAGAAATATCAAATTTAGTATTTAGACTTACTAAACATAGACCTGTTATTATACCATTCTTAGTAGAAGTATCAAAATAACATAAAATAGCATCACTTTCATATAATGTATGGGGTGATGCTTTTTGTATTTACAAGATAATGATAATAATTTTAGGGTAATTGATATCAATGAAATTGATTTAAAATTAATTAATGAATTATATAATATTTACAGGGTTTACCCTTTTTATTTTGACTTTTTTACAGAAAAAATAATAAATAACAAAGAAATTATATATTTTAGAGATTCAAC
>CAYPEY010000035.1:0-19137 GCA_964409955.1 uncultured Staphylococcaceae bacterium
AATACAATTCAAGATATAGATATAAGTGAAGCTACAGAAATCCTTGGATTTGAAGACGTTGAAGATGTAGCATAATAATCCTAAAAAATAAATTTGTTTAATAAAATAAATATATAGAAATATTAGTTTAAATTTATAAAATATTGTATATTTGTTTAAATTTAGTAAAAATTTTGATATAATAATATTATCTAAAATCATTAAAATAGCATTTAATATAGTAATATTCACAGCATTTAATCGTACTACAAATTATTGTATTAGATTAAATGCTGCTTTTATTTTTAGAAATACAAAATGAAAGGCTATATTATGAAATACGAGGAAAATGAAATTGTGAATTAAAATCTGTTTTAAATGATGACATGAAAACTGAGGTAATTGCTTTTTTAAATAGTTACTTAGGTGGAACAATTTATGTAGGTGTAGATAATGATGGTACAATAATCAAATTATCTGAAAAAGAAAAAGACTTAAACGAATCAAAAATTATAAATTGGATAAGAGATGAAGCTATTTATCCAAATTGTTCTGATTTTGTTAGAGTCAATTATAATGAAGATGGAGTTTTAGCTATATCTATAGAACCAGGAAACAATAAACTCTATTACATAAAAGAAAAAGGCCCAAGATCAGCTGGTGTATATATTAGATATGGAAGAAACAAGAGTCAAGCTTCTCAAGAGGAGATTACTAGAATGATTATGGAAACTAATAATATTTTTTATGAAGGAATGATATCTGAGGTACAAGATTTAACATTTAACATTTTAAAATTAAAATTTGAAGAAAAGAATTTAAATTTTGGTGATTTTAAAATGGTTACATCTGGCTTTATGAAAGATGGAAAATATACAAACTTAGCTTTTATATTTAGTGACCAATATGATGTTGAAACAAAAATAGGCGTATATCAAGGGATAACTCGAGCCGTATTTAAATCTAAAAAAGAATTTGGTGGTTCAATCATTAAACAAATTGATAGAGTATTAGAGTATTCTGATTTATGTAATGAAACTAGAATTATTATAGATGGATCGCCGATGAGAAAAGAATTTGTATCATACCATGAAAAAGCTTTAAGAGAAGCTATTTTAAATTGTTATTGTCATAGAGATTATAATAAAAGATCTAATATAAAAGTTGAATTTTTTGATGATAGATGCGAAGTAATTTCACCAGGGGGATTTTATGGTGGTTTAACATTAGAAGAAGCACTAAATGGTGTTCAAAGTTTTAGAAATAAATTTTTAGTGCAACTTCTCCATAAACTTGGGTATATTGAAAATTACTCATCTGGTTTAGGTAGAATATTTGAAGAATATAATAAAAATAAAGAACAACCTTTTATTGAAACTTCATTAAATATGTTTAAAGTCACATTCCCTAATTTGAATTTAAATTTTGATGAAATTCATAAAGAAGAATTGCATAAAAATGATGATGATACCTTAAATGATGTTCAATATGGCACTCAAAATGAGCCCCAAACTCAAAATGAGGCTCAAAAAGACATTCAAAATGAGCCCCAAACTCAAAATGAGGCTCAAAATGACACTCAAAATGAGCCCCAAAATCAAAAAGACACTCAAAATGAGCCCCAAAATGAATTTAATAAACATTTGATAGCAGAACGAAAAATAATTGATATAATGATTGAAAATCCCAACTTAACTAAAAAAGATATTGCAGATAAAATTGGTATGTCTAGGGCAACAGTAAGTAGAATTATACGAAAATCAAATAAAATAAAATATGTAGGATCATCAAGATCTGGTCATTGGGAAATAATTGAATAATTAAAAATATATTATTGTAGGTGGAAAGAATGAAAATAGGTTTTATTGGTGTTGGACATATGGCAGGTAGTATTTTAACTGCTATATCTAAAAACAAAGATTATATGTTTTATATTAATGATATAGATAAAAATAAAACTACTAATTTTAAAAAATTATTAACTGAAAGAGTTTTAGTATCAAACACGTATGAAGTAGTTAAAGCTTCTGATTTTATCTTTTTAGGTGTAAAACCTAAAGATTTAAAATTTGTACTAGAACAAATTAAAAATATATCAAATAATAAAGTTTTCATTTCCATGGCAGCAGGATTTAATATTTGTGAAATAATTAATATTACTGGTAATATTAACCTAATAAGAATTATGCCTAACACTCCTGTTGCGGTAGGAAAAGGGGTAACATTTTATATAAACTATAATGTAGATGAAAACTCTCTTAATAAATTTAAAACTATGATGATGCATACTGGTAGTTTATATGAAATAGAAGAGAATAAGATGGATGTTGTATCAGTTCTTACAGGAAGTTCACCTGCTTATCTTGATTATTTCCTTGATGCATTAAGTGATTTTGGTGTAAGTCATGGCTTTACAAAAGAAGAAGCAACAGAGTATGTTTTGAAAATGGCTGAAGGTGTAGCAACCCTTAATTTAAAATCAAATAAAAGTTTAAAAACTCTTGGTGATGAAGTTTGTTCACCTGGTGGATCTACAATTGAGGGTGTAAAAATACTATTAGATAATGAACTTTATAATTTAGTAGGAGATGCTGCTAAGGCATCATACAATAAAAATAAAAATATGAAATAAAAATTATAGCAAATAATCATAATGAGTAAATTCGTCACGCACTGCGTGACGAATTTGTTTTTATTTGTATGATTACTTTTAATAAAAACAACAAAGAACTTGTTGATTTTACAATTATTTGCAATTTTTGACTAAAAATGATATAATTACCCGTATAATATGTAAATATTATGAAGGAGGGAAATTATGTCTAAAAAACTACCAATGTCAAAGGAACTTGCAAAAAGAAAATATAGTCCCGCACCTAGGTTTATTGCATGGCTATATAAATTTTTAATGGTTGATATAATTGGCAGAAAGTACAAAGCTAAATTTCATATAATTGATGATGTTAATGATTGTGACGGACCATGTTTTGTAATTTTTAATCATTTATCAAGAATTGATCATATGTATGTTTGTGGCGCAACTTATCCAAGAATTACGAATATGCTTGCTGGATATTCTGAATTCTATAGAAAAAAATTCTCATTTATCTTTAAACTAAATAGAGTAATTCCTAAAAAGAATTATTCACCAGATAGAGTTTCAATTATGGGAATAACTAAAGTAATTAAAAAAGGCGGATGTGTTACATTTGCGCCGGAAGGTCTTGCAAGTGATTACGGAGGTAATAAACCAATAGTACCTGGAACTAGTAAAATGTTTAAACATTTTAAAGTTCCTGTATATTTATGTTATCTTGAAGGACAATACTTACAAAATACCAAAGTTTGTTTAGATGAACGTTTTGGTGAAACTCATGCAACTATGTCACTTTTGTTTACTAAAGAAGATATTGAAAGATTATCGGTTGAAGAAATGGATGATATTATCAATGAAAAATTTAAACGTAATGAATATGCATGGAATGCTGAAAAGAAAATTAAATGGAAAACTAATGGAAGAATTTGTCACCGTTTAGAAGATTTTTGTTATAAATGCCCTAAATGTGATAAAGAGTTTACTATGAAGGGTGAAAAAGATAAAATTGTATGTTTAGAATGTGGTAATGGTGCATCTATGGATGATTATTACGAGTTTCATCCATTTGAGAATTCTGTAATTCCTGCATCTCCATTTGATTGGGTTGAACAAGAACGCATGGATATTATAAAAGAAATCAGAGAAACCCCTGATTATTATTTTGAAGATGAATGTACAATCGGAAACTTAGATGAATATAAACTAGTTGGTAAAAATAAAACTAGCTTTATTGTTGGAGAAGGAAAAATTAGGATTGATCATCAAGGATTACATTATAAAGGCACAAGAAATGGTGAACCTTATGAGTTTACTGCAGATTATAAATCTTTATATACATTAATAACAGAAGTGGATTCAAGTTTCTTTAACTTCTATTTAAATGGTGAATATTTTGATATTTTTCCTAAACATCAAACAGTTGGTAAATTTACATTACTAGTTGAGGAAATGCACAGATATCATGTAAATACATATAAGAACTTTAAATGGAACGATTATATGTACGAAGGTATGGAACTAGGAATTGAAAATAAGGAATAGTTTAGTAAATAAAGTTTGTTCTTAACAATGGATACGGAATACTAATATATAAATATGATGTCACGATCTTAACAAAGGAGATTATATGAAAAATGCAACTCTAAAAGATTTAAGGTTTAAAATTATTATTTTTTCCTTGATACCAGTAATAATGTTTTTTCTTTATTTAATAGGAAATAGAGGGATTGAAGAAACTATATTAATTTATGCACTAGTTATTTTAGCTTTTTGTACTATTTTTATTCCTTTAGTATTTAGATATTGCTATGTGAAGAAAGTTTGTAAAGATGCTTTATTAATAGAAGGAAATATTGTGAAAAAACATAGTATCTCTAAGGGAGTTTACTATGATATTAAAATCAAAAACACAAATGCTATTGTAACTACATCTAGTATTTTTAAACTTTCAAGAAGATTCGAAATAGATGATGAAGTAGTAATATGCATTGATGAAAAACACAAAGAAGCTATTATTGTTTGGGGACCTGTTCATTAAGAAATATTGAGGCTATTTTTGATAGCCTCTTTTTTAACAAGACGATATTAACTATGAATTAATATATACCAAAAATTACAAAAATTGGTATATATTAATTGACTTTTGATGTTTTATAGATATAATATATTAAAAAGGGGTGGGTAATATGAGCTTTAAATCATTATATAAATTATATGTAATGAATGATAATATTACATTTGATAAGTTATATAAAGAAAGATTTAATTCAAACGCAACAATTAAGTTTGATTTATTTATAAAAGATAATCAATTCTTCTTTACATATGATAAAGAAATAATTGCTCTTTCATCAAAAATAAGAGATATTGATCAGAGTATAAATAAAATCTTTAAAACATTACCTAAGATTGCAGTAAATCAATATATAAGAAAATCACTAATTGATGAAATAGAATATACAAATCAAATTGAAGGAGTGATTTCTTCAAGAAATGATATTATCGATTTAATTAATGAAATTGTAAAAAAGCTTAAAACAAAAAATAGAATAGCAGGACTCGTTAATAAATATCTCCTTCTTAACGTACAAGAAATACCTTTGAAAAATTCATATGATATAAGAAAATTATATGATGAAATGCTGTATGGAGAAATACTCGAAGAAGACTTTAATAATTTACCTGATGGAGAAGTGTTTAGAAAAGGAGCTGTACATATTTATAAAACTAGTCAAAAAATAGCACATACTGGTATTATGCCAGAATCAAAAATTATTGAATATGTGGATAAAACACTAAACATATTAAATGATTCTAATATTGATGTATTAGTAAGAGTGGCAATAGTCCATTATTTATTTGGATTTATTCATCCTTTCTATGATGGTAATGGTAGAATCAATAGATTTATATCAAGTTATATTTTGTCTAAATATTTTAATGAAATTATCGGTTTTAGACTGAGTATGTCAGTTAAAGAAAATCTTTCCGCGTATTTAGATGCATTTTCACAAACTAATGATCCAAGAAATAAAGGAGATATTACAACATTTGTATATGAATTTTTAAATATAATTTATAAAGGTTATCAAAAAACTGAAGATTATGCATTAGAGAAAAAACAAATATTTACTAAGTATCAGTCTATTTTAGAAAAAATGAATAATTTAACATTAAATGAGTATAAACTGATGCATATTTTAATTCAATGTAATATCTTTGGTGATTTTGGGCTTAGTAAATCAGAACTTTCTAATATATTAGAAAAAGGTAAAACAACTGTTTCAGAAGCATTACTTGAATTAAAAAGAAAAAATCTTTGTGAAGAAATAAGAAGTGGAAGATATATTTATTATAAAGCAAGCCTTGAAGAGTTAGATAAGCATTGCTAAACAATTGAATAAAAATTTAAAAACTTAAATGGTTTTACAAATAAACCAAATTGTAATATAATATTATTATATTAAAAAAGTAGAACTTACAGGAGGATATTATGGAAAAAGTAAGGATACAAGATGATTTATATACTTATGTTAATCAACAAAAATTAGACGAATTAGTAATACCAGATGATAAACCAGCAGTAGGTGGTTTTAACAGTCTAGGAGATGAAGTTGAAAAAACTATGATAAATGAGTTTAAAGAAATTTCAGAAAAGAAAAATTATCCAAACGATTATTTAAAATATGCATGTGATTTATTTGAAGTTGCAAAAGATGTAGAAAAGAAAGAACGTGATGGAATTGCTCCTGCTTTAAATAATCTTGCATTATTAGATAAAATTGACTCACTTGATTCATTTAGTAAACTTTATAAAGAATTAATGTTAAATAGAATTCCAGTACCTTTCAAAGTATCAGTAGATACTGATATGAAAAATACTAAACAACATTTAGTGTATGTTCAAGGACCAAGTGTTATTTTACCTGATGCATCATATTATAGAAAAGAAGAAATGGCTCCTCAAAAAGATATGATTTTAGGTATTTGGACTAATGTTGCAAAAATGATTATTGCAAAAACTAACCTATCAGCAGAAGAACAAGCTAAATATATTGAAGATACACTTGCATTTGATGCTTTAATTGCAAAAACTGTTAAGTCAAATGAAGAATGGTCTGAATATGTTGAAATGTATAATCCAATGAAAGTATCTAAAGTTTCAACATTCTTAAAGACTGCAAACTTCAAAAAAATATTAAAAGCTTTATTTAACACTGTACCTGAGACTATTGTTGTAACAGAACCTAGATTCTTTAAAGACTTTGTTAATGTATTAAATGAAGAAACACTAGAACTTTATAAACACTGGGCATATGTAACAGGATTAATTGATTCATGTTCTTTATTAACTGAAGAATTAAGAGATCTTGGTAGTATGTACTTTAGGACAATTGCAGGTATTCCTGCAAATACTCCAGTTGAAAAGTTTGCATATCAACTTGCATCTGGAATGTACTCTGAACCAGTTGGTTTATACTATGGTGAAAAATATTTTGGTGAAGCATCAAAACGCGATATTACTGAAATTGTATATCAAATTATTGATACTTATAAATTAAGAATTAAAGAAAATGATATCTTATGTGATGCAACAAAAGAAAAAGCAATTCTTAAACTTTCAACAATGGGTGTAAAAATGGGATACCCTGATGCGGTAGAAGAAATTTATGATAAGCTACTATATAATAAGGAAGACTCATTATTTGATATAGTTCTTACACTTAATAAGGTTAAAACTTTAAATGAACTTGAAAAGCTAGCTAAACCTACAAATCCTGCTCATTGGCAAATGCCAGGTCACATGGTAAATGCATGTTATGATCCATTTGTAAATGCCATAACATTCCCTGCTGCTATCCTTCAACCACCATTTTATTCAATTAATCAAACAAGAAGTGAAAACTTAGGTGGAATAGGTGCAGTTATTGGCCATGAAATTTCACATGCATTTGACTCTAATGGCGCAAAATGTGATGAAAATGGTAATATCAATAATTGGTGGACTAAAGATGATATGCGTCGTTTCAAAACAAAGATTAACGCAATGGTTAAACAATTTGATGGAATTGAACTTCCGTGGGGTAAAGTTAATGGTAAGTTTATTGTAAGTGAAAATATGGCAGATAATGGTGGTATGGCAGTAACTCTTGAAATTATGGGTAAAACACCTAATTCATCATATGAAGAATATTTCACAAATTGGGCTAAAGTATGGTGCTTAAAAGCAAAACCAGAATATTTACAATTACTTCTTAATTTAGATGTTCATGGACCTTCTATCTTACGTGCTAATATGCCTCCAAGAAATTTTGATGAATGGTATAGTACATACAAAGTTAAGAAAACAGATAAAATGTATCTTGCACCAAGTAAACGTGTAGTTATTTGGTAATATCAACTATTAACCTTAAAGAGAAATCTTTAAGGTTTTGTTTTTACTTGACAAATTGAATAAAAGATTATAATATATAATAAGGAAGCATCCGGTAGGAGTGATACTATGAGGGTATATTTATATTTTTTTGAATTTAATTTAGGCTATCTTGAACAAGAAGAAAATATGTATGTTTGGAAACCAGATGTATCAGTAATAAATAAAGCTAGGAAAAAATATCCTGATCCTATGGATTTCTTATTTTTACCGGATATTGAAAAAGCTTATGAAAAAATTCCTAACCATTTTAATGAATTTTATATAGCTTCTTCGCGTCCAGATTTGAAAGAAAATGCAAAAATTTTAGATAGTGATACTCCTATGGAAAAACTTTATAAAATGTCTAAACTTAATTATTTTAACGAAGAATTTGTAATAAAGGATAAATAGTGAAAAACATGATAAAAAAATTACGCTTAATTATATTGTTATTAATAGGTTTTCTAACACTTGGGTCTTGTGTAGAAACACCAGTGGACAACACAAAAAAACTTAACACTCCATATGTTGAACTTACAAAAACTGGTATAAATTGGTTAAAAGTTGAGAATGCAGCTGAGTACATAGTAAATATTAATGGTGTAGATATTTATGTGGATAATGATGTATTTAGTATAAATTTAGAACATAATGATCGAGTAAAAGTTAAAGCTATTAGTAATAACAATAATTTTAAAAATAGTGATTGGAGTCAAGTTTTAACTTTTAAACTACAGGAAACAATAACTTATATTGTAACGTTTGATACTCGAGGTGGAAATATTATTGAAAACCAAATTATAGAAGAAGGTCAAACTGTAGTAGAACCTACTAAACCTATAAAAGCAGGTTATGCATTTGTTTGTTGGTTATTAAATGGCCAAGAATATAACTTTAATACTTCAGTAACTAAGGATATTACGCTTATTGCAAGTTGGAAAGAAGAAATAATAGTAGATTCAGTTAAACAAGTGAATTTTTTAATGATAAATGATATGCACGGATCTTTAATTGATGGGGACGGTCAATCAATAGGAAGAGTTGATACACTATGTAAAGAATTAGAAAAACAAAATGATGAATATATTTTAATTCAAAATGGAGATGCTTTTCAAGGTACTTATATTAGTGGCGAAACTTATGGTAAGGCAATGATTGATGCCATGAATCAAATGGACTTCGATTGTTTTATTATTGGAAATCATGAATTTGATTGGGGATTAGAACAAATTGCTAGATTTAAAGATGGTGATGAATCAAATGGTGAAGCCAACTTTCCATTCCTTGGCGCAAATATTGCATATAAATCAAATGGGCAAAGACCAGAATGGATTGAACCTTATACTATAGTTGATTATTTAGGATTAAGTGTAGGAATTATAGGTACTATTGGATATGGTCAAGAATCAAGCATTTTAGGTAGTAATGTAGAAGATTATGAATTCTTAGATCCAGTATCAATTATTAAAACATACGCAAAGGAGTTAAGAAATAACTTCAATTGCGATATTGTTGTTGTTGCGACTCATGATTATAGCTCATATTTAAATAATCAAATTATAACATTTCCTGAAGAATCAGAAATTGATGCAATCTTTTGTGCTCATACCCATCAATTAATAAATGAACAGTTAACAAGAGGAGATGGAGAAGAAATTGCGGTAGTACAAAATTACCATAAAAATATTACATCTACAGAAGTTATAATTAACTTAGATGATAATTATAATTATGATAGTTTCACATCGACAATATATTATACTTCAAACTATGCAATAAGTGAAAATGTTCAAGAAGTAATCGATAGTTACCAAGATTTGATTGATTTATCTAATGAATCATTAGGGTATACAAGTAGTAATATCTATAAGTCAACACTAGGTGGATATGCGGTAGAGGCTATGCTAGAAGCTGATTATGTAATGAATACTTTCGGTGATATAGATGTTGCAATTATGAATACTGGTGGAATTAGAGCTATAATTGATTCAGGAGATATAACAAGAGCAGAAGTGTTTGAGGTGTTACCTTTTAATAATATGATTGTAATAGTTAATTTAAGTGGAAAATTAATCAAATCACTTTATAATAATAATTCTAATTATTTATATATTGATGTTGCATCATCGATAGGTGATTACAATAATTTAAATGATAATCAAATCTATCAACTTGCGGTAATTGACTATGTATTTGAAGGTGTATATTATGATGAATTTGATAATTTGACACAATCTGATTACATAGAAACGGGTATTATCTTAAGAGATGAATTAATCGAATATATTGACGATTTATATTAAAATTTAAAAGAGGCAACGCCTCTTTTTATTATAATTTTATTTGATAAAAAAATAAAAATATGATATTATATCTATGCATAAAATAGTTAATAAAATTAAAAATAAATATATGGAGGAAAAACTATGGAACAAAAATTTTTAAAATGTAACAAATGCGGAAACGTTGTTGCTGCTGTATATGAAAGTGGTGTGCCTGTAATGTGTTGTGGAGAGAAGATGCAACAAATCTTACCTAATACAGTAGATGCATCACATGAAAAACATGTACCTGTATTTGAAGTAAAAGATAATATAGTACATGTACAAATTGGAAGTGTTGAACATCCAATGATTCCTGAACACTATATTCCTTGGATTACAGTTCAAAGTAAACTTGGTAATCAAAGAAAATTCTTACAACCCGGAGAAGCTCCTCGTGCTGAATTTACTCTTTGGGAAGGTGATTCAGTAGAAGCAGTATATGCTTATTGTAATTTACACGGATTATGGGTGAAAAACAATGAATAAAGTCACAAATGATATTTATTATGTAGGAGTTAATGATCACGAAATAGATTTATTTGAAGGTCAGTATATCGTTCCAAATGGAATGGCTTATAATTCTTATATTATTAAAAGTAGTGAAATTGCTGTAATTGATACAGTTGATCAAAACTTTACTGTAGAATGGTTGAATAATGTAAAAGAAGTATTAAATGGTGAATTACCTAATTATTTAATAATTCAACATATGGAACCAGACCATTCCGCAAACATTTTGAAATTTTTAGAAATTTATCCTGATACAATAGTTGTTGGTAATGCTAAAACTTTTAAAATGATTGAACAATTCTTTGGAACAACTCCAAAAAATGTAAAAGTTGTAACTGATGGAGAAACTTTAAAGGTTGGAAACCATTCACTAACATTTGTGTTTGCACCAATGGTTCATTGGCCTGAAGTTATGGTTACATATGATGCTCAAGATAAAGTGCTATTCTCTGCTGATGGATTTGGTAAATTTGGAGCACTTGATGTAGAAGAAGAATGGGCTTGTGAGGCAAGAAGATATTATATTGGAATAGTTGGTAAATATGGTGCTCAAGTTCAAACATTACTAAAAAAAGCAGCTAGTTTAGATATTCAAAAAATTTGTCCACTTCACGGACCGATTTTAGAAGAAAATCTAGGATATTATATTAACTTATATGATATTTGGTCAAGTTACAAAGTTGAAAGTGAAGGTATTGTAATAGCTTATACCTCAATTTATGGAAATACTAAAAAAGCTGTTCTTGAACTGGAAGAATTATTAAAAATAAATGGTTGTCCTAAAGTAGTTGTAAATGATCTTGCAAGAAGTGATATGGCTGAAGCTGTAGAAGATGCCTTCAGATATGGAACTTTAGTTCTAGCAACAACTACATATAACAATGAAATTTTCCCTTTCATGAGAGAATTTATTAATCATTTAACTGAAAGAAACTTTACTAATAGAAAAGTAGCATTCATTGAAAATGGAACATGGGCTCCTACAGCAACAAAAGTAATGAAACAAATGTTTGAAAAATCAAAGAATTTAACTTTTGCAACAAATGATGTAAAAATTTTATCAAGTTTAAATGATGAAAGTAGAAGTCAATTAGTAGCTTTAGCAAAAGAATTATGTGAATAAATAATGAACAACTATCTTGAAAAAGGTAGTTGTTTTTAATTGCATAATACTTGATTATACTATCAATTGATAGTATAATAGAAATATAATTAACAATAGGTGGGGGACTATGATTAATGTATATATTAGAGAAGATATTAGAAAAGTTTTAAAAGTACTGGGTATTATTAAGAAAAAAGATAATAAGGATTTTATTTTTTTAAAAAGACCTTTAGATAAAGAAAAAGATCCTCATAATTTTATGAATAAGCTTGGTATTAATGTTGATGATGCTATTGAAATTATTAAAAATTTAAGTATAGAAGATTTTAAAGAAATTATTCCTGATACAAAAAATGATTATATGTTTTTATATGTCTTTAATACGATGATAAAAACTAGTAGAGGTTATATTAAAATTGGTTTTAGATATAATGATCTAACTGGAAAAGTTTTTGTAGTATCTTTTCATGAATCAAATATAGATTAAGGAGGGTTTTATGGCAAAGAAAGTAAAAATCAAGGATACTTATATGGTTAAAGGCCAAGAAATAGAAATAGAATTAGATTACTATTATGATGAAGAACACGATGAGTATTATTTTGATGAAGAATTAGGTAATCTACATTTAAAATTACTTAGAAATGAATACCGAAGACTAAATAATTTATTGACAGATGATGAAATCAAAAGTATAAGAGAAAAATACGGTTTATCCCAAAAAGATTTTGCTATTATATTAGGTTTGGGTGAAGTAACTATTACTAGATATGAATCTAAACAAATACAAGATAAAGCGCAAGATGATTTAATAAGATCTGCACAAAATGTTGATAAATTAATTGTATTATTAGAAAAAAATAAGAATAAATATATTAAAGAATATAATGAAGAAAAATATAATAAATTAATAAATAAATTAGAAAATATGGCACTAAGACAAGATAATATACTATCTGGAAATATGATATTTTCATCAAAAAAATTTAAAGCTGTTATTAATAAAATACTTGAATTTAAAGTTTTTTTAACTAAAACAAAATTAGCTAAGTTATTATGGTATGTTGATTTTTTATATTTTAAAAACTATGGACAATCAATAACGGGTATTACTTATTTACATCTTCCTTATGGAGCTTATCCAAAAGGATTTGAAGAAATTTTAAGTGATAAGGATATTGAAATAGTATATTTATATTCAAATAATAGTGAAGATTTTATTTTGCATATAGTATCATGTAAAAAAACATTAAACTTGTTAGAACAAGAAAATCAAATAATTGAACAAGTGATGAATAAATTTGCAAAATATAATACTAAAGAATTAGTTGAATATATGCATAAAGAAGAAGCATATAAAAGTACTAATGCTGGTGAAATCATATCTTATGAATTTGCAAAATATATTATTTGGTAAAAAAACTTAAACAAAAGAATTAAACTTAAACAAAAGAATTAAACGTTTGTGTTTTTTTGGAAAATGGTGTATAATAATAGAGTATATTTATACAATAATTAAATATTGTTTTTAGGTGGAGTCTGTCAAAAATATGCTTTTTATTATGCCTAAAAACAGCAAGTAGAAATACTTGTTTTTCTTTTTACCTAAATAAAAGGGGAGTAGCAGTTATATTAATTTCGTCAACACGTGTTAAAAAACACCGGAATTAATAGTCAGAAATGATTTGTCAGACCTTTAAATCTAAAAATAGGAGGAATGTATGGATTTTTTATTAGAAGGTATAAAAGCGATTACATGGCAACAAGTTGTAATGTATGCTGTTGGTATTATTCTAATTTATTTAGCTATCGCTAAACAAATGGAACCAACACTACTTTTACCAATGGGACTTGGAGCAATTATTGTTAATATTCCTGCTTCTGGGGCACTTAATGTAATTGATCCTACTACAGGAAATGTTACTTATGGTGCAATCGAATGGTTATTTGAAGTAGGTATTGAAGCAAGTGAAATTTTCCCATTATTGTTATTTATTGGTATCGGAGCAATGTTAGACTTTGGACCATTACTATCTAATCCTAAATTAATTTTTATTGGTGCAGCTGCTCAAGCAGGTATTTTCATCACTATAATTATTGCTACTTTATTTGGATTTGATATTAAAGAAGCTGCAAGTATCGGTATTATTGGTGCTGCAGATGGACCTACATCAATTTTAGTTGCTACTAAACTTCTTGGTGGAGGTAAGATTTATGGAGCGATTATCGTTGCTGCATATTGTTATATGGCATTAGTTCCAATTATTCAACCTACAGTAATTAAACTTTGTACAACAAAGAAAGAACGTTTAATTAGAATGGAATATAATCCTAAAGGTGTATCAAAAGGTGCTAAAATTGCTTTCCCGGTAGTTATAACACTCGTAGCTGGGCTTTTAGCTCCTCAATCTATTTCACTAGTTGGTTTCTTAATGTTTGGTAACTTAATTAGAGAATGTGGTGTACTAGATGGCTTATCAGAAACAGCAAGTAAAACGTTAACTAACCTTGTAACAATCGTTCTTGGCTTTTCAATTGCAACTACAATGCAAGCTAAAGATTTCGTAAATATTGATACTATTATAGTTATGGTATTAGGTTTAGTTGCATTCGTATTTGATACAATGGTAGGTATTTTCTTTGTTAAGATTATTAACTTATTCAGTAAAAAGAAGATTAATCCAATGGTTGGTGCTGCAGGTATTTCTGCATTCCCAATGGCATCAAGAATTGTTCACCAAATGGGTGTTAAAGAAGATAAAGGTAACTACTTATTAATGCATGCTGCAAGTGCTAATATTGCTGGTCAAGTAGCATCTGCTATTGCTGGTGGTATTATCTTATCATTATTTATGTAGGAGGTAGCCACATGTTAACATTATTTTTAAGTGATTTAGTAGAAGCCCTAAACATTGGTTGGAAGGGTATGGTAGCTTTATTTATTGCAATGTTCTTCATTTGGCTTGCAATTCAAATTCTAAATAAAGTTAAAAAATAAGAGTACAAAAGAATCTAATTTTTATAATTGGATTCTTTTTTTGTAGGAAATTTTTTGTTAGCAAAAAGTTTAAATAAATAAAATTACAATATCTAACAAAGTAAAAAAATATAAAAAATTTTGTTTATATAGTATAATAAACATTAGATAATATAAAAAATTACAGGAGGAATTATGAATTGTAGTGCACCTAAGAAAACTAAAATGAAACTTTCAACTTTGGTTAAAAGCGTAATAACAAAAGAATTACCTATTGTTGCAAGTTTAGCTAATGTATCAAGATTAATTATGGATTATTTTCCAAATACTGCATGGAGTGGCTTTTATCTAACAGATGACTCTGGAACTAATCTATATCTTGGACCATTCCAAGGAGCAAAAGCAACAATGCTTATCCCTTTTGGAAATGGT
Source organism: uncultured Staphylococcaceae bacterium (assembly GCA_964409955.1). Classification (GTDB taxonomy): domain Bacteria; phylum Bacillota_I; class Bacilli_A; order ML615J-28; family CAG-313; genus CAG-313. The sequence continues at coordinate 15,338 of CAYPEY010000035.1, forward strand.
GTATGCGGTGCTTGTGCAAGCACAAAACAATCTCAACTAGTTCCAAATGTTCATGAATTTGAAGGACATATTGCGTGTTCTTTATCTTCAAATTCAGAGGTTGTTGTTCCTATTATAAAGAATGATAAAGTAGTTGGTGTAATAGATTTAGATAGTGATTTATACGATAACTATACTGTTGAAGATGTTAAAGTTTTAGAAGCGGTAGCAGAAATTTTATCTGAATTATTTTAAGAGGTAAAGGAGGGTGTTACGGATGAAAAAATGGAAAGCATTAATAGTATTTATTTGGATGTTTGCTGTAACATGCCTTGCATCTTGTGAGAAAAAAAGTGTTACTCTTACTTATAAAGCAAATGAAGGTATCTTTCTAAATGGTAATGATGTTATTAGTTATACTCATAAAGAGGGAGATACTATTCAAATTATTACTGAGATTCCAACTAGATTTAACCATGTATTTAGTGGATGGTATTTTGAGGATGGATGTAAATTAGAATCTAGTGAAATAACTCTAGAAAAACATACTATTTTATATGCTAAATGGGAAGAAAGAGTATATAATGTTACATTTAAACTAGAAGAAGGAACTTTTAGTGATGGAACAAGTGAAAAAATTGTACAATATAAATTAAACGATAAATTAGATTTAATAGAAAATCCAATGTGTACTGATAAAATGTTCAATGGCTGGTATGATGAGTCAGGTAACTTAGTTAAAGAAGGAACTTTAATTACAAAAGATGTTGAATTTGTTGCACAGTTTAAAACACCTGGAAATGAGGCAAGTGTTACTTATGTTTTAAATGGTGGTACGATGGAGCATCCATTAAATGATAAATATTATGAAAACATTATTTATTATCTACCTGTGCCAACATATGCGGGCTTTACATTTTTAGGATGGTATGATAATCCTGATTTCTTTAATGAATCAATTATTATACAACCTGATAATGCAACAGGCGATAAAACATATTATGCAAGATGGCAAATAGAAGATCTAAATGTTATTAATAATATAATAGATGAATTTGTTCCTGACTATACAACGGAAAGTTTTGAACTCCCTACAAAATATAATGGCGCAACCATTGAGTGGGTATCAGATACTCCATCGGTTATTTCTAATAGAGGAATTGTTAGTTTGTCTCATAGAAAGGAAACTGTTACAATAGTTGCAAATATTACATATCTTGAAGAAGAATATAATTTTTTAAAAGAAGTAACTGTACCTGCCATTACATTTAAAAAGGTTAAAAATCCCATTGCGGGATATTTTTATACAAGTAGTATTGCAATTAAAACTGACCTTGTACTTGATAATTTAAATATTGCATATTATGCATTTGCAAATATTTCTGAAAATGGAGTAGTACATATTGAGGGAAAGAATTATTTTGATAAGTTTGTTAGTGATTCTGTAGAACTAAGAAAACAAGGACTTCAAATTGTATTATCGGTTGCAGGAGGTGCATCAAATTTCGCATCAGCTTGTAGTGGTGAAGGATACAAAGATGTTGGAGATCAAATTATTGAAATAGTAAAAATGTATAATTTTGATGGTGTAGATATTGATTGGGAATTTCCAAGAAATAATACTGATAAAAACAATATGCTTTTACTTGCTAATTACTTAAGACTCGAAATGACTAAATTAGAAGATGGAACGGGTTCATCGTATCTTCTAACAGCTGCCATCCCATCACATACATCGTATGCAATGTTTGATTTAAAAAATTTAAATAGTTGCTTAGATTATGTAAATATGATGTCATATGATATGCATTCGCAATATCGTGCAACACATAACTGTCCACTATTTAGTGCATATAATGATAATTCTGCAGGTAATGGAATTGATAGAGGTATAAGCTATTTTACAAATGCAGGTCTTGATAAAGATAAAATTATTATTGGTGCGGCATTTTATGGGAAAGCGTTTAAAGTAACAGGAATTGTTAATATGTCAAATAAATATCCGGCACTAGGTGTATCAGCCACTCCATGTTATTTACAACTTGCATCAAGTTATACTGTATTTTATAGTTACTTAGTTCAAAATATTTTACCTAATTCTGATTATGTAAGATATTGGGATAGTGATGCTTGTCTTCCCTATTTATATAATGAAAAAACAAAAGTGTTTATTACATATGAAGACAAAGAATCTATTAGATTGAAAACTGAATATGCTTATGAACAAGGTGTAGGCATAATGTTTTGGGAATACAGTTATGACTATAATAATGAGTTGACTCATACGATTTGTGAAACTATGCAAAATTTAAAAAATAGTTAAAAAAATAACTAATCTAATATAATGCAAAAAAATACGGAATATGGTATAATAAATATGTAAAATAAATAAAAAATAAAGGAGTGTGAAAAAAGTGAGGATATTATTAGATAAGATTAAAGAAGCCGCAATGTCTGTTTTACCTGTAGTATTAATTGTTTTAGTATTAATCTTTACTCCTTTAGTTAATTTAGAAACTCAAGAAATAGTAACTTTTTTAGCTTCAACTGTATTACTAATATTAGGTATAGCATTATTTAATATGGGTGCAGATCTTGCAATGACACCAATGGGAACAAGTATAGGGTCTGGGCTTGCAAAAAAAAGAAAATTAGGATTATTATTAATAGTAGCATTTTTACTTGGGCTTTTAATTACAATTGCTGAACCTGACTTACAAGTACTTGCTTCACAAGTTGCAGCAGTAATGAATGGAACTACATTAATTATAGGAATTTCAGTAGGTGTAGGTGCATTTATTGTAGTAGCAATTCTTAGAATTATTTTTAAAAAGAGTTTATCAATAATTTTAATGTTATTTTATATGTTATTATTTGCAATAGCATTGCTAGTAGTTGTTAATGGTAATGTTGATTTATTACCGCTTGCATTTGATTCAGGTGGTGTAACAACAGGGCCTATTACAGTACCATTCTTAATGGCACTTGGTGTTGGGATTGCAAATATTTTAAGTGGTAAAAACGCTAAAGAAGATAGTTTCGGAATTGTTGCTTTATGTTCTGTAGGACCAATTTTAGTGGTATTATTATTAAGCGTATTTAGTGATAGTTCTTTAAGTTATACTGTTCCAAACTATATGATTGAAGGAAATATATTCCTTGCAATTCTTGATAAATTATTACATGTAACAAAAGAAGTAGCTATTGCTCTTGGAATGATTGTTGCATCATTCTTAGTATGTCAATTTACATTTTTGAAATTACCAAAGAAACATTTAAAGAAAATCTTTATTGGTATTTTATATACTTTTATCGGCCTTGTAATGTTCTTAACATCTGTTAATATTGGCTATATGCCAGTAGGTTATAAGATGGGTGTAGAAATTGCAACATATAACCAAAATTTACTAGTACCTCTGGGCTTTATAATGGGAATGCTTGTAGTACTTGCAGAACCTGCTGTTCATATCTTAAAGAAACAAGTAGAAGAAATTACTGGTGGTTATATTACTAAACGTTCAATGACAATAGGACTTTGCGTAGGTGTTGGTATTTCACTTGGCCTTTCAATGATAAGAATTATTTATGATTTCAATATTATGTATATTGTAATTCCTGGATATTTCATATCTCTTGGTTTATCTTTATTTGTTCCAAAAATCTATACGGCAATCGCATTTGACTCAGGGGGAGTAGCATCAGGACCTATGGCATCAACATTTATTCTACCTTTCGCAATTGGTGCATGTTTAGTTGTTCAGGGAGAGGCTGCAATCTTAAGGGATGGATTCGGAATTGTTGCATTAATCGCTATGACACCG
>CAYPEY010000036.1:0-18685 GCA_964409955.1 uncultured Staphylococcaceae bacterium
GATTTCGACACTAAACAACGTGCTGCAAGAAAATTTTTAGCTGCTGGAGATAAAGTTAAGGTTAGTTGCAGATTTAGAGGACGTATGATAGAACAAGCTAATAATACAAAAGAATTATTTGCAAAGTTCGCACTAGGATTAGAAGATATTGCGCAAATTGATCAAGCACCATATCTAGATGGCCGTAACATGTTTATGGCGCTAAGTCCAAAAACACAAAAAAAGAAAAATTAATTTTAAGGAGATTAAATTATGCCAAAAATGAGATCACATAAGGGTGCTAAAAAACGTTTTAAAATTACTGCAAGCGGTGAAGTAAAACGTGGACAAGCTGGAAACAGACATTTAGCACCAGGAAACACACAAAAACAAACTAGACAAATTCGTAAATCTGCTCTTGTATCTACTCCAGATAAGAGACATTTAAAACAAATTTTGTCTAATATTCAATAGGAGGTAAAGGAATATGCCACGTACTAAAGGCGGAGTAGTAAGTAGAAGAAGACGTAATCGTGTTTTAAAACAAGCTAAAGGATACTTTGGATCAAAACATTGTTTATATAAAGTTGCTAACCAACAAGTAATGAAATCACTTGTTTATGCATACAGAGATCGTAAAAATAACAAACGTAACTTCCGTAAATTATGGATCGTTAGAATTAACATTGCAAGCCGTGCTCTTGGATTAAATTATAATCAATTAATGCATGGATTAAAACTTGCAAATATCGATATCAATCGTAAAATGTTAGCTGACCTTGCAGTAAATGATGCAGCAATGTTTGCTAATCTTTGTGATGTAGCTAAAAAAGCTCTTGCAAAATAGTTATTAAAAACTCTTGTGAAAATCACAAGAGTTTTTTGTTGCATTTTTAGTTTTTTATTTTGAAAAAAGAGTATAATATTACTTTGTAGAAAGAAGATGAAGCTCGTGGAAAATAGTGAAAAAATATCTAAATATGAAATAGATATGACATCAGGTAATATATTTAAAAAATTAGTTGTATTTTGTTTACCACTGATTTTAAGTGGAATGTTACAACTTTTTTATAATGCAGCTGACCTTGCAATAGTTGGCTCATTTAGTGGTAAAGAAGGAGCAGTTGGTGCAGTTGGTTCTACTGGTGCATTAATAGGACTTGTAACCAATCTGTTTATTGGCTTATCAGTTGGTGCTAATGTTCTTACAGCAAGATATTTTGCATCAAAAGCTGATGAAAAACTTTCAAGAGTAGTTCATACTGCAATTACGATTAGTTTAGTTAGTGGAATATTACTTGGAATTATTGGAGTTATTTTTGCGCCATTCTTTTTAGGTTTAATGTCTAACCCTAATCCGCTTGCAACAGTGTATTTACGAATTTATTTTATAGGTATGCCATTTAATTTGGTATATAATTTTGCATCAGGAATTCTTCGTGGGGTTGGAGATACAAAAAGACCATTAACATATTTAACAATTGCGGGAATTATTAATGTTATTTTAAATTTAGTTTTTGTTATTGTATTTAAAATGGATGTAGATGGGGTATCAATCGCAACTGTAATTTCTCAAGCTGTTTCTTGTGTATTAATAATAAGATGCTTAATGAAAAGTAAAGAATCATATAATTTTTCAATAAAAAAGTTAAGACTTTATAAAGAAGAATTAATTGATATTGTTAAAATCGGTATACCTGCTGGTATTCAAGGGGTAATTTTCTCAATCTCAAATGTTATTATTCAATCAACAGTAAACTTATTTGGAACAACAATACAAGATGGGAATGCTGCAGCACAAAGTTTAGAAGGATTTGTGTTTGTGGCAATGAACTCCGTATATCATGCATCCCTTGCCTTTGTTGGACAAAATATGGGTGTTAAAAATTATAAAAACATCAAAAAAATTATGTGGTATTGTTTAGCGATAGTAAGTATCCTAGGAATAGGACTTGGAGGAATAGTTTATATTTTTAATGAGTTCTTTATTGGCTTTTATACAAAAAATCCAATATCATATGATGTTGCTTTCTTAAGACTACATTATTTATGTTTACCTTATTTCTTGTATGGTATAGTAGATGTTATGGTTGGGGTTCTTCGTGGAATGAAAAGATCAATACTACCAATGATTGTATCAATTATTGGCATATGTGGTTTTAGAATTCTTTGGATTTTCTTAATATTCCATAATTTTGCTAATACAACAGACATTGAAAGTTTACATTTATTATATGTATCATATCCAATAAGTTGGATAATGACATTTATTGCTCACTTTATTACTTATAAAGTATGCTATAAAAAATTATTAAAATCTGCATCTAACGATTAATATATTATTAGTTGCTTTTCTTATATACATAAAATTTTACTTTTTGAAAATAATATGATATAATAGTTAAAATGGAGGCAAATTGCATATGTATCAAATGTTTAAAGATTGTTTACTTGCTCCTAAAAAAATATATACCTATATGGCAGAAAAAAGATGGAAATTAATAATATACTTTTTATTAATTAGTGTGATTTATTCGCTTCCATCATTTGTAACACTTGCAAATCCTAGAGATTTATCATCTGAAAGTTTGGAAAGTGTTGTAAATATTTTCGAAGGTGCAAATCGTATAGAATACGAAATTATAAAGGTTGATGAATCTTATGAATTACAACCAACAAATAATAATACTTTAGGACAATATATATCACTACAAGTTGTAAATGGGGTTGATTCAATAAATACGCTTATTATTTTTGATTCAACTACGGAAAGTATTAGATTAGAAAATTATAATATAAATAATAATATTTTAGATAATTTGAATTTAGTAGTTCATATGGCAAAAGAAAATATTTATATATATTCTGGTTCTAATTTTGATAAACCAAGTACTAGTGGTGGTGGAGTAATTGGATTAAGTAATGAAAATAATTCGCTATATAATATTAGTTATGTAGAACTTGGAATGACAAATATTGATTTTTCGGTTGCAAAGGATAATGCGACATTATTTACAAAACAATTGAATAATGTATATCAAGCAATTTATCATAAGCATTTAAGTTTAATACTTGGCTTTGGAATTCCGATGGTATTTATCGGTAATTTAATGAGTCTATTACTTGAAATGGTAATGTTAGCATTTGTTATTAAATTATTATATCGTAGTTATGGACTTAAATTTACAGAAATTTATAAAATTGTAATATTTGCTTACACTCCAAGAGTAGTATTTAATTTATTATCAATTTTTTGGGCAAGTTCTTTAATGTATTTCTTAGGGCAACTATTATCGATTATTTATATACTAATGGCAATGAAGAGTTGTTTAATAAATAATTTAGTTAAAAATTTAGATGAAAATATTAAAAAAATGATTGAAAAATAATGAAGGTGATAATGATGAGTTATAATCATAAAATAGTAGAACAAAAGTGGCAAAAATATTGGGATGAACATCAAACATTTAAAACAGATGTTTATGATTTTTCAAAACCTAAATTCTACGCATTAGATATGTTCCCATATCCTTCTGGTGTAGGACTTCATGCCGGACATCCAGAAGGTTATACAGCAACAGATATTGTATCAAGAATGAAAAGAATGCAAGGCTATAATGTACTTCATCCAATTGGATATGATTCATTTGGTCTTCCAGCTGAACAATATGCAATATCAACAGGAAATCATCCTGAAGGGTTTACTCAAAAAAATATTGCAACATTTACTCATCAATTAAAAGAACTTGGATTTGATTATGATTGGAGTAAAGTGATTGCAACAAGTGATCCATCATTCTACAAATGGACACAATGGATTTTTAAAAATCTTTATAAAGATGGTTATGCAAAATATGTTGACATGCCTGTTAATTGGTGTGAAGAACTTGGAACTGTTCTTTCTAATGATGAAGTAATTGATGGAAAATCTGAGCGTGGTGGATATCCTGTAATTCGAAAAAATATGAAACAATGGGTTATTGACCAAGCAGCTTTTGGTGATCAATTATTAGAAGGCTTAGATAGAATAGATTGGCCTGAATCAACAAAAGAAATGCAAAGAAATTGGATTGGTAAAAGTATTGGTGCAGAAGTAGATTTTAAAGTGGCAAATACAGACTATAAATTTACAGTATTTACTACACGTTGTGACACATTATTTGGTGCTACATATTGCGTGTTATCACCAGAACATGTACTTGTAAAAGATATTACAACAGAAGAACAAAAAGATGCTATTGATGCTTATGTAAAAGAAGCAGCAAAAAAATCTGAACTTGAACGTACATCTTTAAACAAAGAAAAAACAGGATGTTTTACAGGTAGTTTTGCAATTAACCCAGTAAACGATAAATTAATTCCAATCTATATTTCTGATTATGTTCTTGCAACTTATGGAACTGGTGCTATTATGGCAGTTCCTGCTCATGATACAAGAGACTATGAATTTGCAAAAGCATTTAATTTAGAAATTATCCCAGTTTTAGAAGGTGGAGATGTAACTAAAGAAGCTTATACTGAAGATGGTCTTCATATCAATTCTGGTTTTATAAATGGTCTTAATAAAGAAGATGCTATTAATAAAATGCTTGAATATTTACAAGAAAAAGGTATTGGAACAAAGAAAGTTAACTTTAAATTTAGAGAATGGATTTTCGCAAGACAACGTTATTGGGGAGAACCAGTTCCTGTTGTTCATATGGAAGATGGAACTATTCATACTTTAGATGATTGTGAACTTCCATTAGTGTTACCTGAACTTGATGATTATAAAGGTAAAAATGGTCAAGCACCACTTGAAAATGCAACTCTTTGGAAAGAATATGTAAAAGATGGAGTTAAAGGAAAACGTGAAACATCAACAATGCCAGGTTCTGCTGGTTCTAGTTGGTACTTCATGAGATATATTGATCCAAAGAATGATGATGCAATTGCAGATAAAGCATTACTTGATCACTGGCTTCCAGTTGACTTATATATTGGTGGACCTGAGCACTGTGTAGGACACTTAATCTACTCTCGTATTTGGACTAAATATTTATATCAAAAAGGTCTTCTTAAAACAGATGAACCATTTAAAAAGTTAGTTCATCAAGGTATGATTTTAGGATCAAATGGTATCAAAATGGGTAAACGTTTCCCTGAGTTTGTTGTAAACCCAAGTGATATTGTGGAACTTTATGGAGCTGATACTTTAAGACTTTATGAAATGTTTATGGGACCACTTGAAGCTAGTAAACCTTGGTCTAATCAAGGAGTTGAAGGTGCATATAAATTCTTAAACAGAGTTTATAGAATTATTGTTGAGGCAAACATTTTAACACATGATCCTGTAAAAGAACTTGAAAAAGTATATCATCAAACTGTTAAGAAAGTTACAGAAGATTATGAAGCGTTATCATTTAATACAGCTATCGCACAAATGATGATATTTATTAATGAAGTTTATAAAGTCAATAAATTACCTTATGAATATGCAGAAGGATTTGTAAAAATGATAAGTTGTATTGCTCCTCATATGGGTGAAGAAATGTGGAACTTCTTAGGACATGCAGAGTCTTTAGCATATGAAGCATGGCCTACTTACGATGAAGCAAAAACAATTAACCAAGAAATTACAGTAGTTGTTCAAGTTAATGGTAAGATTAGAGATAAATTACAAGTAGCAGTTGATACTTCAAAAGAAGACCTTGAAAAACTTGCTCTTGCAAGCGCAAAAATTCAAGCTAACTTAGAAGGTAAAACTCCTAAGAAGATTATTGTAATACCTAACAAATTAGTAAGTATTGTTTGTTAATTAGTGAGGTATTATGCTATCTAATTTATTTAAGCCAAAAGTGATAAATAAAAAGTGTTATCATATGTTAATAGGAAATCAACATTTGATTATCTTAGAACCACATTATAAAAAAGATGAAATGATTTTTGATAAAAGTTTATCAAAATTGCTTAAAACATACGATAATATCTATTGGTTTTCATCATATGCTGAAATGGAAAAAGAATTAGATATACTACTAAATAATACAAAAGAAAACTATATAGTAATAATAAATTAGATGAGTTGTAATAAACTCATCTTTTATTTGTAAAATATTTACATTGTATTAACAATGCGTATATTTTGTGATATAATTATCATATAATAATATGGGAGGTAATTATGAATAATTCAACTAATTTAAATATAAGAATTGATAAAAATATAAAAGAATCTTCTGAAAAAGTATTAGAAGAATTAGGTTTGAATATGACAACAGCAATAAATATATTTTTAAGACAAGTAGTAAGAGTAAATGGAATACCTTTTGAAATTAAAGCAAACATACCAAATAAAGAAACTATCGAAGCAATAGAAGAAGGAGTAAAATTATCACAAGACGGAAGTAAAGGTTATACTAGTATTGAAGATTTGAAAAAAGCTTTAGGAGTATAACATAAAATTGTCAGTTAAATTTACAAAGAGATTTGAAAAAGATTTAAAACTTGCCAAGAAGCAAAATAAAGATTTAAATAAGTTATTTACAATAGTTGAAAAAATTGCAAATTTAGAAAAGTTAGAAGATAAGTATAGGGATCATGTGCTTATCGGTAATTATAAAGGATTGAGGGAGTGTCATATTGAACCAGACTGGTTATTAATATATTATATTAATAAAAATGTTTTGGTATTAGTTTTAGAAAGATTAGGTAGTCATTTTGAATTATTCGAATAAAACTTAATTCTTGTAATAATATTATTACAAAATTTCTTTACAAAAATTTTTATATTTGATATAATATAATTGTAAAAAGAAAACGTTTTCTTTTTATAGGTATTAAGTCGAAAGGAGCATTATTATGAGAGTTAATGTTAGAAACAATGAGCTAGTTAAAATGAGTGATGGAGCAAAAGAATACATATTAGAGCGTGTTGAAGCTCTGGAAAAATTATTTAACAATAGCGAAAATGTAAATGCCAATGTTTTATGTAAAGGATTTGAGAAATACACAATAGTGGAAATAACAATACCACTAAAGCATGTAATCTTAAGAGCTGAAAGTAAAGCAGATACTTTATATGGAGCAGTAGACTTAGCGATAGATAAGATTGAAAGACAATTATTAAGACACAAACAAAAAGTTAATGCAATGATTAAAAAACGTGATGGTATTGGTGACTATTTTGCATCAACTGAGGCCAAAGAAGATGAAATTAAAGTTACAAAAACTAAAGTTATTGATGCTGAAGTTATGTCACTAGATGAAGCCATTTTACAAATGGAATTATTGGATCATGATTTCTTTAGTTTTATCAATGAAGCTAATCATCGTCATACTGTTGTATATTTAAGAAACGATGGTGGATATGGAGTAATCGAAACAAAAGAATAAAAAATAAAAGCTATCTACTTTTTGTAGATAGCTTTTCAATTGGTTTGAATATATATGTATTTTTTGGTATAATTATAATAGTGGTGAAATGTATGAATGAATATCAAGTATTTAAAGAACAATTACAAGAGTTAAAAAAGTTAGATAAAAAACCAACTTTACTTCTACATAGTTGTTGTGGGCCTTGTAGCACACATGTTTTACAACTTTTAAATGAAGTATTTGATATAACAGTTTTTTATTATAATCCGAATATTTATCCAAAAGAAGAGTTTGACAAAAGATATTTAGAACAACAAAAATTTATTAGCCTTTTTGGTAAGGATGTAAAAATTGTTGAAGGTACATATGATTATAATGTTTATTTAGAACAAGTGAAGGGATTAGAGACTTTAGGCGAGTTTAGTAAAAGATGTTATAATTGTTATCTTTTTAGATTAAAAGAAACATTCGAATATGCTAAAGATAATAATTTTGATTACTATACAACAACTTTATCAATAAGCCCTTATAAAAATAGTAATTGGATAAATGAAATTGGGGTAAAATATCAAAGTGAAAAGACACAATATTTATATTCTAATTTTAAAAAAGAAAGCGGATATCAAAATTCTGTAAAACTTGCTAAAGAGTATAATTTATATCGACAAGAATATTGTGGGTGTGAATTTTCTATAAAAGAACATAATGAACGAATGAAAGAAAAGGGTCTAATAGATAAATAAACCTAATAACTTGAAAAAATAGTTAAAATTTGGTATTATATATAATAGAGGAAAAATACCAAAAGCTGAAAGGATGTATTAATTAATGTTTAAAAAAATGTTTGATCCAGCAAATAAAGAATTAAAAAAATGTGAGAAGATTGCAAATGCGGTTGTTGCGCTGGGAGAAGAATATAAAAAATTAACTGACGATGAGTTGAAAGCTAAAACAGTTGAGTTTAGAGAAAGACTTGCAAAAGGAGAAACTTTAGATGATTTAATGATTGAAGCTTTCGCAACAGCAAGAGAAGCTGCAACGAGAGTTCTGCATATGACTCCATTTAAAGTTCAAATTATTGGTGCTGCCGCAATGCACTTTGGTAATATTGCGGAAATGAAAACTGGTGAAGGTAAAACTTTAACTTCAGTTTTAGTTGCATATTTAAATGCACTTTCTGGTGATGGTGTTCATATTGTTACAGTAAATGAATATCTTGCAACTCGTGATGCTACTGAAATGGGAGCAGTTCATAATTTCTTAGGTATAACTGTTGGGTTAAACTTAAGAGATTTAAGTAGCGAAGAAAAAAGAGCACAATATAATTGTGATATCACATATTCTACAAATAGTGAACTTGGATTTGACTACTTAAGAGACCATATGGTACTATATAAAGAAAATATGGTTCAACGTCCAAATATGAATTTTGCAATTGTCGATGAAGTTGACTCAATCTTAATTGATGAAGCCCGTACTCCGTTAATTATCTCAGGTGGTGAGAAAAAAGGTGCAAATTTCTATCTTCAAGCAAATACATTTGTAAGAAGCCTACAAGATGAAGATTATGAAATTGATGTTAAAGATAAACATGTTGCTCTACTTGAATCAGGGATGGCAAAAGCTGAGAGATTCTTTAATGTTGAAAACTTATATGATGTGCGTCATGTAGGACTTGTTCACTACATTAACAATGCTCTTCGTGCTAATTACATAATGGAAAAGAATGTTGACTATGTTGTACAAGAAGGTGCTGTAGTTATTGTTGACCAATTTACTGGTCGTTTAATGGCAGGACGTCAATGGAGTGATGGTCTTCACCAAGCAGTTGAAGCAAAAGAAAATGTTCAAATTAAAAAAGAAACAAGAACTCTTGCAACTATTACATATCAAAATTATTTTAGAATGTATAAAAAATTAGCTGGTATGACAGGTACAGCAAAAACTGAAGAAGAAGAATTCAGAAACATTTATAATATGTTTGTAGTTGAAATTCCAACTAACTTACCAGTTATTAGAATTGATGATCCAGATTTAATTTTTAAATCAATGAAAGCAAAATACCTTGCAATTGCTAAAGATATCAAAGAACGTCATGAAAAGGGTCAACCAGTTTTAGTAGGTACAATTTCAATTGAAACAAGTGAATTATTATCAGGACTACTTAGACGCCATGGCATTCCACATAATGTATTAAATGCTAAACAACATGAAAGAGAAGCTGAAATCATTGCTCATGCTGGTGAAGTTGGGGCAGTTACAATTGCAACAAATATGGCAGGTCGTGGTACTGACATTAAACTTGGTGAAGGTGTAAGAGAACTTGGAGGGCTTGCGGTTATTGGTACAGAACGTCATGAAGCTCGTCGTATTGATAATCAGTTAAGAGGTAGAAGTGGTCGTCAAGGAGACCCAGGGTATAGCAGATTCTATTTATCTGCACAAGACGAGTTAATGGTTCGATTCGGTGGAGAAAGATTTGAACGAGTACTAGGTATGATTGCAAATCCTGATGTTGATGGTAATGAAACACCACTTGAATCAAAGATGTTCTCAAGATTTGTTGAATCATCTCAACGTAAGGTTGAAGGAGCTAACTATGATCGTCGTAAAAATGTTGTTGAATATGATGAAGTATTAAGAAAACAAAGAGAAGTTATCTATGGTCAAAGAAAAGATATCTTATTTTTAGATGATATGGAACCTACAATTCATAAGATGATGAATTCAGTAGTTGAAACTATTGTTCCAATGTATGCCCAAAGTGATAAGAAGGGTGCAACTATTGATGCTATTCGTTTTATGAATGAATTTGCGATGAAATATTTTAATCGTGATGACATATCTATTGATGAAATAGAAGGTAAAACTATTAGTGAAGTAGAACAAATAGTTTTAGATAAATTCTTAGCTAATTTACAAAACAAAAAAGATTTAGTTCCAGTTGAAGTATATCAAGAATTCTTAAAAGTTGTATTACTTAGAGTTGTTGATAAACATTGGATGGATCATATTGATTATATGAGTACACTAAGACAAAGTATTGGTCTTCAATCATATGCACAAATTAATCCACTTCGTGAATATCAAGAAATTGGGTTCCAAGTGTTTAATGAAATGATTGCAACTATTAATAGTGAAGTAGTGTTAACTGTTAATCGTGCAGTATTAAGAGATAACTTACAAAGAGAAGAACAAGCAAAAGTAACAGGAACAAATGCAGGTGGCAGTGAAACTACTAAACGTAAACCAGTTGTGAATAAAGGAAAAGTTGGTAGAAACGATCCATGTCCTTGTGGAAGTGGAATGAAATATAAGCATTGCTGCGGCAAAAATGAATAGTAACAAATAAAGCAAGCTTAGATATCTAAACTTGCTTTTTAATAAAAAAGGAGGTATGAATTAATGGAAAAATATGAAATAGTCAAACATATTGAAAATTTTAATAAAAGAATAAACGACATTTCTGATGTTTTAAAAATTGATTCTCTCAAAACAGAAATTAAAAATCTAGAAGAAATTATGTTAAAAGATGGATTTTGGGATAATACTAAAGATGCAACTTTAACTGTTCAACAAAGTAATTTCTTAAAAGATAAATTAAATAGATATAATAGCCTTAAAAGTACTTTTGATGATTTAGAAGTGGTAATTGAATTAAATGATGAATCGCTGTTTGAAGAAGCCGAGACTACTATTTTAAAACTTAGTAAAATGCTTGAAGAAATGGAAATTAGTTTACTGCTTGATGAAGAGTACGATAAGATGGATGCTATTGTAGAACTTCATCCTGGAGCTGGTGGAACTGAAAGCCAGGATTGGGCATTAATGTTATATAGAATGTATTATAGGTATGCTGAAAAAAGTAATTTTGAATTTGAACTGTTAGATTATCAAGAAGCAAGTGATGCTGGAATAAAAAGTGTAACTTTCCTTATAAAGGGAATTAATGCTTATGGTACTTTGAAAGGGGAAAAAGGTGTACATAGACTTGTTAGAATATCACCATTTGATTCTAATGCAAGACGTCATACATCTTTTGCCGCATGTAATATTACTCCTGAAATAGATGATAATATTGATGTTGAAGTAAACCCAGATGACATAAAGATTGACACTTATCGTTCTAGTGGTGCTGGTGGTCAACATGTTAATACAACTGACTCTGCTGTACGTATTACTCATATTCCTACAGGTATTGTAGTAAGTTGTCAAAATGAAAGAAGTCAGATTAAAAATAGAGAAATGGCAATGCATATTTTAAAATCAAAGTTATATCAAAAAATGCAAGAAGAACAAGCAGTACTTAAGAAAAATATTGGAACACCACTTACAGATAATGCATTTGGAAGCCAAATAAGAAGTTATGTACTACATCCTTACTCAATGGTTAAAGACCATAGAACAAATATTGAAAGTTCTAATCCTGCAAGTGTCTTAGATGGGGAAATAGAAGAATTTTTAAATGGATATTTAAAATGGTATAAAAGTAACAAATAGGTGTTAATATGGATATTTTAAAAAATAAAAAAATTAAAAACTTTTTATATATTAATTTAGGTGTTATGTTAATGGCTTTTGCTTATACATTTTTTGTTGACTCCAACGAACTTATTATTGGAGGTGTTGGAGGTATTGCAACCCTACTTAAAAATGTATTTGAAACAACATTAAACATTAATTTTCATATTGATTCATCACTAATTATTTTAGTTCTTAACTTATTATTACTTGTTATTGCACTACTTTTTGTTGGTAAAGAGTTTTTCTATAAAACTTTATATGCATCACTTATCTATCCCGTTTATGTATTTATTTTTGAGAAACTACTAGTATTAATGGGAGGTAATTTTGTAAACTTAGTAGAAATAAGAAATAACTTACAAACTACATTTCCAGAATTAAGTGATTTAACAATTAGAACTTTAATGGTTGGTGCTTATCTTCTATTTATTGTATTTTCATCGGTAATATCAGGTTTAGGACTTGGGCTTGCACTTAAAAAAGGTGCATCAACTGGTGGGGTTGATATTATTCAACAAGTACTATTAAAATATTTTAAGATTCCTTTTTCTATTAGTTTATTTATAATTGATGGATTAATCGTTGTAGGTTCATGCCTTTATTTTAAAGATATCTATATTATTCTTTATGGCTTTTTATTTATTTATATATCTGGTATGGTACTTGATTCAGTTGCATTTAGTGGTTTTAATTCTCGTGCTGTTCAAATTATTACAAAACATCCAGAAGAAGTTAAACAAAAAATTTATGAAATACTTGCACGTGGTGTTACTGAGATTTACGCAAAATCAGGTTATGAAATGCGTGATTTTAAGAAGTTAATATGCATAATGAGTAATAGTGAATTTTATCGTATTAAGTCAGTAATCTTAGAAATAGATCCTAAAGCGTTTATATACGTAATGCGTGCTAGTGAGGTTCATGGAGAAGGTTTTAGTTATGAAAGCGAATAATGAAATTACTGTAAAAAAAGTGGTAAAGAAAAATAAAAAATATATTGTAAATTTTGATAATGAATTAGAACTATCAGTTACTGAGGATGAAATTATTGAATTTAGAATTATAAAAGATAAAATATTCACAGCCATTGAAATAGAAAAAATTAAGAGTAGCTGTAATTTATCAACCTACTTTAATAAAACGCTAAATTACATTAATTTTAAGCCTAGAACGCGAAAAGAAGTAGAAGATTATCTTTTAAAACATGAACTCACAGAAGATCAAATAGAACAGATTATCACAAGATTAATTGACATCGATTTCATCAATGATATAAGATATGTAAAAAGTTTTATTAATGAATGTAGTAGAAAAGCTAAAGGAAAAGGCTATATTATTCAAACTCTAACTTCTAAAGGTATTGATAAAAATCAAGTATTAGAATATCTTTATTTATATGAAGATTTTCAAGAAGAAGAAAATGCGTATAACCTTGCGATTAAATGCAGCAAATCTCTTACTAAATATCCAGTTAAACGCCAACAATTACAACTTACTAATAAACTTATTCAAAGTGGTTTTAGTTATGATATTGTAAACAAAGTAATCTCACGCATTGAACTTGTAGATGAATCATATGATACACTTATTAAAGATTACAATAAGTTAAAATTAAAAGACTATAGTAAAAATGAGATAATTCAAAAATTGTTAGCAAAAGGATATAATTATTCCAGTATTAAAGAAGTAGTTAATAAATAAAAGGTATAACTTGAAAAATAGACTCATATAATCTATTGGTGATAATTTTGAAAAAGAAAAGAATTAATGTAGGACTTAGAGGAAATAATAATTTTATTGATGAAAAAGAACTTGAAGATAATATTAAAGCTGAAATCAATAAAGAAATTAATTCGACTCGACGGAATAAGTAAAAACCTTGAAAAAAAATCATATATGGTATAAAATATTAGTATACTTTAGGGCAGGGTGTAATTCCCGACCGGTGGTAAAGTCCACGAGCTAACAAAAAGCATGATTTGGTGTAATTCCAAAACCGATAGTAAAGTCTAGATGGGAAAAGTATAAATTAATATTTATGCTTTTTTAAAAACTGCTAAAGTATATTAGCAGTTTATTTATTTTTTATATGAGGTGAAAGCATGAATTCAAAAAACAGACAAATATTAGATTATATGACAAAGGTTGCTATATTTGCGGCACTATCGACAATCCTTTATTTATTTCCAAAATTTCCACTACCATTTTTTCCAAGTTTCTTAGATATTCAATTTTCCAATCTTCCAGCAATTCTTGGAGGATTTGCGCTTGGACCTGTTGGTGGAGCATTAATTGTTGCTATTAGAACTCTAATTAAACTTCCGATGTCTTCAACTGCATGTGTAGGTGAACTTGCTGACTTTTTAATTGGAATAGCTACAGTTATGGTAACGTCTTTAATCTATAAGAAATATAAAACTAAAAAAGGTGGCATTATTGCCCTTGTTTGTGGTATAATTACTTGGACAGGTATATCACTTCTTGCTAATGCATTTATTTTAATTCCATTCTATGCAGAATTTTTTATGGGAGAAAAAGGAATAGCAGGACTTGTTATGATGTGTCAAGATGTCTTGCCTAATGTAACAGTAGATAATTTTATTGAAGTATACATAATATATGCGGCACTGCCATTTAATTTATTGTTGTCTTCAACTGTTTCACTTATTACATTTTTAGTATACAAAAGAATTTCAATAATATTTAAAAAAGATTTCATTAAACGAGGTGAATAAAATGAAAGTATTAACAGTATCAGATTCATTTAAAGGAACACTATCTTCAAGTTTAATTGGCGAACTTGTAAGTGAACACTATGCAAAAGAAGGACATGAAACTTCATATATTCCAATTTCAGATGGTGGAGAAGGTTTCTTAGATGTTATTAAATATATTAAAAAATTAAATTTTTTATCTGTTAAGGTAAAAGGGCCTTATTTTAAAGAAACAGTTGCAAAATATTTATATGATGAAAATGACCTTACTGCATACGTTGAACTTGCTGAAGCATCAGGTCTTCCCAAGGTAAACAAAGATGAACTTAATGCGCCATTTGCTTCAACTTATGGACTTGGTGAATTAATTAAACATATTATTTTAACTCATCATCCAAAAAAAGTTGTAATGGGTATTGGTGGTAGCGCCACAACTGATGTTGGTAGCGGAATGTTAGAAGCAATGGGTGTTGAGTTTATTGAAAAACTTGGCTTTAAAGTAACAGGGCTTAACAATGTAAAACTAATGCAAGCAAGAAAGTTAAATATTAAAAAATTCAAAAAACTTATTAAAGGTGTTGAGTTTGTAACTTTAACTGATGTAGAAAATCCACTGCTTGGGTCTCTTGGAACAGTTTCTGTATTTGCTCCACAAAAAGGTGCTACACCTGAGGATCAACCAGTTATGGAAAGAAATGTTCAACATTTCTATAATTTAACAAATAAATTACATAAAAAAAATGCCCCTGATTTTAAAGGAGCAGGAGCTGCAGGTGGCGTTGGTTATGCGATGAAGTATTTCTTTGATAGTAAGATTACATCAGGAATTGAAGAAATCTTAAGACTTGTTGAATTTGATAAGTTAGTAGAAGAAAACGATGTTGTAATAACAGGTGAAGGAAGCTTTGATTCACAAAGTTTAAATGGTAAAGTAATTAGTGGTATTCAAGGATATAATCCAAAACGCCTTGTTATTATTTGTGGAAGATGTAAAATAGAAAATCCAGAAGTTGAAGTTTATCCTATTGTTCCAAGTGTCGCGACAGCAGAAGAATCAATGGGTCAACCTAAAGAATCACTTCTTAAACTTCTTGATACAATTAAATTATAAAAAAACACATCTATGAAAATCATAGATGTGTTTTTTTCTTACTTAACTTTTATATCTAATATTAAATCAGAACTAATTTTATCTACTGTAATGATAAAAAGTTGTGCTAAACACATATTATCAGTTATAGATTCATTTTCTTTTTCTTGGAATGTAAGATAATATGTATCTTCTAATTGATAATATTCTGTAATGTCATAAGTTGTAGTAGAATTACTAGTTTCGATAACTACCATAATAAGAGATTGCGTTTCAAAAAGGTCACTTTTATAAGTACTCATGATTTGTTCAAAACTAGAGTTTTCTTCATCTTGAATATAATCAAGTCCAAGTACTTCATTATAGTCGTTATAAAAATCTGTTATGTCAGAATTAGAATTAATAATAGCCCAAGTTTTATGATGTTCTCCGGTATAATTAATTGTATAAGTTCTAACACCTATTTCTGTTGTGCAACCTGTTAAAGATAAGGTTAGAATTAATAATAAGATAGTTATAATTTTTTTCATGGAGTCTCCTTATGATAAATATGATGGTGGATTATAGAAAATTTGTTGTTCTACAATTATACCAAATATGATACCTAAAATAATTGAACTTGCTAGAATTAATAAATCAATTTTAGATATTTTAAATTTACGATTCTTTATAACAAACAGAAGGTATCCAAGTGCGCCAAAGATGATTACAAAAATTAAAGAACCTTCCGCAAAACTACCTAGTGAAGTAATGATAGCAATAGGTACGTTTAATCTATAGGCAAGTAAAGAATTAGATTGATATTCGGCATTTTCACTTTTTTCAATATGTAGAGTTAAGAACATATATGCCGCCATAACTAATGCAATAGGCAAGATATAAGCAAATGAAATCCAAAAGAACTTAACTTCAGTTGGGTCTACTTCAGAATAATTGATTAAACTGCTATAAATATTAGTAACTCTAAAAATAGGATAGAAAAAACTAAATTGAAGATTTGGTGGGTAATTTCTAAGATATACTATTCCATCTATTAATGACATAATAAATGCAAGCGCAAATATTCCTATAGTAACATTTAAAAAACCATCAAATACAGTGTTACATCTTGTAAAGAAAAATATTACCACAGTATAAAACACTATTGTTGTTCCAAGAAGGCTAAGTATAAATGGAAACATATATGATAGGTCAAACATATTATCTTTAGAAATTATAATTATATACATTGCAATGAAACTAAAAATTAGAGGAACAACTATTTCTATTAAACCAATAATATATTTTACTAGGTATAACTTATAACGTTTAATAGGAAGACTATATAATTGGTCAATTGAAATTTTAGACATTTTGAAAGAAAACTCTTTTATACCAACAATTAATGCAAGGATGATTGCAAACCAAGCAAGCCAAGCTATTGGTAGATTGTTAGGTCTAGAAACTCCTTTAGAATTTGTATAAATGTATTCTACATTGATTTGACTAACACATATAAATAATACCAAAAGGATTGTAGTGATTAAAATAATATGAGAACGTTTTAATAAGTAGTGTTTAAATAATTTAATCATTTTAAATACCCCCTATCTGTTACTTCGATAATAAATAATTCTTCAAAATCAATAGCTATTTCATCAACAATAACAGGATTTAAATGATTTATTTTTTCCCTAAATTCATCTAGTGTTTCTTTTACCACAACTTTGATAATTCTTGCATCTTGTTGATAGCTGATAAAATCGATACCAAAATCATCTTTAGATGGAGCAGTGCTAAAGGCTGCTTGATATTTGTGATATTTATTAAGCGCAGTATCAATACTTCCACTTGATATAATTTGACGACTATCAAGTAATGCAAAATTATCACAGATATCTTCAAGTTCTCGTAAAGAATGTGATGAAATGATAATAGTAGTACCATTATCTTCAACAAGTGAAATGATGGCTTTTTTAAACTTTAGTCTTGCAAGAGGGTCAAGTCCATCGAAGGCTTCATCTAAGAATAAATATTTTGGCTTAATTGCAAGTGCTAGTGATACAAACACTTGACGTTTCATACCTTTAGAAAAAGTATTAATATATTTGTCAAGTGGAAGTTTAAAAGCTTTAATATGTTCTAAATAATCATCTTTATTGAATTTATAAAAAGTTTTATAAATATCGATTAAATTTAATACAGTTGTATGATTTGCGTAAAACGGATCATCAGGTAAGAAGAAGATAGATGATTTTGCCAATTCGTTTTCATAAACGTCTTGACCATCTATTAAAATTTCACCACTATCAGCTTTATAGATTCCAGATAATAGTCTAAGTAGTGTTGATTTACCTGCACCGTTAATTCCAACTAGTCCAAAGATTTTGCCATCTGGAATAGTTAGAGATAAATCTTGTAAAACTAAGTTTTTGCTAAATGATTTATTTAAACTTTTAATCTCAATCATAAGTTACTCCTTTCATATACTTCATTGATGATATCTATTAATTCATCATATGATATATTTTGATTTTTAAAATTAATAATATCTTTTTTAACATTATCTAGTAAAGTAGTAGATGAAGTTTCTTTTATTACATATACTCCTTTTTTAGGAAGCGTTTGAATATACCCTTCATCTTCTAAGATACTGTAGGCTTTCACAACAGTATTAGGGTTAATTCCTAGTTCTTCAGCAAGTCCACGACATGTTGGTAGTTTTTCGCCAACTTTAATAATATTAAGGTCGATATATTTTTTATAGTATGCGGCAATTTGCAAGTATATATTTTCTTTACCTTGAAATATTATATTCATATTTTTCTCCTTTCTGTATTATCTGTATTACTTGTATTAACTGTATTATACTATACATAGTTATTATATGCAAGGAATATAATAAAAAACAAAAAAATA
Organism: uncultured Staphylococcaceae bacterium; assembly: GCA_964409955.1. Lineage (GTDB taxonomy): Bacteria > Bacillota_I > Bacilli_A > ML615J-28 > CAG-313 > CAG-313. The sequence goes on from CAYPEY010000036.1 coordinate 18,562, forward strand.
ATTGAAATTAATCAATTATTTTTCAAAATATTTTTTTAAAAATTTTAAAACTCCGTTATTTGTAACACTATCAGTTTGATGTTTTGCATACTTTAATAGTTCTGGATGAGCATTTCCCATCGCA
>CAYPEY010000037.1:0-15048 GCA_964409955.1 uncultured Staphylococcaceae bacterium
TTATTGGGACATTTTCTAAAATTAACTATTAAGACATTATCATAAAATAAACACAAAAATATAATAAAAAAGTATCATTTAGTTGATTTATTTTATGTTTTAGTGTATAATATGAATGTTGCAATATCTAGCAACCGCACAAAAAGGGTTATAAGTACTTTTAGTCACCCTAATGGCGTGTCTTAAATTTAAATGAGGAGGTAAAATAGATGTACGCAATTTTTGTTACTGGCGGTAAACAATATCGTGCTTCAGAAGGTGAAACAATCTATGTTGAAAAACTAGAAGGTGAAGCTGGTCAAGAAGTTGTTTTTGATCAAGTTTTACTTGCTGGAGATAAAGTAGGTGCTCCACTAGTAGAAGGCGCTAAAGTTACTGGAACAATCGAAAAACAAGGACGTGGCAAGAAAATTATTGTTTTCAAATACAAGTCAAAGAAAAATTACCACAAAAAACAAGGTCATCGTCAAGCTTACACTAAAGTAGTAATTAAATCAATTACTTGCTAGTAGGTGTGTCTTATGACTAAGGCTACTTTTAGAAAAAAAGAAGACCTTTGGACTGGATTTGAAATTAGTGGACATTCAGGTTACTCATCTAGTGGTAGTGACATTGTGTGTGCAGGAATTTCAACTGCGGTAATTATGAGTATTAATTTAATTGATAAATTAATACCAAATTCGTTTGAAGTAATTCAAGACGAAAAAAAAGGATACATTAGTTTAAGAAATATTGATTATTTAAAAGTTACTAATGAAACAAAAGATACATTAAATGTAATTTTTGAAACATTAGTTGAAACTTTAGAGTCAATAGAACAAGATTATCCAAAAAATTTAAAAGTAAAAATTGAAAATAATTTATAGGAGGTAACATCATGATAAGATTTAATTTACAATACTTCGCATCTAAAAAAGGTGTTAGTTCAACTAAGAATGGTCGTGATTCTGAATCTAAACGTTTAGGTGCTAAATTATCTGATGGTCAATTTGCCACTGCTGGTTCTATTATCTATCGTCAAAGAGGAACAAAAGTTCATCCAGGGAAAAATGTAGGTCTTGGAAAAGATGATACATTATTCTGTATGATTGATGGTATTGTTAAATATGAACGCAAGGGTAAAGATAAGAAACAAGTTTCAGTTTACCCAGTTGAATAATTGACAAGATAAAATTAATCTAACTCATGAAGCACTTGGATAACAAGTGCTTTTAATTTGAAAAAATAAAGGAGGTAAAACTCATGTTTATAGATAGTGTTAAAATCTATGTAAAAGCAGGTGACGGAGGCGATGGTGCTTCTGCATTCCTTCATGAAAAATATGTTGCGATGGGTGGACCATCAGGAGGAAATGGTGGACGCGGCGGTAACGTCATTTTTGTTGGAGAAGAAGGTCTTACAACGCTTTTAGATTTTAAATTTACAAAAAAAATAAAAGCAGAACGAGGCCAAAATGGTGCAGACAAAAACTGTTTTGGTAAAGCAGGTAAGCATACTTATGTAAAGGTACCAATTGGTACTACTATAATAGATGCTGATACTAAAGTTGTTATTGGTGATGTAACTAAGCATGGACAAGAAGTTGTGGTTGCTGAAGGTGGACGTGGTGGTAAAGGTAATGCTGCTTTTGCAACATCTCGTAATCCTGCTCCTGAAATTGCCGAAAAAGGTGTTCCTGGAGTAGAAAGAAATTTACAACTTGAATTAAAAGTACTTGCTGATGTAGGGCTTGTAGGATTCCCAAGTGTTGGTAAGAGTACTTTAATTTCTGTAGTTTCTGCAGCAAAGCCAAAAATCGCTTCATATCACTTTACAACACTACATCCAAATTTAGGAGTAGTAGGGGTAGGAGATGGAAGAAGCTTTGTAATGGCTGACTTACCTGGTTTAATAGAAGGAGCATCTGATGGTGCTGGTCTTGGTATTCAGTTCTTAAAACATATTGAAAGAACAAGAGTTATAGTGCACATCATTGATATGAGTGCAACAGATGGAAGAAATCCAATTGAAGATTACTATAAAATAAGAAAAGAATTAGGCAACTTTAAAACTGAACTTCTTGATAGACCAGAAATCGTGGTAGCAAATAAAATGGATTTACCAGATGCAGAATTTTATTTTGAAGAATTTATAAAAGAAACAAAAATCGAAAACATTATTCCGATTTCTGCTTATACTAAAGATAACTTACAACATTTATTATATACAATTGCGGATACGCTTGATGAAACTCGTAAGTTTAAAGCAGTTGAAGACAATTCTGAAGTAGTTGTAGAATATAACTTCGTTCCAAAAGGTCCAGGGTTCTCAATAAGAAAAGATGATCAAGGAATTTATCATGTAGAAGGGCCAGAAGTTAAAAAACTATTTGAAAGAACTAACTTTAATAATGATGCAAATGTTAGATTATTTGCGAAAAAACTTCGTGATATGGGTGTAGATGCAGAACTTAGAAAACTTGGAGTTGGACATGGCGATTTAGTTTGCGTGTTTGACTATGAGTTTGAATTTATTGATTAGGTTCTAATTTTAAAAAAGCATATACTTAATGATATGGAGGTAAGATATGACTAACAAAGAACAAATTAGAAAAATCACTTTAACGGCAATACTTTCTACAATTATAGTAGTACTTGCATTTTTACCAATTAAGACACTAGGATTAGAAATTACCCTAACAATTATTCCAATTGCAATAGGTGGTATCATCGGAGGAGTAACGGTAGGTACAATTTTAGGACTTGTCTTTGGATTAATTAGTTTTATTCAATGTTTTGGATATAGTGCATTTGGTGTAGTGTTACTAGACATAAGTCCACTTTTAACATTCTTAGTATGTGTTCCTACGCGTGTACTTGCGGGGGTAATACCGGCACTAGTTTACAAAGTATTAACAAATAAAAGTGTAAATAAAAACTTAGCCTCTGCTATATCTTGTATTTTAACACCAGTTTTAAATACATTATTCTTTATGTCAACACTTGTTATTTGTTTTTATAATACAGATTATATTCAAGGCTTTGTAGATATTCTTGGCGCAACAAATCCATTTACTTTTGTTTTATTTTTTGTAGGTATTAATGGACTTGTTGAGATACTGTGTGCTGTATTAGTATCATTCCCAGTAGTAAAAGCCTTAGACAGATATATTAGATAGTAGAAAACACCCTTAGGGGTGTTTTTTAAATCATAAAAAAAGAAAAAAATAAAAGGATTTAATCGCAACAATATTAGGAGTTATTTCAATTAAGCAAAACAAAAGTGGAATTTAAAATAATTGGAAAAGTTTGTGTAAATGGTTCATCTGAATTTATGAGTAATGTATCAATGAATATAGTTGGTATGCTTTATAATTTACAATTATTAAAATATGCAGGTGATAACGGAATTGCAGCATATGGAGTTATGATGTATGTAAGTATGATTTTTGCGGCAACTTTCATAGGATATTCAATAGGGTCAGCACCTATTATTAGTTATAATGATGGTGCGAAAAATTATTCTGAATTAAAGGGTGTTTATAAAAAGAGTATGATTATAATTGGTGTTAGTGGTATTTTTATGTTAATAGTTGGAGAAGTTCTCGCTACACCTCTTGCAAAAATCTTTGTAAACTATAATTCTGATTTATTAAATATGACAGTAAGTGGATTTAGAATTTTTACATTATCTTTTCTATTTATGGGATTTGCAATTTATGGTTCTGGATTTTTTACAGAACTTAACGATGGTAAAACTTCCGCAATCATATCTTTTTTAAGGACTTTAGTATTTCAAATTGGAGCAGTTATGCTGTTATCATTAGTATTAAAACTTGATGGCATTTGGTATTCTGTTGTAGTTGTCGAATTGATGACAGTTGTATTTACATTTATGTTTATGATATTAAAAAGAAAAAAATATAATTATTAGGAGACTAACTTTATGAGATATAGTATACTTTTTGGTTTAGATGATAAAATTAGAATCGATTTAGGTGATAATCTGGATATTATTTGTGATGTTTAAAAATAGGATATGTTAAAAATGATTTGATTTATGAAGTTAAAATGACAGGTCTTGAAGTGAAACAGTTTTTAAATGAATATAATCTTAAAAATGTAGAGTTAACTATAATAAATGATAAACTTAACTATATAATAACTTCTTACGATTAGTAATATAATGTTAATAAAAAAACAAGAATTACTTTTTGATTCTTGTTTTTTTATTATTTTATTTTAAATTTATAAAACTTTATTGTATAATTTAGTTAATATATTATTTGGAGGTATTTGAAATGAGAAAAGATTTAGGAGTTAAACCTTATTTATATCCACAACTAGTGATGATTATAGGAACATATGATAGTGAAGGGCACCCTAATGCCATGAATGCTGCATGGGGTGGAATGGCAGATTTTGATAAAGTTATGGTTTGCATGTCAAGTCATAAAACTACTGAAAATATTGAAGTTACAAAAGAATTTACAATTTCAATAGGTGATGCAAGTCATGTCATAGAATGTGATTATGTAGGAATAGTTTCGCAAAATAAAGATCCAGACAAAATGAAAAAGTCAGGATTTACAACTTCAAAAGCTGAACATGTTAATGCACCTATCATTAATGAACTTGCTCTATGTTTAGAATGTAGAGTGATTAAAATATTAGAAGAAGATTTGTATCTTGCACAGATTGTAAATGTTAATGCAGATGTTTCAATTTTAGATGAAAAAGGAAATGTTTCTCTTGAAAAGTTTATACCTATTTCATATGATCCATCAACTCATGGCTATTATAAAGTTCAAGGTAGAGTTGGAAATGCTTTTTCTGATGGGAATAAATTAAAATAAATCTTAAATAAATATTTGTTTAAAAGGAGATTATATGGCTAAAAGTTATGTAGAGAAAATGAGACAATTATTTGGTTTTTTAGAAGAATACGGCTTTTCCCTAACTAATGATCCGTTTAATCCTGAAAGGCTATGTTATCAAAATGAATATGGAGAAATAGTAATTTGGTTTGATCATTTTCTTTTAGATTATTCAATCTATGTACAAATTAATGGTTGGAAAAAAGATATAAATTTAAATGAAGAGTATAAAAATTGTATTGGAAAAAGTCCGTTATTTGTTTCATTAAAGAAAAAATTTAAAAAAATATTTGAATTTTATTATTATTTAGGCAAAGATTTCTTTGGTTTAAAAATAAATAAAAATAAAGAATATAAACCAAAAGAATTAAAAGTTGACTCATCCTACAATCCTTTTAAAAATTGGCGAAGTTCAAAATTTGTTTCGGGTTTTGTTATTTTTTTTATGATAGTGATGTTTTGTCAACTTATATTATTTATATTTCTTTATGACACAAAACATCAAAATGTATTTAATTTTATGGAAAATGTTTTATATTATTCTACTATATTATTTTATTCCTTTTCATTAATTACCATATCAAGAAAATTTGATATAGTTTCTAGAATACTTGCAACCATTTATCCAATTATTTTAATCTTTGAATTATATTTTTTAACAAGAAGAGAAATACTAATGATTAATTTAATTTATTTAGGTATTTTATTACTAAATTTAATTATTAATTTATTATTATTAATTAAGCACAAAACTCCTTTAAAATTAGCTGGATGTACGCTGATTTTAATCTATCCATTTTTTTCGACTATGATACAAAGTAATTTAACAAAATATTTCGTATATTCTGATAATTTTGTAATGACTAATTTTATAATTATAGGATTAATTTTAGGAATTATTGTGCTGATTATTTACTTGATTAAAGTAAGAAGTAAATATATGGATTCAAAAAAAGAATATATTGGTGGAATGCTTGCTTCGTTTTTTGTTCCGATTGTTATTATGTTGTTTCCTGCATTTATAGTAGAAGATATTAACTATGCGTTTGATAAAAGTGAACCAATTGAATATACATATCAAATTGTAGATAAAGAAGAGCATTATAGTTCGGGAAGGTATAGTTCAGGATATAATTATTATTTAATATTAAATAGTAAAGAAAATGGAAAAATACATGTTCATAGGATTACTTATGAATCATTTGATGTTGGAGATACAATAAAACTTAATAAACATACTGGATTTTTAGATATAGAATATTATGAATATACAAGTGAAGAACTTTCTAATTAGTTAAAATGTAAAAAACACCCTTAAAGGTGTTTTTTTGTTTTGCGTTATTATTTGATAAACGTAGCAGAAGATTTTATAGTTTGTAATAATTCTTTTTTCGTGTGTATATCTAGTTCATTAAATATTTTAATTATTTCTTTTAATAAATCATCTTCAATATCAAGTTCAAAGTTTTGTACAACAGTTTTAAATTCATTCTCATTAATTGATTTAATTATATTGTTTCCTAGTATGTAGTCAACAGGAACTTTGAAAATTTCTGATAGTTTTACAAGTTGTGCTGCTGAAGGTTCACTACGGTTAATCTCCCAATAGGATATATTATATTGTTTAACGTTCATTAATTTTGCAAGTTCAAGTTGACTTAGATTTGCTCTTTTTCTAAGTTTTTTTATGTTTTCACCTAATACCATTTATATCACCTGTAATATTATAACATAAATTTTTAAATTTGTAAAATAAGTGTTATAATCTTGACTTTTAATCTTACTCATATTATAATTTAAAATATGTAAAAAATACATATTTTAAAATGAATAAAAATGTAGAATATGTGTAGAATAAGTGTAGAATAAAATGGGGGTAATTATGAACTTAGGCTATGAAACTGAAAATTTAGAATTTAAGAAATCTACTGGTGAGTTAAAGGAAGGTATTATATCACTTTCTTCAATGTTGAATAAATCAGGATATGGGGTTTTGTATTTTGGGGTGAAAAATGATGGTACAGTTATAGGCCATGAAATAGGAGCAATGACTTTAAAAAATATTTCTCAGGCTATTGCTAATTTTATTAAGCCACAAGTTATACCTACAATTATAGTAGAGTTTAAAGAAGATTATAATATTATAAAAGTAGAGGTAAGAGGAAATGACACGCCTTATTCCGCATATGGAAAATATTATATAAGATCTTCAGATGAGGATAGAGAAATTATGCCTAATAAGCTTAAAGAATTAATGAGTAGTGATGAAAATGATTCAATAATTAAAATTGAATCTAATGATCAATTTCTTTCATTTAATCAACTTAGAAATTTATATTTTGTAAATGGACTAACATTGAATGATAATACATATTTAAAAAATTTACATCTAATCAAAAATGATGGTAATTTTAATTTGATGGCTGATATATTATCAGATTCAAATGCGTACTCAATTAAAGTAGCAAAATTTAAAGGTATAGATAAAACTGAACTTATTAAAAGAAATGAATATGGTTATAAATGTATGTTACTTGGTATGCAACAAGTATTAGATTATATTGAAGCAATTAATGATACTTTTGTAACAATAGACGGAGCTCAAAGAAAAGAAGAGAAACTTTTTGATTTTCAATGTTTTAGAGAAGCATGGATAAATGCTTGTTTGCATAATAAATGGTCAAGACTTACTCCACCTGCAGTTTATATTTATTCTGATAGAATAGAAATAATATCTACAGGAGGTTTGCCGTCAAATTTTTCTGAAGAAGATTTTTTTAATGGAAGAAGTAAACCAGTGAATTTAGAACTACAAAAAATTATGGGGCAATTAAACTACATTGAACAAACTGGTCATGGTGTTCCCTTGATAGTAAATAAATATGGTAAAAATGCATTTGAAATTACTGATAATTTTATAATAGTGACTATTCCATTTTCATATGTTGAAACTAATGATTATATGTTAAATGAAACAAATTTAAATTTGAATATTCCTGAACAATTGGTATTATTAGAACTTATTAAAGATAATTATATTACAGTTACAGAGCTTTGTAAAATAATTAATTATGGTCAGACAACAATTAATAAAGCTATTAAAGTATTGAAAGATAAGCAATATATTAAAAGAATTGGTTCTAATAAAAGTGGTTATTGGCAAATTTTAAAAAATGTTAGAATTTAAATTTATTTGAAAGGCAATTATATAATATAAAATTTGATAAATTATTGCTTATATGATAAAATATAAGCAATAAAGGTGAGTGATTGTATAAGCAAAAAAGATAGAATGGAAAAAAATGCTTTATGCGTTTTTGAGATATAATTTCGCGTGGTGGCAATGCGGAACATGCTGTAGGACGATCTATAAGTTTTGCAAAGAATGTAGAATCAACTAGAAACTGGATTTTAGGACGGTAGGCTTTTTTGCTGTTGTAGGTGCAGTATTTTTATTATTTGCATTTTTTAGGAATGCTTGCAAAACAAGCGACTTGTGAACATGAACCTTTTAATCATGAAACTGTAACATTGAATATGATGTTGAATTTGTGACACTTTCTATTGAATGCGTTAATAGTAAAGATGAAGAATAAAAAATAAGAGATCAAACGGTCTCTTTTTTTTATAAAATTTAATAAATATTTTAAAAAAATGGCATAAATTATTGATTTGTGGTATAATAAGATGATTACTGAGGTGATTTTATGTATCAAAATATCGACAAAAATTTATATACACCAATGATGAGACAATATCTTGAAATTAAAGAAAACTATCAAGATACGCTTGTTTTCTTTAGACTTGGGGATTTCTATGAAATGTTTTTCAACGATGCAATCGTTGCTAGTCGTGAACTAGAAATTGTTCTAACTGGACGTGATGCAGGGGTTGAAAACGAAAGAGTTCCAATGTGTGGAGTTCCTCATCATGCGGTAGACAGTTATATTGAAAAATTATCTAATAAAGGTTATAAGGTTGCAATTGTTGAACAATTAGAAGAACCAGGTGCTGGTAAGAAGATTGTAAGACGTGATGTAGTTAAAATTGTAACTCCTGGTACAAATATTGATGAAAAATATTTATCTGATAAAAACAATAACTTTATTGCCTCAATTGAAAAAGTTGAAGATGGTTTTACTCTAAACTATATAGAACTATCAACTGGTGAGGCAAGAATTAGTAGTTTTCCAAATAATATTGACTTAATTTACAATGAAATTCAAAAATTAGCTATTAGAGAAGTTGTTATATCTAAAAATATTGAAAAACTTGTTTTTAATCAACTTGCTAAAGTTTATGGTATCTTAATTTCGATTTGTGAAGATACAGTTATTGAAAGTTATTTAGAAGGTTTACTAAATAATGTAAAAGAATCCCATAAACAAGGTGTTAAGAGATTATTATCTTATATAATAAAGACTCAAAAAAGAGTTTTAATTCACCTACAAAACTTTGAATATTATGATGCGAAAGATTATTTAAGACTTGATAATAGTGCTGTTCGTAATCTTGAACTAGTTGAATCTTTAAAAGGTAATCGATTTAAAAATAATTTATTTAGTGTTCTTGATAAATGTTCAACAGCAATGGGGTCAAGATTCTTAAAGAAAAGTATCATTTATCCGCTTGTTAATTTAAAGAAAATTAATGAACGACTTGATTTTATTGAAGAATTCCAAAAACATTATTTAATAAGTGAAGATATTAAAACGGAGTTAATGGAAATCTATGATTTAGAAAGAATTATTGGCCGTATTAGTTATGGTTCTCTTACACCAAAAGATTTAATTCAACTTAAAAGATCAATAGGAGTTCTTCCAAAAATTAAAGAATTGCTTTTAAAAATGAAGTCAAAAGTCGCCTCAAATAAATCGAATGAAATTGAAGTGTATAATTATTTATTCGATTTATTAGACAGGGCAATAAATGATGATGCAGGCTATTCTTTAAAAGATGGTGGAGTAATAAAAGAAGGGTTTAATGCTGAACTTGACCAAATAAAAAACATCAGTTCGTCAAACAAAGATTTCCTAATTAACCTTGAACAAAGAGAACGTGAAAGAACCGGAATTAAGACTTTAAAGGTTAGTTATAATAAAGTGTTTGGTTACTATATAGAAGTAACAAAATCTTATATTCCACAAGTAAAAGATGAGTTTGGATATATTAGAAAACAAACAACAAGTAACTCTGAACGTTATATTACAGAAGAATTAAAAGAACGTGAAGCTTTAATTTTAAGATCTGATGAGAGAAGTTTACAACTTGAAGTTGAAATATTCAATAATATAAAAGAAGAATGTAAAAAGTATCTTGCATCTTTACAAACTACTGCAAAGCAAATTTCTGAAATTGATATGGTACTTGCTCTAAGTAAAGTAGCAAAATCTAATAATTTTGTAAGACCAACTTTCTCATTATATGATGAACTTGAAATTATTGATGGACGTCATCCGGTAATTGAAGAAGTATCAGATAAAGAATTTATTCCAAATGATTTAAAACTATATAACAACGATAAGATTTTATTAATTACAGGTCCTAATATGAGTGGTAAATCTACTTATATGAGACAAAATGCAATTATTGCGATAATGGCACAAATGGGTTCATTTGTTCCAGCAACCAAAGCTATCTTGCCAATTTTTGATCAAATCTTTACAAGAATAGGTTCAAGTGATGATATAGCAAGTGGTGAATCTACATTTATGACAGAAATGTTAGAAGTAAACTATGCTCTTCAAAATGCGACTATGAGGAGTTTAATTATTTTAGATGAAGTAGGACGTGGTACTGCAACTTATGATGGTATGGCACTTGCACAAGCAATTATCGAACATATTCATTTTGAGATTGGCGCAAAAACGCTTTTCTCTACTCACTATCATGAGCTTACATCGCTTGATAATAGTTTAGGTTTCTTAAAAAATGTGCACGTAGAAGCTAACGCAAATAACTTTGATGAAACTGGAGAACTTATTTTCTTACATAAAGTACTTCCTGGTGCAAGTGACCAAAGTTACGGGGTAAATGTTGCATCGCTTGCGAAAATCCCACAAAGTGTAACACTACGCGCAAAAGATATTTTAAATAAACTAGAAGCAAAAGATAACTATGATAAAGAGTTATTATCTGTAAATAATTATGTAAAACCAGTTGTACAATATGTTAAAGAAAAAGATCCTATGTCAGAAAAGTTAATTGAAGAAATTAAAAATATTGATCTTGATAACTTAAGACCAATTGATGCAATTATCGCATTATCTAATCTAAAAAAGGTGGTGAACGGTGATGAGTAAAATTGTTCAAATGCCTCTTGAACTTGCTAATATGATTGCGGCAGGTGAAGTTGTAGAACGCCCTGCAAGTGTCGTAAAAGAACTAGTAGAAAATGCAATCGATGCTGGATCAAACGTAATTAGAATTGATTTACTAAATGCGGGAATTAAAAAAGTTCAAGTTATTGATAATGGTAGTGGTATGGATAATGATGATATTCACCTTGCCTTAAAACCACATGCAACTAGTAAAATCTATTCAACTGATGATTTGTTTTCAATTTCTACCCTTGGTTTTAGAGGTGAAGCACTACCATCAATTGCAAGTATTTCAAAAATGAAAATCACATCATCTGTTAACGGATATGAAGGAACGTTTTTAGAATTTCATGCCGGTAAAATGATAAGTGAGAAAAAGGTGAGTTTTCCAAAGGGAACAAAAATTGAAGTAGAAGATTTATTTTATAATACTCCTGCTCGCTTTAAACACTTATCAAGTGATGCCAGTGAACTTTCTCATATAGTTCAATTTGTTAATAAATGTGCACTAGCTAATCCTAATGTTTCGTTTATTTTATCTAATAATGATAAAGTATTATTTTCTACTGATGGAAGCGGAAACTTTGAGGAAATTATTTCTAGCGTTTATGGAAAAGATGTCGCAAAAAATATGTTAACATTTAATGCTAGTAATGCAATGTATAAAATAAATGGTTTCACTTCATCTAATTCAGTATTTAGATCAAACAGAAATAATATTGTAATTTTAATTAATCAACGTGTAATTAAAAATCAAAATTTAATTTATGCGATTACAGATGCTTATAAAACTATTCTTCCGGTTGGAAAATATCCAATTACGATTTTACAAATAGAATGTGATCCAACAATTGTTGATGTTAATGTTCATCCAACAAAACAAGAGGTTAGATTTACTGATGAATTTGTTTTAAGAAATTTAATAACTAAAACAATTAGTGAGGCTTTAACAAGTGTTGAACTAGTGTACCGAGCATCGACTTATGAAGAACCTAAAACTACATTTTCAGCTCCTTACACACCAAGTTATACTTATACTCCATCTTATAACACTAAAGAAACTCCTAAACAAAGCAGTTTTTCTTGGGATGATTTTGATAATGAAGAAGATGATGTAAAAGTAGAAAATAAAGAAAATACTTTACCCGTGGTTCAAGAAGAAAAAATAATAGATTATATTGAACCGGTGGTTGCGGTAAAACAAGAATTTGATTTAAGAGAATCTGAATCTAATTTTTTTAAGAGTTTAACTTATATTGGTCAATATAAGTTAACTTATTTAATATTAGAAAAAGAAGATAATCTATATTTACTTGACCAACATGCTTGTATGGAAAGAGTAATGTATGAAAAGATTTATAGTTCTTTTGAAAAAGAATCTAATGAATTCTATGAATTATTAGTTCCTTTAAAAATGGAACTATCTTCATCAGAAATTGTTTTAATAGATGATAAAACTAAAGAACTAGAAAAGTTAGGAATCATATTTGAACATTTTGGTAACAATACAGTTTTAGTTAGAACTCTACCTCTTTGGGTTCCTGAAAAACTTCAAATGGAATTTATGAGTGATATCTTTAGTCATATTCTATCTTCAAGATTTATTTCTAAAAATGTATTATATGATAGTCTTGCGAAAAGCTTAAGTTGTAAAAAATCAATTAAAGCAAATATGGCAATTTTAAAAGAAGAAGTTCAAACTTTACTTGAAGATTTAGATAATTGTAAGAATCCATTTACTTGTCCTCATGGAAGACCAACGATAGTTCATTTCACAAAATATGAAATTGAAAAATTATTTAAGCGAGTAATCTAATGAATAAAGTAGTTGTAATAACAGGACCAACAGCAGTAGGAAAGACTAAACTTTCTTTAGAAATTGCTAAAAGACTAAATACGGATATCATCAATAGTGATGCTTATCAAATATACAAAAAAATGGATATCGCTACCGCAAAACCCACAAAACAAGAATTATCACTTGTGAAACATCACTTTATCGATTTTCTAGATCCATCATGCGAGTACTCAATTGCTGACTATCAAAAAGAAGTGCGTAACTTAATCGATGAAATGCATGAAAATAATAAAGTGCCACTGCTTGTAGGTGGAAGTGGTCTTTATATAGATAGCGTAATTAAAGATTATCGCTTCACTAGTGAAAAGCGTGATATAGAAAAAGAATCACTTTATGATTACTTAACAAACGAAGAACTTCATGAAAAATTAAGAGTTTTAGATTGTGAATTAGCTAAAACGATTCACCCTAATAACCGTCATCGCGTACTTCGTGCGATATCTCTTGCGACAGATGAGGCGGACAAATCTGACCGAAGCCACAGAGACAAATTTGTCTATGACACTTTAGTTATTTTCTTATCTGATGATCGTGAAAAATTATATGACAGAATCAATAAAAGAGTTGATAAAATGTTAGATGATGGCTTAATAGAAGAAATTAAGAGTATTGGTCTTAATAACTTTTCTAAAACATCATCTAAAGCAATCGGATATAAAGAAATGATTGATTGCTTAAATGGTGATAAATCATTAGATGATGCGATAGATGAGATAAAAAAGAATTCAAGACGTTATGCAAAACGTCAGTTTACTTGGTTTAAGAATAAAACTGATTCGGTTGTTATCAATGTTGATGTTGAAAATTTTGATAACACTATAAATGAAGTCCAAAATTTAATTGTAGATTTTTTAGGTAAAAACTAATTTTTTAGAATTTGAATTAACAAATGTCCACAAAAAAATTTTTCAAACTTTTTAAGAACGACTTTTAGAGGTGATAATATGTTACATTTAATGAAGTTACATCCGGGACCTTTTGAACTCATCGTTAATAATAAAAAAACAATTGAGCTTAGACTTAATGATGAAAAACGAAAACTAATTAAACTAGGTGACTTTATAAAATTTACTAATAACAAAACAAATGAAACTTGTTTAGTAAGAGTTATTGACTTACATTATTTTGATTCTTTTAAAACCTTATATCAAAACCTTGATTTAATTAAATGTGGTTATCTTGAAAATGAATTAGAAAACGCAAATCATCAAGACATGGATAAATATTATTCAAAAGATGAACAGGACAATTTTGGCGTAGTTGGTATTGAAATTAAACTTCAAAAATCTTATAAATCTTTAGAAATAATAAATACTCTTGAAAGTTTAAAAGATGATAAAAATTTAAAATTTAATCAAAAACTGCTTCCTAATATTGATCCAAATAAAATTCTTGGAATTAAGACACCGGTTTTAAGAGGACTTGCGAAAAAGTTAAAAGAAGAAAGCGATACTCAAGATTTCTTAAGTGATCTACCACATTATTATCACGATGAAAATATGTTACATGCGTTTTTAATTAGTAATATAAAGGATTATGATACTTTAATAAATGAACTAGAAAAATTTTTACCCTTTATTGATAACTGGGCAGTATGCGATTCTTTAATTTGTAAGATATTTAAAAAACATAAAATTGAACTTTTTGAAAAAGTAAAAGTATGGCTTACATCTAGTCATACCTATACTGTAAGATATGCGATTAAAATTTTAAAAGATTTCTTTTTAGATGAAGATTTTGATAATGTTCATTTAGAAATGGTATCAAATATTAAATCAAGTGAATATTATATTCAAATGATGATAGCTTGGTATTTTTCTGAAGCTTTAGTTAAACGATATAAAGACGCTATAATGTATTTAGAACAAGCATTACTTGACGATGTAGTAAATAAAATGACTATTCAGAAAGCTGTAGATAGTTTTAGAATACCAAGTGATATTAAAACTTATATAAAAACTTTTAGAAGATAAAGATTTGTTCTTTATCTTTTTTTGTTATAAAAATAAAACTTT
>CAYPEY010000038.1:0-14940 GCA_964409955.1 uncultured Staphylococcaceae bacterium
TATTGGGACATTTTCTAAAATTAACTATTAAGACATTATCATAAAATAAACACATCTAATACCAATTTATTTTTCTTTATGTTGATAAATTTACCTAAATAGTGTATAATAGATTTAGTTCTTCTTAAGAGATTTAAGTGCAAGTTTCACAGCTTCGCTAAGTGTTATGTCACTAGTTAAATCAAGAGATTTAGTTGCTTGTTTAATTTCTTGTGCACTATATCCTAAAGATTTTAAGGCAATTGAAATGTTGTTTAACATTTCTGTTGCAGCTGGTGTAGTACTTTCTTGATCAAAGTTAACTTTACCTTTCAAATCAAGAACGATTTGTTGACTAAGTTTAGGACCAATTCCTGGAAATTGAGAGAAGAACTTAGAATTACTATTATTTAAAGCATTAACAATTTCAATAGGTGTGCTAGATGCTAAAATTGCAAGAGCACCTTTAGGGCCAAGTCCTTTTACATTAATTAGATTTTCAAACATATCACGGTCATCTTTTGATGCAAAGCCAAATAGTTCATGAGCATCTTCTCTAACGTGATAGTGTAAATATAGAATAATAGATTTATTTAATTCGAATTGATAAGGGTTAGGTACACGGATGATATAACCGATATTATTAACTTCAAAAACGATATGAGTTGCATATATTTCGGTAACTTGTCCTTTGAAATAACTATACATAAGAATACCTCCTAATTACTAATATAATTATAACATAAAATATAAATTAAATCAAAAGAAAGGATGATTACAATGTCTAATATCATGGATAAAAAAATGATTGATGGAGATGAAATTGAATCTACTTTAAGACCGAGATTTTTAAAAGAATATGTGGGTCAAGAAGAAATAAAAGAAATGATGGAAATCTTTATTAAGACAGCTAAGATGCGTGGAGAAAGTTTAGACCATGTATTATTATATGGGCCTCCAGGTCTTGGTAAAACAACTTTAGCTCATATCATAGCTAACGAGATGGAAACAGGTATTAAAGTTACTACAGGTCCTGCGTTAACTCGTCCAGGTGATCTTGCTGCAATATTATCTTCACTTGAAGCAGGAGATATCTTATTCATTGATGAAATTCATAGAATTCCAAAAGTAATCGAAGAAATCTTATATTCAGCAATGGAAGATTATGTAATTGATATTGTAATGGGAAAAGATACAGGAGCTACAACTTTAAGAATTGATCTTCCTCCTTTTACTTTAGTTGGTGCAACAACTCGTTTTGGAGATTTAACTGCACCGATGAGAGATCGTTTTGGAATCGTTCATCAATTAAAATATTATAATGAAGAAGATCTTGCTACAATCATAAAGAGAACTTCACGTATTTTTGAATATCCAATTGATGATGATGCAACAATTGAGCTTGCTCGTCGTTCTCGTGGGACACCGCGTATTGCCAATAGATTATTTAGAAGAATTAGAGATTTCGCACAATTTGAATCATCTAATGAAATTAATATTAACGTAACTGAATATGCTTTAAATAAGCTAGATATTGATAAGGCTGGTCTTGATATTACTGATAGAAAATATTTGAACGGACTTATTGAGAGATTTAATGGTGGACCAGCAGGACTTGAAGCTCTTGCCGCAACAATTTCTGAAGAAACTGTAACACTAGAAGATGTAAATGAACCATATCTATTACAAGAAGGATTTATTGTAAGAACACATAGAGGTCGTGTGGCAACAGAAAAAGCATACAAGCATCTAGGTATTAATAAAGGAGGGTTATTTTGAGAGTAGCAGATTTTGATTATAATTTACCTGAAGAGTTAATTGCACAAACTCCTTTAGTTAACAGATCATCTTCCAAAATGCTCGTATTAAATAAGGAAGATGGATCAATTGAACATAAAAACTTTTTTAATATTCTTGATTATTTAACAGATAATGATATCTTAGTGTTAAACGATACAAAGGTCTTGCCATCAAGAATTTATGGTAACAAGGTTGATACTAATGCTTTTATTGAATTATTACTGTTAAAAGAATTGGAACCAGATACTTGGGAAACATTAGTTAAACCTGCACGACGCGTTAAAGTTGGAACAAAGATTAGTTTTTGTGAGGGACTGCTTTTGGCAACATGTATCAAAACTTTGGATGATGGTGGTAGAATTTTTAAAATGGAATATGACGGAATTTTTTTAGAAATATTAGAGAAGATTGGAACAATGCCACTTCCTCCATATATTCATGAAAAACTAGTTGACCAAAATCGTTATCAAACTGTATATGCAAAAGATTATGGAAGTGCAGCTGCCCCAACAGCTGGTCTGCATTTTACAAAAGAACTATTAAAAGAAGCTGAAGCAAAAGGTGTACAAATCGAGTATGTTACATTAAATGTAGGACTTGGTACTTTTAGACCTGTAACAGCTGATACAATCGAAGAACATCATATGCATAGTGAAACTTATAAGATGACTAAAGAAACTGCAGATGCTTTAAATAAAGCAAAAAAAGAAGGTAAAAGAATCATCAGTGTGGGTACAACATCAACAAGAACTTTAGAAAGTATTATGGCTAAATATGGCAAATTTGTAGAGTGCACAGAATCAACAAATATCTTTATTTATCCACCATATGAGTTTAAAGCAATAGATGCTTTAATTACTAATTTCCATTTACCTAAGTCAACTTTAGTAATGCTTGTTAGTGCTCTTGCCGGTCGTGATAATATTATGAAAGCATATGAATGTGCTGTTGAAAATAAATATAGATTTTTCTCGTTTGGAGATGCAATGTTTATAAAATAAAATGATTAGTTTTTACTAATCATTTTTTTATTTTTAGGTATTATTATTGAAAAAATATTAATAATATGTTATAATTGAGTAGCATATAAATAAATAAAACGATATACAATTATAACAAAAGGAGGAGGCAAATAAATGAATATGATGTCGCTAATTGTTGATTATATAGATACAAAAAGATTAGGTGAGCCCATTTTTACATCTGATATTCATGAATATGTAAAAAAAGAAATTATAGATGCTAATCCTTTAGTAATTAATGAATATATTAATAGGTATAAAAAAAATAATGAGAACTTTATAAGATATAAAAAAGGTATATATTATAAAACAAAAGATACTGTTTTCGGAAAAATGACTATTTCAAAAAGAGATTTGATTGAAAGATTTTATCTTTGTGATGGTGATGAAGTATATGGTTATGAAACAGGTCCTTCATTTGCAAACATTATAGGATTGACTACGCAAGTGCCGAAAGATGCTTATTATGTTACAAATTATTACAGAACGGAAAAATGTAGTAATTGTATAAAATTAATTAAGCCTATAATATCTGTAACACAAGAAAATTACAAGTATTTACAGGTTTTAGATGTTATATTAAATAAATATGATGTAAATTTTGAAGTTAGAGATCCTAATAAAATAATAAGAAGTTTAATAGATGAATACAAATTAGATTTTGAATTGTTATTATATTATGCTAATTTCTATAAAGATAAGAAGATATTTCAAAAAATAGCACAACTTGCCAAATATAAAAAATAGTACTAATGAATTTACATAATACCCAAAATTTGGTATAATTGAAGCATAAAATAACAAACATTTATAGTCTTATTCATACCCAGTTTGTTACAAAATCTGGGAGAAGAATAAGACTTTTTTGTTTTTTTACAGGGGGTATTTATGAAATTACATTTTAATGAAGAAGATTTAGAGTTCTTTATAAATATAATTAACGAAAGAACTGGTGTTAGAGAAGATGTCCTAGAAAAAGATTATTATGTTACTTTAATGTTAAAAGAACTTGCTGAGAAAGAATATCAAAATTATAGTTATTTTAAAGGTGGTACGGCTTTATATAAAGGATTAAAATCTATTAGAAGATTTAGTGAAGATATAGATTTAACTGTATATGTAGATAATTGTATGTCAAACACTCAAAAAAGAAAGAGATTAAGGGAATCTGCTCTAGGGTATGAATCGTTAAAATTTAAAGAAAAAAAGATTGATAATAAATTCTGTTTAGAAACTATATATCAATATAATTCATTGTTTCAAACCAACCAAAGAGATGCTTTACAAAGATTTGGCGTAGTAAAAATTGAATCAACAAGTTTTACCATAAGTGAACCAGTTGAATTTGTTGAAATTGCCCCTCACTTATATGAACTTGCAAATAGTGAAGAAAGGGAAATTTTAGAAAAAGAATTTGACGTTAAACCGTTTTGTATAGCAACAATTACTTTAGAAAGAATATTTATAGATAAAGTTTTTGCAGCAGAATTTTATTATTTAAGGGGTATGCTTAAAGATTTTACTAAGCATATTTATGATTTAACAGTGATGATAAATTTAGATAGAATTAAGAAATTTCTTGAAAATAAATCATATTTAAATTATGTTATTAACTTAAAAAGAAAAGAAGAAAATAGGCGAATTGGCGGAATAAAGAAAGAAGTACTAATAAAAAATTTTGAATATTTAAATGATGTAAAGTTTTATATGAGCAGTAAATTTAAAACAAATTTAGCATATATTCACAATACTTATGTTCTTAATAATAATGATATAATATCAATAAATGAAGTATTAAATTTGATAAATTTATTAAAAAATATTTTTGAAAAATTAGAAAAAGAATTTGTAGAAAGCGTAGCATAAATATTTTTATATAGGAAAAAATCACAAAACAAACAAATCGAAATTTCTTGAAAATGGTATTTTATGTTAATTAAATTATTGATTTAATTGTTAAAAAAATGTTTCTATGATATAATAAGAAAAAAAGTGGGAGAATTTTTTATGCAAGAAATGGGAGTTTATTTTTTTCATGAAGGCACCAATTATCGTGCTTATGAACTGATGGGATGTCACTATTCTGAAAAAAGTACAATTTTTAGGGTATGGGCACCCAATGCTAAAGTTGTCTCGGTAGTAGGAGAATTTAATAACTGGGATTCTACAACGCATGTAATGAAGAAAATTTCAGATGGTGGAATATATGAAATTGAAATTGAAGGCGTTAAAGAATTTGAATGTTACCAATATGCGATATTAACAAAACGAAATAAATTAATTTATAAAACGGATCCTTACGGATATCATTCTGAAAAAAGACCGCAAAAAGCATCAAAAGTTTATAATTTAGAAGGTTATAAATTTCATGATGATGATTGGGTAAAACATCGTGCAAATAGGCAATCACTAGATAAACCTTTAAATATATATGAGGTTCATTTAGGATCATGGCGTAGATATGATGATGGCGAGACTTTTGATTATAAGAAACTTGCCTATGAACTTTGTGATTATGTTAAAGAAATGGGGTACACTCATATAGAAGTAATGCCAATATCGGAGTATCCATATGATCCTTCTTGGGGATACCAAGTTACAGGATTTTACTCGATAACATCAAGATATGGAACTCCTAAAGACTTTATGGCATTTGTTGATATTTGCCATCAAAATGGTATTGGTGTCATTGTGGACTGGGTACCAGGACATTTTACAAAAGATGCGCATGGATTAATTAATTTTGATGGAAGAAGTTTATATGAACCAAGTGACTGGACAAAAAAAGAACATGCGGGATGGGGAACTAGATGTTTTGATTATGGAAGAAATGAGGTTCAATCATTCCTTGTATCAAATGCAATGTTCTTATTTGATAAATTCCATATTGATGGAATTAGAGTAGATGCGGTATCATCAATGTTATATCTTGATTATGGGCGTGAAGAAGGTAAATGGCGATTAAACAATCAAGGGACAAATATTCATCTTGAAGCAGTATCATTCTTACAAAAAGTTAATCAAACAATTCATTATGCATATCCTGGTGCATTAATGATTGCGGAAGAATCTAGTGCTTTTCCAAAAATAACAGCTCCAACTCATTATGGAGGGTTGGGATTTGATTATAAATGGAATATGGGGTGGATGAATGATACACTTAAGTATTTAAAAACTGATCCGATTTATAGACAATATGATCATAATAAACTAACATTCCAATTAACTTATGTTTTTAGTGAAAGACATATCTTGCCGCTTAGTCATGATGAAGTAGTTCATATGAAAGGTGCAATGATTAATAAAGTACCAGGTAATTATGATCAAAAGTTTGATGGCCTAAAAACTTACTATACTTATATGATGACACACCCGGGTAAAAAATTATTATTTATGGGTGGTGAAATTGGCCAATTTAGCGAGTGGAGTGAAGCTAGAGAACTTGATTGGTCAGTATTGCAATATTCTAAACATAGAGGTTTAAAAGACTATCTAAAAGATTTAAATTATTTATATAAAACATCTAAACCACTTCATCAAAATGAAGTTAACTGGGAAGGATTTAGATGGAATATGGTAAATGATTCCGATCATAATGTTTTATCATATAGAAGAACTAGTTTTGATGGAGAAGTTTTAGATGTAATTTTAAATTTCTCATATAATGCTTGGGATAATTATATAATGCCGCTAGATAACGGCAAATATGAAGTAGTTCTTTGTTCAACAGACACTGAATATGATGGCTATACTTCATATAAAGGAAGGCTTTATATTGTTGAAGATCAACAATTAAGAATACAAATACCATGTAATAGTGGAATAATTTTAAGGAAGGTAAATTAGTATGTACAGTCAAAAAAAATGTGTGGCAATGCTACTTGCTGGAGGTCAAGGAAGTAGACTTTATGCTTTAACAACTAAGGTTGCAAAACCTGCAGTTTCATTTGGTGCGAAATATCGTATTATCGATTTCCCACTTTCAAATTGCATAAACTCAAATATTGATACAGTAGGGGTATTAACACAATATCAACCATTAATCTTAAATGATTATATTGGTAATGGACAACCTTGGGATCTTGACAGAACTTTCGGAGGCGTTCACGTTCTTCCTCCATATCAAGCCAAAACTGGTAGTGAATGGTATAAAGGAACTGCTAACGCTATTTATCAAAATTTAGGTTTTATTGAAAACTATAATCCAGATCATGTGTTAATCTTATCAGGTGACCACATCTATAAGATGGACTATAACAAAATGTTAGAAGATCATATCAATAATGATGCAGATTGCACAATTGCAGTACTAGAAGTACCAATGGATGAAGCAAGCCGTTTTGGTATTATGAATACTGATGAAAACAATCGCATTATTGAATTTGAAGAAAAGCCAAAACAACCAAAGAGCAATAAAGCTTCAATGGGTATCTACATTTTCAAGACAGAAAAATTATTCCACTATTTAACAGAAGATGCAAAAGATCCTGCTAGCCAAAACGACTTTGGTAAAAATATTATTCCAACAATGCTTGATAAAGGCGAAAAAATGGTTGCATATCCATTTAAAGGATACTGGAAAGATGTTGGAACAATTAAGAGTTTATGGGAAGCAAACCAAGATTTAATTGGTGAAAACCCTGAATTTGATGTTTATAATCCATTCTGGAAAATCCATTCTAGAAACGTTGGTATTGAACCACAATTTATTGCAAAAGGTGCAGTAGTTACAAATTCACTTGTTACTGATGGTGCAAAAATTTATGGTACAGTAATTAATAGTGTAATTGGTTCAAGTGTAGTTGTTGCAAAAGGTGCTGTAGTAAAAGATAGTGTTATTTTTGCAAATACTATAATTGGTGAAAATGCAACAGTTGAATATAGTATCATCGATGAAAAAGTAACAATCGAAGCAGGTGCTAAAGTTGGAGCACCAAAAGCTGATGATGTTGAAATTGCTGTAGTAGGTCGCGGCGTTAAAGTGCATGCAAATGCAACAGTTGAAGCCGGCGCAAACATCGAAGAAGATGTTTTAGCTAAATAAGGAGGGTATTGAAATGAACGCATTAGGTATAATTTTTTCTAATATTCATAATGAAACTATTGATGAATTAACAAGAAAAAGAACATCTGCATCTATCCCATTTGGTGGACGTTACAGATTAATCGACTTTGCTTTATCTAACTTAATGAGTGCTGATATTACAAATGTTGCAGTTGTTGCTCAAAAGAACTATCAATCTTTAATGGACCATGTAGGTTCAGGTAAAGACTGGGATTTATCTAGAAGAAATGGTGGTTTAGTAATTTTTCCTCCATACGGAAATTATAAAAACAGTATAAACTTTGAAAGTAGATTAGAAGCTTTAATTAGTATTCGTGGTTATATTGAAAAACGTCAAGAAGAAAATGTAGTATTAATGGACTGCGATAGTGCTAATACAGTAGATTTAGAAGATGTATTAAATAAACACATTGAAAATAAAGCAGACATTACAATTATCTATAGACATGGTAAATGTCCAAGCGATTTAGAATCTCATATGAATCTTGAAAAAATGGATGAAGATGGTCGTGTATTAAAAGCTAACCTTAAATCAAAAGGTGGAGCTGTTACTAATTCATGTATTAATATGTGGGTATTCAACAGAAGATTATTACAAGGCTTATTATCAGATGCAATTTCT
Organism: uncultured Staphylococcaceae bacterium; assembly: GCA_964409955.1. Taxonomy (GTDB): domain Bacteria; phylum Bacillota_I; class Bacilli_A; order ML615J-28; family CAG-313; genus CAG-313. Next base: position 8,489 of record CAYPEY010000038.1, read on the forward strand.
CAAGGATATGAATCACTTCATAGAGATTTAGTTTTTGCAAACATTAAGAGTTTAAAAGTATATGGATATGAACATAAAGGTGTATATCTACACGTTAACTCAATGGAAAATTATTTCAAGTATAATATGAAACTTTTAGAAGAAGATACAAGAGAAGCATTATTTGGTGATAAAAACCATCGTATCTATACAAAAGTAAAAGACTCAGCTCCTACTAAATATGGATTTGACGCAAAAGTTGAAAATAGCTTTATTGCTGACGGATGTGAAATTGAAGGAACTGTAATTAATAGTATCTTATTTAGAGGCGTTAAAGTTGGTAAAGGTACTGTTATTAAAAATTGTATTTTAATGCAAGATACAATTACAGGTAGCAACGTAAAATTAAATTATGTAGTTACAGATAAGAATGTAAGTATTCGTGATAGAAATAATCTTTCAGGTTGCGAAAAAATTCCATATTATCTAAGTAAAAATACAATGGTATAAGGAGATTAACCATGGCTGAAAATACAAAAAAAATATTCTTTGTTGCAAGTGAAGCACAACCATTCTTCGCATCAGGAGGACTTGGAGATGTTATTGGATCACTTCCAAAAAGAATTGCAAGAACTAAAAACTTTGAATTAAGTGTTATTCTACCACTTTATTCAAAATTAAATCAAGCTTATAAAAATAAGCTTGTATATATTGGTCAAACAACAACTACACTTTCTTGGCGTAACCAATATTGTGGAATTTATAAATATGAAGAATCTGGTGTAAAATATTATTTCGTTGATAATGAATATTATTTTAAACGTGATAATTTCTATGGCTATTTTGATGATGCAGAACGTTTTGCATTCTTCTCAAAAGCAGCAATTGATGTTATGCTTTTCTTAAATGAAATTCCTGATTTAATTCATGCACATGACTGGCAAACAGGACTAGTATCAGTATATCTTAGAACTTTATATTACAATGATCCTCGTTTTGCAAATACAAAAACAATCTTTACAATTCATAATATTGAATATCAAGGTAATTATTCACTTGATCAAGACATTATTGAAGATGTATTTGGTTTATCAAGTTATGATGCACAAATACTTGAATATAATGGAAGAACTAACATTATGAAAGGTGCTATGGAATCTTCTAACATAGTATCAACAGTAAGTCCATCATATGCTGAAGAAATTCTCCTTCCTGAATTTGCACATGGATTAGAACATGAAACACGCCGCGTGCAAGAAGAAGGAAAACTTTGTGGTATCTTAAATGGTATAGATAAAGTATTCTATAACCCTGCAAAAGATAAAGCATTATTTGCTCCATATGATAGAAAAGATCATGCAAAAAAACAAATTAATAAAACTGACTTACAGGATATGTTAAACTTACCAATTGATGAAAACATTCCAATGATTGGTATGGTAAGTCGTCTTGTAGCTCATAAAGGTCTTGATTTTGTTAAAGACGTATTTGAAGAAGTATTAAACGAAAAAGTTCAAGTAGTAATTCTTGGAACAGGAGATCCATATTATGAAGGATATTTTAAAGATTTAGAATATCGTTATGGAAACAAACTTCGTGCAATCATTTCTTATAACCAAGATTTATCTAGAAAGATTTATGCATCTAGTGATATCTTCTTAATGCCTTCAAAATCAGAACCTTGTGGTTTATCACAAATGATCGCATCACGTTATGGTGCAATTCCACTGGTTAGAGAAACAGGTGGATTAAAAGATAGTATTCATAACTTTGCTAAAAAAGGTGGAAATGGCTATACTTTCCAAGGTATGGATTCACGTGCAATGTTAGCTGCAATTCGTAAGGCTTTAGCTGATTATCAAGATAAAGAATTATGGAACAAACAAGTAGAAACAGTAATGAATAAAGATTTTGGATGGAGCGCATCTGCTAAACAATATGTAAAGATGTATAATGAAATTTTAGAAAAATAGGTGAGAATATGTCGTTGCAACAAGTACAAACTGACTTAACTAAGAAACGCTTAGAAGATAAACTTGCAAGCTATTTTGGTGTTACTCCAGCTGATGCTAGTAAAGACCAAATGTATAAAGCTGTAAGTATGTCAGTTTTAGATATTTTATTAGAAAAAAAGAATTTATTTAATAAAAAAGTAAAAGCCCAAAAAGCTAAAAGAATATACTATTTATGTATGGAATTCTTAGTAGGTAGAAGTTTAAAGACAAATCTTTATAACTTAGGAATTGTAGATACATATAAAGAAGTTATTGAAGAATACGGATTCAAACTTGAAGACTTATATGAACAAGAAAACGATGCAGGTCTTGGAAATGGTGGTTTAGGACGTCTTGCTGCATGCTTTATGGATTCTCTTGCATCACTTGATTATCCTGCAACAGGTTTTTCTATCCGTTATGAATATGGCTTATTTAAACAAAAAATCGTAAATGGATGGCAAACAGAAATGCCAGATGTTTGGCTTCCAGGTGGAGAAGTATGGCTTGTTCCAAGAACTGATAGAATCTTAAAGGTTCGCTTTGGTGGTTGGGTTAGCGAAACTCAAGTAGATGGAAAAATGAAAATTGAATATCATGATTCAAAAGTAATTGAAGCAGTACCATATGATATGTTAATTTCAGGTGGTAAGAGTGAAGCGGTATCAACACTTCGCTTATGGCGTTCAAGAAATGCTTCTGAGTTTGATATGAAATCTTTCTCTCAAGGTGATTATTACAAAGCAGTTCAAGAAAACCAAGATGCAGAAATGATTTCGAAAGTATTATATCCATCAGACCATCATGCAGAAGGTAAAACACTTCGTTTAAAACAACAATATTTCTTAGTAAGTGCATCTATTCAAAATATTATTAACGATCACGTAAGACGTTATAAAGATTTACACTTACTTCCTGATTATGCTGCAATCCATATCAATGATACACATCCAGCAATTTGTATTCCAGAATTAATGAGAATTATGATGGATGATCATGGTCTTGGATGGGATGAAGCTTGGGATATAGTTACAAGAACTGTAGCTTATACTAACCATACAATTTTAGTAGAAGCACTAGAAACTTGGTCAGAAGATTTAGTTAAACGTACAGTTCCAAGAATCTATGCTATTATTCAAGAAATCAACCGTAGATATACAGCAGACCTTTGGAATTTATTCCCTGGTGATTGGGATAAGATTAATCGTATGGCGATTATTTCTAATAATCGTATTAAAATGGCTAACTTATCTGTTGTAGCATCTCATAAAGTTAATGGTGTATCTGCACTTCACTCTGATATCATTAAACGTAGTTTATTTAATGAGTATTATCAACTTACTCCTGAAAAATTCACTAACGTTACAAATGGTATTGCTTATCGTAGATGGTTACATCAATCTAACCCACGACTTTCTGCTTTATTAAATGAAAGTATTGGTGAGGGTTGGTATAAAGATGCAAGTGAACTTAAGAAATTTATGGCATATTATGATAATGATAAAGTAATTGAAGAACTTGGAAAAATCAAATATGCTAATAAATGTGATTTTGCAAATGTATTATACAAAAAACAAGGTGTTGTAATTGACCCAGCTTCAAGATTTGACGTTCAAGTTAAACGTCTTCATGAATATAAACGTCAATTATTAAATATCTTAAAAATCATTTGCATCTATAATAAGTTAAAAGAAAATCCAAATTTAGATATTACACCACAAACATTTATCTTTGGTGCAAAAGCTGCTCCAGGATACTATCATGCAAAAGAAATTATTGAATTAATCAACTATATTTCTAAAGATATTAGTTTAAATCCTAAAATGAAGGAAAAACTAAATGTAGTATTTATTGAAGATTATTGTGTAACAATGTCAGAATACTTAATGCCTGCATCAGAAATTAGTGAACAAATTTCACTTGCTGGATATGAAGCAAGTGGTACAGGTAACATGAAATTCATGATTAACGGTGCTGTAACATTTGGTACTATGGATGGCGCAAACGTTGAAATTTGTGACTCAGTAGGTGATGATAATATCTTCATCTTTGGTATGAGCGCAAAAGAAGTAGATGAATTATGGCGTCAAGGATATAATTCTACATATTATTACAATAATAGTAAAGAACTTCGTGGAATTATTAATACTTTAAGAAGAGGATTTGCAGGAAAGAGTTTTGAAAATATTGCAAACTACTTACTACGCTCTGAAGGTGTTGCCGATAGATACATGTGTCTTGCAGACTTCGAAAACTATCTTGAAGTTCATGAAAAATTAGAAGAAACTTACAAAGACCAAAAACGTTTCAACCAAATGTCTTTAGTAAATATCGCACAAGCAGGACGCTTTGCTGCAGATAGAAGTATTAAAGATTATGCTGATACAATTTGGCATTTAAAACAAGTAAAATAAAAGCAAATACTTATAAAAAAATGAAAATTTGTAGTATAATATCAAAAGAATAAAAATAGTAACTATAATTTGACTAAATTATGGAGGAATTGACATGGAACAAGAAATTAAAAAACCAATTAAAAAAATCGCTGTTTTAACATCAGGAGGAGATGCTCCTGGGATGAATGCAACTATTCGTGCAGTTGTTAGAACAGGATTACATAATGGTCTTGAAATGTACGCTGTAGAAGATGGTTATAAAGGCCTTGTTGAAGGTAGAATCTTCCCAATGGCACGTGAATCAGTTACAAACATCATTAACCGTGGTGGTACTGTTTTAGGTTCTGCAAGACTTCCAGAATTTAGTAAAGATGAAGTTGCCCAAATTGCTGTAGATCAACTAGTCAAACGCGGAATTGAGGCAGTAGTTGTTATCGGTGGTGATGGAACATACCGTGGTGCTCAAAAGTTAGCTAAATTTGGTATTAACTGTATTGGTCTTCCTGGAACTATCGATAATGATATTTCATCAACAGAATTTACTATTGGATTTGATACAGCAGTTAACACTGCAGTTGATGCGATTGATAAATTAAGAGATACATCAAATTCACATCAAAGATGTTCAATCGTTGAAGTTATGGGTAGATACTGTGGAGACCTTGCTTATGCTGCAGCAGTTGCAACAGGTGCAGATCTTGTTGTTACATCTGAAACAGGTTATAGTTTAGAAGAAGTAATTAATACAGTTAAAGAATGTCAAAAAAATAATAGTCGTCATGCTTTAATCGTTATTACTGAACATATTACAGATGTTAGAGAACTTGCTAAACAAGTTAAAGAATACACTGGATTTGATACTCGTGCTACAATCTTAGGTCATATTCAAAGAGGTGGTTGCCCATCACCTTTTGATAGAGTTCTAGCAAGCCGTCTTGGTGTTGCCGCAGTAGAAATGCTTCTTAAAGGCGAAACAGGAAAATGCTTAGGAGTTTATCATAATGAAGTTATTGCAACTCCAATTGAAGATGCTCTAAAAATGAAAAAAGAAATGTTTAAAGGCTATAAAAACTTAGCTAAGAAAACATCATAATTTGAATTAAACTAGTCTCAAACTTAATGGTTTGAGACTTTTTTTTAATACTTTACAACATTATTTTTTATTAAAAATACAAATATTTGATACATTGCAAGATAATTCTTGCTTTTTTTATTTTTTTAGAATTATTCTCCAAAATTCAACAAATTATTTAATTGTTTTATGTCAAAATATTCATAAATAAAAAAATAATGAATTAAATTGAATTTTTATGTCTTATAAAGAAGAAAAGTTTTTTAAGAAATTTAAATTAGAGGTTGTTTTTTACCTCGTTTTTTCAGTGTTTATATATGAGGGGAAAATACACATTTAATTCATTTAGGAGGGGGAAATGAATGAATTAATTAAATTGGTTATTGAATACCAAAAAAATAAAAAAGATGAATTGTTCGAAAAAATAATAAATTTATTACAAGATTTAATAAATTATATGTTATCAGATATAAATTATTATTATCGTCAAGACATCTATCAAGAAGTATTGATGAAAATACACAATGCAATTTTTAAATTTAATATTAAGATAATAAACGATAATGATTTGAAAATTATTGAGGCTCAATTCAAAAAGTATATTAATAAAATCATTGTATCAGTAACAAAAGATTTCTTAAAAGATAAGACTAATAAGTTCCATCATAATTTAATTCAATTAAATAAAATTAATGATGATGGGATAGAGGTTATTGAAACGATTAAAGATGAAAGTATTGTTGAAGAATCTAAATTTTGGATTTATAGCTTTGATAACAAAGAAGTAGAATTTTTAAATCTATTTATTGATAATAACAGAATATTAACTGAAAAAGAAGTTGCTAAAAAACTTGGTATTACTCAACAAGCTGTTCACAAAAGAAAAAACAATATTATACGAAAAATTAAAAATATTAAATAGTATTTTTACCTCAAATAAACACAGAAAGGAGGATATCATGAATTCACTTACAATACTAGTATCAATATTTGGAATCATAGGAACTATTT
>CAYPEY010000039.1:0-14886 GCA_964409955.1 uncultured Staphylococcaceae bacterium
GTTAATGATTTAATAAATATTATAAAAAATATAATATATTCAATAATTATCAATACTATAACTAATTTTGGAAACATATCACAAATAAAATTATGTGTGCCATGTAACAAAATAGGCATAATTACAGCATATTTAGAGTACTTCCTTTCCTGATAATTAGAGATAGCACCATTTAAATTATAGCCTTTAGCGTTTAATCTAATACCAATATTTGTAAATTCTTTATATATTTTAGATTGTGCAAAATAATAACCAAAAACAATTGCATATAAAAAATGACCACTAAGTGATGTTAAAAATCTATCAAGTCCTACATCATATTTTACAATATACGTTATATCTTCTATTAAAGAAAATACTGCTCCAACAATAACAAATTGAATTATACAATCTAGTGTTGTCGTAATTGTATCGTCTATTCTATCCAGTCTTCTAACTATAAAATTTTTACTTCCTTCTTCAATCACTGCTATTACTAAATAATTAAATATTAGATAATATATTAATTTAGCAAAATAGTTAATCCATATTGCTTTTCCATCACTAACTTTATAATAACCTGCAAAACTCCATGTTAATAAATTACCCACTATTGTTTCTAAAATTATAGAAATTATTATAGCAAGTACTCCAAGTCCAATAAATACACCAAAATATTTTAATGATAAATTTTTCTTTTCATTTTTTATAATCAATAAAGATATGACAAATATTGATAATACAATAATTAAAAATACATACATAACTTTTACTCCTTATTTTCTATAATATATCTATTTATTTTAACAGTCTTGTTTTTACTTTCTATATATTCATCTATTGTATCAACGTTTACACCACCACATTTTTGTATAACTTTGTTTGATGCTATATTTTCAACAACTGCATCTATTCTAATACTTTTATGACCTATTGAAAATAAATAATCTATTACAGTTTTACAAGCCTCTGTCATATATCCCTTATTCCAATATTTTCTAGATAATACATATCCAATAACCGGAACTCCTTCAAGATATCCTACGACATCAATTCCACCAATTAATTCACCTGTATCTTTTAATGTAATTGCAAAATTAATTCTTTCAGGCTGTTCATATTGTTTTACCCAAATAGATAAGATTTTTTTAGTAACTTCTATATCTTTATGAGTGTTCCATGTTAAATACTTTGTAACCTCATCATCACTTGCCCAGTTATTATAAATATCTGTTGCATCATAGAGTTTAAAAGGTCTAAGTATTAATCTTTGTGTTTTTATTGTTTCTTTCATATATATATCACCAATATTATTATACAATAAAAAAACCCTTGAAACAAGGGTTTTTATAATTTATCTTTGAACACGACCAGATGCATCTCCGCCAGCTAAATTCATAACTTCAGATACGCTCATCATATTATAGTCACCTTCAATTGAGTGTTTTAAGCAACTTGCTGCAACAGCAAATTCAATAGCTTGTTGTGGAGCGAATTCATTTAATAATGCATAAATTAATCCACCACCAAAGCTGTCTCCACCACCTACTCTATCAACAATGTGCATAGAGTATTTTTTAGAGAATACTGCTTCGCCATTTGTATAAAGCATACCAGACCAGTCATTATCACTTGCAGATTTACTTTCTCTAAGTGTAATTGCAACACCTTTAAAGTTGAAACGCTCAGTTAATTTTTTAGCAACTGAAATATATCCTTCATGATTTAATTTACCACCATAGATATCTGTATCATCTGCTTCAATTCCAAATACATCTTTTGCATCTTCTTCATTAGCAATACAGTAATCAATATAATGACAAAGTTTACCCATTACTTCTCCTGCTTTTTCTTTACTCCATAATTTTTTACGGAAGTTTAAATCACAAGATATAGTAATATTTTTTTCTTTAGCTTTCTTACAAGCTTCTAAACAAATTTCTGCAACATCATCAGAAAGTGCTGGAGTGATACCAGTAAAATGGAACCAAGAAACTCCTTCAAAAATATTATCCCAATCAAAATCAGAAGGTTTTGCCTCAGAGATTGATGAATGAGCACGGTCATAAATTACTTTGCTTGGACGTTGTGATGCGCCTTTTTCACAATAGTAAATACCAACACGGTCTCCACCTCTTACGATTTTATCTGTATTAACTCCAAATTTTCTTAAAGAATTAATGGCACTTTGACCAATTTCATGATTTGGAAGTTTTGATACAAATGTTGCATCCATACCATAATTAGCAAGTGATACTGCAACGTTTGCTTCTGCTCCACCAAATGTAGCTAAATAGTTTTCGCTTTGAACAAAACGAAGATATCCAGTTGGAGCAAGTCTTAACATTAATTCACCAAATGTAACAACCTTTTTCATTATTTATCTCCTTCCATTTTTGCTAGGGCTTCTTGTACAAAGAAAGAACCCCCTACTGCATATATTTTTTCCCATGCTAAAAATTCATCAATATTTGATCTATCTACTCCGCCTGTTGGAATAAACTTAATTTGAGGGAATGGTGCAGCTAAAGCTTTCATAGCTTTTAGACCACCATAAACGTTTGCTGGGAAGAATTTAACAATGTTAATTCCAAGTTCTAATGCTTGCATAATTTCAGTAGGAGTAACACATCCAGGATAATATGGAATATTGTTTTCTTTACAAACTTTTGCTACTTCCACAGATAATCCAGGAGATACAATGAATTTTGCACCAGCTTCAAGAGCTTGCAAACACTGTTCTTTATTAATAACAGTTCCTGCTCCTACATTCATTTCTGGATAGTTTGCAACTGCATATGCTATAGCATCTTTTGCGCATGCAGTTCTAAATGTAATTTCTGCACACATAATATCACTATTTTTTAGTGCTGTTAAAATTTTGTCTGTTTCTTGTAATTCTTTTATAACTACAACAGGAATGTATTTACTCATTTTATTTATATCCTTTCTATACACCAGAGTATGATGAGAATCCACCATCAATTGGTAATACTACACCAGTAATGAAGCTTGCTGCTTCATTGTTAACTAAGAATAGAAGTCCACCTTCTAATTCTTCAGTTTCTCCAAATCTTCCCATTGGAGTAGCTGCAAGAATTTTACCCGTTCTTGCTGTTGGAGTTCCATCAGCATTAAATAATAATGCTGCATTTTGTTTTGTTGAGAAGAATCCTGGAGCAATTGCATTTACTCTAATTCCAACTTTTGAGAAATGTACTGCAAGCCATTGTGTAAAGTTTGAAATAGCGGCTTTTGCACCAGAATATGCTGGAATCTTTGTTAGAGGAGTGTATGCATTCATAGATGAAATATTAATAATATTACATCCTTTGCGTCCTACCATTTGTGCTGCAAATGCTTGAGTAGGAATAAGTGTTCCAAGGAAGTTTAAATTAAATACAAATCCAACTCCACTTGCATCTAAATCAAAGAATGATTTAGTTTCACTATCAATATCGCCAAGTTCAAAATATTCTTTATCAGTTGTTGCACGAGGATTATTACCACCAGCACCATTAACTAAAATATCACATGGTCCAAAGTCATTTAATACTTCTTTTGCAACTGTATTACAAATTTCACGATCAAGTACATTACAACTATATGCTTTTGCAACATATCCTTCTTTTACTATCTCTTCTGCAAAGGCATTTGCTGCATCAAGATTAATATCCAGTAATGCAACTTTTGCACCTGCTCTTGCAAGTACTTTTGCAAAGTAACTACATAAAATTCCACCAGCACCAGTTACTACTGCAACTTTGCCTGTTAAATCAGTGTTTAAAACATTTTTACTCATATTTAATTACCTTCTATCTTTTATTTAATTCTTTTTCTAAAGCCTCAAATAAACCGTTTATATATGTTGCACCAAGAGCTCTATCATATAAACCATATCCAGGTTTACCTGTTTCTCCCCAGATCATTCTTCCATGGTCTGGTCTTACATAACCATCAAAGTTATTTTCAACAAGTGCTCTTACTACTTCATACATATCAATTGAACCACATGAAGATATATGTCCACTTTCTTCAAATGAACCATCTTCAAGCACTAAAACATTACGAATATGCATAAATGCAATACGATCCATCTTAGCATATTTAGCTACCATCTTAACGATATCATTAGATTTAGCACATCCAAGACTGCCTGTACATAAGCATAAGCTATTAGCAGGGCTATCTACAAGTTTTAAGAAACGATCAATATTTTCTTCACATGTAATAATACGTGGAAGACCAAAGATAGGGTATGGTGGATCGTCTGGGTGAATCGCCATCCTTACTCCGCATTCTTCAGCAACCGGAATTACTTTTTGTAAAAATTTTTCTAAATTTTTCCAAAGTCCTTCACTTCCTAATTTGTCGTATGCAGCGATCAATTCACGAACCTCATCTTGAGTATAACTTGAATCCCAACCAGGAAGATGAATATCATCTTTTAAAGGATCTAGTCCTTTCATTTGGTCAAAGTACATAACAAGACTAGTTGAGCCATCATTTGCAACTTTATCAAGTTGTGTTCTTGTCCAGTCAAATACCGGCATAAAGTTATATGTTACACATTTAACGCCATATTTTGCACAACGACGAATATTTTCACAGTATACTTCTAATAATTCATCTACATTTCCTCGTCCAAGTTTAATGTTTTCATGAACAGGAATTGATTCAACAACATCAAACACTAAATTATTTGCTTCACATTGTTGTTTTAATTTAGCAATACTTTCTTCACTCCAAACTTCACCTGGTTTAACATCATAAACAGCTGATACGATTGAACGCATATTTGGAATTTGTGATATATATCTTAAAGATATGGGATCGCTTTCTCCATACCATCTAAATGACATTTTCATATATATTATTTCTCCATATTAAAATATTTTAAAGCATTCTCAAAACAAATGCCTGTAATGATTTCTTTTAATGAATCTTCATCATCTGGGTATTCTCCATTTTCAACCCATTCACCAACTAAATTACAAAGAATTCTACGGAAATATTCATGACGAGTATAACTTAAGAAACTTCTACTGTCAGTTAACATTCCAACAAAGTTTCCAAGCAGTCCAAGATTTGCAAGACTTATCATTTGGTCTTTCATACCTTGTTTATTATCATTAAACCACCATGCACTACCATGTTGAATTTTTCCAGGAATTTCGCTAGATTGGAATGCACCCATTAATGTATCAATGAATGCATTATCTGATGCATCTAAACTATAAATTATTGTCTTAGGAAGTATATCTAAAGAATTTGCTTTATCTAAAAATCTCGCTAATGACAGACTTCCATTATTTGGTCCTATACAGTCAAATCCTGTATCAGGTCCAAGCCTCTCTAACATTACTGAATTTGGGTTTCTTAAACAATTATAATGAAGTTGCATTACCCAACCCAATTCTTTATAGCGTTTACAACAGTGAAGTAAAATTTCTGTTTTTACTTTTTCAATTTCTTCTTTAGTTACAACTTCACCATTTAATGCTTTTTTAAATATTGCTTCTAACTCATCTTCAGTTGATGTTTGATAAAAGAAATAATCAAGTCCGTGATCACTTGCAAGACATCCTACTTCATTAAAATAATCAATTCTTTGGCTTAAGGCTTTCTTTAGATCTTTTAAAGAAGTTATATTAAACCCGACAACTTCACTTAATTTACCTATATATGCATACCATCCTGGTTTATCTAAATTTAATGCTTTATCAGGTCTAAATGATGGTGCAACCTTAGTTTTGATTGTTGAATCTTGTTGAAGCAATTTATGCCATTTTAAATCATCAACTGGGTCATCAGTTGTTCCAATAAAATAAACATTACTAAGATTTATAATATCTCTAACTCTTAAATCTTCTTCTTGAAGTTTTTTATTGGCAAGACTCCACACAAGTGGTGCTGTTTCTTCATTTAATATTCCATCATAACCAAAGTATTTTTTTAACTCTAGATGACACCAATGATACATCGGATTTCCTATTGCTTTTTTAAGTGATTTTGCAAACATTAAAAATTTATCATAATCACTTGCATCACCTGTTATATATTTTTCATCAATACCATTTGATCTCATGATACGCCATTTATAATGGTCACCACCAAGCCAAATTTGAGTAATATTTTCAAATCTTTTATTTTCATAGATTTCTTCTGGATTAACATGACAGTGATAATCTATAATTGGAAGATTTGATGCATATTCATGATATAGTTTACTTGCAGTTTCATTTGTAAGTAGAAAATCTTTATCTAAAAATTTCTTCATTTCATATTCCTTATTTTTTCTTATTTTTAGGTTTTCTAATTCTATTTAATTGTTTATTCATCTTAAGTAGTTCTTCTTTAGTAAAGTTAAGATTCATCATACCCATCATATTAGTTAAACGAAGAACTGTAAAGCCACCCATCATTTGCATCATACCTTCATTAACTGTAAATCCGGCTGCTTTTCCACCATTGGAACTCAGTGCTTTTTTGATTCTTAAACCAAGTTTTGCAAACCATAATTTTCCACGGAATGTTGCAAGTACATCTGACATCTTATCATTTAAAGATAAACGTCCTTCTTTTGTCTTAATATCAAACCAGTTAAGTACTGCGCCTTTTTCTTTTAAGATATAATCTTCATTCATCTTATCTACTTTACGAATAGTACTAGTATCTAAACATTCTCCAGCTTTTGCGACAATTGTAGTTTCACCTACATTTTCTACATCAAAATAGAAGAAATGTTCAGGTGATGATTTTTTACCAATGCTCTTACCATTAACAAATAATTCAACTTCAGGTAAATTTGAATAAACTGTTACTTTAGTTACATCTTCAACTCTATCGATATATCTCTTACTACAAATATGAACAAATGGATCAGTTGTAAGCCAAGCTTTGTATGCATAGAATGAATCTTTCTTATATTTTCTATCCATTGTTACAAGACCTTTATGGTTTTGTCCGTTTTCTCCACCTTCACTTCTTGCGTCAGCTCCAAAGTCAAACATATTCCATACATGTGTTGCCCATAGATATTTACGTGTAAATAATTGTTTAATTAATTCTTCATGATAATATGATTGATACTCTTCTGTATAGTCACCTTGTACAGGATTAGATGTATGCCAGTTTAATGCTTCACATCCATATTCACTAACACCGATTGCAGTATGAGGATATTTTGCATGGAATTTATCAAACCAAGGACCATTCATTGAAGTGTCCCCTCCATACCATCCAAAATAATGGTTATATGATACTACGTCAGGAATATGAACATATTCTTCATCAATACCACACATTGAAACACATGCGATAACTGTTTTACGAGTTTTATCAAGTTCATGAACTAAATCATTTAAAATATGATGATTTTCAAGAAGATCTGGATCTTTTGAACCATTCATTGTAATTTCATTTGAAAGACCCCATACAACAATTGAAGGGTGGTTGTAATTTTGAATTACAAGTTCTTTCATTTGGCTAATTGTATTTTCACGACCATTCGGCATATGATTAGAAATATATGGAATTTCTGCCCAAACTACCATACCTCTTTCATCACATAAATCATAGAAGAATTGATCATGTTGATAGTGAGCAAGACGAATAGTTGTTGCGCCAACTTCACAAATTAAATCCATATCTTCAATATGATGTTCAGGAAGTAAAGCATTACCAATTCCAAGTCTATCTTGGTGACGAGATACCCCACGAAGTGGATATTCTTCTCCATTTAAGATAAATCCGTTTTCTGGATCAATTACATATGTTCTACAACCAAAACGAGTTGATACTTCATCAATTGAAACATCTTCTCTTACAATTTCTACTTTTGCCGCATATAGGTAAGGATCACGACGTCCGTGCCATAAATGAACATTATTAATTATAAATTCTACTGTCTTTTCAGTAGATTCTTTCTTTTCAACTAAAGCACCTTCTTGATCATAAATAGAATATACTAATTTATCACTAGCTTCTAAATTACAAGGATATGCATCCACTTTTACATTTGCAAAATCACCTTCAACAGTTGGTGTTACAGCAAGACCAGGTCCACCATAATAATCTAAATCAAAATGTGCATTATCTACTGCAATAATATTTACATTACGATAAATACCACCATAGAAAGTAAAGTCAGCTACTTGTGGATAAACTGAATCATTTTGACTATTATCTACTGCAACCACTAACTCATTAACATCCTTTAAATGATTAGTTAAATTAACTCTCCATGTAGAGTATCCTCCATCATGATGTGCTAATTTTTCACCATTTAAATATACATCAGCTGAAGAATTTGCGCCATTTATTTCTAAATAATATTCTTTATTCACTGGAAGACTTTCTTTATTAAAAGATTTTACATATAAACAAGTTCCACGGAAATAATCATTTCCGCCATCTTGACCATCTAATGCATTCCAAGAGTGTGGTAAATTAACAATTTCTCCTTGTTCTCTTGTTGCATTTATATCAGCTAAACCTTTATAAAATGTCCAGTTTTCGTTGAAATTAACTATATTTCTCATTTCTTATATCCTCCAAAAAAATTAAAGTATATATATTATTATTAACAAAATTTATAATAATATCATACTCTTACCAATTTATTATACACTAATATTAATTTTTTTTCAATTCTTATAATAAGAAAATGTTAACGTTTGCATTTTTTACACTTTAAAGAACATTTAATGACTAAAAACCTAAAAAAAATACATAATAACATTTGACATTAAACTTTTATAATGTTATAATAAATAATGGTTAATATAAATTAATCACGAGAAAAAATATTTATATGAAGGAGATTTTATGAAAAAACAAAATCAAGTCGAAGCCAAAGACTTTGGTATTCGCGACAGTGTGGCGTATGCCGCTGGTGACTTTGGTTGCAACATGAGTTTTGCATTAAAAGGTACTATGGCTCTGTTCTGGACTCAAGTTATGGGACTAGGGTTATGGTATTCACTATTATTAGTAGTAGTTCAAGTATGGGACGCTATTAATGACCCTCTTATCGGTTCTATCATTGATGCCGACAAAAGAGAATACAAAAAAAGAAATAAATTCTTACAATATATTTGGTTTGGTTCAATCGGATTAATCGTTGCCGGAGCTTTATGTTTCATTCCTGCTCCTGGTGCACCAGTATGGGCTAAGATTATTATCTTTATTTGTGGTTATGTATTATGGGATGCATTCTACACAATCGCTAACGTTCCTTATGGTTCATTATTATCATTAATTTCTGATAAACCTGAAGATAGAGCTTCTTTATCAGCATGGCGTTCAGTTGGTTCAATTGCTGGCAACATGGTTCCAATGATTATTTTACCATTCATTATCTATAAATCTGACGGTACTACATTAAATGGGCCAATGGTATTTGTTGCTGCATTAATTATGGGTGTTCTTGGATTTATTTGTTTCCAATTCATGATTAAAAATACAAAGGTTCGTGTTGATACAGAAAATGTTAAAGTTTCTGAAGATGCTCCTAAATTCAATGTTATAAAAGCTATGAAAAACTTCTTAATGAATAGACCAGCAGTTGGTGCAACACTTGCTGCAATGGGTATGTTCATTGGTATGCAAGGTGCTTCTACAGCAGTAGCAGTTACTTTCCAAGGATATTATGAAAATGCACAAATTCAAGGTATCGTTCAAATGTTTGCTATGATTCCTGTATTTGTATTTACACCACTTGCTCGTAAGATGGTTGTAAGGTTTGGTAAAAAAGAATTATCTGCAGTTGGTGCAATCTGCTATATCATTGGTGCACTAGGTATGTTAATTATCTTACCAGATAATCGTGGTTTAGACTTAGCTATTTATGTTGTATGTCAACTTGTTTGTAGTTTAGGTATGGGGATTTATTCAACTGTATCTTGGGCTATGATGGGGGATGCTATCGACTATAACGAATGGAAATTCGGTACTCGTGAAGAAGGTGTAGTTTATTCATTACATTCATTCTTCCGTAAACTTGCTCAAGGTTTAGGACCTGCTTTAGCACTTGTTATTATGGCAAGCTTTGGTTATGTTAATAACGCTATCGCTAACACTGACCCTGCAACTATGGAAGCTATTCCATATTTACCATGTGGTGAAGAAGCTTGTACAGCTATCAATGTTAAATGGTTATCAGCTGCTACAATTCTTAAAACTCGTCAATTAGTTGCAATCTTATTCTTAGTTGCTGGAGTATTCCAATTCTTAGGTTTAGGCTTAGTTTATAACTTAGATAAAAATACTCTTGCTAAGATGAACGCTGAATTAAAAGCTAAACATGAAGTTGAAGAAGCTGATCCAGCTGAAGAAAACGAAGTTGAAGCTCCTACAGAAATTAATCCAGCATTAAATGAATAAATTTAAAAAATTAAACGTTAAGTGGTTCTCACTTAACGTTTTTCTTTTACTTATTTTTATCTTTTCCAGATTTCCCAAAATACATTAATTCCCAGACTGCTTTTTCACTAACACTTTCTATTATAATGCCATCTTCTATTTTTTCAACAGTTGCAATTCCTTCAAATCTAAGGTATGATCCAGAAAAGCCAATTAGCTTTGCACCAAATTTTGTAATGCCTGATAATAAATCAATAAAGTTTTGATTTGATATATCACTATGTCTATGATAAGTTA
Source organism: uncultured Staphylococcaceae bacterium (assembly GCA_964409955.1). GTDB lineage: Bacteria > Bacillota_I > Bacilli_A > ML615J-28 > CAG-313 > CAG-313. The sequence continues at coordinate 10,642 of CAYPEY010000039.1, forward strand.
TTCGATATAATTCATTGTTTTCAGTAGTATACTCATATATTACTTTATTAAAAACAGGTTTACCACTATGTTCATCTATATACTCATCACACGATAAAAAACGAAGTGTATGATTACTATTATCGCCTAAAATCTTATCACCCTTTGCAAGCATAAATACATCAAAGTCTTTATATCCATATTTTTTCTCACCTGTTATCCAAGCAGAAATTACCTTGTAATCTCCTATTTTTGCTCTTCCCCAATACCAATGATGCATCAGTTTCAACATCGAAACATTACCCCAATTATGGTCATGATATCCTGTTCCTTCTAATTGAATATTATTATCATTATATCTAATATCCGCTACAACTTTTCCTTCTGGGATTGCTGGAAGCCAAGCGAAATAGTACTCTTCTTTATCACCAAAGAAAATACTACCTGTTTGAGATCTCCAAGCCTCGATTGTTGAATCTAAGGATATTATAGCTTGTAACTTCTTACCTACAAACTTAATATCATAATGTTTAAGATCACCTGTAAAACTACACCCACCAATTCTTACATCACATTTTTCTTTCGAATAATAACTATCTTTAAGTTCAGCATGTACTTCTTCTGAATATTTTGTTCCATCTGGAAGTGTTAATTCCATTGACGCAATCGGTGTAATAGGACCATTTACACTAATTGGTGACTTAGAATAAAATATAATAACAAGAATTGTTCCATCTGGGAAATGCGAATCATAGTACCACCATTCATATGTCCCTTTACTTCCATCCGTTCTCATTCCATCTTCCCAAAGTTCAACTATGCCTTTTTTAAGTCCCATCTTTTGATAATGTAAATTATCATCTGGATGAACTGATTTTAAAATTTTTGCCATAAGACACCTCTCATTAAATTATTCCAAATAATATTAAACCTATTGTATTGATTGCAAAATTTGCAAACATATGAACAAGCCAAGAGCAATAAATATTTTCACTTTTTTCATTTAATATATTAAAAATTACACCACCTATATATAAACCTATAAGTGATAACATAAATAAACCAACATTAAACATCTCTAGTGTCATTCCTACATGATATATTGCAAATAACCCGGCACTAATAGAATATGCTATTTTTCTCGAAACTACTCTTTTTAAATTAAGAAATGCATAACCTCTAAAAAAGAACTCTTCTAGTAGTGAATTCATAAAAGATATATATAACGCCACATATATAAAATTATCTTTATTAACACCTGCTGTTGATGTCAAACTTTCTGTTATACCAGAAAAATCAAAATAATCTTTTAGTAAAAAATATCCTCCTAAAATAGCACCAAAAACAGCTAATCCAAGTACTATAGATATAATTAATTCTTTCTTTTTAGGAACAAATAAACTTTTTAATCCATTTCGTTGTTCTTTATTTAAAATAAAATAAATTATAGGCACAATCAAAAATAAACAAACTTTAATAATCGACTTTATTAAATACTTGGGTTGTATAACACTATCAACAAAACTCATTGCAATAGCACATAATACTATTGATAGTATTAAATATATTCTCTTACTCTTTTGACTCATTATATCCCCCCCTTATATATATCTAACAATTAAATTATATCACAAGTCTTTTTGATAAACAAGAAAAAATCTCTTATTTTAAATAAGAGACTTTTAAATTCTTATAGAATACCCCAAAATAACCAAATAATTAAATATCCTGATAGTACTGCAGTTAAAGTAAATGGCACACTTATTTTCATAAAGTCCCTAGCTTTAACAGTATATCCTTCTTTTCTTAAAATTCCAATACCTGTAATATTTGCGCTTGCACCAATAGGAGTAATATTACCACCTAGTGTTGCACCAACCAATAAACCAAAATATAGTACATATGGATCAACACCCATAGTTGCAGCAACTCCCGTAACAACTGGAAGCATTGTTAATACATATGGAATATTATCAACAAATGCAGAAATTAATACTGAAGCAAATACAATAATTGTATACATCAAGAATAAATTACTACCACCAAGTCTTACTAATACTTCAGATAATTTATCAATTACACCAGCGCTTGTAATCCCTTGAATTACAACAAATAATGATGCAAGCAGTAATAAAGTTTCATAATCTAATTCTTCAAATACTTTTTTAACCATTACAGTATTTTTATTCCTACAAACATTTATAATAACACCAATAACTAATAAAACCATACAAATGATTCCATTACGTAAATTATAAAGTGTTAAAAGCATTCCTGCAGATGGTTCTGGAATAAATGAAGCACAAATCAATAAAACAATAACTCCACCCATTAAATAAGTAGGAACAAAATCTGTAACTTCTGTTTTCGCACTTAAAGTAAGAGGTTGTGTTTCTTTTCTAAATAAATAAAGTAAAATAAATATTGTTAATGCTGCACCAATTTCTACAGCCCAAAATATACTTGGTTTGCCTTGGAATACAAAGAAATCAAAGAAATTCATATCGGCATATCCACCAAGTAATATTGAAGTGGTATCACCTACTAAAGTTGCTGCACCTTGTAAGTTAGATGATATTGCAATCGCAATAATCGGACCAACTGGCGAAATATTTTGTTTTTTACAAACAGCAAGTGCAATAGGCGCAATCATTAATACTGTTGCAACATTATCAACAAAAGCTGAAACAATACCTGATAACAATGACATTGCAATAATCGCCCATTTAACATTTTTAAATTTTGATAACAAGACATCAGCAATTCTCATTGGCATCTTTGAGTCAATAAATAACACAACAATTCCCATTGTTCCTGCAATCATCATTAACACATTAAAGTCTATTGCTCCAAATACATCAGCAAATGTAAATTCAACATCTTTACAAAATAACGCAAGCCATACCGAAAATACTATTGCTGAAATTAATGCAATCCATGCACGATATTTAGGTAATGAAAATAATAATACATATGTTATTCCAAATAATATCAAAGCAATAACAAAAGTTGACATATAAAAATCCTCCTATTTATATATATTATTTTATGTTTTGTATATATTAATATACCAAATTAATTCTTTCAAGTATCGATAAGTTTTACTATCTCAAACTATAACTAATAAATGTGTCCGTATATACATCTTTTCATTATAATTATACTATAAAAATATATTTTTGTCCATAATAAATTATTTTTTTCATTAATAAGTTGACATATTTTTTAATAATTATTATAATTAAGTCATAAATTGTTAGAGAGGTTTTTATGAATAAGAAATTAATGGAATATTTTAAAAAATATGATTTAACTTTCAGCAAAAATTATGCTTATGGAAACATTAAAGGATATGAAGTAAATATTTTTTATAACGCTTTAGAAAATACAGCCCCTGTGAAAATATTTGTTTCATTTTACGCATCACAAGATGATAAAATACAAATTAAAAATGAACTTGCTAAAGAAAGAATTAAATTTTTTCAATTTCGCGTTGAAGAATTTGGTCTATTAATCGGATTAAATGGTTTTACAGTCGGTAGTTTAATTAAACAAATGGATAATATTTTAGAGAGAGTTTTTAATATTATCACAAAAAATAATACAAAAGGTATGGAATACTGCCCGATGTGTGGTGAAGAACTTACTGAAACCAGCAAAATTTATAAAGTAAATGATTGTAAATTTAAATTACATTTAGAATGTGGAGAAAAATTATCTATAGCGTTTGAAGAAGAATATGAAGAATATAAAGAAATACCAAACAATTATTTAAAAGGATTCTTTGGTGCACTAATAGGTGCTGTTGTTGGTGTTATAAGCTATGTAATTATTTTCTTCTTAGGTTTTATTTCTGCAATTAGTTCATTTATATCTATAATTTTAGGTTCTTTATTATATAAAAAATTTGGTGGAAAGCCTAATTTTATGATGGTAATTATGACATCAGTTTTAACAATTATATCATTATTGTTAACAGTATACTTAATATATTGTGTTGCTGCATATGGATATTGCCATCAATATAATCTTGCAGATATTACAAAAATTTCAATGTTTGAAGCATTCACATATGCAATGAAAGAAACAGAATTTTCAAAAGAATTTACTTCAAATATGATAATGACTTTAGTATTTACTATACTAGGCGCAGGATATGAAACTTACGGGTTATATAAAGGTATATACAAAAAGCAACAAATTAAATAAATTGGCGCTTTAATTTAGATTGGGGTTTTTGAAAAATCACCTATAACTTAAATTGGG
>CAYPEY010000040.1:0-14823 GCA_964409955.1 uncultured Staphylococcaceae bacterium
AAAAATGAAGCTATTAGCTTATTTATTAAAAAATATCCAAGTGTAACAAAAGCAGAAATTGACGAAATAGTAAGTGATAATTAAAAAATCTAAATTAATTGATTAAATGCATAAAATATAGTATAATACTTGAAGTATAAAAAATAAACGGAGTAATATATGTTAGATTTTACATTCTTTTTTAATTGTATAATGCTAGGAATTGGACTTGCGATGGATGCATTTTCTGTATCACTTGCAAATGGTTTAAATGAACCTAATATGAGTAAAAGAAAAGTCGTAGGAGTTAGTTCTACATTTGCTGTTTTTCAAGCCTTAATGCCTCTAATTGGTTGGATCTGTGTTCATACAGTGTTACAATATTTTCAAGCATTTGAAAAATTTATTCCATGGATTGCCCTTGTTCTTTTATGTTTTATTGGTGGAAAGATGCTACTTGATGGAATTAAACAAGAAGAATCAAATGAAGTAACAAAGGTTGGATTTATTGCATTACTTATACAAGGGGTTGCAACATCAATTGATGCTTTATCAGTAGGATTTACAATTGCAAACTATGAGTTTGTGTATGCATTAATTGCTGTATTAATAATAGGCTTAATTACTTTTGTAATCTGTTTTATAGGAATCCTTATTGGAAAGAAGTTTGGTGATAAACTTTCTAATAAAGCAACTATCTTTGGAGGAATTATTTTAATAGTTATAGGAATTGAAATTTTTATAACAAGTTTCTTTTAAAAATGTGTATACGTTTTCATAATTCTATATATTGACATATGAGTAAAATCTTGGTATAATGGTGCTATCTTTAAAAGTTAAGAACAACTAACGGCTAAATATAGCACTATACAAGATAAGCTTTTTAAGCTTTGAGCATAATGTTTAATTATTTAAGCCACATGTGGCTTTTTAATTTTTTTAGAGGTTTTATTTACAAGATAAATAGATAAATATTCTATTTTGAGCATAGTATCCATAGATACCCTTTTTACGTATTTATAGATACGTAAAAAGATAGATTATTGTTTGTATCTATTGTAATGTAAGTAAAGCCAAGAAATTGGCTTTTTCTTATTGCCAAAAAATAGTATAAAAACAATCATGAAAAGAGGAAAGAACAATGAAAAAATTATTAATGTTTTTATTATTAGCGTTTAGCGTATGTTTAGTAACAAGCTGTGATAAAACTTCAGCTTATGATGAAATCAAAGAAAAAGGGAAAATCGTAATTACGACATCTCCTGACTATGCACCATGGGAATTTATCGATTCTTCTAAATCTGGTCAAGATCAATATGTTGGTGCTGATATTGAATTAATGAAATATATTGCAAGTGAATTAGGTGTTGAATTAGAAATTAAAGCAACAGATTTTGATACAACTTTAGCTTTATTACAAGCTGGCTCAGTAGATTTAGCAATTTCAGGTTTTACATACAAACCTGAAAGAGCAGAAAATTATGAAATGAGTATTGCTTATGATGGTGAAGGATCACAAGGTTTATTAGTATTAGCAACAAATGCTACTACATATGCAACTTTAAATAGCTTAAATGTATCAGGTATCAAAGTAGCAGGTCAAAATGGAAGTTTACAAGCTGATTATGTTGGCGAGTATTTACCAAATGCAACATTACAAAAAGTTACAAAAATTAGCGATGGCTTAACATATTTAAATGCTGGACAAGTACAAGCATTAGCAATTTCTTCTACAGCTGCAGAAAGCATTATTGCAACTAACCCTGGTAAATATGTATACTTAGATGAAACATTCCCAGTTCCAGTTGAACAAACTCAATTATTTGTTTTAGCACAAAAGGGCGAAACAGAATTAATTGAAGCTATCAACAAAATTTTAGAAGATGTTATTGCACAAGGTTTATATAAAGATTGGATGGATGCAGCAACAGCTCTTGCTGAACAAAATGGAGATCTTAATTAATAATGCTTCAGAACATATATAAGATACTAGTTAAGTATTTTCCATTATTTTTAGAGGGGTTAGGAGTAACTTTATTACTTGCACTAGTAACAGTAATTGTAGGAACAATATTAGGTACTTTAATTGCACTTTTAAAATTATCAAAAAATAAAATTTTAAGAGCAATAGCTTCTGCTTATATAGAAGTTGTAAGAGGACTTCCATTACTTTTACAATTATGGTTAATGGTTTTGGTATTCATGGGGTTAGGAGTTTCTGAACTATTTGCAGTATTTGTCGCATTAGGACTTAACTCTGCAGGATATGTTGCAGAAGTTGTTCGTGCAGGTATTCAAGCTGTAGATAAAGGTCAAAGAGAAGCAGGTATTAGTTTAGGTTTATTACCTAAAAAAGTTATGATTAAAATAATTTTGCCACAAGCTATTAAAAATATATTACCAGCTTTAGGAAATGAATTTATTACAGTTATTAAAGAAACATCACTTGCATCAGTCTTCTTTATAGGAGAATTAATGACAGTAAAAAATGTTATTACTACAGCAACTTATTTATCAATTGAACCTTATATAATCATAGGTGTAATTTACTTTTGTGTAACTTTTTCATTATCTAAGGTAGTAGGATATTTCGAAAAGAGGTTGAAGACAAGTGATTAAAATAAATAATTTACATAAAAGTTTTGATAATTTAGAAGTTTTAAAAGGTGTAAATCAAGAAATTAAAAAAGGTGAAGTAGTGTCAATCATTGGAGCTTCAGGTTCTGGTAAATCAACATTACTTAGATGTATTAATTTACTTGAAATACCTACACAAGGAACGATTTTATATGATGATAAGGTTGTTTTTGAAAATAACTTAAAACAATTAAAGAATGAATTAGAACCTAAAGAATACAAAAGCAAAGTTAAAGAATTTAAAAAATATCTTAAACAAATAGACATAATTGCTCAACCATATCGACAACAAATGGGAATGGTATTCCAACATTTTAATGTTTTCCCCCATTTGACAGTTTTAGAAAATATTACTCTTGCACCAATAGAGTTAAAAATTAAAACTGAAGAAGAAGCGAAAGCTCAAGCTATGGAATTATTAGCAAGAGTAGGTCTTGAAGATAAAGCTGATGCTTATCCTAAGCAATTATCAGGTGGTCAAAAGCAAAGACTTGCGATAGTAAGAGCACTTGCGATGGAGCCAGAAGTAATGTTATTTGATGAGCCAACTTCTGCACTCGATCCTGAAATGGTAGGAGAAGTATTAGAAGTAATTGAACAATTAGCAAAAAAAGGTATGACAATTATTATTGTTACTCATGAAATGGGATTTGCTAAAAAGATTTCAAATAGAATATTATTTATGGATGAAGGAGTTATTGGTGCTGAAGGAACTCCAGAAGAAATCTTTGACAATCCTACAAATCCTAGACTTATTAGTTTCTTAAGTAAAGTTTTATAAAAAAAACAAAATGTTAATACAAAAGTATTAACATTTTTCTTTTATATTTAAGGCATAAATTATATAATTACCTAAATCTTCTGGAGTATCTTCAAAATTGTTTTCTGCCCACCATTTGAACGCTTCAATAAAACTGCCTATAATATGATTTGATAAAAAATCTTTTGGTACACATTCAGAATCAAGTTTTACGTATTTTAAAATATTAGATATATATTTTTTAAAGTGTAATAAAAATATTTCACTACCTTCACTTGATAGAATTCCCTTTATTTCTTTTTTATGTTCTTTAATATGGTATAAAATATGAGTAATTTTTCCTTGAACAATTGATTCAAATGATGCTTCATATGAATTTTCATCATAATTATAGTGAGAAAAAATATGTTCAAATAAATTAATACACATTTGTTTTAATAAATCATCTTTTGTTTCAAAATGTTCATAAAATGTGCTTCTACCAATATTTGCTTCATCTATAATAGTTTGTACAGATATTTTCGAATAAGGGAGTTTTACAATAAGTCTGTAAAAAGCATCAAATATTGATTGTTTTGTTTTTAATATTCTTCTATCCATATATACCTCCTTAATGGACAAAATTAAAAAAGTGTCTGATAACTTACAAAATTAAAAAACTGATTGGAGAAAATATTTGTATTTTCTTATGTTTTTGTTTATAATGTTATCGAACATATTGTTCGATATCTAATATATTGTATCAAAAAAAATAAAACTTTACAAGGAGAATGATTATGTTAAAGAAAGTAGCTACATTATGTAGTGAGTTAAAAATGACAATAGTATCAGGAGTATTTTTTTTATTAAGTTTAATATTATTGATTTTAAAAAGTGTTTTAGGGCTTGAAATTAGCCCATATTTAGATCCTATATGGATAACTATAATTATATCAGGGTATCCTCTTGTATATAGTGCGTTTTTTAAACTGTTTAAGAAAAAACAAATATCAAGCGCACTACTTATTACAATTGCAATGATTGCATCACTTATAATAGGTGAAGTGTTTGCAGCAGGAGAAATTGCTTTTATTATGGCTATTGGTGAAATACTAGAAGATATTACTGTAGATAAAGCAAAAGAAGGGTTAAATAAATTAATTAGTTTAACTCCTAGTGTTGCAAGAGTAATAGATAAAGAAATAGAAGTAATGATAGAAACTAAAGATATTAAGATTGGTATGGTAATAAGAGTATTACCTGGTGAAAGTATTCCTGTTGATGGAAGGATAATAAAAGGTTCGACTTCGATTGATCAAAGAGTTATTACAGGAGAATCACTTCCTGTAGATAAAACAACAGGTGATTTGGTTTTTACAGGAACAACTAATTGTTATGGTAGTATTGACATTGAAGTATTAAAAACGCAAGAAGATTCTTCTTTACAAAAAATGATTAAACTTGTAGAAGATGCTGAAAATAAAAAAGCACCAACTGAGCGTATTGCGGATAAATGGGCTGGATGGTTAGTTCCTGTTGCACTGGTAATAGCAATAGTTGTTGGGATTGTTGTAAATAGTATTATAGGTAATGATGATAATCAAGCATTGATTAGAGCTGTAACAATTTTAGTAGTGTTTTGCCCTTGCGCATTAGCACTTGCAACACCAACTTCAGTTATGGCAGGAATTGGTCAGGCTACAAAGTATGGGGTAATTATTAAATCAGGTGAAGTTATAGAAGAAATGGGTAAAATAGATTGTATTGCTTTTGATAAAACAGGTACTTTAACTTATGGAAATCTTGAAGTTAGTGATTTACTTTCTTTTAATAATGTATCAAATGACAAAGTATTATCAATTGCCAGTTCGATAGAAAAATATTCTGAACACCCTCTAGCATGTGCGATATGTGGATATGCAAGTGAAAATAATAGTAATATATATGAAGTAAATGATTTTAAAATGATTCCAGGCCTTGGCGTATCTGGTATTATTAATGATGATATACATTATTGTGGTAATTTAAAATATATCGAAAGTTTAAATATAAGTATAGATGATAATATATATAAATCAATAGATAATTTAAGAAATGAAGGTAAAGCAGTTGTTATTGTTTCAAATAAAAATAATATAATAGGCGTTATAGCTTTATCTGATGTTATAAGACCAGAAGCAAAAGAAATAGTAAGAAAACTTAAAAAAATGAATATAGATGTAGTATTACTTACAGGAGATCATTATACTACGGCTAATTATTTTGCTAATCAAGTTGGTATTGATAATATAAAAGCAGAACTACTTCCAGAAGATAAAATTTGTGAAATTAAAAAGTTACAAAAAAATGGAAAGAAAGTTGCGATGATAGGAGATGGTGTAAATGATGCCGGAGCTTTAAAAACTGCAAATGTTGGTATTGCGATGGGATCAATAGGAAGTGATATTACTGTTGAGGCATCAGGTATATCATTAATTAGTGATGATATTAAAAAAGTTCCATATTTGGTTCAACTATCAAAATCAACTTTTAATACTATTAAATTTAATATTATTACATCAATGACTTTAAATATAATAGCTATCATTTTATCTACTATTGGCGTTTTAAATCCTATTACAGGAGCGCTTTTCCATAATGCGGGATCTGTTATTGTAGTTTTAAATGCAGCGCTTGTATATAATAGAAACTATTTAAAAAAGGTTAAAAAAATATAAATTGGCATTTACTTGAGAAAAAATATAAATTATGATAAAATATATAAAACGTTTTTAAAAAAAAGAGGTATATATGTCTAATATTAAATTTTTCAAAGAAACTAATTTACCACTTGAAATGCATAAAGTGCGTATTGTTCAAAAACTAAATTTACTACCAATTGATAAAAGATTAGAAGCTATTAAAAAAGCAGGTAATAATACATTCTTACTTGCTAATCGTGATGTATACTTAGATATGCTTACAGATAGTGGAACTAATGCAATGAGCGATAAACAACTTGGCGCAATGATGGTTGCTGATGATTCATATGCCGGAAGTGAAACTTTCTATCGTTTAGAAAAAGCAGCACAAAAGTTCTTTGGTAAAAAGTGGTTCTTACCCGCTCACCAAGGTCGCGCTTGCGAACATATTTTAGCAAAGACCCTTGTAAAACAAGGTGATGTAGTTCCAATGAACTATCACTTCACAACAACAAAAACTCACATCAATATGTGTGGTGGTCAAGTTGTAGAAATCTTTAAAGATGAAGCTGTAAAAACAACTAGTACAGAACCATTTAAAGGAGATATAGATCTTGTAAAACTTGAAAACATCATTAGTGAAGTAGGCGCTGATCATATTCCTTTTGTTCGTATTGAAATGGGTACTAACCTTATTGGTGGTCAACCAGTAAGTCTGCAAAATGTTGAAGATGTTTCAACAATCTGTAAAAAACATGGTATTAAATTAATGATTGATGCATCTTTAATTACAGATAATTTATACTTCAATAAAGTAAGAGAAGCAAAATGCGAAAATATGAGTATAGCTGAAATTGCTCTTGCAATTAGCAATTGTGCAGATATTATCTATTTCTCTGCAAGAAAACTTGGTTCAGCTAAAGGTGGCGGTATCATTGTAGATGATAAAGCTTTATTTGACCAAATGAAAGTATTAATTCCAGTATATGAAGGATTCTTAACTTATGGAGGTATGTCAACAAGAGAAATGGAAGCTGCTGCTATAGGACTTGAAGAAGCTGTTGATATGGATATGATTTCACATGGTCCTGAATTCATTGCAGAATTTGCAAGAATCTTACAAGAATATAATGTTCCAATTGTAACTCCTCCAGGAGGACTTGGACTTCATATTAATGCAAGAGATTTCGTAGGACATATTCCAGGTGAACAGTATCAAGCTGCTGCACTTGCTGCTGCAATCTACATCGTAAGTGGCGCAAGAGGTATGGAACGTGGTACATTAAGTGAAGAAAAAAATCCTGATGGAACTGAACACATCGCATCATGTGAACTAGTTCGATTAGCTTTACCACGTCGTGTATTTACTTTATCACAAATTAGATTTATCGCAGATCGTCTTGCATGGCTTTATGAAAATAGACAATTAATAGGAGGTCTAAGATTTACAGAAGAACCTGCTGTTATGCGTTTCTTCATTGGACGCTTAGAAGCAACAAGTGATTGGCAAGAAAAATTAGTCGCAAAATTTAAAGAAGATTTTGGTGAAAGTCTGTAAAACGAAAGCTTACTATAATATATATTATAGTAAGCTTATTTTTTTAAAAAATTCTAAAATTAATTGATAAAAGTATTTTTGTATGGTATAATAAAAAAAAGGAGTGAGTCTTTATGAATAAAATTATTACAATTGCTAGAGAATTTGGTAGTGGGGGACGTGAACTGGGGAAGCGAATTGCGGAAGAACTTGGTATTGCATATTATGATAAAGAAATAATCACAGAAGTTACCAAGAAAACAAAACTTGCAGAAGAGTATGTTCAACAAATTATAGAACAAAAACCTTTTGTTTATTATCCAATTAATATTGCTAATACTTTTGATGATTCTTATAGTTCTATTAATAATATTAATGAACGTATTTATATAGAACAAAGTAATGTAATTAAAGAACTTGCAGAACAATCTAGTTGTGTAATTGTAGGACGTTGCGCTGATTATATTCTTAAAGATAAAAAACCTTTTAGAATATATGTATATTCAGATATGGATTCTAAAGTAAAACGTTGTAAAGAAAAAAGAGAATTTGAAGAAGAAATTAGTGATAAAAAACTTGCTAAGATGATTAAAAAAATTGATAAGAAAAGAAAACAATATTATGAATTCTATACATCTCAAGGATGGGGTGAACCACTAAATTATGATATTTGTATTAACACATCAGGAAAAAGTGTTAAAGAAACAGTTCAAATAATATTATCAATTTTAAAATAGGTATTTTATAAATCTGTAAAATAAAGAATATTGTTTATATTTTACAGATTTTTTTCTTTTTTTAGGAACGTTTTATTTTAAAAAATTTTAAAAAAAGAAAAAAAATCTATAAATTCAACTGAATTTATAAAAAAAATAATATTTTTTAAAAAAACTTTTAAATAAACTATATTATTGACAATAAATATTATCAGATGATAAAATTTATATAAGGTCGTCTTTTAATATATATCAAATCATATATAGTATTAGCAATTTTAAATGTTAAAAGGTACACATCTCAAAAATGTGTACCTTTTCTTCTTATTAAATTATAATATTAATTAAAATCCCAAGTATTGCTGATGTTACAATTAAAAGAATTGTATTCATTTTTTTCTTACGAATTAGTTTATAGACAATAAAGATGATAGTAATAGTACAAAGAAGAATGAATGATTTTAAATCAAAGTTAAAAGCTCCTAAACTAGTATACCCTATTGCTTTAAAAACTAATATTAAGCCAGTTGATAATATTAACCCTAGTATTACAGGTTTAATACCACTTAAAAACATTTGAAAGTATTTGTTTTTAATAAATTTCTTTAATACTATAGCAATCAGTACTATTATAATAAATGAAGGAAGTACTACACCTAATGTTGCACAAATTGCTCCAAGTAAATTACCTTGAACTGATCCAACATAAGTTGCCATATTAATTGCGATAGGTCCTGGTGTTGATTCACATACACCAATAAAGTTATAGAATTGATGTTCATTTAGCCAACCATGTTTTAATACAGTTTCTTTTACAAGTGGAATCATTGCATATCCACCACCAAAAGTGAATAAACCAATTTTAAAAAATTCTAAAAATAAAATTAAATAAATCATTATTCTTTCACCTCACGAGTGCGTCCGATTATCGAATAAATAATAATAGATAATCCACCACCTATTAAAATTAAGAAAATAGATGAGAAACTTATAGAAAGTATTTCAAGTATTATCATTAGAATTGTAACAACACAAAGTACAGAAATTGAAAAAGGATTCTTTTTCATTTTTTTAATCATTCCAATTCCTGCATTTGTAATTAAAAATGCAACAGCACACTTAATACCCATAAATGCGTAAGCAACATATTCAATAGCTAAAAACTGATCGAAGAATAAAGAAATTATATATATAATAATTAAGGAAGGAAGAACAACTCCTAGGGTTGCGGCAGCACTACCAAGAAGTTTTTTTTGTTGGTAGCCAATATAAGTAGCCATATTAATTGCAATAGGACCAGGAGTAGATTCAGAAATTGCAATAATTTCTAATACTTCATCGTGTGTTAACCATTTCTTTTTTTCAACAACAATTTCTTTGATAGATGGAATCATTGCATATCCACCACCAAAAGTGAATAAACCTAATTTAAAAAATGTATAAAAAAGTTCAAATATTTGTTTCATTTCATATATCTCCTATCAATTTATTATTATATCATTTTTGAGATAAATATTCAAATTATAGTTGTTGTAAAGTGTTTTCACAATGATAATGTTTAAATAATTAATAAAAACTATTCTTTGATATAATAGATAAAAGTATAAAAAATAATCATCCGGGGGGACGAAATTAGGTAAAATTTACAAAAAATTGTAATTTTTTTAAAAATTTTGAAACTTTTTATCCTAAAAATACGTATTATTATGTGAAGGTATATTTATGGCCAACCTTCGTAATATGAATGTAAGAGGTACCCAATGGATTTTGAAAAGCTAGCTATTAAAGCTCTAAAAGGAAATGATCGAGAAGAAATCAACGCAGCATTTAATTTTCTATATGAAAAGTATTGTAAGTTAGTATATGTAAGCATTAAGGGATTGGTTCCAGATTCTAGAGATGCAGAAGAATTAACTGATGATACTTTTATTAAGATATTTAATAATAGAAAAAGACTGTGTGAAACTAAGAATATCAAATACTATATTATGATGACCGCAAAGAATGTAGCATATGATTTTAAAAGGAAAAGAAAGATACATATTATCTATGATGACGATATTGTCTATACATCACCGAATAAAAGTAAGAACAAGGAAATAGAAGAAATCTCAAGTGAATTCGCTAAACATATTAGTTTAGAAGATATCGATATCATTATGAGACATATATTACATGAAGAAACTTTTAAAGAAATTGGTGAAGCATTAGATAAACCTACATCAACGATAAAAACTAGATATTTTAGAGCAATAGATAAATTGCATTCAGAAATAGGAGATGAAGATATTTATGAATAAAAATAAAATGAACCAAAAAGAAGAACATATTATTAAATTTATGAATGATTCCATTTCCAATAATAATTTAAAATATGAGAATATTAAAAACAAAATTAATTTAAATCTTGAAGAGAAGGAGGCAGACTATTCTTCTATTTTAAAAATAAAACAACTTATTAAATTGTCATTTATTTCCCTATTAATATTATCAGTAGTATTAACTTTTTCTATGGTATTAATAAAAAAACAACCTAACTTATATATTAATAGTTCCTTAACTACCGCATTAATAAATAATAACAATAATAATATAGAATATTCATCTATATTAGATTTGGATCACAAATTTTACAATATATATGCATCTACTAGTGAAGATTCATATTTTTATCGAAACAGTATACCTGTTGAAATAAAAATTGGAGAAAGTTCAAAAAATTTTCAGTTTGCGTATCTTCATGAAGATATTATAGATGAAGTTAATACTTACTTTGATAATATGAATAATTTAACTCAATATCATTCATATGTTGATAAACTTAATTATTATGGCATAAATGATATTTACTCTAAATATCAATATTATCTATATATGAATAATATTGATACAACTAATGAAATATATCAATTGAAATGGTTAGATACCACTACTGGTAATACACCATATCTATATAAACATTATCAATTGATATTAGCTGTTGAAATAAATGAAATAAAAGAAGCAATTAATTTAACAAATAATGAGGTTATAAATATAAAACTTGAATATCTAGTTGAAATGAATGTTTCAGTGAATAAGAATAAAGTAACTATAATAGATAGATATAATGATTATGAAGAATTATTTGGTACTTATTTATTTTATATTGATAAAAACTATCAAGATTATGAAAAACTATTTTTTTCAGAAAATTATATATATAAAGGTTCTACAAAAGTACAAACTATAAATAATCAAAAAGTAATATGTGGAGTGTTGCCTACTTGGTATGTAAAAATACTTAATAATGAATATGTACATAATTTTTATAGTACTTATTATCCAGAAATTAATAACATAGTATCTCTAGTTAATGGTTATTATATAAATTATACTACTAATTATAATGATGACTTTGAAATAACATTATATCAAGTATATTATTCATATGATATTATAGAAATATTTTTAAAATAGAAAAATAGCAAATTTTTTATGGGGGGGAAAAAATTTGCTATTGTTTTGTTTTTACTAGCATTTTTTTTATGTTTTATAAAAATACCATCAAAAGCCCATTCGACTAATCTTGGTATTGATGGAGCTTATGGCTTAACATATGATGAATGTGTAGATTATGTAGAGGGTATGCTAGTTGATGCATTTTATGAAGAAAACTGGTATGCACTTGTAGGTTATAGAAATAATGGATATGAGATGCATCATATAGATGATGATATAAAAACGATATATTATCAAATTTTAGACAGTGGTTATTATGATTCTTCTGTTACTTGGGGGAGTAAAGAAGAAGAATATAAATTATACACAAAAATGGGTATTGAAAAGTGGAATTTGATAACATTATTTAAAGAAGCAGAAGATGGAACTTATTATAAAGTTCCTCTTGTTAATTTAGTAGACATAGATTCATTAGAAGATTCAACGGGTATTATACCTAATATTATAATAGCACCAGCTTCCGCGGAATCAGCTGATGTTTCAGGGGGAACTAGTCCTATTGAATCTTCAATTGTTCAAAGTGATTCGCAAACTTATAATAATGTATTGCATAATCATTATAGTCAATATTTAATAGAATTATATCCTGATAATTTAGCTAATGTTAGTATTGAACTTGCTTATGTTGCTTATACAGCATGTCATGAAGTAGGACATGTTCTTGGACTTCGTGACATAGATGTAGTAGAGTTCTGTGGACATCCTGATGAATGGCATCATCAAAATCTTCTTATGGGATATGGTGATGTTAATATGAGATATTATGATATTACATATAATGATATGGCAGGAGTGCTTATAACAAGAGGTCATCATACAAATGAGGATCACGAGTGGTTATATGATCCAAGTGTAGGAACAGATGATGGACATAAACTAATTTGTAGTTTTTGTAATGTTGTAAAATATGTGGATAATTTATCTGGTTATGAATATGAAATATATCAATCATGTTGTACAGGTTTTACAACAAGCGAGGAGTATCGAGCAGCTCATACCATGGATAGTCCTTATATGATACCTATCGCATCTTACTCTACAATGGATTATTATAAATGTAGTAGATGTAAATATATTCAATGTTTTTATGACTGTCCTAGTCAAAAATATATGTATCAAGGTTCTTATACAGAAGAGTATCACTTGATGCATAATAATGTAATAGGTCTTGAATATGATGTAAGAGTTCCACATGAATTTAGTGTTGATTTAGGTAATGGGGATTTTAAGTGTAAAGATTGCCCATATACAGACAAAGGTAATGTATATGTAGATTGTCCTGATGTTGATTTAAGTTGTGTTATGGATAGTTTTAGCAATACTATAACACTAGGAAAGAACGAGAAATATATATATAGATTAAATGTAAATTGTAATGGGATGTATCTATTAAATGTTTTAGCTAATTCTGAAATTGAATTGGAGTTATTTGATGAGAATATGTTTAAACTAGATTTACTTGCAACATATTCTAGCGATAACTTAAGCGCAAGTTTTAATAGGGTATTTATTAAAAATGAAGATTATTATGTAAGAGTTGGTTTTAATAATCCAGAAGTTAGTGGGGATGTTACATTTAATGCATCATCAACATCTAATCCTACAGGACATTTCGAAAGCATTTCAATGAATGAATATGTAAGTGTATTTGAACACAATCATGATAATATTAGTAATTTTAGTTTTAATAACAATTATCCTAGATTTGTTAATATATTACTATCTTCTGAGGCAAATAACTTTAATGCATTAGCTAATGTGATAAGTGTTATGAATGCTGAAGGAGATATCATTAATAAATATAGTTTATCAGTATATAATAATGATGCAACTAATTTAAATGGTCAAAATAGTATTGTTGTATATTTACCAAGTTTAAGTGAATATAAGATTACAATTAATACAGCATCATTACCTACAGATACGGTTATTAGTATTACAAACCTTGATGGCTATAGCTTAAATGGTTTTGTATCAACTACAGCAAGTGTTGTTGATGATGTTCTTGCCGTAAGAGATGATTTTAAAATTGTAAGTTTAAATCAAAACATGAAGTTACGTTTTGATATAGCTTATACTGGCGCAACCACAGATTTAACAAATGGTATGGTTGTACTTCTTGAAGCATCTTTAGATAGTGATGGTAATCGTATATTTGAAGTAATAAGATATGATTTTGTAAATTCTAATCAAGCATATCTAGATTATGAAATAAGTTTAGATGAAGGTTATTATTACTATGGTTATTTTGGATCTGATATGACGGGTGTTATAAATATAGATATAATAAGATGTGTTCCAAGTGATGAGTTTCTATTAATTACCGATCCTGACAGCGCAACAGGCGCTGGGACAGAAGTAACACTTAATGGTGGAAGCTATAGGGGCACAACAATTACATCTGGTTTTACAAGACTTGTTTTTGTTGAAAAAGCAGCATATTCTCAGTCGAGACTTGACTATAATTGGTATTCAAGTAATCCTGATGCGTTAAGCGTATCAGCGTATGGAACATTACTTGCATATCCTGTAACAGAAGAGACTACTGTTACAGTAATGGCAGTTCATAAGACAAATTATCAATATGTTTATAAAATAGTGATAACTATTATTCCAGATGAAATAGCTCCAAAAGTTATAAAAACATTCTACAAGACAATGAATACTAATTCCACATCATCAATACAACTTGACTCAACTTGTATATCAACATCAGCGAGTCAGTATGATTGGGTCCCATTTAATGAAACATATGCTACAGTAAGTATTTGGGGAACAATCACAACTTATGCTAATTGCGGAAGCATAAGAATTACAGGTACATATAAATATAACCCAAGATATATTATATATGTAGAATTAACAATAGAATAAAAAACATAAAAAATAAAACATAAATTAAATAAAAAAACAAAACAATCTAAGTAAAGTGAAAAAAGTATATATTTTAAATATATACTTTTTTAGTCGTTTTAAAGCCTAAACTCCCGTAAAAATTATAGTATACAAAAATAACATAAAAACGTAAGAATC
>CAYPEY010000041.1:0-13327 GCA_964409955.1 uncultured Staphylococcaceae bacterium
AGAAAATAGGATTTTTGGAATGGCAATGGTATTAGCCGAAAAGCAAAAGATTCGCTCTTATCATAACCAAAAGCCGGGGCGAACACTCCCACTGAACGATGGAGATATATTCGATCTGGGAGACAGAACGATTGAAGCAAAAGCAATTCCCGGACATACAGCAGGCTCTATGATGTTTTTAGATCATTCGAAAAAGATTATGTTCACGGGAGATGACGTAAATCCCAAGCTTTGGATGCAAGGCAACGGAGCGACCACGCTTTCAGAATGGAAGATCGGCGCGAATTTGGTTTTGGACTATATGAAGCAAGGATACACCGCTTGGATCGGACACCTTGACGGCAGACAAACCTATGAGCAGCTGCTTGTTATTATGGATATGGTTGATGAGATCATTGCCAAAAAGAAGAACGGGCAGTTGACGAAAAAAGATAGCCCGTATAGGCGGCAGGATGCTCTGCCGGAAATTCGATTCAATATTGAGAACATATATTAAATTGTACTGTTTTAAGCAATAACTGTGGTACAAACTACCGTAAGATTCAATTTGTTGAAAGAAACGATTATGGATCTTGTTGTTTAATTACTGTAATAAACAGAGTTTTAGATAAATCGAATATTGAAAACAAAACCGGAATTAAAATTACTGGAGATGCTAAAAGAAAAGAAAAAATACTTGTTGAACCTACTGCATTAAGAGAAACTGTATTAAATATGTTTTGTCATAATGATTATTCAGTTGGTTCTGAACCATATATTATTATTTATGATGATAAATTTGAATTAGCAACACATGGTGTTTTACCTCAAGGATTATCAATTGATGAATTTTTTAAAACTAGATCTTTGCCTAAAAATAGGGAACTAATGAAAATAATGAATGATTTAGATATGGGTGAACATAATGGTAGAGGTATGCGAAGAATGATGCAATATTTGAAAAAAGAAGATTTTGAAATTAGTGATATTTTGTTGTTATTAATTTTATCTTTGATGAAGAGCTATTAGCGTATTTAAACGCAAATTGCACTAATGATTGCGCTAATGATTGCGTTAATGAATCAGTAACTTTAGAAACAAAAGTTTATAATTTAATAAAAGAAAATCCAAATATTACAATTCAAGAAATTGCTGATGCTGTTATGAAGTCAAAGAGGACTATAAATAATATTATAAATGTTTTGAAAAATAAAAAACTAATAGAGAGATTAGGAAAAACAAAAGGATACTGGAAGATTCTATAATCGTAATTATTTATTCTATAAATAAGTGCAAATAATCATTGTTTTAAACATTTAAGTAAATGTTAATAACATTTTATAAAGAAGTATAATATTTTATATTTGCCTTTTATTTTAGTGAACGATTTTTATGAACTTTTTAATAAAAAAATAGAATTTCTTAAATATAAATAATAATATTTGAAACAATAATGAAAATATGATAAAATTCCTATGAGTAAATAATTATAGTCAATATAAAAAAATATATTTTATTGAATTAATGGAGATGTTAAAAAAGTATAATATGAGATATTTAACCAAATACTGGTATAACAAAATGCAAAAGGTGTAATGAACCTTACTAAAGAGGAAAACGAATGGTTTGATTTGATTGACAAACTTTATGAAGAAGAAACTGAATTATTTGCATATCAACTTCATGATGGTGTATTGATAAATTTTCAAAAGAATAATAATAATTACGAACTAGTAGTTTATGTTGATATTGATGATGAAAACCTAAAAACTAAATTTGTTAAAATCACTTTTACAAATGCTGCAATATTAGAGTTTGAAGATAATATTACATTCTTAAAAGATAAACGTCAAGTAGCTTTGCTTGAGGGAAATTGGAATAAACTAAAATCAATGGCAATATATTTATATCATGAATTATATAAAATTAATAATGGTTATGAATTTCATTTGATGGTTTCTGAAGTGGGAAAGAAAGGTGCTTGGACTTTAAAATATATATCAATACTATGTGATGATATTGATGTACAATTATCATATGAGTATTAAAAAAAGAGACTTATAGACCCACACACCTATTAAAAAGATAGATATCGTAGCAGTTAGGCATTTTTTGAAATCTATAGGTCTTTTGAAAAGAGGATCTATTTTTTCATTTTAAGGACTATTTTGCTTGAAATATAGTGAAATAGTCTCTTTTTTTACACTTTTATGAAACATTTTGATTTAAACACTATGTGAGACTTGCCACAGACTCGACCCCGTAAGAGATAATGGTGGAAATATATTTATTTTTAGTGCATAATATTAGTGTGAGCAGAGTGATTACTATGCTTACAAAAGAACAATTAAAATCATCAATAGATAAATATGGGGATATTTCTAAATTAGTCATATGAATTTGTTATTGAAGTATTAGAACAAATTGAATTAAAAGAAATATATAGAATTCCAAGAGTTATTGATGGAGTTGGATATGGTATTGTGGAAGATGGGAAATTCATTTCAGAAGATTACTTAGATGGTAAACCTTTAGAATATCCTTTATTATTTATAAAAAGAGGAAGACATACAATGTTAGATTTTAATTCTTTTGATTTAGAAGAATGTAATAAAAAGTTGAAAAGAGAAATTTCAAAAATAAGAAATGCATATTATCCGTATTAAGTTATTTTGTTAATAATGTTAAAATAGTGTATAATAATAGTAATGATAAATTAAAATCATAGGGGGAGATTTTATATGTCAAACTGCTATATCTTTTTTAAGATAAATGTTGAATTAATTTATGTTTTGTTATATAATAAGTTATATAAGGGGTATAAGTTATGAGTTGGAGATTATATGGACAAGAAGAATATCTAAAGGGAAAGAAATTTTTAAAAATTAATATTTTGGAATATAAAAATAAAATAGAAAGACCTTTGTATTTTCATGAACATTGTGATTTTTGTTTTGATTATATTGAAGATTTAGATGAAAGCTATTGTACTAAAGATTTTAATACTTGGGTTTGTCCAACTTGTTTTAATGATTTTTATGAAAGATTTGATTTTAAATATTGTAAATATAATTATTTTAAGTTAATACATGAAATAGAAGGTACTTTTTATCATGAGTTTAAATTAGGAAAATATGAAGGCAAACATTGGAATGATAAATCATTATATATAGATGATGGAAAAATACAAAGTATAGGTTTGTTTAAAATATTTGAAGATAATATTAATAATTATAATTATTTTGGTCCTACCAAAATAAATTATAAACAGTGGGAAAAAGTTTTAGATTCTTGTAAAAACTATAGTGATGATGTTCAAAATTCTATTTATGAGATTAAGGAATGGGTTGAATATTCTCTTGCTAAATATAAATGTTTTACAATGCTGGGAATTTAATCTATTTATTGAGTATTAAAAGATAGGAGGATAAAACAATATGAAACATAAAATTTGTAATATAATAGGATGTGTATTTGTGTTAATGCTTTGTTTTATTCCTGCTTGGTTGATGCAAGGTTATATAAGAAATATTAAAGAATTGAAAAGTATTAATGAAGATGATCTTGTAATAGAAGAGACAATATTTGTAAAATTTGATACAGTCCATCGCACTAATATTAGTGATAGTTATGAGATCTATGTTGAAGAATATGATGTTCCTTATTATATAAGTGCTACACACAATCAAAATTAGATAAAAAGTTATTAAGAGAATTAGAAAAAGGAACAAAAATTACAATTAAATATAAAGAAGTTGAATACAAAAATTATAAATATGAAATATGTGAATTATCAAGTGATAATGATAATTTATTGACTTTTGATAATTATTATGAAATAAACAATACTCATAATTATGCTGGAGCATACATTATGGGGTTTGCTATTGTATTAAGTATCATTATTATCTTTATTGTATTAATTAAGACTTTTAAAACAGATTTAAAAATATTTCCTTTTTATAAAAAGGAGGATTTATGACAACAAAAAGATACATTTTAACTTACATTATTTTAGTTTTACTAATGTTAATGTTTCTGATATTGTTTTTTCTAGGGCTTTCTTTTAAGGAAAAGAATTCATCTGGGTTTTTGATTTTATTGATATGTTCATTAGTTGATTTAGTTTTTACTATTATTTTTTTAAAAGTTAATTATAAAAAACTTAATGTTTATGAACAAAAAAGAATTAGTGAAAAAATAGAAAATATAGAATTTTCAAGTGTTGATATTTTAATTAATTATGATTATTGTTATAATAAATTAATAGCTTTTGGATATAGAAAAAATTCAAATGACATCCTTTACAAGAAGGTAGAAATAGATTGTGGAGATGGAAGTTTTTTTAATGAATTTTTTGCAAAATTAGTTTATGTTAATGAAATGGTTGATATAAATGAATATTTAATGGGTTTTAATAAGGGACTGACAACTTATAATATAGTTTTTCTTTTTATTGAAAAAAATATTGAAGAAAACCTTGAAATATTAAAAAAATATATTAAAGAAACCATTGTTGATGTTGATACATATAGATATAAATATAAGAGTTTCTTTGCTCCAATTATTATTTCAAATAATAAAATGTATTATTTGAAAGCAGGTTCTTTTATAAGTGAATATAGAATAGGCGTTAATGAAGTAATTAAAATATTTGAAATTAATGAATAGAGGAACAAGTTATGACATATGAGGAATTTATAATAGGAATAAATGATTCTAAGAAAATTAAACAAATTGATTTTTATATAGAAGGATATAGGCATTATAATAATTGCAGTATCGGTCGTTATATTGAAAAAGTAAAAGGAATAAGTAAAGTTGTTGATTATAGAATAACTTGTATATTAACTAATGATCATAGTGAAGATGTATCTTTCTTCAAAGTTTTTAAAGAAGATTATAAATTATTTTCTTTTGGTTCAAAAGGTAGATTTACACTAAAAGATGTATGGAATAAAGTTGTTATAACAAATGTTGAATATTTTTAATAAAAAGGTGAGTTATGGAAAAAAATGATAGTAGTATAGAAGATATTCGAGAAAACTATCCAGATTTTTTAAAATTATTTAATCGAGTTTTTTATGCTTCAGTTATTCAATATGGCATTATAAAAGGAAATAATAAGATATTATTTATAAAACCAGGCAAAAATGGAAGTTTGATTGGATATAATGAAAAATATTATAAACTAGCAAAGTATATAAATAAGAAATATGGATTTACTGTTATTTGTTCTAATAATCCATATGTTAGCCCATATAATCCTTTAGATGATGCGATGGAAGTAATAAATGAATATGTAACAGAAATGAAATTTAATACTTTTGAAATTTACTATTTTGGCAATTCCTGTGGTGGATTATTAGGCGCTAGATATGCGCACTTATATCCTAATATAAAAAAAGCTTTATTGATAAATCCACCACTTAGTATGAGTTATCACAAAACTAAAAATAGTATTGAGAAATTTGAAGGGGAAAATATGGTTTTTATTTATGGTAGTCTTGATCCGTCTTTTCAATATGTGGGATTATTAGATTTTGTGAAAAACCCTAAAATATCATATAAAATTCTTGATGGAGAAGACCATAATTTATCTAATAATACTACAACATATGAAGAATTGTTAGATAATTATTTATTTAATGATATTAGTTAAATAAATAATTAAGGCTTGAAGAAAAAGAAATTATAGATTATTTTAAGAATAAAGATTATATATTTAGGAGTGAAGTATGGAAAAATTTCGGTCTAAAATCCCTTCAGAAGAAGAAATTATTTTTGATGACTGGGAATATCGTTCAAAAATAAACTTAAAATATAGAAATATAGAACTTATAGTAGCTATTATTATTGGTATAATCTTTTTTATAATTTCAATTATAGTGACATTTATAGAAAAAGATGCGTTTTTTGTGATAATTTTTGCGTTAATATATTCTATTATAATAAGTGGAGAATGGCTACGTTTTAAAAATGGTCATTTGATAATAACAAAAGATACTATTAAAATAACAAATAGATTTAATTATACAAAAATATATTTTGTTAATTATAAAGAGTGTATATTAAAATTATCACCTCCATCAAGACGAGATGGGATAGTGTTAAAGTTTTATGATAAAAATAATAAATTAATATGTAAATATCGTGATATGTTAAATTATGCGGCAGATTTTAAGGCTGAATTAACAGATTGGGAGAAAGCTTTAAAATGATTAGAAATGCAAATAATTGATGAATATGAAGTTTTTAAAAATTAATAGTATCTTAAAAAAGAGCAAATTTTTTTGTTCTTTTTTATTTTTTATAAAAAATTTATAAAACTATTGACAAAACCATACTATGTGTGATATAGTATTATACGAGGAGGGGTATTTATGGATATTCAATTAAAAAGAGGTTTATTAGATATTTGCGTTTTAGCTGCAATTAAAGATGAAGAATCATATGGCTACCAAATAATAAAAGACGTTAAACCATATGTAGAAATTTCTGAATCTACTTTGTACCCAATTTTAAGAAGACTAGAAACTCAAGAATTATTAACAGTAAAAAGTATGGAATATAATGGAAGATTAAGAAAATATTACCATATAACAGAACTTGGTAAAAAAAGATTAGAAGCTTTTAAAAAAGAATGGAAAGAAGTAATTTCAATTTACAATTTTGTAATGAAAGGAGAAGATGAAAATGCTTAAGGATGAATTTTTAAAAACATTAGAAGTGAGATTATCTGGAATTCCTCAAGAAGATCTTGATAAAACACTAGATTATTATAATGAAATAATTTCAGATAAACAAGAAGATGGTATGAGTGAAATAGATGCGGTAAAGAGTCTTGGAACTCTTGATGAAATTGTAAATAACACATTAAAAGAAATACCAATTAAAAAATTAGTTAAAGAAAAATTAAATTTAAATAGAAAGTTAAAAACTTGGGAAATTGTAGTGCTTTCTTTAACCTCTATAATTTGGGTACCAGTTTCGATCGTTATGATAGCAGCAGTATTAGTATTATATGTTTGCCTATGGTCTGGCGTTATAGCTTTAGCAGCAGGAGCAGTATCATGTGCAGCAACTTCACTTGTTATTATTTTAGGATTACTAGATTTTGTTACCGGTAATTTTGGTAGTGGTTTAGTTCTTATGGGTATTGGTATGATATCTCTTGGTGCTGCGATACTTCTAGGAATATTAACATTTGAATTTGCTAAAGTTATGGTAATTGTCTGCAAAAAAATTATTTTAAAAATTAAATCTTTATTTATAAAAAGAGGTGAAAAAAATGAAATATAAGAAATTAATAATCACGTCTATTATATTAATAGTTGTGGGAATATTAGTATCTGTCATAACCCTTTTTGCTAATCAATTTAATATAGGAAAACTTGATGATTCTATTATTTCTAAAACTTATGATATTAATTCAGAATTTGATAGTATTGAATGTGATTTGGAAATAGGTAACTTAAATATTTATTTAACAACTGATAACAAAAATTATGCTTTATGTTTAGAAAAAGAAAATGTAACATTTGATGTTGAAGTAGTTAATAATGTATTAAAAATTAAAGAAAACTATAAATATGAATTCTTTTCTTATACTGAACCAGAAGTTTCTTTATATATAAATAAGCCTACATTTAATAGTTTAAATGTAGAAACTGATACTGGTGATATTTGTATCTTAGATTCTTTTAATATTAAAAACATTAATATCGATGGAGATACTAATGATGTTGAATTAATGGGTGTAATTACAAATGATATAACAATTAATGTTGATACAGGTGATACTTGGATTGATAGAGTTATCGCTAATAATATTACTATTAATGCAACTACTGGTGACATTGATGTAAGTAATTGTATAGTTAATAATAATTTAGATTTAAAAGTTACAACAGGTGATGTAGAATTATTATATAATGAAATAGTTGGTGATTTAAAAGTAGAATCTGATACGGGAGAACAAGGCTTAGAACACATTACTTGTAATAATATAATTTTAAAAGCTACAACAGGAGATATTATACTTGAAGATGTAGTGGCTAATAGTGATATGACTATTAATACAGATACAGGTTCTGTTGAACTAGAGTACAGTGATGCCATAAATATTTATATTACAACATCAACTGGAAGAGTTGAAGGTTCTATTTTAACTAATAAAGTATTTGATGCAAAAAGCAATACTGGAAAAGTAAGTGTTCCATCTTCATCAACTGGTGGAATTTGTAAAATTAGAACATCAACTGGTAGAATTAGTATAGCTGTTGAATAAAATCAAAAACATGTCTATTTAAAAAGACATGTTTTTTAACAAAAAAGAAGAGAAAACTCAAAATGTATGCTATAATATCATAAAGAAAGAAGTGATAATATGTCATATGTTTTAGTAACAGGTGCTGCAAACGGAATAGGAAAGTCAATAGTAGATGTCTATTTGAATAATGGATATAAAGTAATAGGTTTAGATATTTACCCTTGTAAAAAGGAAGAAAATTTAATTTCGTTTACTTGTGATATAACAAAAGAAGATAATCTTATTAATGTATATGATTATATTAAATCTAATGATATAACATTAGATTTAATAATTAATGTTGCGGGGATCCACAAGATGGCATCATTTGTTGAAAGTGACTATGTAGAGCTTAAGAAAGTAATTGATATAAATTTATTAGGAACTATCTTAGTTAATAAAACTTTTTATCCAAGTTTAAGTAAAAAAGGGAAGATTATCATTACAACAAGTGAAGTAGCATCATATGATCCACTACCTTATAATGGTTTGTATAGTGTATCAAAAATAGCTCTAGATGCTTATGCACAAAGTCTTAGACAAGAATTAAATCTGCTTGGCCAAAAAGTTATTACAATTAGACCAGGAGCTGTAGAAACTAATCTTAGCGCTGGTTCTTTAACTGATACTGAAAAGCTTGTAAATGATACGGTTTTATTTAAAAAACAATCAGTTCATTTTTTAAATCTTGTTAAAAAGTTTACAGGAAAAAAAATTCCCCCTGATAAACTTGCGAAAAAAATTTATAAAATAAGTTGTAAAAAACATCCTAAACTGATTTACAAAATTAATCAAAGTTTAGGATTGAAATTATTAGGTATACTTCCTAAAAGATTACAATTATTCATTATTAAGTTGCTTTTGAATAGAGGATATAAAAAAAACAGCTAGTAATTTTAAAACTAGCTGTTTTTTCTAAATAAAAATAAATTTACTTAACTATTAGTTAATAATATGTTAACTAATGTTATGTGGTAAATATTCTTTTTTAATGATATAATATTGTTGTGAATTAATTCATATTGTAATAAAGGCCGATATTACAAATAAGAAAGTTTAGGAGAACGATTTATGAAAATTTTAATAGGAGAAAATATTAAAAGATTAAGAAAAATGAGGAATATCACTCAAGAAGAATTAGCTGAAGTCTTTAACATTACCCCTGCAGCAGTTTGCAAATGGGAAACTTGTGAAACTTATCCGGATATTACTTTATTATTTCCACTAGCACATTATTTTGGAGTAACAATTGATGAATTAATGGGATATGATGAAGAAAAAGTAATAGAAGAAATCAATAAAATAATAAATAAGTATTGGGATTTATATTTTAAACGAGAAATGGAAAAGGCAAATGAATTAATAACTAATACTTTTAAAAAATATCCAAATGATTGCAATATTATGCATTTATATATGTGGGATAAGGCTGGAGGTAATGCTGATAACGATCCTACAGTATTGTTAGATAATAAAGACGAATTTTTAGATATCTGTGATAAAATATTAGCTAATTCAAATGATGTTAAACTATGCTTGGCTTCTTGGAATATGAAAGCAAAAATATTGCATGCTGAAGGAAAAACTGATGAAGCACTAAATATTTATGAGGAAAGATATCCAAATTTCTATCATACGAGTAATCAAAAGAAAGAGCAATTATTTGCTAAAAATACATCTTTGTTTGCACACTATTTGTCACTTAATATTTATGAACTAACAGATTTTGTTTTAAATAAAAAAATGAAAGAGATTTGGTTTACAAATGGTTTAGATATTAAGGAAAAATTAAACGAATCAAATAGATTAATAAACATGTTAGATGATATAAGAATTATTTATAAAAATGAAGATATGATTTTAGGTGAGTATAGTGTTGCATCTGAGCTTGTTGATTATCTTAAAAGATTTGATGCAGAAAAAGATGATATTATTTTAGCTGAGGCAAAAAAAGAAGAACTGAGAAGAGTATGTAATGTATTATCTAATAATGATCTAAAATTAAAAAATTATATTAAAAAGGCATATCAAGTAAATGATTTATAATAGATTATTTTTAAAAAAATAGAAAATTCTCACTTTGGTTGAAATCAGCTCATCAAACAAGTTATGGTAATGTAAAAAAATATAGTATATAATATTAATAGAAACTTAGTTTCTAATGGTAAGCTTACAAAATATTATAGAAGGGAAGGTAAATATGAATATAGGACAAAAGATAAAAGAGTTAAGACAAAGCAATAATCTTACTCAAGAAGAGTTAGCAGAACAATTAGGTGTTTCTTATCAAGCTATTTCACGTTGGGAAACTTGTGTCACATATCCGGATATTACTATGTTACCAATAATTGCAAGAATGTTTGATGTAACCGTTGATTATTTATTAGATGTTGATATTGTAAAAAAACAAGAAGAGATTAAAAAAGTACTAGAGCTGAATTCTACTTTATTTAATCAAGGAAAAACTAATGAAAGAAAAGAATTATTAGAAAATACTTTGAAAAAGTATCCAAATAGTTGGGATATAAAAAATGAACTTTTGACTGTTTATTTTACTCTTACAAGGGGAGAAGATAATTTAGAATATGAACAAAAAAGTATTAAATTTGCTAATGAAATTTTAAATAAATGTGTTAATGATAATTTTAGATATGCAGCCATGCAAATATTAATACTAATTTATACAGGAAAAAAAGAACTAGAGAAAGCAAAAGAAATAGTTAATAAGTTACCTAATATGATTATTTCGAGTGATTGGTTTTGGCCTGATGTTGTAACAGGGATTGAAAGAATAAAAGCAACCCAAGGGTTATTTGTTCAATTTGTAGAAATGTTTTATAGTAAACTTATTACAACATTTGGTAGGGCAGAAGAGGGAAAGCGTGATGTACCACTCCTAAAATTCAAAGAATTTTTAGATGTAGTATTTGAAAATGGCGATTACGGTTTTTTAAATATAAGATTGCAAAGAATATACATGAAGTGTGCATATGATCAGGCTCGAGTATTTAATAAAGAAAAAACTTTAGAATATTTAAAATTATCTTACAAATATTTAAAAGATTGGTTAAAAATGTATCGCAGTAAAGAAATCCTTAATCATTCTAGTTTTCTAGTTGATAGATTAATCGATGACCCAAAAGAATGGGCATTTAGTGGTGAACCATATAATGAGGAAGATTTTAAACAAGAATTTGAAATGGATATATTTGATTTTATAAGAGATGATAGTGATTTTAAAGAATTTATAGAACTTATAAATAATGACTAAATGAAAATACCGTTAAGATTAATCTTAACGGTATTTTTAAAACAAAAAATATATTAAAAAATATGTCAAATATATTTGACATATTTTTTCTAATGTGTTATAATGATAGTGTCAAATATATTTGACAGGAGAAATGATATGATTAATGAAAAAATGAAAAAAGCAAGAATCGAGAAAAACCTTTCTCAAGGTGAACTTGCAAAACTAATAAATGTATCAAGACAGACAATTAATATGATTGAAAATGGTGATTACAATCCTACAATTTCTTTATGTATTAAAATATGTAAAGTACTTGGAAAATCACTAGATCAATTATTTTGGGAGGTGGAATGATGTTTAATGATGAAAGAATTGAACTAGAGATGTCTAAATTAAAGAAAATAATAATTTTATTAAGCGGTGTATTAGGAGCAATTTTTCTTTTATATAAGCTATTTTGTAATATAACAAGAGATTTAGATTTTTGTTTATATTCAACTGAAGTTATTATTACAGTATTATCTATTGGTATATTGCTTGGATCGTTATTGGTTAAAGCAAAGGTAAAAGATGAATTATTCTATCAAAGAAAAGCTAATTATTATAATATAGCATTTAAAATATTATTATATGTGACTTTTATTAGTTATGCACTAGTTATTCCCGCAACTATGGTAGCTAGCGATAATTCTGTTCTATCTAGTAATATTTGTATCAATATGATAATGATATCATCACTTTTCTTTGGATATGCATATTTAAGGTTCAAAAGAATTTATTTTAATTATAACATAATAGAAGCAGACTCTAAAACTTATTATAAGAATGTATTCAAAAATATTTTAAAGATTTGTAAATTTTTTGGAATAATTTATTTAATATCTTTTATAGTTTCACTATTCTATATAGGAACATATAGTATATTAACATTTATAATAGCAATTTTACTAGCATTTATAACAAGTATTTTTTCAAATAGTATTTATTACTTCTTTATTTCTTTTTTAGAAAGATTATTCTTTAAAGAAGAAGAAAATAAGAAAATTACTACACCTACCATTATTTTAATAGTGATGTCAACTATTTTCTTGTTTATTGCTAGTGTATTTAATCTTATAAATTCTTCCCTTGCGATTGGAGATTTTGGTAACAGTAGTGTTAGTTCTTT
The DNA here is from genome assembly GCA_964409955.1 of uncultured Staphylococcaceae bacterium. Taxonomy (GTDB): domain Bacteria; phylum Bacillota_I; class Bacilli_A; order ML615J-28; family CAG-313; genus CAG-313. The sequence goes on from CAYPEY010000041.1 coordinate 12,712, forward strand.
AACATCAATATTATCAATTCTTTCTAGTGTTTCAAAATATTTTACAGAACTATGTAGGTTTTTCTCTGTGCTAGGTATTACCTTTTTATTAAGTGATATTGCCAAAAATAATAATCAATTATTAAATAAATTTAAAGGTTTAATAATTGCTTTTATTATCTTTATTATTTATGAAGTTATTTGGGCTAGAATAAGTAGCGTTGTTATGATCGTAGTTGGTGATATTTATTCAATAAGTAGTACAAATATTAATTTGCCTATGTCATATTCTCAAGTGTTGTTGATGCTTACTAGAATCCCATTTGCTATAAAATTTATGTTTTATACAATAACATCAATTGTCGTTTTAATTAAATTTAAAAAAGAGATTGCTAATAAAATAAGTGTTAGGATTTTATTTATTATCTCTATTTTGATGTACATAATAAGTTTTTTAAGTTATTTATCCCAAAAAGCTGTTTTGATTTATATGTTTAGTATAATGGGACCAGTAATATTAGTAATTGCTTTTTTAATATTAATAATAAAAGGATATAAAAATAATAACAAATTTGAACAAACTGAGGATTTATTTTAATTATAAAATATTAAAAAACATTATTAGCAAAATATTTGT
>CAYPEY010000042.1:0-12922 GCA_964409955.1 uncultured Staphylococcaceae bacterium
ATTGGGACATTTTCTAAAATTAACTATTAAGACATTATCATAAAATAAACACACATATAAAATTGTGGATTTCAAATAGGTTGATTATTTGCAGTTTTTTTGATATAATATATTAAGTGAAAGAAGGGAATTTGATATGAAGAAAATTAATTATTTATTATTACTATTAATATGTTTAATTTTATCTACAATGACATCTTGTGGAGAATGCAAACATGAAACAGAAGAAATAATAGCTGAGGTCCCTGCTACTTGTGTATTACCTGGTAAAACTGGTGGAATCAAGTGTGCAGACTGTGGTGAATATATAGTAACTCCTCAAGTTATTCCAACTATAGAACATGAATATACAGGAGGTAGCTGTTCTGTTGCTTCTACATGTTCTGTGTGTGGTGTAACAGGTGCAACAACAGGAGTTCACTCTTGGGGTGAATGGAGTGTAGAAAAGCATGCAACAACTACTCAAGATGGTTTAAAGAAAAGAGTATGTACAGGATGTAGTGCTGAAGAAACTGAAGTTATTCCGATGGTAGTTCATGTATTTGGTGAATGGTATCAAGTAGAAGCTTCAACTTGTGCTAAAGAAGGGCATGAAAGAAGAGATTGTACAACTTGTGGATATTATGAAACAAGAAGTCTTGCAAAGACTAATGATCATACTTGGGGAAGCTGGTCTACAAAAGAACCGGGTAGCTGTACTGTTGGAGAAGTACAAGAAAGAACATGTTCAGTATGTAATGGAACAGAAGAACAAAAATTAACAGCAGTTGGACATGAAATAGTAAGTCATTTAGCACAAGCTGCAACATGTACTGTAGCAGGTCATGATACTTATGATACTTGTGCAAATTGTGGTTATACTACTTTTGTAGAGACTCCTGCAACAGGTCATAGTTTTGGTTCATGGTATGAATTTACACCTGCAACTTCAACTACTAATGGGGAAGAAAGAAGAGATTGTAACAATGATAATTGTACACATTATGAATCACGTGATATTCTTGCTACTGGTGTAGATACTCAAACTTTACTTCAAGCTGATTTAGATGCTTTAGTTCTTCCTAATGAACTTAGTGCAAGTTATAATTTCACAACAACTGGAGCAAATGGAACAGTGTTTACATATTCATCAAGTAATACAGATGTATTAGATGATGATGGTACAGTTGTCCAAATGTTATATGATTGTAATGTTACATTAACTGTTGTTGGTACTTTAAATAATACATCAAAAGAAAAAGAGGTAACTGTTAAAGTGTTACAATATGAACTTCCTGAAAAACAACATCAAATTATTATTGAAGGTGATGATTTAGCTGTATCACCTGATTCAACTAACTTTAGTGTAACAGATGGCGTTGTAGAACTTAAACCTGGTATCACAAATGCAAGATTTTATTTATCAGAAGCTGAAGCTATCACTACTCCTTATGCATTTACATCACTTGTTGCTTCATGGGGTGCAACAAATACTTCTGCAGATGCTTATGTAAGAGTTCGTATCGCATTAAAAGTTAATGGTTCTTGGAGTAACTGGGTTTCTTATGGTGAATGGGGATTTGAAAAATCAAATGGTAACGCATCAGGAACTGAGTCAAAAGGCCTTGTAAAAATTAGTACTGATGAAGTTATGTGTGTATCTGGTACAGCAACAGCTATTCAATATGAAGTAACACTAACAAGAACTTCAACATCTGTTGCATCTCCTAAATTTAAATATATTAGCCTTACTCCACAATATGTATCAAGTTATTCATATGAAGTTAATAGAGATCATTTACCAGAATCTGTTTGTCATGATGTACCTAAACGTTATCAATTAGATGTTACAAGCACAACAAATGGTGTGTCTGGTAATGTTATGTGTAGTGCCACATCTACAACAATGATGTTAGAACATTATGGTAAATCAAGTGAAATCGTTGCTAGAGCAACACAACTAGGATATACTTATCCACAAGAATATATTGCAAGAAATGTTGTAAGAGACGTTAATATGAGTGGTGGTGGATTTGGCAACTGGACATATAATACAGTTGCGATGAGCCATTATGGATTTAAATCTTACGTTGCAAGATTTTATTCGATTGAAGAACTAATGTATCAATTAACAAAAGGTCCGGTTTGTTTGAGTATTTCAAAATGTACAATGACACAATATGAAGGTTATAAACAATATTCTCATAGTGGACATATTATAGTTGCAATAGGATATCAATATATTAATGGTAATTTATACATTACATGTAATGACCCATATGTATCTCAAGTTAAATGTAATTATTCAGAATCTTTAATTACTACATATTGGAAATATATAGGATATGTTATTGAATCATAAATAAGTTTATAAAGAAAGAGCCGATTGGCTCTTTCTTTGCTTTTTATTTGCAAAAACAAGCATTTTATAGTATAATATATAGGCGTAATAAAGATGCACCCTTAGCTCAGTCGGTAGAGCAACTGACTCTTAATCAGTGGGTCTAGGGTTCGAGTCCCTAAGGGTGTACCATTTTAAGAAATCTGTAGGTCTTCTAAAAAGAGGATCTATTTTTTGATTTTATAGACTTTTTTGCTTGAAATATGGTAAAATATTCTCTTTTTTTGTTCAAATATGAAACATTTAGATTTAAACACCTAAGGAGACTAGCCACGGACTCGAACCAATAAGAGATAATGGTGGAAAAATAATTGATTTTATTGTATAATAGTGTTAGATATATTAGAATTTATAAAGTAGATGGAGATGTAATCAATGAATGCAAAAATAGATATATCAAATGTTATGTTGAAAACAGATAGATTAATTTTAAGACCTTGGACATTAGAAGATTTAGATGATTTTTATGAATATGCTAAAGTTGATGGTGTTGGTCAAATGGCAGGTTGGTTACCTCATGAAAATAAAGAGAAATCATTAATGATTCTTAATATGTTTATGGAAGAAAAGAAAACTTTTGCTATTGAATATAATGGTAAAGTAATAGGTTCTTTAGGTATTGAAGAATATAATGAAAATGAACTACCAGAATATAACGATAAGTTGGGTAGAGAAATAGGATATGTATTATCAAAAGATCATTGGGGATTAGGATTAATGCCAGAGGCTGTAAAAGAAGTTATTAGGTATTGTTTCAATGAACTCAAATTAGACTTTTTAGTTTGTTGTCATTTTACTGACAACAATCAATCTAAAAGAGTTCAAGAAAAGTGTGGATTTTATCATTATAAACTAGTTAAACATGAAACTAGATATGGTATTGTTAAAGATAGTTGGTTATCCATATTAGATAATACTATTAATAATACTAAAAATCTATTTAATGAAGAATTCTTTGATATATCTAATGAAGAAATAGAATTAAAACTAATAGATGTTTATCCAGCTAATAAAGGTGCAATTCCTTTTTATTGGTGGAATATATATTTAAAATTTAATAATGTAAAAATTGGTAGCATTAGTTTTAGAATAGGCCACAATTATCATTCGTATTATAATGGTAATATTGGATATGAAATAGATGAAGAATATCAAGGAAACAACTATGCTTATAAAGCATGCAAAATGTTAATAGATGTTGCTAAATATCATAAAATTAATAGGATATTTTTTTCTTGCGATTATGATAATATAGCATCATATAAAACTATAGAAAAATTAGGTGGTAAACTAATTGAAGAAGTTCAGCCACCATTAGATTATATATTTTATTATGAAGGAATGCCTGTACATAAAATTTATGAGCTTAATGTTGATTGATAAATTCCTATTTATCAAATAGTTAATGAAACATTATATAGTGTAAATGCTCAAAATGAAACATTTCGTAGTAATGACACATGTGTTGACTACGTAACTTACCCACCTAAAATAGAAAATAATACTATAAAGATAGGCTATTTTATGCATAAATGTAAATTTTCTACATTTATAATACTTGATGGATGTAGAAGGAGGATTAATAGAAATAGTATTAAACTAATAATTAGTCTTAACCTCAGTACGACGAACAAAAAAACTTTATAAAAATAGAGCAAATACTTTTAAAAAAATTCGTATTAATGTTGCTTTTTCGCTAACAAAATGTTATAATGTTAGCAAGAAAGGAACATTTTTTTATGTTTGAAAAAATTATAAATTTAAATAAAAATGGATATATATTCACTAAAGCATTAAAAGATAATAATATACCAACCGTTTATTTGACTAGACTATGTAAAAAGGGACTAATAAAAAAAGTGGCAAGTGGTGTATATATATTGTCTGATTATATAGAGGATGAATTTTATATAAACTATCTTAAAAATAAGGATCTAATTTATACAAATAATACTGCATTATATTTACAAGAACTAACACCAAAACAATTTGAAAATTATCAAGTTAATTTTTTATATGGTAAAAATGTCTCTAATGTAAAAAACTTGGATTATAAAGTATTAAGAAATAAAGCTATATATGAACTAGGTAAAGAATTTGTTTTGACTCCAATGGGGAATTTAGTACCATGTTATGACAAAGAAAGAAGTATATGCAATATATTTATGTTAGATTTTTGTGATGAAGAAGTTAAAGCATTTGCTATTAAAGAATACAAAAATAAATATTTAAATATTAATAAATTATATGATTATGCTAAAAAGTTAAATATTTATGATGATGTAAAAAATATTTTTGAGGTGTTATTATGGGATTAGCAAAAATTAAAAATAACATAGATAATTTAGCTAAATCACATAATGTTGCAAATCAAACCTTATGGGATATGTTCTTTTTTGAAAACTTTTTAAATCGTTTATCAAAGTCAAAATATAAAACTAATTTTGTCTTTAAGGGGGGATTTCTTTTAGGTAGTATTGTAGGAATAGAACAAAGGACAACCCTAGATATTGATTTGAAGTATATAGGTACTAATTTAAATGATGTAGTATTGCTAAATACATTCAAAGAAATTTGTGAAGTGGATTTAAATGATGAAATAAAATATGAAGTGTTAGATATAACTGAAATAACTAAAGAGAAGAAATATGTTGGAAAATCTGTTCGAATTAAATGTAAATACTTTAATATACAAAAAATCTTCAACATTGATATTGCTAAAGGTGATATAGTAACTCCTAATCCTGTTTCATATAACTATAAATCTAATATAACCGAAACTAATTTTGATATTTTAGCGTATTCTAAAGAAACGATACTTGCAGAAAAGATTGAAACATTAATATCAAAAGGAGAAGCAAATTCCAGATCAAAAGATTTATTTGATATATATTTACTTTCTAAAGAAGAATATAATATAGATATATTTAATAGTGCAATTATTAATACGTTTTATGTTAGAAATACTGAATTAACTAGTGATATTTATATTATAACTGAAAGAATTTTATCATCTTTTCGTATTAAAGAGTTATTTGAAAGTTATGTACAGAAAAATAAATTCACCAATGGATTAGAGTATGATGAATGTAAAGATGCTATTCTTGATGTTATAAAAAACATAGAGTTTAATAATAAAATTGACTTAAGTGAAATTCATATTGATTTATTAAGGCATGGTGAAGATGAACAAGATAAACTTGGTGGTTGGAGTGATAATCATCTAACTGCGACTGGCATCATGCAGATAACTGATGTGAGTGATTACTTAGATAAAGATTACGATTTAATAATTTCAAGTGATCTTGTTAGAACTAGAGAAACGGCAGACATAATAGCTTTAAATTTATCGAAATCAATAATATTTGATGAGAAATTTAGAGAAATCAATAATGGAGATTTAAAGAATTTAACCAAAGAAGAATTTAATCAAAGCTATCATGGCCTTTATTATAATACATTAAGTATGGATCAAGCTTATCCTAACGGAGAATCACCGAACAATTTTTATATTAGAATAAAAGATGCTTTTGTTGAACTTTTATATAAATATAAGGGGAAGAAGATATTGATTATAACTCATGGTGGAGTTATTACAGTTTTTCAATGTTTAATAAATGGATGGAAGTATTCTAATCTATTAAAAATTACTGTTCCACATGCTACACTGGTTAAACTTAATAAGTAATGAAAATGATTTTGATTTTATAGTTTCTGCTTTATTGTATTTGAATAATGACCAAATAAATGACTAAATTAATGACCAAACAAAACACAAAATTAATATAGTTTAAATTTTTTGCTTATTAGTTTGTTATAACATTTTGTCATTTACATAGCACTCAGGTGCGTCGATACATTTAGTTACATAGCATTGACACATTAGTATGTGTCTATAAGTCATTAATATGAATCATAGATTCATAATGTTTATAGTAATTATATTGAGGTTTTAGGACCTATTTTTAAGATTTTGTATCCAAATGGATGCAATTTTTTAATTTTGAAAGTACCCTAAGATTTCGCAACTAACTGGTGCATTAAATTAAGATATATTGGTTGATAAATCATCAAGATTGATATATAATATTAGTGTAAAAAGACCTTAAACAATGAAAGGAGTTGATTATTATGAATAATATGTTTTATAATAAATTAGAAGTAATCATTACCTTTCAGGTATGGATAGAAAATATCCAGTAGCTCGCATATAGAAACTATAAGCACTTCTAGTTTATTAGAGGTGCTTTTTTGTTTGCTACACGAAAGGAGGTAAGATATAAATGAAAAATATTATATTAAAAAGAAAAGAGGTATTAGACTATTAGCTTTGGAACTAATTTGAAGTCTTTAAGAGAAAAGAAAAAATTATCTCAAGAAGACCTTGCAAGAAAATTACAAATTTCAAGACAATCAATATCTAAGTGGGAGCAAGGTATAAGTTATCCTAGTATTTTATATCTTGTTCCACTTACTAAAATACTTGATTGTACATTGGAAGAATTATTGAAAGATTAAATTTAAGAAAGTAGGTGTTAGTAATGAATGATTTTAAAGTTTATAAAACAATTCACTTTCCAGATGAATGGGCTGCTCAAAATACAGCTATGTTTCATAAGGAATATAATACAACAAAAGGTACTTATATGTATCATTATGTTTGCCAAATGAATCGTGATCCAAAACATCATTTTTATATTTTAGGAACTCTTAATGATAAAGTAATTACATCATGTTTTGTATCAACATATATAGATTACTTAGGAGATGAATGTATTGAAAATTTTGATGAATATATAATTTCTGGATTAATAGTTGATAAAGATTATCAAAAACAAGGATATGGAACAAGTTTTGTTAAGAGTGTGATTACTATCTTAAAAGAAGAAAATGCAACAAAGATTTGTGTATTCGCATGTGATAAGAGTAAAAAACTATTTGAAAATTTAGGCTTTGTAAAGAATGAGGATATAAAAACATTTGGTATGACTGTGCCTGGTGATGATGATTCAGTTTATTATGAATTAAATATTGCTAGTAACTTTTATTTGTCAACATTAAATAAAGATGATGTATGGATTGTATCAATGTCAATGAATAGAGAATATGATAAATTTTATAAACATCAAGAAGATGAACCGTTCATTTTGTTGCCAAATACTAATACATATGCGAATATGATAAATGGTTTTGCTTCAAAAGAAAATGCGTTAGTAAAAATTGTTAGATGTAATAAAATGGCTGTAGGATATGCACATATTTATTATACTGATTATGATGATGCAGATCCTAAATATAGTGAGCATTCAGTTAGTCTAGAATTCTATTTAGACGAAAATTATTTATATAAAAGTGCAATTTCAAAAATGGTAGATGAGGCTATCAACTTTTATAAAGAGAAAAGAGAAAACCATAATTTAGAACATGTAAAGGTGTGTTTAAATAAATATACTATTTTAATGAGAAGATATGATTTTTATGAAAGATGTTTATTAGAATTAGGATATACCCAAAAAGATAAAGAGACATTTATATTAAAGGCTAAATAAAGTATAAAAAAGAGCACCATTAGTCCAGGTTAGGATTAATGGTGTTTTATATGCATTTTTTTATATATTATTTAAATACATATTTGTATTTTTTCGAAACAATTTTATATATAATTTGCATTTTTTTCGAAACAATTTTATATATAATTTGCATTTTTTTCGAAATAATTTTATATATAATTTGCATTTTTTTCGAAGTTGTGTTACAATATAAATGTCTTAAGGGGGGCTATTATGAAGAGAAAATTAATTAATGAATTATTAAATTGGAAAAAAAATAAACGTACTAAACCATTAATGATATATGGAGCAAGACAAGTAGGAAAAACATATTTAGTTAGAGAATTTGCAAAAGATAATTATGAATACTTATATGAAATAAATTTTGAATTAGATAAAAATGCAAAAGATTTATTCAAAGGGAATTTAACTATAGCAAATTTATTTATGCAATTATCGTCATATAAAACAAACGTTCCAATTATTGAAGGAAAAACTTTACTTTTTTTTGATGAAGTTCAAACATGTCCTGATGTTTTAACATCATTAAAAGCATTTGCGATGGATGGAAGATTTGATGTTATTGTAAGTGGATCAATGTTAGGAATAGTAATGGGAAATGTTTCATCATATCCTGTTGGTTATGTAGAAACTTTAAATATGAAGCCAATGAGTTTTGAAGAATTCTTATGGGCAAAAGGATATAGTGAAGAGTTAATAAGTTATTATGAAACATTTTATAAAGATGAAAAACTCGTGCCAGATGCTATACACGAAAAATTGAATGAATTGTTTTTACAATATGTAGTTGTTGGAGGTATGCCTGAAGTAGTTGACATTTTTGTGAAAACATTAGATATTAGACAAGTATTAGAAGCACAAAAAAGAATTCTTAATGACTATTATAAAGATTTAGCACATTATGCGACAAAAGATATTAAGGAAAAAGTTAGAGAATGTTATGATTCTATTCCAGATCAACTAGCAATGGAAAATAAGAAGTACCAATACAAAGTAATTAGAAATGGTGGTAATGCTAGATATTATGGTACTAGCATTAAATGGATTACTGACTCAGGATTAGCACAACAAATTTTTAGATTAAAAACTTTTGATAAACCATTACGAGCATATCGTGACCAACAAAGTTTTAAATTATACTTTAATGATACTGGACTTTTGCTAGCAATGTATGAAGGTAATGCACAATTTGAAATATTAAATGGCAATGCAGGTATTTTCAAAGGAGGGATATTTGAAAATGTAATTGCTCAAACACTACTCCAAAATAATATACCATTATATTATTATAGAAGAGATGAAAAACTTGAAATTGATTTTGTTACATTATTAAATAATAATATTGTTCCAATTGAAGTTAAGTCTGGACATAATACTAAATCAATTAGTTTAAATAACATTATAGAAAAAAATAATATTAAATATGGTATAAAATTATCAATGAATAATATTAACTGTTCTCATCCTAAAATTAAATGCTATCCTTTATATATGAGTATTTTTATAAAAGACGATATCCAATAAAGAGACTTATCGTCCCACACACCTTATAAAAAGATAGATATCGTAGCTGTGAGGCATTAGATTAGGTCAATAAGTCTTTTCTAAATATAACTAAATAAGAGATTTATTGTGTAAATATAGTCCGAAAGGGCTATTTTTTTCTTTTCGGAACAAAAATATCTTAAATAATGGTAGGAGCTAGTGGGGATTCGAATATAGGAGTTGTTCGGACTCGAACCAATAAAAGTATTTTATATTAGCGGGGACTAGAGCCTATAAGAGATAATGATGGAAATATATTTGGTTTTGGTGTATAATGAGAATAGTCTCAAAAAGTGAGAATTGGTAATCCTTGTTTATGGGGTGGATTAATTAATTACTTTATATTATAATATTAATGTAAACTAGTTTACATTGTAATTGGCCATTACAATATATTATATAAGGAGAAAAAATTATGAATTTAGGAAATAATATTAAAACATTTAGAACTAAGAATAAAATGACTCAAGAAGAATTAGCAGAACTATTAGGTACTACATCAAAGTCAGTATCAAGATGGGAACGATCTTTAACATATCCTGATATTTCTCTATTACCTACTATTGCTAGCGTATTAGGAATTAGCATAGATGAACTTTTTGGATATAAATTGTTTGAAAGAGAACAAGAACTTGCTGATATTAAGATAGAGATGAAACGCCTTAATGAAGTAGGAACTCATCAAGAAAATCTTGCTTTTGCACGTGCAGCGTTTGCAAAATTTCCAAATGATGCAGAAATTAAGATTTATTTAGCAGATTGTTTATCGGATGAATGGAACAATACCGATGAAGACGCACTTTATCAAGAAGTAGAAACACTTTGTCTATCTATAATTGATGGATGTCGTGATGAAGATATTAGATATGAAGCAATCCTTACTCTGAAAACTATATATACAAATTCTGAAAAGCCGGAAAAAGCAAAAGCTATTTGTGATTTACTTTCACCAATGAAATATTGTAGAGAATCAGTTCTTGCTTTAGGTATAGGGGATGGTAATGCAGAATTATACCAACAAGATAAAATCTCCCAATTGACAGATAGTTTAGGATTATCCCTTTCGTTCTATTCTTTTGATAATTTACCACAAAATGATACTTCTACGTGGAATAAAAAGATTGAAGTACTTAATCTTTCAAATCAATTATATAAAATGATATATGGAGAAAATCTTATGTTTTATCATCACAGATTATCAAAAAATTATTGGTTAATTTCTACGTATCAAATTACACAAGGTAAAATAGATGAAACATTAGAATCATTAGAAGCAATGTGTTATCACGCAATTGAATATGATAAGTCATATATTAATGATCATGGTAAACAGTTTACATCACTTATAACAAATAAGTTAATTTATCCTAAACCAAGCAAAGATTTTCACGAACTAACAGAACATAGTGAATGCTATCGTATGCTTGAAAATTTACAACATAAGAGATATAATTGCATTCGTCAAAATCCTTGTTTTATTGAAATTGCAGAAAAGCTAAATCAGTATGCGAAATAAAAGATGAAAAATAACAATTAATCGCAAGCTAGTTAACTTAAAAGGTTAGCTAGTTTTTAAATTTATTTAAGATATATCTACTTTATAAATGTATGTTATAACATACAAAATTGACTAATGAAATGTATATTATAATATACATTTTTATTGACAATTTTATTCATAGATGTTAAAATATTAGTGTATAATATATAAGGGAGGAATTTATATGTCTTTATTTACTGAAGAAAATATTATTAATCTATTGTACTCATATAATACTTGGTGGAGAACTGGTGTTGTTTTAAAAGATTTTGATAAGCCGATTAAAAGAATACCTTATTATGAAGCAAATGATTCATTTAAAAGTTCTTTGAGAAGGATGATTTTATTAAGTGGTGCACGACGTACAGGTAAAACAACAATTATGTATCAAACAATTTCTACATTATTAAATGAAGGCATTAATCCTAAAAATATTCTATTTATTTCTTTTGACCACCCTTTATTGAAAATGTGTAGTATCAATGATGTTTTAAATGTCTATTCACAAAACATTTCATATGATAAAGAGATATATTGCTTTTTTGATGAAATTCAATATTCAAATAATTGGAATGAGTGGTTAAAAGTTTTATATGACACAAATCCTAATATAAAAGTAATGGCAACAGGTTCTGCTAGCCCAATTCTTCAAGATAGAATTAAAGAAAGTGGATTGGGGAGATGGATTACAATTCCAGTACCTACTTTATCATTTTATGAATATTGCGAGTTATTAGATATTGAAAAAATAGATTTACCTCGAAATATCAAACCAACTCAATTATATTTATTGTCTAATAAAGAACAAATTGACTTATTTCAAAAAATGTCATTTTTACAACCTCACTTTATTCGATATTTGCAAGTTGGAGGGTTTCCTGAACTAGCATTATCTAGTGACGATGTTTATGCTCAAAGAATTTTAAAAGAAGATATTGTTGATAAAGCATTAAAAAGAGATTTACCTTCAATTTATGCTATTAGAAATATTAATGATTTGGAAAAAGTCTTTTTATATTTATGTTATAATTCTTCAAACATTATTAACAATAATTTAATAAGTAAGGAACTAGGCATAAACAGAGAGACACTTGATAAATATATTTCTTATTTAGAAAGTGCTAACTTAATATACATAAGTAAATTAGTTAACATTAGTTCTAAACAAATATTAAAAGAAAAAAATAAAATATATATATCGGATGCGGCAATTAGAAATGCTGTATTAATGAAAGATGACATAACAAATGATCCTACCGAATTAGGAATTATTGCTGAAACAGCAGTTTACAAACATGTAAAAGCCTTTAGTTATAAAACTTTAGCAGATGTGGGATATTTTAGAGGTGGAGAAAAAAATAAAGAAATAGATGTTGTCGTGAAATATCATGTTTCACAACCTCCAATTATGATTGAAGTTAAGTATAGAGAGGATTCTCATATAACAGAAAAAGATATGATTGTGGAGATGGCAAATGGAGTACAACCAAACCTTGTAATAACTAAAAAAATAGATGATTTTGGTTTATATAACCAATTTAATAATGGAAAATCAATTTATAAAATTCCTGCTCCAATTTTTATTTATTTATTAGGATATGTGGAAAGTTATAAAAAATAAATAATATTATTTTTGTATATTATTATGTAACTATTAAAAGTAGTGTTGTGAAACATTTGGTTCAAACAAAAATTTGAGATAAGAACAAAAAGCTGCATTATGAAACATATCGTTCAGTAAAACACTCAAATGAAACATTTAGTATATTAAAAAGCCTAAATGAAACATTTTGGCCTAAATACACATAAGAAAAGCAATGGTTTGATACAAAAGTATTAGACCATTTTTTCTTTACATAAAGGTTTTAATTTCCTATCTGTAAATGA
>CAYPEY010000043.1:0-12509 GCA_964409955.1 uncultured Staphylococcaceae bacterium
AATGGTTAAATTATTGAAAAAGAATCATTATATAGTATATAAACCACTTATAATAGAGTTATTTAATAACTAAAAAGTATATTAGAATTATTTAATGAGACTTTATTTTTTGTTAATTATTTTAATATATAAAATATACTAAAATGAGGGTTACTGAAGTATTATTTTGAAATTATAGGAGTAAAATATATAAAATGCTTAATTTTATATTTAATGTTAAGTAGATAGCATATATAAGGTCATTCAGGGAACATACATATATTATTATGATTATAAAGGTAAATGATACAATAACTTATTTAAGTAAAATTAATTAAAAATGATAAAAGTTTTATTCTAACATTTTATTTGACAAAAGTTGGAAAATTTACTATAATTTTACTTGTAAGTGAATAAACCTTAAAAGGGGAGTAGCTCAAGTCTATAATCGACAATCCCGATATCTTAGATATCCGGTTATAGAAATCTAATAAGATTTGCAAGACCTTTGTTCAAAATGATGGACAGAGGTCTTATTTATTTTATGAAAATTTAGGAGGATAAAATGAATAAAAATTTAAATGAACTTGAAACTGAGTTTAGTAGCAATCTAACAAAAGGGCTAACTAACGAACAAGTTGAAAAAAACCGAGAAGCATATGGTGTTAATGCTTTAGAAGAAAAGAAAAAAACACCAATGATTATTAAATTCTTAATGGAATTTAAAGATCCACTTATTATTATTTTAATTGTTGCAGCAATCGTATCAGTAATAGTTGATCCACATGAATGGATTGAATCTGTTATTATTGCTGTTGTAGTACTTGTTAATGCTATTCTTGGTTTATATCAAGAAAACAAAGCTGAAAAGAGTTTAGAAGCATTAAAGAAAATGAGTGCTGCTACTTGTAAAGTAATTAGAGAAAATACTTTACAAACTATAAATACAAGTGAACTTGTAGTTGGTGATATTATTGTAGTTGAAGCAGGTGATTCAATTCCAGCTGATGCTAGAATTATTGAATGCACAACTTTAAAAGTAGAAGAAGCAGCATTAACTGGTGAATCTGTACCAGTTGATAAAAATAGTGACTTTATTGAAGAAGAGGATATTCCACTTGGTGATAAGAAAAACTGTTTATTCTCATCTACTTATGTAACAAATGGTAAAGCTAAAGCTATTGTTACAGGTGTTGGTATGAAAACTGAAATCGGTAAGATTGCTAGTATGTTAACTGAACAAGAAGAAGATTTAACTCCTCTTCAACATAAACTTAATAAAGTTGGTACTACAATTGGTATTATGGCTCTTGCTATTTGTGTTGTTGTATTTGTTCTTGAAATGATTGCTGCAGGATGGCAAAAAGAAGCATTTACAGAAGCATTTATTACAGCTGTAGCACTTGCTGTTGCCGCAATCCCAGAAGGTCTTGCAACTGTAGTTACAATTGTTTTATCAATTGGTGTTACTAAAATGAGTAAACAAAATGCCATTGTTAAAAAACTTCCTGCTGTTGAAACACTTGGTTCTTGTAATGTTATTTGTTCAGATAAGACTGGTACTCTTACTCAAAATAAGATGACAGTTACAAAAGTTTACTTAAATGAAATTAAAGATATTGCTAGTTTAACTGAAGATGAACAAACAATGCTTGCATATTTTGCAACATGTTGTGATGCAAAAATTGAAGATGGTAAACGTATTGGTGACCCAACAGAACTTGCGTTACTTGATATATGTAATAATAACAATATTCCATTTTTACATTATGAAAGAGTAATGGATCTTCCATTTGATAGTGATAGAAAATTAATGACAACAGTTATTAAGTTAAATGGTAAATTTGTTGCAATTACAAAAGGTGCACCAGACAGAGTTGTTACATTATCAGTAAATGGAAAAGATGTTCAAGAAAAAGCATTACAAGCAAATAGTGATATGGCAACAAGTGCATTAAGAGTACTTGCTCTTGGCGTTCAAGTATTTGATGCGTTACCAAAAGAAGAAGATTTAGAACATGATTTAGATTTTGTTGGACTTGTAGGTATGATTGACCCAGCTAGACCGGAAGTTAAAGATGCAATTAGAGTTGCAACAAAAGCTGGTATTAAAACTGTAATGATTACAGGAGACCATATTGTTACAGCTTGCGCAATCGCTAAAGAACTTGGTATCTTAAAAGAAGGAGATCGTGCAATTACATCTCAAGAATTAGATGAACTTTCTGATGAATATTTAGAAGAACATATTCATGAATTCTCTGTGTTTGCTAGAGTTGCTCCAAAAGATAAAGTTAGAATTGTTGAAGCTTGGCAAAAACGTGATGCTATTTGTGCTATGACAGGTGATGGTGTAAATGATGCACCAGCTCTTAAAAAAGCAGAAATCGGTTGTGCAATGGGTATTACTGGAACTGACGTTTCTAAAGAAGCTGCTGATATGATTCTTACAGATGATAACTTCTCAACTATCGTATCTGCTGTAAGAGAAGGTAGAGGAATTTATGATAATATTAGAAAATGTGTTAAATATTTACTTTCTTCTAATATTGGTGAAGTATTAACAATTTTTGTTGCATCACTTTTAACTGCATTTACTGCACTTCATTTAGGTACTCCGCTTGCTGCAATGCATCTTTTATGGATTAACTTAATTACTGACTCACTTCCTGCATTTGGTATAGGTATGGAAGAAGCTGAAGATGACATTATGGATCAAGCACCTCGTTCAAAACATGAAGGTTTCTTTGCAAATGGTTATGCATATAAAATTGTATTTGAAGGTATTGTTATTGGTGCTGTAACATTAATAGCATATATCATTGGGGAACAAACTTCTCATTCAATAGGTCAAACAATGGCATTCTTAACACTTTCATCTACTCAATTATTCCATGCATATAATGTTAAATCTGAACATTCAGTATTTAGTGTAAAATCATATAAAAACAAATTTATGAATTTTGCATTTGTAGTAGGATTTGCATTACAACTTCTTGTAATCTATTGTCCTGGTGTTCAAGATTTATTTGAACTTGCACCACTTTCATTTGGATCATTTATGATTTGTATGGGATTATCTCTAGTAATGACAGTTATTATGGAAATCTCTAAACTTGTAAAAAGATTAAAAAAATAACAAAGTAAAAAAAGAAAGGTTTTAATAAATCTTTCTTTTTGTTTTAAATTAATTTAATTTTGTGTTATACTAATTTTAGGTGATAAAAATGAATAAAAGTAAAAAAGTACAGATATTGATAAATATAGTAGCAGTAATCTTAATTGTATTTGTATGTTTAATGTTATATATATATTTTAAAGATGATATTAAGTTATTATTTTCTACCAAGGATGGATTAGACTTGTTTATTGAAAAAATCGAAAAAACTGGTGTTTTTGGAGCTCTAATACTTATTTTAATTCAAACAATGCAAGTAATAGTAGCTTTCATTCCAGGTGAAGTAGTTGAGATTGCAAGCGGAATAATGTTTGGTCCATTTCTTGGAATGTTAATTTGTTTAATAGGTTTAAATGTTGGTACTATTGCAATATTTGGTTTAGTAAAACTTTTTGGTAAACCTTTTGTTAAAGAAAATGTGAAAGAGAAAAATCACAAATATTTAAAACTATTAGATGATCCAGATAAAGCCCTTGTAATACTTTTTTTGATATTTTTAATACCAGGGATACCAAAAGATATTCTAATATATTTAGTTCCACTTACAAAAATTAAAATGAGTAAATTTTTAATTGTATCAAGTATTGCAAGAATTCCATCGATTATATCTTCAACTTTTGTAGGAAGTTCAATAATAAATGGAGATTATTTAGTAGCTGGAATAATTTCTGGTATTTGTTTGTTACTTGCCATTTTAGGCTTTATCTTTAGTAAACAAATATTTGAGTTTCTTGATAAACGTAAAAAACAAAATTAATAGATAGGAGAAAACTTATGAAAAAGCTATCTTATTGTGTGCTTGCTGGAGGATGCTTTTGGTGTATGGCAAAACCTTATTATGAGTACGAGGGAATAATTAATGTTTATTCTGGATATAGTGGTGATAATGAAAGTAATGCTGTATATGAAAAAGTAAAAAGTCAAGTTACAAACCATAGAGAAGTTGTAAAACTTGAATATGATGAAAATATTATTACGTATAAAGAAATCTTAGATATTTATTTCGATACAATTGATCCATATGATGATGGCGGACAATTTATAGATAGAGGTAATAGTTATACTACAGCTATTTATTATCATGATGAAGTAATGAAAGAAATGGCAATGAGTTATATTAGAAAAATAGAGGCAAAAAATAACAGAAAAGTAGCTGTTAAAATACTTCCTGAAATGCCTTTTTATATCGCTGAAGAATATCATCAAGATTATGCAATCAAAAATCCAGAAGCTATGGAAAAAGAATTAATAGAATCAGGAAGAAAAATAAAAAGATAATAATTTCAAAAATGCACTTTTTTAAAAAAAGAAAGTGCATTTTTTGCACTTTTTGGTTGACAAAAAAGTGCAAACGATATATAATATTAGTGTATGGAGGTGTTGACATGGAACTTAGAGAAATACGAAAAAATAAAAATATTACTCAAATGGAAGCTGCATACTTTTTAAATATATCGCTAAGATCTTATAAAGAATACGAAAATAACATGGATAAGAGAGATTCTTTTAAATATCAATATTTAGTAGATAGTTTAGAAAGATATAATTATATAGATGAAGAACATGGTGTATTAACCTTAGACTGTGTTAAGGAGATTGTTTCTAATATAATGAAAAAATATGATATTGAATTTTGTTATTTATTTGGTTCATATGCTAAAAAAACTGCTACAGACACAAGCGATATTGATTTATTAATATCATCAAGTATAACAGGACTAGAATTTTATGGTTTAGCTGAGGAATTAAGAGAAAAATTAAATAAGAAAGTTGATTTACTTGTAATATCTCAACTAGAAAATAATTTTGAGCTCACTAAAGAAATTTTAAAATATGGTATCAAGATATATGAAAGATGATTTATATTATATAGAAAAGATATTAAGTGATATGAAATTTATTAATAAACATATGATAAAAGTTAAAAGTTTATTAGAATTTCAACAAAATGAATTATTAGAGATTCTATGATATTTAGATTGATACAAATTTCTGAAAATATTAATAAAGTATCGATAGATTTTAAATTGATCCATCAAGAAGTTCCATGGCATAGTATTAAGGGCTTTAGAAATAGATTGGTTCATGAATATGGTAGTGTAGATTTGAAATTTGTTTATGATGCGTTAATTTATGATATTCCTAAACTCGAAGTAATTTTATTTAATGCAATGAGTTAAAAAGGCATAAAATTTATTTATTTGACTAATTTAGAAATTATTGGTATAATATGTATTGTCAAATATGACAAAAAGGAGTTGAAAAAAATATGGATCCTCAGGTCCCCGAGCCGTGTATAAACTTTTTAACTAACACGACTGTAAATTATTCATTAATATGGGTAATATTAATCTTAGTACTTTGTAGTGCTTTCTTTTCTATGGTTGAAACTGCGCTTACCTGTTGTAATCGTGTAAGACTTAAAGTAAGAGCTGAAGATGGTAGTGCTTCTGCAAAACTTGTTTTAAGAATTTTAAATCGTTATGACCAATCACTAATTTCTTTACTTATAGGAAATAATATTGTAAATATTGGTGCATCTTCAATAGCAACAATTATAGCGATGGGGTTAATTAAAGATGATGGTGTTGCAACGCTTGTATCAACAATTGTGATGACAGTTTTAATCTTTATGTTTGGTGAAATTATACCTAAAAACATTGGTAAAGCTCACTCTGATAAAGTTGCGCAAATATTATGCTATCCACTTGCTTTAATATATGTAATCACTTATCCTTTAATGCAAATCTTTAATTTCATTTTATGGTGCTTCAAAAAAATATTTAAAATGACAAATGATGAAGCAACACTTACCGAAGATGAATTTCAAGATATTGTTGAAAGCGTTGAAGAAGAAGGTGTACTCGATGAAGAAGAAAGTGATATCATTCAAGCAGCTGTTGACTTTAATGATATTACAGTTAAAACTGTAATGACACCAAAAGAAAAAATGGTTACACTTAATTTTAAAGAGTTATCAAAAGAAAGTTTACTTAAGAGTATTAATGATATAAGATATACAAGAATTCCAGTATATAATGGAAATCCGGATAACATCATTGGTATCTTTAATGTTAGAAAATTCTTAAAAGCAGCATTTCTTGCAAAACGTTTAGTAATCAAACAAGCATTAAGTGAAGTTATTTCTGTAAATGAAAATGAAGAACTTGATAACTTAGTTGATTTATTTAAAACGAAAAAGTGTCATATGGCCATTGTTAAAAACGATGAAGGCGCAGTTGTTGGTCTTGTTACAATGGAAGATGCTTTAGAAGAATTAGTTGGAGAAACAAAGAATAAAGGAGGTAAACGATAATGGTACCTTCTGTTAAAATAATTCTTACAATCTTAATTGTAATTTTAGTAGTTTTCTCTGCTTTCTTTTCTTCTTGTGAAATTGCATATTCAAGTGTTAATAGAATTAAATTAAAGAAAAAAGCTGATGATGGAAATGAAAAAGCTATTAAAGCTTTAAATATTGCAGATAACTTCTCTGATGCTATATCAACAATTCTTGTGGGTAATAACTTAGTAAATATTGCGATATCTTCAATTGGAACCCTGATTGCAATAGACATTTGGGGAGAAGAACTTGGTGCAACACTTTCTACAATAATTGTAACTGTAATAGTATTAATCTTTGGTGAAATCTTACCAAAAGCGATGGCTAATAAATATAGTGTAAGCTTATCTTTATTTTATGTTCCAATTTATCGATTCTTTAGAGGATTATTTTTCCCTGTAACATTTGTTGTAACTAAGTTTGTTAATTTACTTGCTAAAATGTGGAAACCAACAAAAGTAGAACCAACAGTTACAGATGAAGAATTAATCACAATTACCGAAGAACTTGAAGAAGAAGGTGTAATTGATGAAGATGATGCAGAATTAATCATTTCCGCAATCGAGTTTTCAGATGTTACAGCTCATGAAATAATGGTACCAAGAGTTGACGTTGTCGCAATTGATATTGATGATGATCAAGAAGATATCTTAAAAGATGAAGATCTTTTTAGATATTCAAGAGTACTAGTATATGAAGATACAATAGATAATGTAATTGGTATTTTAAATACAACTAGTCTTATGAAAAAAATGTTAAAAGGTGCCGAAATTAACATTCGTAAGATGTTAAAAGAACCTTTATATGTTCATAAAACAAAACCTATTTCAAATATTCTAACTGAATTTAAAGAAACTAATCATCACCTTGCAATTGTTCTTGATGAGTTTGGAGGTATGATGGGAATTCTTACAATGGAAGATATTGTTGAAGAACTTGTTGGGGATATCTTCGATGAAATGGATGAAGTAGTTTTAGATTATAAAGAATTAGAAGAAAATATCTATGAAGTGGATGGAGATATGAATATCTATGACTTCTTAGAACTAATTGAATATGATGATCGCGACTTTGAATCTGAATATACAACTGTTGGAGGTTGGTGTACAGATATTCTTGAAAAGTTCCCTGAAGTTGGGGATATATTTGATTTTGCTAATGTAACAGTTGAAATTACACAAATAGATAGAATGCGTGTAGAAAAAGCAAAAGTTATAGTAACGAAAGAAAATGATGACGAAGAAGATGATGAAGGTGAAGAGTAAAATTTCAAATTTTACTCTTTTTTCTTTTTTAAAAAACGTAAAAGAATATAAATTTAACGTATTATATAAGCGAGGAGGTAGATTATGAAAAAATTCGTTTTGTTTTCCCTTTTATTAAGTATATTCTTTTTAGGCTCTTGTAGCCATTCTTCCTATATTTTAGATAATGCTACCTCCTTAGATGATGAGGAATCAGAATATATATTAATAGATTTAAGGGGAGAAGTCTTATACCCAAGTGTTTACAAAATCAAAAAAGGAACCCTTTTAAATGATTTATTAAGGCTTGCAGGAGGAGTAAAAAAGGATGCGGATTTGACTAACTTTAGTTTAGTTAAAAGTCTTGAAGAAAATGAAAAAATTATTATTCCGAGTATTACGAGTAGTGGAGAGGTAGAATTGCTTATTAATATTAATAAAGCAACAACTGAAGAATTAATGACGTTACCTAGTGTCGGTGAGTCTAAAGCAAAAGCTATTATAGAGTATAGGAATAAAAATGGTAATTTTAAGAGTATTGAAGAAATTAAAAATGTAAGTGGAATTGGTGAGAGTCTTTATGCGAAGATTAAAGAATTCATCACTGTTTAAGACTCTTGAAAATAATTATTTTATTATTTTAAGTTTTATTATTTTAACATTACTTTTTGTTTTTACAAAAAAGTATATTTTTATCATTATAGAAGTTGCCTATTTTATATATATCTTTAAGGTATTAAAGAAGTTAGCTATTATAATCAGTTTTGTTATTTTAGCATTAATTTTAAATTATGTGATAAGAATGTATATATATCAAAATACTTCTAATATTAATAACCAAATAATGACAGTGGTTGATATTTCTAAAAAAGAAGATAACTATCAAGTTACATTAAAATACAAATTAAATAAATATATATCATATATGGAAAACGCTAATATTGGTGATGTATATTTAATTAGTGGAACCTTTAAAGAGGCCTCTACAAAACACTTTGAGGGAGGTTTTAATTATAAATCATATCTTTATTCTAAAGGTATAAGCGGAGAACTTGAAATTACGAGTTATCAATGGATAAAAAATAGGTTTACTTTAAAAACTATTCATCAAAAAATTGACAACTATCTAGATAAAAAGTTAAATACTAGTGCTCTTGGAATGGTAAAAGCTCTAACGATAGGTAATAAAAATAGTTTTGATGATGAATTATATAGTGATATATCAAAGATAGGTGTAAGTCATTTGTTTGTTATATCAGGTCTTCATGTAGGTTTAATAGCAAGTTTTTTAAGTAAAGTTTTTAATAGATTTAAAATTAAAGAGCCTCTTGTTATAAGTGCATTGCTTTTATATTACATTATTTGTGGTTTATCTATTTCTGTATTTAGAGTAGTTTTTAGTTATATCCTGAGTCTTTTAAATAAACGTTATAATTTATTGTTTTCAAGAGTAGATATTATTTCAATTAATATAATTGCAGTACTTCTATTTAATCCTTATTTTGCAATATCTTATAGCTTTTTATTATCTTATATAATTAGCACTAGTATAATTTTGTTTTCGGCCTATTTAAAAAAAGCAAAGAGATTTAAATTTATAAAAGATAATATTTATATTAGTCTACTTTCAATAATTGTCACAATTCCAGTAGTTCAACAAATTAGCCCTGATGTAAATCTGTTATCTATTGTTTATAATTTGTTTTATATTCCCTTTGTTAGTTATGTGCTTTTGCCGTTTTCATTTTTACTAATAATAGTTCCAAGGTTAGAGTTTATATTCTTATTAATATATAATTTCTTTTCTAATATTACTTATTATTTAAGTAATATTAAGATACTTACAATAACTTATCCTAATATAAACATATATATGATAATCGGATATTATTTACTTATTATTTTAATTTTTATCTGCTATGAAAAAGGAAAAAAAATAAGAAAGTTAGTAGTTAGTTTTTTAATATTAAATGTAATTTGGGTTAATGCTAGTCTATTTAATCCATATAGTGATGTAACCTTTCTTGATTTACCAAAGGGGGAAGCAACTTTAATTAAAGCGTCTTTTAATAGATGTAATATTCTTATCGATACTGGAGAAAGCGGATATGATGACATATTAATTTTTTTGAAAAAACAAGGAATTAAGCGATTAGATTTTATAATACTAAGTCACTCTGATAGTGATCATACAGGTATGTTAGACGAAATCATTGATGAGTTTAGGGTCAAGAATATAGTTATTAATAAGTATGATGAAAAAACATGTAAGAGTCTTTCAAAAAAAATTAATATTATAAGGCTTTCGAAAAATGATGTGTTAAGTTATAAAGATATTTATATAAATGTTTTATCACCTTCAAAAGATTATTTAGATTCTAATAACAACAGTTTAGTGTTTAAACTTGTAGCTTTTGGAAAGAGGTACCTATTTACAGGCGATATAGAGAAACTTGTTGAACAAGAAATTGATAATATTGGTAAAGTTGATTTTTTAAAAGTAGCTCACCATGGATCAAATACATCAACAACAGATATTTTTTTGAATAAGGTTAGTTTTGAATATGCAATATGTATGAATGGATACCGTAATACTTTTTCATTTCCAAGTTTTAATACAAGACAAAAACTTGGTACTATATTATATGTAACATCCGATACTGGAAGTATAACAATTAGAAAATCATTATTATTTAATCGAATAAGAATATGTTATTAGCAAAAAATAAAAAAATAAAAGAATATTTTACTTTACCTTTTTCTTTAAATGTGATATAATACATACGAATAATCCTCGGAGGTGAATATAATGGCTAACATTAAACAACAAAAGAAACGAGATATTACTAATAATAAAAGAAGACTATTAAATAATTCATTTACATCTTCATTAAGAACTGCTATCAAAGCTTTTGAAGCTGCAGTTGCAAAAGGTAATAAAGAAGAAGCACAAGTTGCTTACAACTTTGCTTGTAAAAAAATCGACAAAGCTGTAACTAAAGGTATCCACCACAAAAATTATGCAGCTCGTCAAAAATCTCGTTTAGCTAAAGCTTTAAATGCATTAGCATAATTCATTAATACGAAAAAAAAGAAGCACAATTGAAGTGCTTCTTATTTTTTTTCACTTTGATTTGTTGGAAGTTTTAAAAGTAGTAACTCTAGTCCGATTGTTTTATCAATTTGACCAGATTTAATTTGATAGTCAAGTTCCGCAATCTTTTCAATATAGTATTCTAAATCTCCTTGATTAAATGATTTTGCTTCTTGAACCATATAATAAGCTTTACCACTTGATACATTGTAAAATTTAGCAATATCACTTTGGCTGTAACCAAATTTTAATAATTTATAAATTGATAATAATTCTCTAAATTTATTAGATATCATCGCAATAATACCAAGTGTGTCTTTAGTGTTATTAGCAAGGGTTTCATATATTGAGTAAGTTTTATTAACATCATGAGCAACAACTGCTTTAATTAAGTTATAGATTTCTTTGTTGATGTTTTTTGGAACTAAATCAATTATGTGTGAGGTTCTAACTGTCCCACCTCGTCCAACATATGACGATAGTTTATCAATTTCTTGTGATAAACGAGGTTGGTCATCACCGATATATTCCATTAATAAATTTAAGGCATCATCTTTTATTTCAATATTGTTAGTATTAAAACTTCTTACAATCCATCCTTTAATTTCAATTTCTTCAGGATCCGGATAGTCAATAATTCTTGCGACATTTCTTAATACTTTATATATATCATTGGCTTGATGAATTTGAGTATTGGTCGCATCAATTATTAGTACAGTTGTTTCACTTGGGTTTTTAAGATATTTAATAAAACTTTTAATATCCTTTTTTGTAGTATCTGTATTCTTAGTTAAAAACTTAGGATTCTTTAGTATAATGATTTTTAAGTCTTCTAAAAAAGGAATAGTAATAGCATCTTCTAGTACTTGTGATAAAGTTGATTGATCCATATCATATTTAATGATACTAGTTTCAAGTTTATCGAACCCTTGAATGATACGATTCATTCTATTTTTTATAAATATTTCTGATGTTCCTGTAAACAAATATATATTATCATCATCGTACATATTATTACTTTCCTTTCTTCTTATTTAGTATTATAACAAAAAATTAAAATTAATTAAAGTAAAAGGAAAAATAATTTTAAAACGAGCATATGATTTCAATTTTTTGTAAATAATATAGCAAGAGGTGATTATATATGATAAATGAAATTAATAAAACAAATCTTTTAACAAAAAGAACTGATCTTGCTTATGATGATTATGAAAATTATCCTAAAGAACAACTGTCAGATTATACATTAGATGAAACTATTGAACATAACATAAAGATTTTAAAAAGTATTGTTGGCGATGTTAGTTCAAAAGTAATTAACAAAAAAGCAGGATTATATTATACTATTGATTTATCAAAAGTTAATATCAATGATACTCAAACTTTAGAACGTACTGAAATAATTCTTGCCAATGTTTTAAAAGATATTATAAAATGTAATAATTTAGAAAATAAAAAAGCTTTTGTTGTAGGTCTTGGAAATGTTAGTGTGACACCAGATGCAATAGGACCTATTGCGATAGATAATGTTGTTGTGACAAGACATTTAGAACTTATGAATAATTTAAGTGATGGCTTTTCAAATGTTTGCGCAATGAGTCCAGGTGTAATGGGGACAACAGGGATTGAAACCTATGAAATTGTAAAAGAAGTAGCAAATAGTGTGGATAT
>CAYPEY010000044.1:0-10322 GCA_964409955.1 uncultured Staphylococcaceae bacterium
TAGATTTTAAATATTCATGAACTAAATTAGCAACAGTTGTTTTACCACGACTTCCTGTAATGCCAATAATTTTTACATTATCTAAATTATCCTTTTTATTATTTTCAAATTCTTTTTTAATTGTTAAGTTTTTTAACTTACGACTTTTCTTTTTTTCTAATTGTTCTTTTAATTTATTTAATCTCATAAAATTCACCTATTAATCTACTTGATTTTCAGATGTATATTGATATCTAATATTTCCAGATTTTGAACAAATAGTAAGACCAGTCTCTAGGGATGTTAAAACAATTGTAAATGCTAAATCTTTTGTTCCACTACCTGTTAAGTTACTAATACTAGAACTAGGTAAAACATTAACGGTTACACTACTAGTATTGGAATTATATGTTGCTGTAACTGTTAAATATGTACTATGGCTAGAACAATTTACAGATACTGGATCTAAAGTTTTAATCGTAAAAATAGATTGTAGTACTTCACCTTCAATCCATTCATCATTTAATGAAGGTGCACAGTATCCTCTTGCAATTAATTTCATGTTTTCCGCATTTAATACAGTTCCTTCAACAAAATTATATACTTCATTATCTTCTGTGTTATCAGCTCTTTCTAAATTAGCATAAATTGTTTCAATAGTTCCATCATCACTATATGATACTTCTATATTTGTTAATTTTTTTCTATTTGTGTTTTCACTATTTCTATCTTGAATAGTCATTTTCTTTTCCCCCTTAATTTTGTTTATTTAATTGTTTTACAACTTGATTTGTACAAGTTGATGTGGCGCCACTTGTTATTCCAATAATTATTGCTTGATAGATGTTTTTTGAATCAAGGATTAATATAGGATCTGCTAAGTATAATAATACTCCCATTACTCCTCCTAATATAATCATAAATATTGGAATAAGTTTATATAATGTTTTCTTTTTATTAAAGATTTTTTTATAAATTTCTCCCACCATATAACATAATGTTATTATAATAGGTACACCTGTTAAATTCATTTTAACTCCTCCTTACTTTTTAAGGTATTTCTAATTTATAGATTTCATCTACTCTTTTTGTAACATTTAATACTGCTTCTTCAGTTTTTGCAAGTTTAATTGCAATATCTCTATTTCTTTCATCAACTTTGCCTAAGTTTTTTTCTACTCTATCTACACATGCTTTAATGTATCCAATGTCTGAAAACATGGCGCCTTCATGTTTTCCTACATTTATAGATTCTTGTTTGTTATTTTTCTTTAAAGCAATATAAGCAAAATAGATACTAGAAATAGTTCCTATGATTCCAAATATTGATACTAGTATTGTAAGTGAATTCATGATGTTTCACCTCCTTTTTTCTTTTTAAGAGAAAAATACTTCTTATTTATTTTTGTTTTTTTATTATATTATTTTTTCTTTTGTGTACAGCTTGTTGAGTAATACCAAGTTTTTTAACAACTTCTTTTTCAGTTAATATTCTGTTATTATCAATAAATAGATTTAAAAAATTATTTTCTTCATCATTGAGTTCAGGAATAAAATTATTAATTTCATTATTTGATGGATCATCAAAATTAAATCTATTAATTCTTCTGCTTCTTGATTTAATTTATTTAACTTAACTAATTCATTATGAAAAAAATATGAATTATTGTAAAAATTATTCTTTACTGATACAATTACCTTACCTATATATTTTAAAAATTGAGCTCCTATTATTTTTACATTTAATTCATAATCTCTAGAAACATTAAATTCTAAAATAATCTTATGAATTCTAATAAGAACATTTTGCTTTAAATCGTCATAATCATTGATATTAATATTCTGTAGAGCTTTGTTTATTACTCTTTGTAATTTTAAAATAATTAATTCGTAAGTTTAATCATCTCTATTAGTTTGATAATTTACTACAAGTTTTATTAATTCATTCATTCCCCCTCCTAAACGAATTAAATGTGTATTTTTCCCTCATATATAAACACTGAAAAAAAGGGGTAAAAAACAACCTCAATTTTAAATTTCTTAAAAAACTTTTCGACAAAAGTTATTAAATTTTTGTTATTTTTAATAATATGTCATAATCTTACAAATATTTTTATCGAAATTTACATTGCATGTAAAAAAAGAAAACAAGCAAGATTTACTTGCTTGTTTAAATTTATTTAATATTATATTTTATTCTGGATAAATATATTTTTCTTTTGTAAATTTAATTAATACATCATTATAATATTTTTGAATATATTGTTTTGCTAAATCTAAATTAAGCTCAGTGTAATTTCCACATTCAAGAGGGCTTGCACCTGGAATTTTACCTTCATAATTTATAATAAATTCACACATTTCTTTCATTAAATTGTAAATATCTAAAGGATATAAATTCCCCGCAATTATAATGTAAAAGCCAGTTCTACAACCCATGGGACCAAAATAAATTATACTTTGAGCCCATCTTTTATGATTTCTAAGGAAAGTTGCTCCTAAATGTTCAATTGCATGAATTCCACTATTTTCCATAACAGGTTCTATATTTGGCGCAGTCATTCTCATATCAAAAGTTGTAATAAAATTAAAATTTACATGATCTTTTCTTGAAATATATAATCCTGGTTTTAATTTTGTATGATCTACTTCAAAACTTGCTATTCTATCCATTATGACACCTTTTCTAATATTTTCTTTGTTTTACTCTTAAAATCAATATACTGTTCATAGTATTTGTCTAATGTTGTTCCAAAATTTACTTTCGAATCAGTTATTAATTTTAAAAATGCTTCATCTATTTTTTCAAATTTTATTAAATATAAATATTTAAACAATGTTGACTCATCAACACTTAAATCATTTCCATATTTTGTAACACAACTATCACAAACAAATCCTGCTTGTTTAACGTTAAAAAAGCCAGTTTCAAGCGGTTTTTCACAGTTTGTACATCTATTTATTATTGGAGATATCCCAATTAAATATAAGAGTTTTATCTCAAATAAAGCAAGAACTGCATTTGGGTAATTAGTTTTATCAAGTAATTCCAAAATATAGCTAACAAAATTAAAGAATGTTTCAGTATTATCGATATGTTCTCCAAAAGCAAGAACTTTTTCAACAATCATTAAATATGTATTTATTTTATTTTGGTCATTCTTTAAATTTGTAAAATTATTTACAATATAACCTTCTGTAAAAGTTTGAATAGAATTCCCTTTGGCATACAAGAACTCAACATTAACTGGTACTATAGTATATTTTTTAGTACCACTATTCATTTTATTTGTACCTTTTACATAGAAAGTTTCTATTCCATTAAGTGTTAAAATGGTCAATAAATGACCATTTTCTTTATATTCTTTAGAGTTTAAAATTAACCCTTTATGTTTTATGATTTGTTTCATATCCTTCTTCTTGCTTTCTGGCAAATTTATAATTTAGATAGTCTTCAACTTTGCCACTTTTTACAAATTTTTCCCAATATAAACTTGATTTAGATTTATTCATGTAATCACTCCTTAATAATAGGATGATTAAAACAAAAAAGTTTATACTATGGTAATTTTTACAAACTACATATCGTCATTAACGTATCCAAATTCTTTTAATTGATACTTCTTATTACGCCAATTTTCTTCTACTTTAACAAATAGTTCTAAATGAACCTTAGAACCAAGTAGTCTTACAATATCAAGACGAGCATCAGTACCAATTTTTTTAATCATTGAACCACCTTTTCCAATGATTATTTTCTTTTGCGAACTTCTTTCAACGACAATTGATGCGAAAATTTCAATAATATTTGGTTTTTCTTTGAATCTTTCAATTGTAATTGCAACACTATGAGGAACTTCGTCTTGAGTGTTTAATAGTACTTTTTCTCTGATGATTTCCGCAACCACAAAACGTTCTGGTTGATCAAGTAATTGATCCTCAGGATAATACATTGGACCCTTTGGTAATTTATCTGTAATCATTGTTAAAAGTTTATCGACATTAAAGCCAGTGGATGCGGAAATGGTAATACCACCACTAAACTTACCAGCTTCTTTATAAGTATCAATATTTTCAATTACTTTATTTGTATCTTTCCCAAGATCAACTTTATTAGCGACTAAAAACACTGGTGTTTTACTTGACTTTAATGATTCAATGATAAACTCATCACCTTTACCAAGTGGAACATTTGCATCAATCATATAAAGAATTACATCAATTCCTGATAAACTTGACATAGCAAACTCATTCATAACATTACCAAGTTCACTATTTGCCTTATGAATTCCTGGTGTATCAATAAAAATGATTTGCTCATTTTCTGTTGTATAAATTCCTTGAATTTTATTTCTTGTTGTTTGTGCTTTAGGGGAGACAATTGCAACTTTTTCTTTTAATATTTGATTTAAAAGGGTGCTTTTTCCTACATTTGGTCTTCCTATAATACTAACAAATCCTGATTTAAAATTTTTATTTTGCATTTAAGTCTTCCTCACTAAATCCAAAAGGTAGTAAATCTTTTACTTTAACACTTTTGTAAGATTTATCAAATTTAAATAATGTAACAATGGCATCTTCTTCCATTAATTCTGTTATTACTTGGCGACATGCTCCACATGGATATAAGAAATCTTTACCTTTACCAATAATAACAAGTTCTTCAATATCATTTTTTCTAACACCATTAGAATAAGCACTAAATAATGCACTACGTTCTGCACAGTTAGTTAAGCCATAAGATGCGTTTTCAACATTACTTCCAAGAAAATATTTTCCATCTTTTAAAATAACTACTGCTCCTACTTGAAATGAAGAATATGCAGCATAAGCATTATTATATGCGATATTTACAAGTTCAAATTTTTTATCTAAATTCATAATTACCTCAAAATTTTTAGTTCATTTAATATTTCATCTTGTAAACTAAACATTATTTTTTCATCCTCAGGTTCCATATGGTCATATCCAAGTAAATGTAAAATTCCATGAGTAATTAAGAATGCACATTCACGGTAGTTGCTGTGACCAAAAGATTCAGCTTGTTCAGTAACCTTTTCAACGCAAATAAAAATATCACCTAGTTCTGTTGGAAGAGCTCTATCAATGCTAGCATCAATATAAGCAAACGAAATAACATCGGTTGGCCTATCAATTTTGCGATATTCAAGATTAATTCTGTGGATTTCATTTAAATCTACATAAATATAACTTGCTATATGTTTAGTTTTAATATTTAGTTTTTTTGATACTTTCTTTAAAATCTTCTTTTGAAGCCTCTTAACATTAAAGCTAAAAGCATCTGTAATACCTAAAGTATTAGTTTTGATCATATGCTTCCTCATATCTTTCTATGATTTTTGATACTATTGGATGTCTCATTACATCGTGTTTTGTAAAATGGATATGACTAATGCCATTTATACCTTTCAATATATTAGTAGATTCAATTAATCCACTTTTTGAATTACTTGGTAAGTCAATTTGGGTAACATCACCTGTAATTACCATTTTTGAAGAAAAGCCAAGACGAGTAACAAACATCTTCATTTGATTTGTTGTTGTATTTTGAGCTTCATCTAATATAATGAATGCATTATCAAGAGTTCTACCTCTCATATAAGCAAGAGGTGCTATCTCAATAACTGTTTTTTCAATTAATTTATCTACATTTTCTTTTCCTAAAAATTCGTATAAAGCATCATATATTGGTATTAAATAAGGATCAACTTTTTCTTTTAAATCTCCTGGTAAAAACCCTAATTTTTCACCTGCTTCAACAGCAGGACGTGTTATAATTAATTTCTTAATTTGATTTTTCTTAAGTAAGTTTACCGCATAAGCAACAGCTAAATATGTCTTACCTGTACCTGCACTACCAGTAACAAAGATAATACTTGATTTATCAAGCGCATCAATATAACGTTTTTGCGCAAGTGTCTTTGCAATTATCTTTCTTGATTCAAAAGTATTTAATATTACTTTTTTGTTTTTATAAAAATTAATAATATCTTCATGAGTTTGATCATAATTAGTAGTATCTTGATATAACATAATAATATGAATTATATCTCTTGCCTCAAGATTATTACCAAGTTTTAAAAGTTCAACAATTGATTCGATTATCCAAACCACTAAATAAGGATCTTCTACTTCATCGCTACATGTAATAGCTCCACTAATATGATTTAACTCAACTTTTAATTCTGATGCAATTAAACTTAAATTTTGATTATTTGGCCCTAAAAACTTCTTCTCTAGTTCTAAATTATCAAAATTATAAACAGTTTTATAACTCAAAATCATCACACCTTTCTATTATATTATATCAAATTTAATAAAAAATATAAAGTAATTAACAAAGAGAAAATAAATTTACTATTTTTATATCAAATATCTTGACAACGTAACATTGTTATATTATAATATAGTTGTAAAACATTGTTACACAAGGAGGATAACATGATATCAAAAAAAGAATTATTACAACTTACAAATATTTCATATGGACAACTATATAGATGGAAACGTGAAGGATTAATACCTGAAGAATGGTTTGTTAAAATGAGTGTAACAACCGGTCAAGAAACCTTCTTTGATGAAGACTTAATCGTACCAAGAGTCACTAAAATCTTATCTTTAAAAGATGACTATTCAATAGATGAAATCAAATCAATTCTAAACCCAGAAGCAAGTGAAATCAACTTCTACTTAGATAAATTAAAAGATTTAGAATGTTTTGATAAAAGAATTCTAAAATCATTTGTAAATGATAAGTCAGAATTAAATATAAATGAAGTTGTGGTACTTTATGCTTTATCACTTGCTAGGCGAGACGTCGATAAGCTCTTCTTCGACTTAAATTTTGATTTAACTTTATCAGATTTTAAAGATTTTGAATTTAATAATGCAAAAATGGCACTGATTTATAAAAAAAGAGAGGGTCACATCGTATTTTTTAATGAAAACATAATCGTTTCAGATAAAAATCTAACAGTTAAAATCTATGAACTTGATAAAGTTGAAGCTGAACTTTTAGAAATTATTAAAATTGCATCATATAAAAATTAGGAGGGAAAATATGGAAAATTTAACTATAACTGGTTATGGAAATACTAATGGCGGTACTTTTGATAAAGTAAATGTTAATGGCTGTGGTGTCATAAAAGATAATGTTATCGCAAAAAACGTAGGGGGAGCAGGATCTGCCCATTTTGAAGGAAGCCTAATAACAGGAGGCGTAAAATATGTTGGCGATATCCTTATTGAAAAACAATTTGATGCCAATACTCTAGATGTAACCGGACAACTTCGTGTAAAAGGCGATAGCAACTGTAAAGATACCACTATTACAGGAGGCTTCTACGTACTAGGTAATTACAAAGGAAAAAACATTACTATCACAGGGCCTACAACTTTCTTAAGTGACTGCACTTGTACTAACTTTAAAGTTACAGGAAATGTTACTATAAAAGGCGAACTATGCGCAGAGGTAGTAATAATTAAAACTAATAAAGCAGATATTTCAGAAATACATTCTGAAGCTGTAGAGATTAAAAGAGCACTTTCAATAACTAAACCAAAAATTTCTATTAAAGAAATTGAATGTACAAACATAGTTGCAGAAACAATAGAATGTAAAAGATTATGTGTAGAAAATGCTAAACTTACAAAAAATTGTGTTATCGATTATCTAGAATATTCTGGAGAAATCGATATTGATGATTCTTGTAAAGTTAATGAACTAGTAAAGCTATAAATAAAATAATACCTTTCATTTTGTGAAAGGTATTATTTTTTTAATTATTCTTTGTAAACGTTAAAGTTACTTCTGTATCTGTAACAGCATCCACAACAAATGTGTAAGAGATATTATTACCTAAATCATCAGCTAAAGTATTTGATAGACTATCACCAACACCATATACAAAATTATTATTAGATGTAGTAACTAATTCTATTAAATTATCAACAGTTCCATATTCACTTGATAAATCAGTGTTATTGTTATAAACATCATAATAAGTTGTATCTTCAATTACTTCTTTATATAACGATGCATTTACATGATACACAACTACACCTTCTTCTTCAAAATATCCACCATCTCCACTATTTAAACCAGAGTTCTTATAATACATTAAGACGTAATATTCTTGATAAGCACCTAGTGTCGGATCAAAGTTATTTGCTATAATAATAGTATCACCATTTTTAGAAAAATCTTCAAGCGTCAAGGTAATTGTGTCACTTGCAACAACAAGTCTTGATGAAGTAATCCATCCTAAATTAAATTTAGTATATGGATTATGATCTCCTGCCATTGAATCCATTACATCATAACCATAAAGTGGTTCATTAACATATTCTGTGTCATAATAATCATCTGCCCCAAAAATATGCCCCATTTCATGAATATAAGTATAAGGATTTAACACGCTTGTATCTTCATATGTAACATTTCCTAAATAATCAAATGATTCATGAATGAATTGGTACGAAGCCCACATATAATCGTTTGCAGAAACATTATCATACTCATAATAATAACCATTACTATCAGTATAAATATTCCAATATCTAAATGCCCAATTAAATGTTGAATCAGAATCAATATCTAAAGTATTAATTAAAACAATTGAATCAATTATACCATTACTATCAGAATCAAATTTAGATAAATTCATAATATTTTCTAAATATGCTAAAGCTTCATCTATAATTAATTGTTCACCAATATTAGTTTGTTCACCATAATAATCATAAGTATAATTTTTATAATAAGAACTATTAAATTCAGGTTTAAACCAACTATCAAGAACTGTTATTTCTAAATCTAATTTACCAAAGCTTGTAATATTATAATATTCATAAACTGAATAATAATCAGTTTGGCCTAATTTATCATTGAAAATTGTTTCAATCTTATCGATACTATATCCTTTACTTTCGGCTGTAACATCGCTAAATTCAACGGGAATTACAAGTACAGCAGGACTTCCTGTAGTTGGGCAACCATCTAAATAATATCCTTGTTCAGTAACATTTTTTACATAAGTAGCCTCAGTAAAATCTATGTCATAAACACCATCAATAGATGTTGGTAATCCTTTCCCACTATTAGTAATTACATTTTCTTTATCTTCAACTATAGGATCATCGTTACCTTCTTCTACATCTAAAGTATAAACATATAAATCAACAATATATTCTCCATCATAAAAATAATATGTAACATCCAAATAATGTTCAGATTTTTCATAATAGTACCAAGTATCACCATAGCTATCTACAGAAGTTTCAGTTAAGACATAACCAACAATTTCTATTTCATTTAGATATGTTGTAAATTCAGCTTCTGTATTACCATATGTATAAAAATTGATTCCTTTTTCGTTATTTGTAGCATAACTATATTCTTCAACATAGTATTCATTATTTGCAATAAAAGGTACTACTTCTCCAAAATAG
This sequence comes from uncultured Staphylococcaceae bacterium, assembly GCA_964409955.1. GTDB lineage: Bacteria > Bacillota_I > Bacilli_A > ML615J-28 > CAG-313 > CAG-313. The sequence goes on from CAYPEY010000044.1 coordinate 9,451, forward strand.
CTTATAAATAGAGCCTTTTCATCATCAGTAAAATCTGTATAAGTATAACTTGGAGTTTGAGTGTTATCATCATCAGTACTTAAAATATTATATACATATAAATCAACAATATATTCTCCATCATATAAATAATAAGCTATATCTAAATAGTATTCAGATTTTTCATAATAGTACCAAGTATCTCCATAGCTATCTATAGAAGTTTCTATAAAGACATAACCATCACTTTCTAGTTCATTTAGATATGCTGTAAATTCAGATTCAGTATTATCATAAGTATAAAAATTGATTCCCTTTTCATTATTTGTAGCATAACTATATTCTTCAACATAGTATTCATTATTTGCAATAAAAGGTACTACTTCATTGAAATAACTTATAAATAATGATTTTTCGGTATTTGTAAAATCTGTATAAGTATAATTTACTACTGGATCGTCTACTACTGGATCATCTACTACTGGATCATCCGCTACCGGATCATCTACTACCGGGTTGTCTACTACTGGATCGTCTACTACTGGATTACTAGATCCTGTGTATAAAGAATCACAACTTGTAATCATTAATATTGTAATAATAATCAATAAAAACTTAAATATTCTTTTCATTTATTATCACCTCATATTAATTATACCATTTTTTATAAAAAAAGTCATTTTATTAATTAATTTTACTATTTATTAACTTTTCTAAATTTTTGATTAATTTTTTTTGATCAAATACTACTTCTATGTAATCTAAATAATTTGTTCTTCTATCTACTCTTTTTCTTTTAAATCCCTTATAATAAATATATCCAGATGAAATAAAATTATTTTTATCTCCAGATACAATAAATTTGTTTTGATTATTTTCAATAATCATTATTT
>CAYPEY010000045.1:0-9695 GCA_964409955.1 uncultured Staphylococcaceae bacterium
AGAATACGCTAATGTTTAATTTTTTTTGGGACATTTTGCAAAGTTATTGACACTAAATGATACTTTTTTATTATATTTTTAGTATAAATCTTACTAAAATATCAGTCTAAATTTCTATAAATTTTAATCACTTGAATTTTTTCTAAGTTTATGATAAAATTTAACTATGAATAATTTAAACGAAAACTTTAACGAAACTTATGACATAAAAGATGCAATAGCTCATAATATTGCGAAATATAGAAAAGCCTTAGGTCTTACACAAGCTGAACTTGCTGAAAAATTAAACTATTCAGATAAAACATTATCTAAATGGGAACGCGGTGATTCTATTCCTGATGTCCTCACTTTAAAACAACTAGCAGATCTTTTCGGGATAACTGTAGATGTTTTAATTAGCGATGAAAACTCGAATATAGAATTTAATCCACTTCCAGTAAAGAAAGGAAAAAATAAAAAAAGAATACTACCAATTAGTTTACTATCAGTAGGTATTGTATGGCTTGTAGCAATTCTAGCTTTTGTTATATTAAAAATGATCAACATAGAATATACATCAAAAATATTTCTACCATGGTATGTATTTATTTACGCAATTCCTGTTTCTTCAATAGTTCTTCTTGTTTTCTCAGGAATTTGGGGAAGAAACTCACATGTATTTTTAAATACATCTATCCTTATTTGGACACTTACTTTATCTATTTACTTAAGTGTTCAAGCATTTAATAATGCCTATTTATTATTTATAATACCAATACCTTTAGAAATTATGGCATTTATTTTCTTTATAGTATTAAAAAGTAAAAAATTAAAATAACGCAAGATTAATTATCTTGCGTTATTTTTTACATTTTTAGTTCAAATGCTAGTCTTACTTTATCTAGTACATCATTTCTTAACAAATCAATTTTTCCTACTAATTTAAAATTAAATTTATAAAGTAAGTTTAACATTCTTGTATTTTCCATCTTTGTATCTACTCTTATAGAAGATACTTTTTTTATTTTAGAAAGGTTTATTACATATTCCATAAGTTCCTTAGCAATACCTTTTTTATACCATCCATCTCTTACCGCAAGTCTATGGATTACTAGATATTCACCATTTGTTAGCCACGATCCATCATAAATATTATCATATGCTTCTTCATGAATAGATGATAACACTATACAACCAACTATTACATCATCTTTTATATTTACATATAATTCTTTTCTTTCTAAATCTTTTAACATTGTATCATAATTAGGGTAGTTATCAGTATCTTGCCACTGATCACTTCCATCTAATCTAAATAACGCTTTTGCATCATTTATAACTTCTACTACTTGATCTAAATCCTCTATTCTTGCAAGTCTTATCATCAAAATTTCCCTTCTGTTAACTCAGGTTTAAAAATATTTCTGTATATAGCAAAAGGATATACAAAAATTGAAATAAAACCTAAAATAATTAAGACAATAAAATATACGTTAATTAAAAAAGTAAGACCTGAAGAAAAGCCTAATAGAATGCAAATAAGTATAACTAGTAATATAAAAAATAGATATTTAAAGATTGAAACAATTAAAGAACGTAAACTTTCGGTTTTAAATCTAAATAAAACCCTTAAGACATCACTCATAAAATTATTTTTTAGGATTCCACAAGAAACTAAAGTGAATATTGCTGGCGAAAATCCCAAGTTATACCAAAAATCATCTTTTTCGCCTCCTGTGATTAACCAATAAAATACTAATATCAACCAAAGTCCTGTTGCAATACCACCCCATATAAAAGAATTTTTTCTTAAACGTTTATTCTCAAGAAGTCTAATTTTTTCCATCTTCTTCAATTGTATCAATTGTTCTTCTTTAATTCTTTCTTGTTCTTCTTTTATTTTAGTTACACAGGTATTACAAATACAAGTATTATCTTTTAGCAAAGTCAGTTCATCTTTTTCAAAAATAGGGTTCTTACAATGCCTACAAAGCGCTAATACAACTTTTTGCTTTTCATCATAGACATATTTAATTTCTGTGATAACCTCGGGAGCAGGTTTTTCAACCGTTTTTCCAAATAGTTCATCCATAGAAACATTAAATATTTCAGCTAGTAATACTAGTGTATCAATATCTGGTTGTCTTTTTCCATTTTCCCAAAACGATATAGTTTGAGGTTCTACATATAATTTTTCTGCTAGTTCTGCTTGTGTTAATCCTAGTTCTTTTCGATATTTTTTTATATTTTCTCCAACCATACTATTACTCCTAAAAAATAATACTAATAAAGTTTAACATATTTATTAACTTTTGTCAAAAAAAAGTAGGATTTAAAATCCTACTTATAAACTATTTAGCATCATTTACAGTTTCAAACGGTTCATATGTTAAAGCATCAGTAGTTACTTTTAATTCATAACTCAAATCAAATACTGCATTTTGAGATGTTGTAAAGTCTCTAGAACCTGCAAATGAAGTATTTACATTACCATTTGCGTTAAGTACTATAGATACTAATTGATTATTTTCGATAGTAACAATTAATTCAAAATCTTCCATTTCAAGAGTATTTGCAACAAATTCACCAAAAACTTTAGGATTTTGTGTTGAATTATCTAGAGGATCAATATTTGTTTCGCTATTAATCCAGTTTAAAATAGCTGCTAAATCAGTAACTGAACCACTCATAGAATATGTAGTTTTTGAACTTTCAATTGTTTTTTGAATAAATGAGAAATTATTAATTAAAGTAAATATATCATATAAATAATATGAATCACTTCTATTAGATGTGTAATTTTCTTGTAAATAAGTTTTATCTACTAATACTTTCTTTTCAATTAAATATACATCACCATTAGATAACATTGATTTTTTTATATGAATATCTGCAACATCACTTGTTCCATATAAATCATCATTCTTAAAATCTGTATCAATTTCAATATCGTTATGGAAATAAACAGTACTGCCAACTAATTTTCTATTTGTTGAACCTTGAATTGTTGCATTTATTTCACCTGTAGTTAATCCATAATCAACACCTGTTACAACTTTATAATCATAACTAGAGCGTTCTTGACTTGCAAATAAATTTAAATATTTAAGAATTTCTGCTTTTGTATTATTGATTTCTGTAGATGAAATTGATAAACCACTAAATTCTCTAGGACTTATTGTTGGATTAACTCCTTGATTTTTAAATGTTAAAGTATAGACCAAACTAAATTGAAGATTAGTAACATTAATATTCATCTCATAACGATAAGTTTTGATATATCCATTAGCAAATGTTACATACATTCCAGTATCAACACTTGTTTCTGGAAGAGTACCTATTAATTTTTCTATAACCGGATGATTTAAATAATTACCAACTAAAGAAATAGCACTAGATGCATTAAATGATGTTTTTAATTTATATTCATTTGGAACACTAGTTTTCTCAATAGATTTTAGTTGATCATCTGAATATTCAAATAATGCTTTTGCAAAACTAGAAGTATCGTATTTATAGTTTGTTGCAACTTGTTCTGTTTCCACTTTTTTAACTACATCATTTTCATTTAATGTAATATGTTTTAAAATATTACCTGATTTTAATTGATATTTAGAACCATCATTAAATAATAACCCTGAATTTGTTTTTATATCATATAGTGATGTTGAACTTAAAGAATTATATTTAGTATTACCCAGTGTATTACCATTTAATGAAAGTGCACTATAAGTTGCATTAGCAACAGTTGTATAATCATATTCATAACCTGTTATGCTATCACCTATAGTGTTATTTCTTGCCTCAGCAAATGCTTCTGCAAAACTAGTAAATTTAGCATATAAAGTAGTATCATTATTAATAGTTATCGGAAAAGCTGCTTTAGTTTGGAAAGTTGCATCTTTATACCATCCCATAAAAATACTATCTGTTTTTGTAGGATCACTTGGTAGATTAAGTGTTGTGCCTTCTAAAACTCTTTGACTAGCCATAGTAGTTCCATTATAATTTACATTATAATAAACTCCTGCTTGATTATATTTTGCAATTAAAGTTATATCTTTTGTAACTGGGTCATTAAAATTATATATTGCATCATCTAAAAACCATGCTATAAATTCATACCCTTCTTTTGTTGGATTTGATGGTTTTGTTACTGTTTTACCTTTTTTAACTTCTTGAGATTCTACAACAGTACCACCATCTGAATTAAATATTACTGTATATTTTTTGCCACATGCAGTTAAAGTAAATGTCATTACACATATTAGTGCAAATAGTAAAATTTTAAAATACTTATTCATAATTTTTCCTTACTCAGTTAATTCTGGTCTTTTAATATTTTTAATTAATGCAAAAGGGTAAACAAAGAATGAGCAAACAAATCCTAATACTATACCAAATGCTGCACATATTACTGCAAGTATAATTCCTAAAATCCATAGTAATAATTTTACAGTAATAAGCCATAAGATACCATCTAAACTCAATTCAAATATAACCCCTGGCATAGATACAAATCCCCAACTACAAATTGTAGAAATCATTTCACCAATAAAGTTATTTTGCAAAAATAAGCAAGATACAAGTGTAAATAATCCTAATGCAAATAATAAATTAGGAAGTATAACAGATGTATCACCATCTGAAATTACTGAAGCTATAGTTATAACAACCCATAATCCTCCTGCTAGTCCTCCCCATATAAATGATCTAATACGATTTTTTCTAGCATCATATTCTTTTGTCGATTTTTCAGCACGTTTTTGATTTTCTTTACATTCTTTACAAGTTACTACATTATTATAATCTCTTGTTATTTCATCAGGATTATAAATAGGCTTATTGCATTTCGTGCAAACTGCAAGTAACGGTTTGTTAGCTTCATCGTAAACGTACTTAGTTTCTTCGATAACTTCGGGTTCAGGTTTTTCAATCTCCTTTCCACAAATTTCATCAATTGAAACACCAAATATTTCGGACATACTAACAAGTGTTGCAATAGAAGGTTCTACATCTCCTTTTTCCCATCTTGATACTGCTTGTGGTGTAACAAATAGTTTTTCAGCGAGGTCTTTTTGTGATAATCCTGCTGCGGTTCTAAAATTTTTAATATTGTCTCCAATCATACATTTTCCTCCTTGTGACAATACCATTATAAACAATTTGTTAACGTTTGTAAACTAACAGTTTGTTGAACCAACTAAACAATTTGTTTATTTTTGGAATTTTTGGTTTTTTTATCCAAGCCATCAAAAAAATGTTGTATTTTTACAAATACAACATTTTTTACCATCAATATTTTGTTGAATAAAAATTATTATAAAACTTATTCCGAATAATTATAAACTATGGTTGCTCTAGTTAAGTAACTATTTGAGCCACCTATTTCAATATTGTTCCATTCCTCTTCTGTACCGCGATAATTAACAGTTGTTAAACTTAAACAATGATTGAATGCACTGTCTTCTATAATTTTTAATTGTTTTGAAATAACTATAGTTTCTAAACTATTACAACTATCGAAAGCTATTGATCCTATATATTGTAAGTTTTCAGAAAGAGTCACACTAGTTAAATTATTACAGCTACTAAACGCAGATTCCTCTATACTAATTACTGAATTAGGTAGTACTATATTTATTAAACCATCACAATTATAGAAACTCCCTGGCTCAATATATAATAACTTACTATTTTCTTCGAAAGTAACACTTTGCAAACTTTCACACCATCGGAATGCATCTTCTCCAATAGTAACTACACTTGCTGGAATATTAATAGAAGTAAGACTACTATATCCTAAACCATCTACAATTCTAGTAGTTGAATTAATAGTAAATGATGTCATATTTGTTGAATCTACTACTCCTATTAATGCAACATAAGGATTATCTGTATTACCTAAATATTTACCATTTTCATAAACATTATATTGTAGTAAATTACAATCATAAAATGTAGTACTTTCAATTTTCTCTAAATTAGATGGAAGAGATACTTGAGAAAGTTTTGTTTGTGCGAATGCATAGCTTCCTAATACTTCAACAGTACTTGGAATTGTAAATGTAGCAAGATTTGTACAATTATAGAATGCATAATCATCAATTGTTATAACTCCTTCAGGTATTGTTATAGTTGATAAATTTGTACAATTACTAAATGCAGAATTACCAATAGATGTTAATTTTGAATCTGATTTAAATTCTACACTTGATAAAGACATATTAGCATAGAAAGCTTGTGTACCAATTTCTAATACACTACTTGGAATTACAACAGAAACAAGATTCATTTTTTCAAATACACCGTAAGAAATTTTATAATCTTTTCCATTAATATCATCAGGTAATACTAAATTTGTTTCATTTCCAAAGTATCTATAAATATGATAAATTGAACCATCAAACACAACTTTATAATCACCTACAGTTGAAATATAATCTTCATCTAAAGAACTATGAACTATTTTTGCATAGCATCCTACACAACCGTTGTCTTCTGCTCCAACTTTAATATCAAGAGATGATAGATTACATACCTCTACTAAAGAATAACAATAATTAAAAGCACCAGATTCAATTGATGTTACACTTGAAGGTATAACTACTTTTTCTAATGTACTAAAATTATAAAAACTAAATTTTTTAATTGTTGTTATTGTATCAGGAATAACTAAAGTAGTAAGATGACTATATCTGTCATTACCATAGTAACAACTACCATTTTCATCAAGGAAATAAACGCTATTAAAACCGCTCATAAAATGATATTTATAACTATCAACAGATGGTGTTTCAATGTTCAAATAATTTTCAATAGTTCCTTGATAATATAATGTTTTATTTGGATCTGTTCCATAATCGCATAATCTACCTTCAATGTATGTTACACTACCAGGAAGTATAATACTTTGTAGCGAACTACATCCTGCAAATATTCCTTGACCTAAAGATTTTACAGTATTAGGTATTTTAATACTATTTATTGATGAACAGTATAAAAATGCATTACGTCCAATACTAATTAATCCTTCAGGAAGAGTAATTGTTAGTACATTAGCACAATCTCTTAACGCATGATTAGCAATAATTTTAGTATTAGTATTTACATTAATATATTGATTTTGATTAGCTTTTTCAGTATCTGCACTGACTAAAACTAAAAATTTATTATCTTCATTACCTAAATAATTACCTGTTTCATATGTATTATAAACTAATGAAGTACAATTTTTAAATACATTATAACCCAAAATTTCTAATGAATCAGGAAGAGTAACTGTTTGTAAGTTAGTACAGCCACTAAAAGCTTCATCTTCAATTGTAGTAACAGAATCAGGAATAACAATACTTGTTATTTGAGTTTCATTTTCTAATGCACCATCAGATATAATCGTTACTTCTTTTTCATTATAATATCGTGGCACTACTATATCTGTATCAGTACATGAGCCAATACCATATAGTTCAGCTTTATTAGTTGTACTATCATAAACAAATTGTAATCCTTCACTAGCTTTTGGATCATGACATTTAGTACAAATATTGTTTGCATCAAATTCATGTTCTAGTGGCTCGATTTCAGTTTGAGACAATAATGTACTTTCACATACTGTACAACGCTTTCCATCATTTAATCCTTTTAAATAACAAGTTGCAGCATAACCTTCAACGGTTTCCTCAGTATGACCTGTTGACGAAATTCTTTCTTGTGGTACTGTATCAGTATTGCATACAGTACAACGTTTACCCTCAGTATAACCACCATATTCACATTGAGGTGCAACTGCTTCTAAAACCACTTCATTATGTCCTGTTGCAGGAATTACTGTTTGCGCAACAATTACTTGGTTACATCTTGAACAATGTTTTCCTTCAGTATAACCATCTTTTGTACAAGTAGCTGATGTTGCTTGATCAACTACTTCTATATGACCACCAAGAGATGATATAGTTTCATCTTTTGTTTGACCACATTCTTTACAAACATATGTCCAAACACCACCTTCAGTACAAGTTGCTGGAGTTGTTTCAGAACCTTCCCAATTATGAGCACAATCAGGATTTTTACTTCCTCCACCACTTACTTGTTCTCCGCCTTTTTTACAATTTTTGCAACCTGTTACTGATAATAACATTAACAAAGCAAAAAATATAATTGTCAAATTTTTTCTTTTCAAAATTTTACCTCCTATTCTCATAAAGTATACCTTTATAGATGAAGTAATTTTAACATATTTTTTAATTCTTTTCAACATTTTAGTAATATTTAGTTAATTTTTTAAAGTTTTTTTGCCAAAATTAATATTTTATAAAGGTATAACTTTATAAATAATCAAAAAATATAAAAACCTCAAAAGATTTCTCTTTTGGGGTTTTATTTGTTAATTAATTATCTAGGGTTTTTGATGTTAGCATGTGCAGCAGCTAAGCGTGCAATTGGAACACGGAAAGGTGAACATGAAACATAAGTTAATCCTAAACCATGACAGAATTCAACAGATGAAGGGTCTCCACCATGTTCTCCACAAATACCAAGTTTGATATTAGGACGAGTTTCTTTACCAAGAGTAACTGCCATTTTCATAAGTTTACCAACACCTTTTTGGTCAACTTTAGCAAATGGATCGTTTTCATAAATCTTAGTATCATAGTAAGAATCTAAGAATTTACCAGCATCGTCACGAGAGAATCCGAATGTCATTTGAGTTAAGTCATTTGTACCAAATGAGAAGAATTCAGCTTCTTTTGCAATTTCATCAGCAGTTAAAGCAGCTCTTGGAATTTCGATCATTGTACCTACATGGTAGTGTAGATCAAAACCAGATTCAGCGATTACTTTATCAGCAGTTGAAGTAACGATATCTTTAACATATTTTAATTCTTTGATTTCACCTACAAGTGGGATCATGATTTCAGGAACGATAGAAACACCTTTTCTCTTAGATACAGCGATAGCAGCTTTAATAACAGCTCTTGTTTGCATTGCTGCAATTTCAGGATATGTTACTGCTAAACGACATCCACGATGTCCCATCATTGGATTGAATTCATGTAAGCTATCGATAATTGCTTTAACTTGTTCAACAGTTTTACCTTTAGTTTGAGCAAGTAATTCGATATCTTTTTCTTCAGTAGGTACGAATTCATGTAGAGGTGGGTCTAAGTAACGGATTGTTACTCCATGTCCTTCCATAACTTCGTATAATTGTTCGAAGTCACCTTGTTGCATTGGTTCAAGTTTAGCAAGAGCAGCTTCTCTTTCTTCTACTGTATCAGAACAAATCATTTCTCTGATTGCAGCAATTCTATCTGCTTCAAAGAACATATGTTCAGTACGACAAAGACCAATACCTTCAGCACCTAATTCTTTAGCTTTTTTAGCATCTCTAGGGTTATCAGCATTAGTTCTTACTTGTAATGCACGATATTTATCAGCCCAACCCATGATTCTTCCGAAGTCACCACTTACTGTAGCTTCAGTAGTAGGCATGATACCATCATAGATGTTACCAGTAGAACCATCTAAAGAGATTTCATCTCCTTCATGATAAGTTTTACCAGCTAAAGTAAATACTTTATTATCTTCATCCATAGCGATTGCAGAGCATCCAGATACGCAGCAAGTACCCATACCACGAGCAACTACTGCAGCATGTGATGTCATACCACCACGAACTGTTAAGATACCTTGAGCAGCTTTCATACCTTCGA
>CAYPEY010000046.1:0-8990 GCA_964409955.1 uncultured Staphylococcaceae bacterium
TTTATTTCTAATTTAGTTTTTTATCAAAATTAGGTGGCAAACTCGGGTTATAGCATAGATTATTTAGTTTGTCCATTATTCTAATCCTCCAAGAGTGCCTAAATTTAAGCTTTTAACGATTAATTCTTTGATTATATCTTCTAATGTCTTTGTTCCTTTAAACTCTTCTGTAACCTTAATTTGAGGTTTTAAATCTTCATTTTGATAGTTATTTTTAATATCTTCCATATATCTATTCTCCCTTCGCCATTTATACTACTTTTCACCCCAAAAGTTAGGTATTTTTAAAAAAATATTTTAATAAATCGTCCGACAAAAAAAGACATATCATTTTCTTGACATGTCTTACTAATCGCTTTTAGAGAAGAATAATTCTTTTTTTCTTTGTAATCTTAATTTCTCCTTCTTTAAAATCGCATATTGTTCTTTTAAAGTTCTTTTATCTAAACTAGGATTCATCTTAAATTCTTCCCAGTCAAAGTCTCTAAATCCATATGGATTATCTAAATCATATAATAATTCTAAAGTTAAGTCTTTTCCTGTTATATCTTTTTGTGGACCAATATATTTAATTATATTTCTTCTTTGAGATCCTTGTGTAAAATTAGGTATTACTTCTATTAGATTATTACTTTGTAATACTTTAATATCTTTTTGGATTGTTCTTTTTGAAACACAAAGTTTATTTGATAAATATATTAAATCAATTGTCTCATTATTGTTTTGTATTATATAGTTTAATATTATTTCTTGTCTTTCTTTAATTGTTGGTTTTCTGTATTCATATACTGTGTATCCTAGTGTTTTATCATAACTTTCGATTATTACTATACCATATTTACGATAGTTTTCACCTTCATTTGTATATGACAATGTTTAGCTCCAAGTTTTAACAAATTTTATATCTATTTATCTTTAGACCAAATTTTTCTGTTTGGTTAATTAATACTCCACCATTTGAAATAACTGTTTTATTTGAAGCTATATTATCATCTTCACACATTATTAAGATTTCATCGTATTTATCTTTGTATAACTTTAATATTAATCTTAATGCTTCTTTTGCATAACCTTTTCTTCTTGAACTTGGTTTATGCTATAACCAATATGTCCACCAAATTCTTCTAAGTCTTTTGTTAAATAATGGCGCATAGAAATAGTTCCTACTACTTCTTCGTCAGACAATATTAAATAATATGTTGATGGTACTAATTTTTCATTTTTACCTTTTTCAATTTCATTAATACTTTTTAACCATTCATTTAAATCATCATATTTATCTATTGAACCAGAACCTTGAATACGTGGCTCATTGTTATTTATAAAATCTTGTTCAAGAATAATTAATTGATCAAAGTATACTATTGATGGTTTTACCAATTTAATCATATTTGTTTATCTTCATTTTGTAATTTTTTCTAATACTGTTATTTTTTTGTTATCACAATCTAATTCACATTCAAGTCCAATTGGTATTATTCCTATTGGATAAGCATGTCCAAAATTAACATTATAAATTATTGGTAAATCTGTGCGTTTACCATCAGTACTTACAATATCAAAAAGTATTTCTTTATATGATTCATACTTTTCTTTTACTGGAGGTTTACCAAATATAATACCTTTTATTACATTAAATATACCTTGAGCTTCTAGATTTCTAAGTATCCACGCAAAATAGTATTCTGGTAATTCACTTTCCTCTTCATCACTCACTTCAATAAATAGTATCTTATCTTTCCATTCATCTAGTGCAGGCCAAAGTGGTGTACCAATTAGATATATAAATGTTTCGATACACCCACCTAAAAGTTTTCCTTGAACTTTACCTTTACCTTGTAATACTTCATAACCTATAGTTTCTTCTTCTACATCTCTTTTAACATTACTGCTATCAATATTCCATCTAACTTTTTTATCTACATAACTACAATATTTTGATGATTTTACTTCATATGTTTCTTGAGGATTAAAGAAAGCATTATCTAAAGCCTCTTTGGTATATTCATTTATTTCAACATACTCTCCCCAGTTATTCATAAGCGATCCACCATAATATGATACAAGACCAGCTTTAAACATCATAAAGTGATTTACTGTAGTATCAGAGAACCCCATAAAGATTTTTGGATTATTTCTAATAACATCAAAGTCAATATATGGTAGTAATCTTATTGTATCATCTCCACCTATTGCGTTAATGATTGCTTTAATAGATTTATCTTTAAAAGCATTCATCAAATCTTCTGCTCTAACTTCTGGGTGTTCGTATAAATACTTATTTCCTTTTAAAGCATTTGGCATAACTATTACTTCTAATCCATATTCTCTTTCTAATCTTTCTTTTGCAATATCAAGTATATGAATAAATTTATCTTCACCAAGCAGTCCACGAGATAAACTTACAACAGCAACTTTATCTCCTTTTTGTAATCTTTTTGGTTTTATCATAATTCCACCTTACTTTTTAATATATTATATATTTATAAAATATCTTCAATTTCAGATAATGAACTTACTACAAAATTTGAATAATCCATACCTAATTTAATTGCTTGATATTTAGCTAATCCTTGTCTTATCCAAATTGTATTCATTCCAATTTGATTTGCTGGAATAATATCATTATCTAATCTATCACCAATCATAATACAATCTTTAGATTTGCATTTAACTTTAGATAGGGCTATATTAAAAATCTCTTTATTTGGTTTTGATACTCCAACTTCTTTTGATGCAATAACTAAATCAAAATATTCTAATATACCAAATACTTCAAGTCTCTTTTTCAAATTCATCTCTTGATTTGCAATTATACCTAATTTATATTTTTTCTTTTTTAAATATTCAAGTAATTCAATAGTATCATCGTATAACTCTTCATATTGTGGAAGCCATCGAGTTTTTGTTAAACCTAACTCTCTTATAGCAGCACTATTACCATCTAGCCCTTGTTTTGCAAGTTCAATTCTTTTTTTATCAAATTCTTCAAAAGTTATATTAGTACCTTGAATCATTTCATATACGCGATAATCATATGCTTTTTCTTCATCTACTAATGTTGTTCCAACATCGAAGAAAATCCATTTAATTTTTTTATTAAACGTTCCACCTTGGCATTTTAATTCATATACTAATTTATCATTTTTGTATATTCTTTCTATTCCTTCAAATTTTTCTATTGTACCATTCACCTCAAAAATATATTTATAATCGTCTACAAAAAATTCATTTGGTCCTCTTAAAGGCAAATTATCATCAATATTTTTAAGAGCAGGCTTTAATACTTTATTATAAATATCGGTAGTTTCATCATCTAAAACTTCACCAGTATATTCCATATACCATATAGATTTATTATTTCTATATACAAATTCTCTTCCATAAAATTCTTGACTACCAAAATAAGTATCATGGTAAATAAAATTACCATCTTTATAGTGATAATCTATTGAATTAGGTTTGGTTGATGGAACTTTATATTTTATACCGTCAGCATATGTACTTGTTTTAGCTTTTATTAAAAATTCAATTAGTGTCATAGTTACTTCTCCAACTTTTCAACAAAGTCAATTATTTCTTTTAAATTACTTATTTCCGATTCGTTCTTTTCTTTTAAGCTTCTATTTATTAAGAATGATGTGAATCCTTGTTCTCTTGCACCATCAGCTTCTGGCTTATAATCATCCACATATAAACTTTCTTCTGCTTTAACTCCAACTGAATCAAGTGCAGCATTAAATATTATTGGACTTGGTTTTCCTGCACCTACTAAAGATGATGCTATAAAAGAATCAAAATATTTTGCTATTCCTAATTGCTCTAATGAATATTGTAATGATGGAGATGTATCTGAAATAACTCCTATTTTATATCCTTTATTTTTAAAGTATTCTAATACATCTATAGTTTCAGAATATAATGCTCTATCACCATTACACCATAACTCATCAAATAATAGTTTTGCTCTTGCTTCTACGTTTTCAGTTACACCTTCTTCTATAAGCAAGTATTTATAATATCTTTGAAAGAATTCTTTTTCATCTTCTAAATTCTTATATTTATATGGTCTATTCTCTTTAGCCTTATTAAACAACATAATCATTTTATCATAAGGAAGTTCAAATGATTTACCACTCCACTCTTCAATAATTTTATTACGCCAATTAACTTTTTCTTGGACGTAATAAGTAAGTGTTCCATCTCTATCAAAAAATATAGCTTTATATTTCATTAGAAACCTCCACGTATAAAGAATTTTAACACAAATATTATACCACATTATCTAGAAAATTCAAAATTAATCCACTAAAAGCGAATTTATTATACTCATCCACTGAACTAAAAAGTGTTGCAAATTTGCTTATTTTATAGGCAGGATAAGAAAAATGCAACAAGTCGCATTTTTGACTGTTGCGACAACTGGGATACCCAGGTTTCGCTCTTGTCCACTAAATGTAAGAAAGGATGGAACTGAGATTATCAGCTCCACCCTTAATGTTAAAAGTGATGTTTGTTTATTTAATTAAATTTTTAATAAACTCAGGACAAATTGAATGTCCATATTGTGATAAGTCTAATTCAAAACTTTGATTTATCTCTTCTTTAATATTATCAAAATCAAAATTGAAATTAATTTTTTTCATAAAAGTATTCATTGGGTAAAAAAATTCTAATTTATTATCTAAAAAATAATAAGATTGTCCATCTCTATCCTTCATTATAATTAAATAATTAATTTCACTCTTATATATCACAATTTGACTACCAAAATGTTTTTTGTCCTTGAAATGAATAATTTTTTTGTACATATTATTTAACCCCTAACTAAAGCAGATAAATCTTCAAGCCATTGATATCCTTTGTCAATTAAGTATTGAATTTCATAATATAACCATGATACATTCCCATTATATGTTGGTGAAATTGTTCTTGTTGGTTCAACAATAAAGTTTGCTCCTAATCTATAACAATCATTTAAAAATTGAGAATTCATAGCCCATCTTTGTGCATCTGTCATACTATAATATAAATCATCAGAAATTTCGTAAAAACCATATCCAAGAGATGTTCCTAAAGCAGCATAACCATAATGGCCTAAAACCATTGTTTTTGTGACAACAAAAACATTTCCTTTCACAATAGATAAACCTAATATTCCAGTTGCCTTAGTAACTAATGCCCCAGCACCTGCTCCTAAAGCTCCTCCAATAATTCCTCCGCCAACTATACCGGCCATCGTCCATCCAAACAATTCCCAACCTTCTGCTCCTTGATCTTTTGCAATATTAAATGCAGCTATACCTCCAGCAGTTGCGCCAATTACTGCTCCTACAATAAGACCGATCATAGTTAATGAAATTGCAAAATGGCCAGTAGGATCGACATTCATGATAGGATTATTTTTGCAGTAGCAATATAAATTTAATCCATTAACTGATTGTGGATCAAGATAACTTATATTATCTGGTGAAATCCAGCGACATAATTCGGGTGAATAATACCTTGAGGATATCCAAAATAATGACGTTTCTGTATCATAGTAATATCCTCTATATCTAATTGGATTATATGTTACTACAGACAAATTATTAATATTTGTATTTAAAGAACTATTAGTATCCGTTATTGTACAATTTCCATATGCATCATATACATATTTTCCAATTAGTTCGCCTGATGTATCAAAAATTTCTGTTACATCACCAAAAATATTTCTATTAAAATAATATAAATTTGTTTTTGTACCATAAGTATAACTTATTCCAATTATATTACTTTGATCATAAATATATTCTATTTTCTTTTGATCATACCCATCAGAATAATACGTAATATTTGTTATTTCAAATAATAATCTTCCTTGATTATCATATTCATACGTAGTTATACTATTAATTATATCATTTGGCGCAATAGAAGTAATTCCTTCAGTTCCTATTGTTCTTGAATAAATTTTTCCTATGCGTTGTCCTAAGGCATTATATGTAAAAGTATAACTTTGAAAACCATTAAATTGATCACCTTTAGACATACTAACAAGTTTATCCTTATTCCAAGTTAAATTATATCCATTATATGTTGTAGGATATCCTAAAATATTGTAAGATAATGTTTTATTTCCATAACTAATTAATCTATCAGTATTTTCACTATCATATGAATAATTGATAGTTGAAGTTGCATCAGACAATGTATCAACTGTAGTGTAATTATAAGTTTTTTTACTAACTATATTGCCAATTTCATTATACTCGTATGAATAAGTTTTGTCAAGTAATTTATTGTCTTCTCTAACTAATCTACCTTGTGTATCATAATGATATATGATGTTACCTGCATTTGAACTTATAACATTAACTCTTCCACAGCTATCATAACTATAATTAGTAGCATTTAGTGAATTAAGTTCTTCTTTAGAAATTCTACTTTTATCATACGTAAAACTTTTATTAAATGCATATCCATATAATGAAGTATTTTTGTTACTTATTCGTTTTAAATTATCATATGAATAATTTGTTGTCGCTAGAGTTGTTTGATCTAAACCATAATATGTTTGTAAAATTCTATTATTTACTATATCATCTGTTACATTCTTTTGATATGTTATGCCAAATAAAATATTATTATACGTATTATTAGATGCTAAATAACTATATTGTCTACCTACCAATCTATTTGCACTATCATATGTATAATATTCCTGACTTAAAATATTTTCATCACTATCTTTTTTTATAATCGTTTTTATATTATTAGTATTCTCATCATAGGTATAATCACTAGAAACATCTGTGATAAGATCATTTTGCCTAATTAAATTCGCATTTTCATTAGGTGTAGTATCATCATTCATATTAAAATTTTTATAAATGTTTTCTAACACATCTGTTATACTATTTAATCGATTATATTTATCATAGTTATAAACAATAGAATAAAGACCAGCAAAATTATTACTATCAGAAAAATCTGTATGTGTTTTTTCTAAAATTGAATATTTTGGTATAGATGTATTGTTTTGATATTTTTCGACTAACGATAATTCACCATTTAAATAAGAGAACCCATACTTCAAACTATCAGTATATAATGAAGATATTCTTCCTTTATCATAATCAATTTCATGTACAATAGAATTTGTTGTATCTACAAATTCTCTTTTTGTTATAACTGTTTTATCATCGCTAAGCGTATCTTCTATAATTTCGCCATTAGGGAAAATAATTTTATAAATTTCTCCCCATTCATTATCATAAAAATATGTTGTTATTTCACCAAATTCATCTGTAACTTCTATTTTACAATTATCATTATCACTAACATAATTATAATTTAGTGTTAAAGTAGGATAATTTGCAACAGATTGAGAAATAACAAGACCTTTATCCATTTCATAGTTTGTAGTTTTTCCATCTTCAACATTTTGTATTACATCTAAATTTGTATTTAAAATTTGATAATCTCCAATTGTATAATTAACCATTTTTTGTAATTTTATATTATCAGTGTAGACTCTTGCATAGTTCCAATATTCTTTTCCCATATTAAAAAACCTTTTACCAATACTATAATCACTTAAATTATATATTACATCATTATATAAAAATTTTAATTCTGTAATAGGTTTAGTAACAGTTTTAAGATTATTGGAATAAATCTCATTAGAACTTCCTTCTCTTAACACTTTGATTTTATATTTTAACACATCATCATAAGTAACATTAGCGATAATCTCATTTGTATTACCTTGATCAACAAATGATACATCTTTAAATGGAATAATAACGTAATCTTCCCTTGCATCCAATCTTCCATTATTGATCAATACATCTTCTTGAAGCGAATAATTAATCCTGTTATTTACTAAAACCGATGTAGCTTGATATGTAACTCTTAAATCTTTAAATTCTATATTAGTAAATGCATTATGGACAAGATAACAATTATTATTAGTGGTATAAAATTTATAAGCAAAAAAATACCATTTATTACTTTCAGATAATCCTACCGAAAAATCTACTTCTTCTGTATAATAATACGAATCCGTTATTTTAAAATTTACTGAATTAACAACATCTGAATCTTTTTTGATCCATCCAGTTAGTAAATAGTAACCTTTAGCATTTGAATAATTAGTAAATATAAATTTAAAAAAGCCAGATGATAATGTATTAGCACTGAAACCTGAAATATCATTTTTTGTTAAATTAATTATTGGACTTTTGATATTTAAATTATCTATAGTATTGTAAATTTTCACATTTCCCGTGAATACATTACCATAAAACATATCATCTGAATCTTGATCATCATTTTCTTCAGTTGAAATAACCTCGTGCTCATATAATAACTTTTTATTATTAAAGTATAATCTTTTTACTAACCCTTTTTTATTTATAACTTCACTTCTATTATACGGCCCAGAATAATTTATTACATTACTCGTAAATTTATAAGTTAAACTATCTATTTCACTAGTCCCCTCTTTGTATAGTAATTGAATATTATTATTTTTGTATATACACTCTTTCGAATATAAAATAACTGTTGGAGTTTCTTGATTACATGCTTTAACATAATATGTTTTAGAATTTGTAGTACTATTATGAATCATATATGTTTTATATAATATACCAGAGTAGTGTTTAATATCTACATCATTTGTCGTACATTCAATAATTGTATTAGTGTCATTATAAATAATATTTGTTAATCTATAAAAATTAACATTATAATCGTAATCATACCAAAATTCTACGACTTTATTATCTCTATAAATCAATGCCATCAACAAATTATTTTCATATGCATATGTTAATACTTCATCGCCATATTTATCAATATATCTTAGAATATTTCCATTTTCATCATATTCTTCTTTAGAAAAATCACTATATTCTACTTCATATCCTCCTGTTATAGGTCTTAAAATTCTTTGTGATTCATCATCAAATGTATAAATGCCATTACCATTATCGATTAAT
>CAYPEY010000047.1:0-1651 GCA_964409955.1 uncultured Staphylococcaceae bacterium
ATTAGAACATTAAGAATATAAAATAAAATAGTGAATAAATTTTGAAACATTATAAGTGTTATACCTAATAAAAATATGCTAAATCGTTCTGATAATATCTAAACGATTATTTTTTTAAAAAATAAATTTTAGTCAAACGAAATTGAAATTTAAATTGTATATATAGTGTAAGCAATTTCTAATAGTTGCTAAAAACAAGAAATATTTTTATTTTTATGTTAAAATAGCAATTAGTAGGAAAATTATTTGTTTTCCTTTGTTAAATAAAAGTTTAAGAAAGGAACTAGTTATGGATAACGTAGAGTTTCAAAAGCAAATTGACTATTATCTATGTAATTTGCAACAAGGTGATGATCAAGCTATGGACTATATATATGATTATACACATAAGCAATTGTATGCTTTATGTTATTCATATTTTAAAAACAAAGAAGATAGTGAAGATGCTTTGTTCGAATCATATTTAAAGATTAAGAAGGAAATTTTAAAATTTAAAGGTAATAGCGGTTTTGCTTGGATGTATACTATTACCAAAAATATATGTCTTAATATGATTAAGAAAAAGAAACAATTAGATATTATAGATGAAGATATAACTGATGAATCTACTCTATACTCAAATGACAATAAGGGTTCTATGATATTAGAAATTGCGAAAGAATTATTAAATGACCACGAATTTAGAATTTTAATATTACATGTAATTGAAGGATATAAATTTAAAGATATCGCTCGTATTACTGGAAAAATAGAAGCTACAGTTCGTTGGCAATATAATAATGCAATAAAAAAAGTCAAAAAGGAGTATGAGAATAGGTATGAGAAAAATTGATATTGAAAAAATGTTAGCCAGTAGTAATGAACTTACACCTAGTATAACATTGAAGAAGAAAGTATGTGATGCCACTTTCAATATCGAACCATTAGAAAAACCTAGTAGAGTGAAGATGCCATTAGTTAAACGATTATCTTTAATTTTGACACCTTTAATGCTGATTATAGGTGTCTTTTTTACTGGTTTAGGATTAGTGAATGAGAAATATCAATCAATTTTTATTGATATCAATCCATCGGTTGAAATTGTAGTTAATCGATTTGACTATATAGTTGAGGTTAACTATTTAAATGATGATGCGGTGACGGAATATTCTAATTTAGCTTTAAAGGGTAAAAAAGTTGAAATTGGCATGGATGAAATTTTAAATAAATTAGAAGGCGAAGGCTACTTCGAAAATGCTGAAATGTTAATATCAGTCGTTTCTAAGAAAGAACAGGCTGGGGTAGCTTTGTTAGATAAAGTGGAAACTAAAGCTAATGGATTCATGAATGATAATGGTAAAGATGTAAAAGTAGATGGTGTTATGCATTCTAAAGAAGAAAAAGAAGTAGCTGAGGAATATATGCTTTCTCCAGCAAAATTTAAATTAATCGAATACATTATGCATTTTGGGGATACATATTTATTTGATGATTTAAAAGCAATGACAGTTGAAGAACTTTCTGAATTGTTAAATACTTTATCAGGTGAAGCTATTCAAGAAATTTTAGAAAAACCATTTGATCCAAATCACGAAAAACCATTTGGAGATGTTGATTTTGAAGAACTAAAATCAAATAAAGCGCAAGAAGATAATCCAAATCATGAAGAACA
>CAYPEY010000047.1:1751-8638 GCA_964409955.1 uncultured Staphylococcaceae bacterium
TCAAAATTCTAACAATCAATGTACATCAGATTGTCCAGATGGCTGTTTAGAACATAATATTCATGATGGTTTTGATACACCAATAGAAGATAATCCAAATCATGAAGAACATCAAAATTCTAACAATCAATGTACATCAGATTGTCCAGATGGCTGTTTAGAACATGATAAAAAAAATGATTTAGAAGACCATTCTAATAATGCCAAATAAAGCTTGAGGTATTATTAGTATGGCAATATATACATTTAAAAGAACAGAAATAAAATATTTAATTACTAAAGAACAATTTGAAATATTATTAGAAGAATTTAAAGATTATGTTAAATTAGATAAATATGGTAAGACTACTATTCAAAGTTTATATCTTGATACAGATAATTATCAATTGATTAGAAAATCAATTGAAAAACCTGTTTATAAAGAAAAAGTTAGAATTAGAAGTTATGGTGTGGCACAACCTAATCAAAAGGTGTTTTTCGAACTAAAGAAAAAGTTTGAAAAAGTAGTCTTCAAAAGAAGGATTGAAATATCTGAGGAAGAATGTTTCAAATGGTTAGATACAAAAGTTAATAAGTATGATTCACAAATATCTAAAGAAATTGATTATGTAATAAATTTTTATAAAAATTTAAAGCCTTCAATGTTACTTTTGTATGATAGAGTGGCTTATACTACAACAGTTAGTGATTTAAGAATTACATTCGATTCTAATATAAGATATCGTGATTATGATTTATCATTACAAAAAGGTTTATATGGAACACCTATACTTGATGATGACCATATGATAATGGAAATTAAAAGCTCAACAGCATTTCCATTATGGTTAGTGCGTACATTATCAAAGTATAAAATCTATAAAACATCGTTCTCAAAATACGGAACAGCATATAAGAAAACATTAAGAGAGGAAATAGAAAAACAAAATGTCGTTTAATTCAATATTTGAAAATTCACAAATTACTATTACTAATTTTTTAATTGTGTTAGTATCATCAATTATCATAGGAGTATTATTTAGTTTAGCTAACTCCATAAAATCAGATTCATCAAAAAGTTTTTATACAACAACATCATTAATACCTGTTGCTGTAGCAATGGTAATAATGCTTGTAAATGGAAATATCGGTACTGGGGTTGCTGTTGCCGGGGCATTTAGTCTTGTAAGATTTAGATCAGCTCCAGGAAATGCTAAAGAAATTGTCGTAATCTTTATTGCAATGGCAATAGGTCTTGCCCTTGGTATGGGTTATATTTGGTATGCAGTGATTTTTGCTGTTATATCATCTATAGCATTATTTATATTATCAATATTAAATGTATTCAATCACAAAATCAGCGATAATGAAAGAGTATTAAAAATAATGATTCCTGAAGATTTAGATTACCCAACTATTTTTGATGATATTTTTGAAAAATATTTATCTAAAGTAGAACTTTTAAAAGTTAAATCTAAAAATATGGGAAGTATGTTTAAACTAACTTATAGTATTAAATTAAAAGATGTCAAATTAGAAAAAGCAATGATTGACGAAATTAGATGTAGAAATGGAAATCTAGAAATAATGGTTTCTAGAAAAGATACTGTAAAAGAATTATAAAATAAGGGGATTTATGATAAAAAAAATATTAATAATATGTTTAACTTTTATTGTGTTTTTATTATCATCATGTTCAAAAAACAAACAAGTATGGGATTATTTAGATGGTAATAAAGAATTTAATATAGAATCTAATATAACAAGTCTTGATACAAACAACTATAATCCAAATAATTTTGTTACAATTTTAAATACTCAAATAGTTGCAAATATAGATAACACAAATTATGTAAATCTAAATGATTTAACTAATGTTCCTAGTGGTATAGAATTACAAACTAATAAGATAAAGATTACAAAAGGTGGCACTTATATATTTAGCGGTAATTTTACAGGAAATATAGTTATAGAAGATTGTAATGGCAGTGATATTAGAGTAATACTTAATGGTGTAAATATTGAGTCGCCAAATGATTCAATGGATGCAACAATCAAATTTAAAGAAACGAGTGGGATGAGAATTTTAACTATTGCTGATGGTTCAATTAACACAATTAAAGACAGTAGTAGTAATGTAGGAACGGTTGCTGATGAAGGTGTTATTGTTGCGAAAAAATCATCGCTTACAATTAATGGAACAGGTAGGTTAATAATAAATACAGTTGGAAGTAATTCTACAGGTATAAAAGCGAAAAAAGAATTATATTTATTAGGAACAAATATAGAAATAAATGCCTTAAATAATGGTATTAAAGCAGATAATAAAATTATTATAAAAGATTCGAATATTAATATTGTGGCTCAAAATGATGGAATTAAAACTGATATGGAAGCGCTAACTGAAACTGATGCCCTAACTTATGCATCAAATATTGAATACGGTTATATGTATATTAAGAATACTTCGCTTAAGATCAATGCTAAAGATGATGGAATTGTTTCAAATAATGCTCTGTACATTGATAATAATCAAAGTAATAATATAGTGATAGTCGCAAATGATGGTGTAAAAGAAACATGTGATATACCGAATGGCAGTGCTATTAAAGTTTCAGGTATATCTTATACAAATTTAACAACAGGACTTGAAACAAATTATGTTTCAACACATAATTTAAATTATAATTTATTTATAAATGGTGGAAATTTTGATTTAAATAGCGAAGATGATGCTATCAAATCAAAAGGTAATATCGTTATAAATGGTGGAACATTTAATGTTAGAACTAATGCAACATCAGTTAATGGAACTAATTTAATAAATATTAACAACGCTAAATTAGCACTAAGCAATACACTTGATGGCATCAAAGCATCTTGCATAAATTTATATAATTCAAATATTAAAATTAACGCATTAGATGATGGTATTACAGCAAGTAATAAAGAAATCGATCCAAACGAATTATATATATACATTAATAATACAACTTTAATAGTTGATGCACTTGGTAAAGGTCTTGACAGTAATGGATATATATTAATGGATAGTGGTAATGTTGTTGTAAATGCCACAGCTAAAGATATTGCATCAGTCAATTCTAATAGTGGTATTGTCATTAATGGTGGTAACTTTATTGCCCTTGGCGATTATGGAATGGTGGAAAATCCATCTTCAAGTAGTAATAATAAATATATTAATTTTTCTTATACAAAAATTAAAGATAAAAATACCATCATAAATATTTATGATGGTGATAATATAATTTATTCTATAACTGCATTAACTGGTTTTTATAGTGTTGTAATATCATCAAGTTCATTTAGTGATGAAGATACAACACATATTGAAATTGGTAATAAAACATATAATGTAGAATTTAAAAATCATTCTATGTTAATAGAAAAATAAAGGAAGAGAGAAAAATGAAAAAGATAATAAAACATTCAATGAAAATAGCTATCATATTTATGATGATGTTTTTCATTGTTTCATGTAAAGATTCATCAAAGAATCATCAACATTCTTTTGATATGACAACCTTTGAAACAAGTGATACCGAACATTGGTACAAATGTAAAGGTTGTGAAGAAATTTATAATAAAACCGAACATGCATTTGACTCAGGTGTTCAAACTGAAGCAACTTATGAAAATGAAGGTTTTCTTACATATACTTGTTATTGTGGTTATTCTAAAACTGTAGTTAATCAAGCTAAAAAAGAACATCTTTATTCAGTAGGATGGACATACGATGATAATAAACATTGGCATGCATGTTTAGATACTGGATATACTAGTTTAAAAACTGATGAAGCACCTCATACACTTGATAGTGGTGTTCAAACAAATGCTACATTTGATAGTGTTGGCTATATTACATATTCTTGTACAAGTTGTGATTATAAAAAGCAAGTAGTTAATCAAGCAGTTTTAACTCATAATTATTCTACTACTTGGTCAAGTAATGATTCAACTCACTATCATGCATGTATAGATGCCGGTTATACTAATTTAAAAACTGATGAAGCACCTCATACTGACTCAAATGAAGTTATCATTACTCCTGCATCATCAACAGAGATGGGGCTTGCTGAATATACTTGTTCAGTATGTAATCATATATATCAAAAAACAATTCAAATTGCATGTAGTGTTACATCACTTCCAACAGTAAACGAAACAGTTTATGTTGGTGAAACACTTTCTACAGTAACTCTAACTGGAGGAAGTGCAAGTGTTGCTGGAACATTTGCATGGGCTAATCCTGATGAAATGGTTACAAGCAACACAACATATGAAATCATATTTACTCCAAATGATAATAGATATGCAACAATTTCAGGTAATGTAACAATTAATGCAACTCAACTTACAATTACAGTAAGTTGTGGAAATAATGGAACAGTTGATAAAACTGGCGTCATTAATGTGAATTATGGTAGTAATCTAACTTTAAATATTACACCGAACTCTGGATATATGTTAAATCAAATATTAGTAGATGGAAATGCTATTACTAATACTACAGCATATACATTTACAAATATCACGTCTTGTCATACACTTTCAGTAACATTTAAAGAACAACCTGTAACTTTAGAAACTTATACAGTTGCATTTGACTCAAATGGTGGGTCAAGTGTTGCATCTCAAGCAGTAACAGAAGGTGGTACTGTAACAGCACCAACAGAACCTACAAAATCCGGTTATACATTTAATGGTTGGACATTAAATGGACAAGCATATGATTTTGCAACAGTTGTTACTAGCAACATGACTTTAGTTGCTAGTTGGACACAAAATTCTGAAATAGACAACACTCTTCCTTTCATACTTACTTTTGTTGAAGGAACAGATGGTGCATATACTTGGGATGAAACAAATTCAACACTTACATTTAATGAAGTCTCAGCAGATACTATATATATAATCGCTGGAACATTAGAAGGAAATATTGTTGTAAATGTAGGTGACACTTATAAATTTGAACTTGAAATGCAAGGCTTTACTTTAACTTGTAGTACAACTAATCCTATATATGTTGCTACAGGTGATGAATTTACTTTAACTGCTAAATCAGGATATGAAAACTTTATATATGATACACGAGATGTAATTGATGAAACTGATGAAACTTTATATTCAGGTTTAATTCATTCTAAAGTTGATACAACAATCGGTGGTAAAGGAAGCTTGGTTGCTGAATCATTACATAATAATGGTATTCATTCTACTAAAGACTTAAAAGTTAAAAATTTAACTTTAAGTGTTACTTCAATTGATAATGCTTTAAAAGGAAATGACTCAGTTACTATTACTGGTGGAAATATAACTTTAATTTCTAAACAAGGAGATGGAATTAAAACTACTGATAGCGATATTTCAACACAAGGCAACCAAAGAGGAACGGTTACAATTACTCTTGCGACAGTTAATATCTATGCTGCATGCGATGGAATTGATGCATCATATGATGTATTAATTGATGATGCTACAACTGTACTTAATATTTATACCGATAAGTATTCAGAGTATTCTGAAACTGTGACTACAACAAGTGAATCTACTTACTATATAAGATATACAAATACATACTTTGTTTATGGTGTTAAATACTACAATAGTAGTAATACATCAGATTACGTATGGGCATATTCTTCCACAACATATGAAACTGTATCATCTTCTAGTAATAGACCAGGTGGAAGTAGTACAACTTACTATTACTATACAGTAGCTAAAAAGACTGGTTATGATAAGATGATTGTATATATGTATGAAGCTTCTAAAACACCTAATCAAGATACAAATTATAATTATGTATCATCTGCAGTTACAGTAAATGATAGTTATGATACTATTAAAGTATCATATTCAACTTCTAGTGGTATGAGCGTATCTTGGACAAATTATTCTACATCCTCATCAACTATGCCAGGTGGTACAGGAGGAATGCAAGAAGGAAATCAAGATAAAGGAACTTACTCAACTAAAGGTATTAAAGCCGCAAACTCTATCACTATTAATGCAGGTACAATTAATATAAAAGCATATGATGATGCAATTCATGCAACTAAAGATACAACAACAGCTTTAGAAAATGGTTCATACGGTCTTGGTAGTGTTACTATTAATGGTGGAACTCTAACTCTTTATAGTAATGATGACGGACTTCATGCTGATGGCGCAATGGTAATTACTAGTGGTGATATTTCTATTACTAATGCTTATGAGGGTGTTGAAGGTAATACTATTACAGTAAGTGGAGGTAGCATATATGTTAAATCTAGTGATGACGGATTTAACGCAACTCAAACATCAGGTGCTGCAATTACTATATCAGGTGGTGAAGTTTACGTATATGCAGGCGGAGATGGAGTTGATTCTAATAGTACAACATCGAAAGGTGCAATAGCATTTAAAGGCGGATATGTAGTAATAATTTCTACATCTGGTGGAAATAGCGCAATTGACTCAGAAGGAGGATATAGTTATACAGGCGGATGCGTTGTAGCAATAATGCCAACAGGTATGCAAAGTGAATCTTATAATTGTAATAATGTTGGCTACAAAGGAAGTATTTCTCTTACAGCTAACAATTATGTAACAACTAAGTTTACAACAGGAGAGTCTGTTACAATAAAAATGCCTACATCAATATCAAATGGATATTGTGTAGTACTTGGTGGAACAAGTGCTCCAACATCTAGTTCTTCAACTTCAGTTACAGTTGATGAAAATGGTATTTATTGGGCAAAATAAAAGATCATAATTAAAATTAATTAATAACAAAAAAGACTTCATTTCAAAAAAATGAAGTCTTTTTTTGTTTTTTAAAAATTTCCTATAGTTTAGATTTATTTAATGTTTTACAAAAAAAAATACACAAACGTATACCTTTT
>CAYPEY010000048.1:0-8580 GCA_964409955.1 uncultured Staphylococcaceae bacterium
GCTCGTATTGATTTCCAGTAAAATTTTTTTTCATTAAAACACCTCATTTCACCGACTTGGTGAAACAATTATAACATATGAAATATAACTTGTCAAGTATTTCATATGTTTTTTAATTTTTGTATTTTTTGCTTTTAGTATATCCTATTTTGTTACATCAGCATTAACCTATTATTTTCTATCAACAAAAAAGTCTCTGCTTTTTCTATACCAGATTCATTAAAGTTTGCTTTACCTTTTAATCCTAAGAACTCTAAAACATAAGGATCTCTTATTATATCAGTTGGTTTCCTGCTTGCTTCTTTTTTAGTAGTATCCAGAATAACATCATAATTACCATGACTAAGTAGTAATCTTTCATAAGATTTAGTATTAATTTGCCTTTCAAGTTGTCTAACACTCCAATTACCTTTTACAGTTTCTTCAACATAAAAATTCCTTGCATTTTCATTTTCTACTCTCATTATTAAACGATAATGCGACCAAGTCAATTCGTGGCACAGTGTGCCACGTTTTTTAAAATTCAAATAAAATTGTCTCATTCTGCGAAGATTAGATTCATCAAATCCTTTCCCATAATCTTTTGTTAAAACGATAGCTAGTTCTTTTAATAGTTGTTTACCATATTCAGCAGTATTATTTCCTCCTTGTTTTTCTACAATGCTTTTACCTATTTCCCAATAAGCTTCCACCATAGCAAAGTTTACAGCATTATAACTTTTTCTTCTAGCATTTTCTAATATTTCTTTAATATTAGAATAAAACTTTAAATCAATAATTTCATTATTCATTTTAAAACCTCCATGTTACCCCTACATAGATATAATACGAAGGAAAAATGTAAAATTACGTTTTTTATTTCTTTATATTTATCAAAATTTATAAAACAACAATACCTATTTAATTCGAGACAAAGTGTGTCTCATTTTTATTAATTATATTAAACAAATCGTCACGCACTGCGTGACGATTTCAAATGTTTACTATATTTATTTTTTTAACTTAGATTTTTTATATTTCTATTCTTTTAATATATATTTTAAATCATCTAAAGATAATTTAGTTATACTAGAATCATCATTAGAAATCAATTTATCTATTAAATCTTTTTTTGCGTTTTGAAGTTCTATAACACGTTTTTCAATACTATCATCACAAATTAATTTAATAACTTCTACATTTTTTTGTTGACCTATTCGGTATGTTCTATCTGTAGCTTGTTCTTCTACAGCTTGATTCCACCATGGGTCTAAATGGATTACTGTATCTGCTCCTATTAAATTTAGTCCAGTACCTCCTGCTTTTAGTGAAATTAAAAATACTTTAATGTTTTCATTAGCATTAAATTCATTTGTGTATTCAATTCTAGTTTTAGCATTTGTTTCGCCAGTTAAATAAAAATGTTCTATATTTTTATTATCCAACATTTTTTTTACAACATCTAAGGCTTTTACAAATTGAGAAAAAATTAATATTCTATGTCCATTATTAATATACTCATCAATAATTTCATTTAAAGCTTCTAGTTTTGCGGAAGTACCACGATAATTTTCAGCAAACAAACAAGGGTCAATGCATATTTGTCTTAATTTTAATAAATAAGGGAAAATATCAAACGACTTTCCGCCTTTATTCAAAACATTTTGAGCTTCTAATTTATATGCATCATAAACTTTTCTTTGATCATCATTCATTGAAACAGTTAGTATTTGCTCATATTTACTTGGTAAATCATGTAATACATCTTTTTTAGTTCTTCTTAGTATAAATGGAGCGATACGTTTAGATACTTTTGTTACAAAATTTTCATCTGTATTGTAGAGTGATTTAAATTCAGATAATTCCTCAAAATAATCAGGCATTATGAAATCAAATATACTCCATAAATCAATTATGTTGTTTTCAACTGGTGTACCTGTTAAGGCAAATCTATGTTTTGCTTTTATATTTTTTACAGCAACACTTTTACTTGCGTAAACATTTTTGATAACTTGAGCTTCATCTAAAATTAAGAAATTGAATTCTTTTTTATATAATTCAATATCATTTCTTAACGAGTCATATGATGTTAGATAAATTGTATTAGATTTATAATTAATATTATTAATTATTTTTTCTCTAACACTAGATATACCATATATTTCTACTACCTCTTGTTCACTATCAAATTTTTGAAACTCACTTTTCCAATTAAAGATAAGAGTTTTAGGACATACTATTAGCGATGGTTTATTTACTTTGTTAGCTTTTAATAAAGCTATCATTTGTAAAGTTTTTCCAAGTCCCATATCATCAGCTAATATTCCTCCTAAATTATATTTTGTCAAAATACTTAGCCACCGATATCCTTCTTTTTGATAGTCTCTTAATGTTGCATTTAATTTAGGCAGTGGAATGTCATTATTTTTAAAATTACTTATTTCATTAATCATTTCAATTAAGTATTCATCTAATTTTATATTATTCAAATTAGCCTGAGCTTTAATTGATTGATATATCGGAATATTTTTTGGCTTTAATACATTATTTTTGTCTAGTTTTAATAAATTTACAGCATCACCGAACTCTTCTGCTTCTTCATTATCAAGTCTAACAATTCTGTCTCCTTTTAAAAGTACAAATTTTTTCTTTAATTTTAATGCTTTTAGAATCTCATATAATTCTTCCGTTGTATAAATACTATTTTCAACAAATGCTTCCATAACATTACTATTATTATTAATGACGATTGTATGTTTATTAAAAGTTTCGATCTTTTTATTAGCAATTGATTCAGATAAATATACTCTACATAATTTCTTAAGATTTGTAAAATCCATAGCTAGAAAATTTAAAATTTTATTGTTTTCTTTTAATTCTCCATTAATAAAACCTAAATTACTTAGATAATTCAAATATTTATTATATTTAACATAACAATTATTTCCGAGTTCATCTTCATTAATTTTATTATTATCTTCATCAAAGATTTCAGTTTTTACAGTTATTGATTTATTGTTATAATCAAAATTAGCCTTTATTAAAATATCTTTTATTTTAAATTGTTCTTTTAATGAATCATCAACATCAATCAAATGATTAAACTTAGTGTATATAACTTCTTTAAATGATTCAACATTATCTTTAATGCTTGAACCTTTAAAACTATTAATAAAACATGCCAGTTGAGTGTTATTTTTGGTGTCAGTTATAATATCAACTACGCCTTCTTTTGAATTAAAATAAAAGCCATAATCAAATAGAGCAACTACACCTGCTTTTTCATATCCATCATCAAAATAATAATTATTATCAATATTTACTCTGTAATCTAACTTATCTAGTCTTACTAAATATTCTTTATTATTATAGTTAATATTTAAACCTTTAAGTTTTAAAATTAATCTAGAAAAGTTATAATCATCTAGCCTATTTTCTTTTCCTTTCGAATTATCATCTAATAATTCAAGTGAATATTTAAGAGGTTCACGGTATTTTGGATTAAAATTTTCAATGTTGTGATAAAAAGCAAGTCCTTTTCCGTATGTTGCATACCTACCATGAAAAACATCTTTTGCAAATTCAAAAACATCTTTAACTACATATTTTTTATCCTTCCCTACACGGTATGTTAAACTATAATAATTAGATATATAATTAAAATTAAATTCTAAATCAATTAAACGACTTTCTTCTAACATTATCGGTTCTGGAGATAATGTTTCATCAAAAATTTTTATATTATTTTGAAATTGTTCATTAAATATTTGTTGACGTCTTATTAAAGTTGATTGTTTTTTTTCTTCTAGTTCTTTTTGATAATCTTCACCATATACAAGATTTAATCCTTCTTCAAACATTTTATTAATCTTGTTTAAATTTTCTTTAGAAACATTCATTGAACTAAGATTTTTATTAAATAATCTCTCAGTTATTGATAAGATTTCACAAGCACAAAAGAACAATTTTTTATAGATAGCTAAATCGTTATATTCTTCCTTTGTTGAATATTTAAATGTGAAATGTTTATTTAACATTTCCACATCAATATGATCCTCATCTTCAATTAAATCAAAATTATTGTCTAAATATAACTGTAAATATGGTGTTATCTCATCATTTATATTTTTTATAAATCCTTTATATAAATTTTTTGGATATAAATTTCTATGCTGAATTAATACTTGAATTGTTTTCTTTTTATCTATTTGAATAAACTCATCATAATCATTTAAGATATGTTCAAATAATTCTTTGTCAGTAGAACTTACAGCAAACTCTAGTATTTGTTCTTTATTAAAAAATTTAATTAAAGATTTTATAGGAATATTATGATAATCTATTTCTTTTAACATTTGGTTGAATTCATCATTACTTAAATTTTCTTTTAAATATACAAAAGCATTATCAAAAATTGTATTATAATAAAATATTTGTTTGAATAAATTTAAGAGATTATATTTTTTAGGAATATCAGCTTCAACTAAAAAATCGACTAACTTTTTATAATAATTACCCCTTATATCATCCATCAATAAATAGTATTCTTCATTTATAATATAATTCTTATACGTAAAATCAGTAGGATTTCTAAAATATGAATAACTTAGTCTTTCTTCTTCTCTTATTTTCTTATTAATAACTTGACATAAGTTATTTAACTTATTTGAATTTGTCATTCTTTCACAATATCGTTTTGTATCACTACTAGTTTTAGAATATAACAGTGGTATAGTTAATAAAAATTCAAGTAATTGATTTGATATATCCGCATTTTCTAATGCATATAAATATCCATACAAATTATCTGAATAATTTTCTTTAAAATCGTTAAGTGCTTTGTAAAAATCTAAAAATGATTTGTAGTCATAATCAAAATTTATTTTTAAATTTTCATCTTTTTCTAAACCTAAATTTAATTGTTCGATTTTTTTGTTTTTATCTACTTTTAGGGCTAATAGTTGTCTTTTTGCTTCGAAAAGCGTAGCAATAGAGTGTTTACACAATCCTTTTACAGGACAGCTACAATGATAGTAATAGATTCTATTTTTTTCCAATTCTAATACAACATCATAAGTATGGTTTCCTAAAACTTGTGAAAAAATCGAATCTTTAGTAAAAGTGACATCTATTACTCTTCCTTTTCTAAAATAATCTTTTCCTTTTTTTATTAAATAACCATCACGAGAATAATTTTCTTCATTTAATATAAAAGAAATCATGTCATCATCTAATTTAACTAAATAATCACTTTTACCATTAATATTAATTATATTTTTTGTTCCGTTGTTTAAAAACTTTACTTCAAAAAAATCTTTTGTTATATTTACAATAATTCCTAAACCAAATTGATTTATATGAATCACATAATCATTAACTTTTAACATTTAATACCTCACTGGTTATTAATTTTTTTAATATAATAAATTACAAAATTTAATAATATTATTTGATAATCCTAACATACGCAGAATATCTTCCACCTTTTACTTTTTTTATAAATTCTTGTTCTAATAATTCTTTTAAATGATATTCTACCATATTAACTGAAATGTCTGGGCATTTTTCGATGATATCTTTCTTTGTAACTTCACCATATGAAGAAAGAAATACATCTTTTACTCTTTCAATTGGTTTTTTCTTAGTTTTTAGATAACTTGTTCTTTCTTCAAATTCTCTATATGCAGCAAGAATTATTCCTAAATAATACTTTACAAAATAAGAATAATTATTTTCATCATTATCCCAATTATACGAAGACGCTTGTAACGTATTATAATAGTCTTCTTTATTAGTTTCGATTAACATTTCAATACTAATATATTTTCCGACCATATATCCACTTCTATATAATAATAAAAGTGTTAATAATCTACTCATTCTTCCGTTCCCATCATTAAATGGATGTATGCAAAGAAAATCTAAAATAAACACAGGTATAAGTAATAATGGATCTACTAATTCTTCTTCAATACATTTTATATAAGAATTTGTTAATTCTTCAATAGCATTTGGAGTTAAATAAGATGGTAATGGTTTGAATCTAACTCTTTCATTTCCAGATTCGTCAACTTCAACAATACTATTATCAGTTGTTTTAAATTTGCCACCAAACGATGAAGGAATATTTTTATATAAGTCTCGGTGAAGCTGTAAAATTATATTAGGTCTAGGAACAATGTACTCATAACTTTTATGAATTTCATCCAAAACATACCTATACCCTTGAATCTCATTTTCATCCCTATTTCTTGGCTCAGTTTTCTTTTCCATTAAATCTATAATTCTTTTATCATCAGTATAAATACCTTCAATTCTATTTGAAGATATCGTTGATTTAATTTTAGCAATTTCAACCAATTTTTCTAATATTTCAGGTTCTGTATCAATATATAATTGTTGTTTTCCTTTATATTCATGAATCATAGTCAAGTAATCAACAATTTCTTTTGTATACAATGAATTACAAACTTTTTCCAAATTAAAATTTCTCATTTTTATCACCAATAATATTATATATTTTAATTGCTAAAAAGTCAATATAATTACAAATTTTCTATTGTTTTTTTGCAATTAGAATTTTTATTAACAATTAAAAAATGTTAAATTTTAGTTAAAATTTTAGACGGTGATTGTTTGATTATTTTTGATTGTCCCTCACATGAGACTGGCGCCCCGTTCTTTAGGCATAGTGTCCAAATTTATGGCCTCCCCCTACCCTAACAACTATTGATCCATCATCCTTGTGTGCTTCTAAACCATGTTTTATGAGTATTTTGTACAAAAAAAGCTTATAGACAACCAATAATAGGTTACTTATAAGCTTTTAAGCTTTTTTGCCTCTAAGGTTTCTAAATGTATTTTTTGACACTATTTTTACACAAGTAGCAAAAGTGTCCAATTCTAGGGTTGAAATTTGTCCAATTCCACCTGCACAAGTGTCAACTTCAAATTAAAAAAGTGTCAAATTACCCCTTGATAATTGGACACTTGGTTTGTTAGTTTGTTAACTTTTATTTATTTCTTTGGTATAATTAGTATAACATAACATGGAATAAAAGTAAAAGAGATTGATGTGCATTACTCATCATAAAAAACGTATCAAAGATACGTTTTTTTGATTATTTTTTTAATCTTCCTCATATTCAATTTCATTGTCATTTAACCAATTAATTACTTTTTCTCTTAAACAATGGTCTCTATATCTATACCAGTTTTCACTTAATCCTAGATAAATTAATTCATCTTTAAAACGTCTAAAAGCACCTTTTCCTTTTAGTGAAGTAAATAATCTATTTTGTATTATTTCATCTTCTATAGTATCAACAAAAGATAACATATCATTATATTCATTTAGTTCATATTTATCAGGAAGTAATACTAAACCATCTTCCCAAAGAAATTCATCTATTTCTTCTTCATTCATATTTTCAGAATCAAAATAATATCTATCATATGTTTCAGCAGTACTTACATTTATCCAAGTTTCATCATCACCTATCATCTCGAATGCATTAATAAATTCACTCAGTTTTGGTACTTTAGCGCCTTTCTCAAGTTGTTCATATATTTCTGGTTCAATTTCATCCAACACTTCAAAATCTTCTTCATATCTTTCATCATATTCATCATAATTATCATAATATCTTTTGGAAACTATTTCAGAAATTAATTTTTCACGTGCTTCATTTTCTGTTAAAGAACTAGCATACTCTACTGCATTTTTATAAATCATTTCATACTCTTTTTTCTTATTGGCTTCATACTTGTTTTTAGATTTAATTAATGATTTTAATATTTTTTCATATAAGGTAGCTTCTTCAGGAAATATTTCGTAATAAGCAGCTACAATATGTTTACATATTTTCTTATTGTATGGGCAAGAACAATTACACTTTTTATAATTATTTAAATCTATTTCTACTTTATAGTCATAGTTTCCCCTTACTACTGCAGTATAAAGATTATCGTTAACTTTTTTTAAATCTTTAACCTGTTTTCTTTTATAATAATCATAACCTCTAATATTTATTCTTTCATTGCACATCCTCAATATATCCATATTACCTCCATAAATTACACAATACTACTTATTCTAATAAAATTATATTATAAAGATTTTTATTAGTCAAAGAATTATATAACTTTTTAAATTACGCTATAGCATATATAGTAATTTATATATTATTTTAAATTGTTTAATTATTCTATTATTTCACAATGTCCTGATTTACCTGAACCAATATATTTAATACTTTCAATATCATTTAAGATTCTTTGCAAAGTTCTAACTGACATACCTAACTTTTCTGCCAATTGTTTTCGAGTCATTTTATCATGTTCTCTAATTAATGAAATCAGTAATTCTTTGTCGCTATAAGTGCCATATTGAGTTTGGGGCTCATTTTGAACATCTCTTTAACCATCATCTCTTTTTTGTATAATCAATCTTTATTTATCTCATCAAAATTTAAATTAATATTTTTATATAATTATTTTATTAAACAAATTTATTTATTATCCTTATTATGCTACATCTTCATCGCCTTCAAATCCAAGGATTTCTGTAGCTTCACTTATATCTATATCTTGAATTGTATT
>CAYPEY010000049.1:0-8025 GCA_964409955.1 uncultured Staphylococcaceae bacterium
AAAAGAAGATATTCCTAGTTGATTCTTACGTTTTTATGTTATTTTTGTATACTATGATTTTTACGGGAGTTTAGGTTGAAAAAAACAGGTGTTTTTGATTGCTAATAAATAAATCATTTTTTGTGAATTTATCTTTTCTAGTTTGGATGATAAGATTATGTAGAGAATGTTTGGCTAATGTTATAAATTATAATACTGAAACTATTTAAAGTTTTTTGATTACAAAAATATAAATATTGATTACAAAATGTAAAAAAACGATTTCGTTTTATTGACAAACGTTGTTAAAGATGATATAATTGGATTATATAGGAGGGAAACATGTATACAGAGGTTTTAAAAATTATAGAAGCTGGTCTTTTGGGAGATAAACAAAAAGTATATAATTATGCTAATATATTAATGAAAAATTTATATC
Organism: uncultured Staphylococcaceae bacterium; assembly: GCA_964409955.1. Taxonomy (GTDB): domain Bacteria; phylum Bacillota_I; class Bacilli_A; order ML615J-28; family CAG-313; genus CAG-313. The sequence continues at coordinate 419 of CAYPEY010000049.1, forward strand.
TTGAAGAGGAAACAAAATTTGCACAAAAAATCCAAAGTGTTTTAGAAGAAACAAGAGGACATAAATTATCTCTAGATTCATTTGAAAGTGGTCCTGTTGATAGTGAAAGTAGAATGGAGATGATTAAAGTCAGTTATCCAAATGTTTCCATAGATGAGTTAATATTAAACAATGTTATAAAACAAGAAATTAGCGATTTTATATCTGCTTATAAAAATAGAGATAAGTTGTTAAGAGCTGGTGTAAAGGTGGAAAATAATTTACTTTTGTATGGGCCTCCAGGTTGTGGAAAAACTACTGTAGCTCAATTAATAGCTAGTGAATTAGAATTGCCTTTATTAATAGTCAAACTAGATGCTCTAATTTCGTCACTTTTAGGTAGTACTGCAAAAAATATACATAAGATTTTTGAATATGCATCTAGAAGAGAATGTGTATTATTTTTAGATGAGTTTGATGTTATTGCTAAATTGCGTAACGATAAAAATGAACTTGGAGAATTAAAAAGAGTAGTAAATAGTTTGATTCAAAATATTGATATGTTTAATAATAATGGAGTTTTAATTGCTGCAACTAATCATCATGAATTATTAGATCCTGCTATTTGGAGACGTTTTAATAAAATTATAAATTTGGAACAACCAATTAAGGAGGATATTTATTTAACTATTGAATTGTTAAATAAAAAATATGATATAAATAAACCATTAACAAAAAAAGAAAAAAATAATTTATGTAATGCCTTTAATGGAAGTAGTTATGCAGATATTAATACCATTTATAATAATGCAATAAAAAATTGTATAATAAATAATATTGAATTTGATTATAGTTTATTAATAAAAGAAATTTATAGTTATACATATCATAATGCATCTGATGAACAAATAATAGAATTTTTATTAAAAAATGATATATCCATAAGAACTATTAATAGAATATATGGTTATTCAATAAGACAAATTCAAAAAATTTCAAGTAAGATAAGAAAAGAGGATTAGAATGGAAAAACTACCAATTAAATTTTTTACTGCTAGAAATGAAGATAATCAAAGAGTAGAAGGAGGAGGAACTGGGGTGGAACCTCAGTGGGTTTTGCAAGGTGATTCATTAGTTTCTCATTCAAAAAAAATATCAGAAGATATTTTGAAAATAAAAAAAATAATCCAAGAAAAAAATAATAATCACTCTAATATTCCAGTAGTTTTAATTGCTAAGATAGAGGAAGAATCAAGAGCAAAAACAAGAAGAGTTCATATTAAAGAACTGTTAAATGTTAATAAAAATGACAATATTATTGGTGTTGATGGTTCTTATAATCTAATGATAAGAATTAAAAACGTTTTAGAACTAGATGAATTAAATAATAATGTATTAGATTTTGAAAAACATAAATTTGGGCTTTCATGTATTGATGAAATATCTTTATTTGAGTCTTTTATTAATTATATAGATGAAGTATATGATTATAAGGTAAAGTTAATAAATTACAATAATTATGATATGAATAATAATATTCAGTATTTGTTTGAAATAACTATGACAAAGTTAAATATTGAATATAAAAAAACAAATTATATGAATGATTTAGTTATTTATAAAATTTTGAATATTGATTCTATTAAATTAAATTTATTAAAAGATAGTGACATATTTAATGCGATATATTCTATAACTCCAATGCCCTCTTATTCAATTTCAATGGATGATTTGCCAAATAATGTTATGAAATTTGAAGAAATAGAATATGATGATAAAAAAGAATATCCAATAGTTGGTATATTAGATAATGGTATTGCTAAAATTCCTTATTTGGAAAAATGGGTTTATGGGACTAGGTGGTCCCCATATCCAGATGATTTAATTCCTGAAACACATGGGACTTTTGTTGCTGGTGTTGTTGTTTACGGAGATAAATTGGAAAATGAAAAATGGGTTAATCATTCTGGTGTTAGAATTTTTGATGCTGCTATCTTTCCCGACACTTCAAAAGAAAATGTTGATGAAGATGAATTAATATCTAATATACAAAGAGTTATTGAGTTGTATCACAAAGAAATAAAAATATGGTCTTTATCCATTAGTATAACTAGAGAAATAAATGATAATGATTTTTCTGATTTTGCTAAAGCATTAGATTATATACAAGATAAGTATAATATTGTAATTTGTAAGTCTGCAGGTAATACAACAAATGCTTTATATTTGAAAGAAAAAGAAAGAATTTGTGAAGGAGCTGATTCAATACGTTCAATTGTAGTTGGTTCAGTTGCACACAAAAAAAATCAATACGACTTAGTTGAAAAAGACAATCCTTCTCCTTTTCTAGATTAGGTCCAGGCCCTCAATTTATAATCAAACCTGAAATAAGCCATTATGGAGGAAATTTTGGATATGATGAAAAAGGTAAAATTTATCAAACAGGAGTAAAATCTTTTGATAAAAATGGCAATATTTCAACGTCAATAGGAACTAGTTTTTCCACTCCTAGGGTTGCTAGCCTTATTGCAGGACTAGATGGCGAACTAGAGGAACCATTTGATCCGTTGTTATTAAAAGCATTAGTTATTCATAATTCTAAATATTCTAAAAATTTGAAAGTTCCAGAAAAAGAAAGAACAAAACAAATGGGTTTCGGAACTCCAGGATGTATATCGGATATTTTGTATAATAAAACTAACGAAGCTACTTTGATATTGAGAGATAATTTATCAAAGGGTGAAATGATAGATATATTGGATTTCCCAATGCCAGAATGTTTGATAAAGGATGGGTATTATACAGGAAAGGTTGTTGTAACGTTAGTGTATGATCCTATCCTTGAACCTACACAAGGGGCTGAATATTGTCAGTCTAACATAAATGTAATGTTTGGATCCTATGACCATAAAAAGTTAAGGGACATAGAAAAACATAGTATCTTAAATCCTGTAGGTAGAGAAGGAACAAATAATGTATTAAAACAAACGCATTATAGTAAAACGATTAAAAAAGGTAATATCGGTGATTTTGCATTAATGGAAAGACTACAAATTCAATATGGTGATAAATATTATCCTGTAAAAAAATATGCAGTAGATCTATCTGAAATGACCGAAGGCAACAAAATTAATTGTTTAGGAAAAGATAAAAAATGGTTTTTAAAAATCCAAGGTTTATATAGAGATTTTGTTGAGACACAAGTAAAATTATCAGGTGAGAATATTTCACAAGAGTTTTGTTTAATTATAACTATCAAAGGTGATGATGATATGCTTGTGTATGATAATGTAACACAAAAACTTGATTATTATAACTTCATTCATAATAATATAAAAATTACTAATAAAGTTAATGTTAACATAGAAGATTAAAAAAATTTTTCTAAGTAGTAATTGAAAGGATATTAAATTAAATACCTACTTCATATACCAGTAGGTATTTTTATTTGAAATAAATATCTTAAAATGATAAAATATTTATATAAAATAAGAATGGATGGGAAATAGAATATGAAAAAGAAAATTTTAAGTATTTTTTTGATTTCTGTATTTTTTCTATCTTTAACTTCTTGTGGGAAAAACAAAAAAGTAGAAGTTAAATATGAAAATTCAGAGATTAATGTTACAGTAGGAGATGTTATCGAAGTTGTACCTGAAGTAACTGTTGGTAAAAAAGTAAAAGACTTTGCATTAACTTATAGTGTTTCAGATGATACTTTGGCAACAGTTGATAGTGATGGTAAATTTACAGCACTTAAGGAAGGTACTGTATATGTTTACGCAAAAGGTAATGATAAAAAAGAGACTAGTGCGACTTTAAAAGTTATAATAAATAGTCCTTCAAATTATACTGTTAGTTTTGATACTGATGGAGGAAGCGTCATAGCTCCCGTTACAGTAAATGCCGGAAGCACAGTTTCAAAACCAACTGATCCAACAAAAGCTGGTTATACATTTAATGGATGGAAATTAAATGGTGCTGCATATAATTTTGAAACAGCAGTAACATCAAATATTATACTTGTTGCAAGTTGGCAAGCATTAAAGTATTATACAGTTACATTTGATTCCAATGGAGGAACTCCAGTAGAAAATGCAAGTGTATTAGAAGGAACTCCGGTTTCAAAACCAACTGATCCAACCAAAGAAAATCATGTTTTTCTAGGATGGGCTACAATATATGGAGAATATAATTTTGAAACAGCTGTTAAAAAGAATTTATACTTAACTGCCCTTTGGGAATATATTGGTCCAGAGATATATACAATTACATATAATTTAAATGGTGGTACTATGACAAATGAAGTAAAAGAATATACAGAAGAAGATGAAGTGACACTATCAATTCCTGTGCGTGAAGGATATAAATTTATAGGTTGGTATGAAAGTTCAATTTTTGATAGCTATCCAATTGACAAATTTAGTCTTGGGACAACTGGTAATAAGGTATTATATGCAAGATGGGTGGAAGAAGCCACTTCAACTCATGCTAGACTTGCATTTAATTTAAATGGTGGTATTATTAATTATTATTCTACACGTGAGGCTATGGTTCAATTATTTGTCAAAGACTTTAAAGAGTATTTTAAAAATACTACATATAGTTCAAAAACTAATAATATTGCATCAGATGGTTCGACATTCTTTTCTTATTCATACGCAAAAGATGGTAAAGCATTAGGGCATATGTTCTTAACAAGTGCAGAATACAATGCTAAATGGGGTTGGGTATTAACACAAATTAATGATGCAAGACGTTATGCAGGAAAAACTGCATTAACTGCAGGTGATTCACAATCAGAATCACGTGGTGAAATTCAAGCATGGATTAATGGAACTAATGGATATGTAATGGATGATGGAAGCAAATATGGTTCTAACTATGAAGTAGATGCTCCACATAATAATTGGAAAGCATATGTTACAACATATCTTACTTCACTTGATTCATATTCAAAAGTTGCGCTTGGTGATACTTTCTTATCACAACTTCCGACACTTGAAAGAGCGGGCTATACTTTAGAGGGATGGTATACATCAAGTGATTATAATGCAAGTAGTAAAGTAACTGATGCTACAACTATTAGTGATTCGACTTTACTTTATGTTAAATGGGATGCTATAAAATATAATATTACATATGAATTAAATGGTGGTATTAATGATGCTAATGCAAAAGATACTTTCTCAAGTGATGATATTATAACATTACTTAATCCAACATGTGACGGTTGGGATTTCGCTGGATGGTATACAACACCAACATTTGATGAAGGCACTAAAGTTTTAACTACATTTGGTTTTACTGATGATTTAGTATTATATGCTATGTGGGAAAAACATATCGCAAATGTTACTTTTGATTTTGATGGTGGAGTTACACAAGATTTATATGATGAAAAAGGAACAGCTGAGAGCAGTTTATTTGTGAATAACTATAATAGTAATGATGGAGGATATTTAGATACAGCAGGTGAATGTATTTTCATAAACTCTGGTGAATTTATTTATGGTAATCCAGTAAATGCCTATCGTATATATATAGCTCTTGATCCAGTTACTTCTTTATATAAAGTAATAGGTGTTAATTTAGCAGGTAAGGATTTCCCAATTCCAAGCAAAACAGAATATTCAATTATCATTAGTTCAAAGTATTATGGTGAAGACGCTGATAATTTTAACTATGATATTAAACCTGGAACAGTTGTATCTTTCATTGGTAATATCAAAGAAGCTAGCATTAATAATCCAATCAAAGTTGTATTTAATAATAAAACAGTAGAAGATGATAATTTATTAATAGATATAAAAACATCATCAAAAATTGTTGTTCCAACAAAATTTGGATATAGTTTTGATGGATGGTATGATGAAGCAGGTAATAGATATACACAAGCTAGTGATTTTACAGCTGATATAATTGTAACAGCAAAATGGACTTTTGAAGATAAAATTGTTGGTTCATTTAGTACTAATTCATGGGTAGTTGTCGGTGATGAAATCGAACTTTCTGCAAGTTATTCATCTGATACTCCTTGTGATATCGAGTGGAGTGTAAACGATTCTACACTTGCAAGTGTAAATGAAGGTGTTGTAACAGGTTTATCAGAAGGTGTTGTTGAAGTATATGCAACAGATCCAAATCGTCCTGAAACTAAATTTACATTCTATGTAACAGTACTATCTGAGGCGCCAACAGGTATAGTAAAACTTCTTACAGATAGTAATAATGCTACAATTTATACAAGAGATGATTTAATTATTGGTGGCCTTAATGGAAGCCCTAAAGAATATTACACTAAAGTGACTGAAAGTGTATCTAAAATCTTATTTGAAGAATATGTTTTACATAGTGATTATTTAATGACATCTATAACAAATGCTAAGAGCTATGGAACATTTGAATCAATTGGTCAAACTGTTGAATTTATTACTTTCCATTATGCAGCAGATATGAATGGTGCCAAAGATACAGGTGGAGCTGATTTAGCACAATATGGTGCAAATCCAGCATATGAAGTATCATTCCACTTTGGTGTTGGTAATGATGGTGTATGGGCATCTCTACCTGAGGCTTATGCAGGTTACCATGCAGGTACAGGAAAAAGTACAACTAATTGGGTTGCATCTGGTGTAATGGTAGAAGCGACAGATCCTGAATTTGCAGTAACAACACTTGGAAATGATGGATATTTCTATATTAATGGAAGACGTACAACTCAACAAAATACAACTGACGGAAAAATATTAAGTGAAATGGGATTTGCTTATAAAGTTGTAAATGGTGAATATTATATGACTAATATGAGATATGATTCAACATATCAAAGAATATGTTCTGGTGGTGGTAACTATAATACAATAGGTATAGAATCATCAGTAGCAATAGATTCGGATTTATGGTTAACTTGGCAATATTCTGCACAACTTATTGCAAGATTACTTGATAAATATAATTTACCACTTACTCAACTTGTAGGTCATAATTTCTGGAGTGGTAAATGGTGCCCACAACCAATGTTAGAATATGATTTAGAAATATGGCATATTTTTGTTCAATACGTAAAACAAGAATTAGCATACCTTCAAAATTACAATAATTATAATTTAAATTTCTCATCAACAAGTGAGTATTTAGGATCTAACGGACGTATTACAGCTCTTCCTGAATATTCAAAATGTGTTACATATGATGTAACATATACTGATGGTACAACTACTAAGACAATTACTTTATCTAGTATAGTTCCTGGTACTATTGCTTAGTTGGATAATTTAATAAAACATTAAAATAGAGGCTTTTTAAGCCTCTATTTGCATTTTAAAAAGAAGGTATTTAAAATATATATACAATTAATAATTTTAAAAGGAAAACCTTTTCATCAATTAAAACTTATTTATTGAAAAAAAGCATTGTTTATAGTATAATATATATATAATAAAGAAAGGAAAAGAGAAAAGATATGAAAAAAATATTTTTAAGTATGTTATTATCACTAGTACTACTTTTTGGTTTAACTTCTTGTAATAAAGATGCTAAAAAGGTAAGCATTAGTTTTAGTGAAACAAACATATCAATGACAGTTGGTGATACTAAATCAGTTGTTCCTACAGTTGAAGTAGGTA
>CAYPEY010000050.1:0-7654 GCA_964409955.1 uncultured Staphylococcaceae bacterium
CAAATCAAGTTGTAAAACAATTAAATAAACAAAATTAAGGGGGAAAAGAAAAATGAAAATTACAAACCGTTCAGGTTCAAATTTAAAAAGAAAAAAACTTACTGTAGTTGAAGACATCTTATATGATAATAATGGGGAAATTAAAGAATTAACTGTGGATATGGAAAGAGCAGATGTTGGATTACTAATCTCAGGTACTGCTTTAAATGCTATTAATTTAGAAACTCTTATTAAGAGATATTATATCCCATCTTATGATAGCTCATGGCAACAAAACAAAAATACATCGGTAAATACGTTAATTATTGATATTGATACTTACGATGTGGATGTAGAAGTTTCAGGAGTAAATACATCATTAATTTCAGTTACAAAATCAGATCCTACTGAAGAAGGAGTGGTTAGATTAACAATTGTAGAAACTTCAACATTACAACAATCTACAGGATCATCTTCAACAACTTTATCGTTTGATGTTTTATTTCAAATCAAAAATACATCTACTGTAATTGGAAAAGAAACTATTAGTATAGTTTATACATATCAAACTGAAAATCAAGTAGATTAATAGGTGCATTTTATGAGATTAAATAAATTAAAAGAACAATTAGAAAAAAATAAAAAACGTAACTATAAGAACTTAACTATTAAAAAAGAATTTGAAAATAATAAAAAGGATGATTTAGATAATGTAAAAATCATAGGCATTACCGGAAGTCGTGGTAAAACAACTGTTGCTAATTTAGTTCATGAATATTTAAAATCTAAAGGATATAAATCTATTCTTTATAGTAGTTCGAAAATTGATTCACCTAGTAGTATTATAAATCCTTATGATGCTTGTGAAGTACCTATTAAAAATGAAGAAATGCTATTTGATATTATTGAACAAGCAGAAACTTATGATGCAGATTATTTAGTACTAGAAATTAACGAATCAACAATAGAAAAAGGATTTCTTGATGATGTAGATTTTGATCTTAAAGTATTAACAAATATTATACCTACTGGTACAGAAGGATTATACACAAGTGAAGAATATCTTAACCTTAAAAAATCTTTTTTCAAAAATACTCCAAATCCTGATGTATGTAAATGTGTAATGGGATTTGTTTATAATACAAAAGAATTATTTGAAGAATTTTTAAATACTACAAATATGCAAAAATATTTATATTCTACTAATTATACAGTAGATACAAGAGGTATGGAAAGAAAAGATTTCATTTGTTTATTAGATGAATTTGAAGATTCAATTAATGGACTTACAATGCAAGTAAATTTAGATAATAAAATGTATAATTTAAAATCAAATCTCTTTACTAATCATAATGCTTTAAATATTCTTTGCGTTATGACAATTTTAAAAGCTTTAGATGTGTTTGATATTAATGAATTAAATAAGGTATTAAGAAATATTGTTATTCCAGGTCGTTTAGAACTTATAAAAGCCAGATTTAGATATTTCTTAATTGATACATCAATTTGTCCAACACTAGATGTACTAAATACTTATAAAAAGAATAATGAAATAAACAAAATTAAAGTCGTGTTAGGATCAGCAGGTAAAACCTTTAGTACATGGGATAAAAAATTTAAAACAGAAGAATTTAAAAAACAAAGAGATATTACAAGAGAAAAAGCCATGAATTATTTAAAAGATAGAGCTGATGAGGTTTATTTAACAAGTAATGATAATGGCGGAGAAAGCAAAGAAGATATTTGTAAGATTTTACAAAGACACTTAGGAGATAACATTGAATCACATATTATATTAGATAGAAAAGAAGCAATCGAGCAAGCTATTAAAGAATCTGATAGAGGCGATTTAATTTTAATAAGTGGTAGAGGTAATAGAAAAATCTTTTGTGATGATGAAACTCATATTAAATTGTTTAAAGATAAAGATGTGGTTGTAAAAGTATTAGAAGAATTGAGGTGGAAATGATGGATTTATTTAATAGTAAACAACAGGAATTAAAAGAAAATAACATTTCAATTAATTTATATACGGGAAGACTTCTATATGAATACTATGATTTAAGTATGGGGATTAATTCTTATCAAATTAATTTATCTCATGTTTATAATTCTAAATTAGAACTTCCAAGTGGATTAGATACTCATATGTCTAAAAATTGGAAATTAAATGTTCAAGAATATTTATATAGTACCAGTGATGGATATTATTATGTAGATTCATATGGTAGAAGTATAAAATTTAAACAATATTCAGTATCTACGTATTTTGATATACATGGTCTTGGTTTGATATTAACTATAGGAACAACAGAAAATATAATATCTGATTTAAAAGGAAATAAAAAGTATTTTCAAAATAATAAATTAGTTCAAATAGTTTCATGTGAAAATACTAGTATGATTCAAAAATTTCAATATGATGGTAATAAACTAACTAAAATATGGGATACAAGAAATCAAAGTAATTATATACAACTATATTATAATAGCGATCAACTTTTAGAAGAAATATATTTAGTGAGTGGAACGACAAATGAACTTCAAATTAGATATTATTATGATGAAAATAAACAGTTAAAGTATATAGAAAAAGAACGCAAAGGTATAAAGAAATATGTTGAAGCCTTTGGATATTATTCTAAATATTATTTGAATAAAGTAGCTAATTTAACAACAAAAATGGGAGCAGAATTTACATATAGTGCTAATAAAGCTAATACTTTTACAATAGGAAAAATGACATTTTCAACTCTTACAAAAAAGGATTATTCATATTGTTTAGGAAGCGATGATTTTGTTGGTGATGGTATTTATTTAGGTGATGAAATGGATGAAATGTTAAGTATTGTGCCAGTTGGAATTGATACCGATAATATTTTAGAAAAATATACAATAAGTTATAGCAGTTTAGGTACAACAGTAAAAACTCTAAAGAATATTATTTATGAATATTATCATGATATGGAAGGAAATACAGCAGCTGTATTTGAGAAAGCATCAATTTATGACTCGAATTTAAAGACTATTAGTAAATCAACAGGAATTCCTTTATTATCATCTGGAACGCATAGTGATTCAATTAATGGCATAAATGCTTATGAAATGACATCTAATGTTGTATTATCTAGTGCTACTGAAGCATTAATGGCTGAAAATTTAACAAATGTATCTGAGTTTATCAAAAAGACATCTGTTGATAATCATAACAATGAATGGGATTATCAGGAATGGATGAGTACAAGTTCTGTATCTGCATATTTAAAAGATAATTCAGAAGCTATGCCTTATTATGTATGTAAATTTTGGTTAAAATTATTAGATTATTTCGTTAATCCTAAAGTAACGATTACTGTAAAGGGTAAAAATGAAAATGAAGATGTAACAACAACCTCAACCGTACAATTTGAAGGCATAAACAATTTAAATGTTTGGCAATTTGTACAAATACCTTTTTCTGTTACAGCAACTGAAATTACTAGTATAGAAATTAAGTTTTCAGAAACAGAATCAAAAGCCTTAAGAATTACAGATGTAGTTATTGCAAATGGTATTATTCCAAAAACTAAATTTTATGATAATAGTTCAAGTTTTTCATTGGATGAAGTAACACAGATAAAAATATATGAACAAGATACTGAAGATAATTATGAGGTTATATCTATAGGCTCAGATATTAAATTCACAGAACTAGATATTAATTTAACTCATCAACATATGATGAGGCTAAAATTAAATTCAAGTTCAAATCCACAATTTCCTTTGTTTTTTAATGAAGGAAAAGACTTTGTAGCTGTTGCAAGGGCAGTACTTTATGATAAGAATAATAATATTTCAGAAATATATGCTTATTATGATGATGAAGAAAATAAATATACTTTTAAATACTATAAAGACAATACTTATAGTATAAGTCAAACATATTATAGTTATGATGAATCAACTGCTCAATATTATATATGCGAATCGGTTCAAAAAATATTAAATGGAGAAATTTATGAAAATATTACTAAATATGATTTAAAAGGCAAAATAGTTTATTCGTTAGATGATCATAATATTGAAAAAACTTATAGTTATGATCAGTATGGTAACAAAATAGAAGAAAAAGTTAAAAATAAAAATTCAGATGTTGAACAGTTAATTAATACTTATACATTTGAAAAAGATAATGAAACAAGTTGTGATGGAAGATTTACAACTGTAATTAACTATGATGACGCATTAGGATATGTCAAAAGTCAACAAATTAAAGATTCTTCTGGTAATGTAATAGAAAGCTACAATTATGAATATGATTCATTTAATGAAAAAATTAAAAAGATTTATACTGGTACCAAAGAACATTATATTAATTATGATGAATATGGTAATATGTTGGAATCATTTACTACCAAACATAATGTAAGTAATAGAAATTGCTATCGTTTCGGCTATGATATATTTAATGATCCATCTGAACTATATATAGTTAATGGAAAAAACAAAACAAAAATAAGTGAAACAATACGTGACAGGTCAAGCAATACTATAACAACAAAAATTTATGATAATAATAATGTATTAGAACAATATACAGAAAAATTTGATAATTATGGAAATCTTTTAGAAGGTGAAAATAATAATCTTATAATTACTAAAGAAGAAAATAAAGAAAGTGCTGGTTTATCTAATATTGTTAAAATTGTTGAAAATTCTACAGGTATCACTCATAATTACTCATATGATGAGGCTGGTAATTTAAGTGAATATAATGTAAAAGATATTGATGGTGATAAATTTACAGAATATAAGGGTGGACATAATATTGTATTATATTTAGATGAAAACAGTGATGGAACAGATAACTATATTTCATATTTGTTAACTGATTATGATAAAAATATCAATTCTAGAGTAAATTCTACTAGATTTGTATTAGGTAGTTATAGTGATGTAGATGATTTAGATTTTATTACTAATTATGGGTACGATAATCTTGGAAGAATCGCTACTAAAAAAACAGTAACAGGATATGTTTCAGATGTTCCTGTAAAATTAAATAAAACTTATTCTTATTTACCTAATTCAAATGTATTAAATTCTATTATTATCCAGTTAGGTCAAAGATCTCAAGTTGATTATGATGCGTTAGTAAATCCTGTTAATTGTAGTTTTACTAATACATATGATAATAAAGGGAATATTTCAACAATAGTATCTTCAATTGGTGGAACTAACTATCAACATAGTTATGTATATGATGACATAAACCAATTAGAAAAAGATGTAGATTTAAATGCAACTTATTTGTATTCATATGATGAATTTGGTAATATATTAAGTGTAATAAAAAGTAATACAGATGGTACTCAAAACAAAAAAGAGTATAGTTATACAAATAATAGACTGACAAGTTTTAAAGGCTATTCTGATAGTGCCACTAAACAATTAATATATGATGATTATGGCTTATTAAAAAGTTGTGGTAATAAAACATATACTTGGAATAAAGGACAATTATTAAATGTTAAAGAATCAAATAACTTAGTTTCTACATATGAATATAATGCATTTGGACAAAGAACGAAAAAGATTCTTCCAGGTGATAATGTTACAAAATATTTTTATGATACAGATGGTAAATTAATAGTAGAAAAAAGAGTTGAAAAATATAATAATAGTGATTTATATAGAACAATTCGATATATGTATGATTTAGAAGGGTTATCAGGGTTCCAACTATCACAAAGCAATGCAACACTTGGAAGTTTTGATAGAAAATATTATTATATCAAAGATAGTGCTGGTAATTATGTAGGTATTGCATATAACGATAAGATAGTTGTCAAATATGATTATGATGCATATGGAAATGTTATATCAGTAGAGGATACATCAGGAATTGATTTAGCAACACTTAATCCATTTAGATGGAAAGGATATTATTATGATGAGGAGACGTCGTTATTTTGGTTATCCTCAAGGTATTATTCGCCCGAATTATGTAGATTTATAAGTCCTGATGATATTGAATATTTAGATCCAGAATCAGTTAATGGATTAAATTTATATTGTTACTGCAAAAATAATCCGATCATGTATGCCGATCCTAGTGGACATATAGCAATTTCTACGTTATTAATTATTTCTGCAATAATCACTGGTGTCTGTGTAGTTGGTGGTGCAGCAATGGGTGGTGTTTCTGCTGGAATGTCTGGTGGAGATGTTGGAGATGTATTTGCTGGTATTGGTAAAGGCGCATTGAATGGTTTGATTTTTGGTGGTGGAATATCTTTAGCTGTTTGTGGTTTAGGTATTGGCGGAACCACAATAATAGGTTCAATTATGACTAGTTATGGATTATCAATTTCAGCTAATATGCTAGAAGTTGCAATTACACAAGGTAAGAAGAGTTACTATGATGGAGATAGTTTCTGGGCAGGAGCAAATGATATTAATAGAGCTATGTTTGCAAATTCAGGAAATATATTAATTGGTAAACCTACATTAATGTCTATTCCTTTTTATGGAACAAGAATGACTTCAAAAATTCCAACAATTTTTAATGTTTATGCTTCTTATGAGCTTGATAAATTATTTGATTCAACTCCATTTTTAGCATCTGCCAAGGCTACATTGTTAGGAAAAGCAAGTACTTTAGGGTTAATAGCAGGTTATGGTCTTACTGCTTTGCAATACTATAATTTGATTAGAGCTATTGTTACAACCCCAGATTTTGAAAATTCACCATGGATTTTATATTAGTTTATTGGAGGGGAGAGAAAATGAGAAAAAATATATTTGAAATAGTACAAGTTATTTTGGCATACGCCATAATTACAATATATGGATATTATAATACTCCCGAACCTGATAACAAATATAGTTGGTTAATTTCTGCAATAATAATTATAATAATATATTCAATTATAAAGTTAACAAGTAAAAAAAGAAAAAAGTAACTTTGAACACTTATAGTTTTTATAATTAATTATTATTGACTTTATTCTTAGGTGGTAAAGGAGTGAAATTTAATGATTAAAAAATATGAAAAGAAAATCTTAGAAGCATATTTGGAATTGCCTTCTAGAAAATTATTGAATCATAGATTTGAATTAGAGGAAGATTATTTAGCTGGATATGTAACAAGATTTCTTCATGGAGAAAGATTTAATAAAGAATTTATACCTTTTTCTGAATATGAGTTAGAAGTTATTCAACCCTTAATAGAAAGTAATTTGAATAATTCTGATGGTCAAGATTTACAAATTGCATTTTTATTAACCAATGCAGTTTGTGTGATAATGAACAAATATAAAAAATAAAACAAACATCACTTTTAACATTAAGGGTGGAGCTGAGTAATATCAGTTTCATCCTTTCTTACATTTACTGGTCAAGAGCGAAACCTGGGTATCCCAGTTGTCGCAAGAGTCGAAAATGCAACTTGTTGCATTTTCCTTATCCTGCCTGTAAAATAAGCAAATTTGCAACACTTTTGAGTTCAGTGGTTGAGTATATTAAGTTCTCTTTTAGTGGATTAATTTTGAATTCTTCTAGATAATATGGTATAATATCAATGTAATAATTTTTTTATTAGGAGATTAAAACTATGAAGTACATTAATATTTATGGCGATAATTATAATGCTGAAACATCAAAAGTTAGAGAAGCTTGTAGAGCATTTATAATT
>CAYPEY010000051.1:0-7642 GCA_964409955.1 uncultured Staphylococcaceae bacterium
ATCGATTTATTTGTTAGGTAATATTTAAGGATAATCAAGATTATGACGTCGAAACTCAGCTTTATTGGGTATCCTCACGTTACTATTCGCCTGAATTATGTAGATGGATTTCGCCAGATTCAATTGAATATTTAGATCCAGAATCTATTAATGGGCTTAATCTTTATGCGTACTGCGGAAATGATCCTGTAAATCGATTCGATCCAAGCGGACATGCATGGGAATGGAGTACTTTTTGGAATGGATTGTTTATGGTTGGTACCGCTGTCTCAGCCATAGCACTATCGATAGCAACTTTCGGAGCAGCCACTCCATTAGCTATGACAATTATTGCTGGTGTTACATTAGGTGCTGGCGTTCTTACTGGAATTAATGGTGTTGCCACGATGATTGAGGCTGGAACACAATATAATTTTGTTAGAGATGGAGTTTTTAATGGTCTTGGTTGGAGTGACTCTGCATACGATATTTATGCAGGTGTTACAATGGGAATTGCTGAATTAGGTTCTATAATTTTAGGTATTTATCAAATTACTCCTTCAGGAAAAAGGGTAATGGCTGATAACGAAATGCAAAGAATTATCAATAATCCACAAAGGATTCAAAGATATAATACCGACAAATTTGGAAAGCTAGCTTCTAGGTCATCTTGGGATTATTCTCCTGCCAAAAACGGAAAAGGAATGAGAGCGATTTTAAATGATAAGTCTATCAGATTTAATATGAATGGAACAAGGTTTGATGTCGCACATTTTTATGGAGATCCATATTGGGTTGTTAGTAGTGCGTCGTTAGGAAAATTGAAATTTTTATATTTATTTTAAGAGGTGATTCGTGTGAAAGAAAAACATATTGAAGATTGTTATAAATATACTTTAAAGCGCTTAGAAGAATTGAGTGCTCAATATGATGAACAAGTAAATAAAATTGAAGATTTTGCATTATGGAATTTACCTACCGAATTATGCGATGATTGGTGTAATATGGAATATTTTATTAATGTTTTATATGACAACAAAAAGATTAATGATGACATCAAAAGTATATTAATTCAAATTAACGATAATTTTAAAAAATGCATTAATGAAGATGAATTTACACATAACGGAATGAAATATAGCGAATTTTGGGCGAAACAAAGAAAATTTGCAAAACAAGCTTTAGAATTAATGAACAAATAACAAATATAAATAGCAAATTACTTTCACAAGCAAAACTAGACGAGTTTACCTTTGGGTAGATTCGTCTTTTCATCTAATCTATATTAATAGATTATTTGATAGAAAAATGATATAATATGATTAATAAATTAATTATGTAAATCTCGTGGTGATTATATGTATAAAGAATTTAAGAAATTACTTTTAGATAAATTAGGTGAGGCATTAATTAATCAAAATTTTTGTGTTGCTGATTTTGGTAGTAATTATTGTGTATACCATAGAAGAAATGATAATTATATTGAAATAATTCAATGGGCAGAAGATAAATATAAAAAATATATTACTGTTTCTACATCAATAGCTTTTCTTGATACTATAGAAGAGAAATCAAATATTAATTATAAATGGTTTAAAGAATTTAATAATGGTGATTTAGATAAAATAAATGTTGATGATTGTATTGATAAGTATTTTCTAAAAGGTAATTTCGCTGAGCGTTTTTACTTTACTGATATATTTTTAGCTTTAGGAAGAGGTATTGTTGGGATTGGTCAAAAAGAAAAGAAACCTTTAGGTATTAGATTAAAGAAATATACATCATCAACATATCAAGATATATGTGATTTAATTATAAAGAGATTGCCAAGAGTTTTTGAATGGTTAAGAAAACAAGAAACAACAATAAGATGTCAATGTCCTTGTTGTGGTTACTATACTTTAAATTCAAGAAATATGAACGATATTTGTCCAGTGTGTTATTGGGAAAATGAACCTATTGAAGATCCTAATGAATTTGATGAATGTAATGGTATTTCATTAAATGAAGCAAGAAAAAACTATATTAGGTTTGGGTATAGTAAAAAAAGAGATAAACTTTGGGTTAGAAAACCTAGAAAAAATGAAATGTTTTGTAATCGCTATATTCATGAATATATTAATTTATTAGGTTTATATACAAATATTGATATTTCGAAAAAAGATATTACTAAAGAAGTAAAAAAAGGAATCAAAGGTAAATTTAATAATTTGTATGATTGTGTTACTTATTTAAATTATAGCAAAGAGTATGCAATTAGATTTAATGATGACATGAAAGCTGAAGAGTTTGATAATGTATTTGAAACACTAATAAAAGATTTAGGAGAACCTGATTTATTTAATGAATGGGAAGGGTACATTTGGAAAAGAAGAGGATATGTTATAGCGTTAGGTTTAGTTTCTTTAAATTATAATTACGAGGTTCCTATGATTTGTGTTAAACGTAGAACTAGTATTTTTAATAGTAATCTTGATTATAAAAAATATATTGAAATAGCAAATTCTATAAGAGAACCATTAATTAATAGAGGAGTTAATCCTCAAAGAATGACTTATTATAAGATTGGATATTTTAAAGAATTTGGATTTAGCGTTCATATAAGAACTTTAAGCAAGTTTATATCCATTAATTATAAAAAATCTAAATTATCTATTAATATAGCACCTGTAGTACATGAGTTAAATAACGAAATAATAAAAAAACAAAATAGATTTAATAAAGAAATTAAAGTTAAGAATGATTTAGAATTAAAATCTAAGTTAGAAGAATTACTAGAAGAAACGAAAGAATATCATGGATTGTAAAAATAAATAGCAAAGGATGTGATTGTTTATGATTAAAAGTAAATATAAGTTATTTCCAAAACATTTTGTAAACGGAATAATTAAAACTATTCAAACATCCGAAAATTTAGATACTGCAAAAGAAAATTTAAAAAGCCAATTTGATTTAGATGATTTGGAAGTTAAATGTATTTTGAGTTTTGAAAAATCATAAGATATGTCAGTTAGTTGGCATTATTTTGTAATATTTTGACTTTTGTTCGACAATTCCAAAAAAAACGTAAAACTTTTAATTCCTTATTTTTCATATATAGTGTAGAGAGTATTTTGCTTTTAATTGAAAATGAACGCGGATTAAAAAATATTTAAATAACTATTTAAATGAAGTTACAACGTTTAGTAATTATTTAGAAAATCTTGTTAAAGAAGAATCAATAGTTAAATTAATAGAAAAAATGTTAATAAATATTATTTTAATATGATATAATCTAACTCTCTATTTAGCGTGAAGTTTTTTAGTATTTTTAATAATATAGTTATATTGGTAAATAATAATACTATGAAAGAAAAAATAAAAGAATTTTATAAGATTATTAAATATTTAAATTATAAAATAAACCCTGGTATTATGGCATCGTCTCTTACATTTTATTTACTTATAACTATAATACCTGTACTGATATTAATTACTGAAATATTAAATATATTAGATATTAAAGCAGTGTTTTCTATTAGTGTTAATTATAATATCGGAATAACATTTGTTATGTTAATCAATCTTGTATGGTCAAGTTCAAAAATTATTCATATATTATCAATAATATCAGACATAATATATTTTGATGTCAAAGTGCGACCTAGAATAAAACTTAGGATTAAATCATTTTTACTTTCTTTTATCTATTTATTGTTAGTAATACTCATAATTGTAGTTTTTGTATATTTGAGTTTTATAAAATATCAATTAAATTTTATGCCAAAGATTATTTTAGATGTTATACAGTTTATTACATTATATTTTATGGTAAGTTTATTTATTGCTTATCTTTATAAAAAAATTGTGCCTACAATTAGTTTTATTAAAGAAACTTTTAATATATCATTATTAATAACATTGACACTATTTATTATGACAATAGCTTATCAATTAATTATTAAAGAAATACTTATAAAAAGTTATTTAGAATTATATGGTGAACTGGCTAGTTTTATAG
The DNA here is from genome assembly GCA_964409955.1 of uncultured Staphylococcaceae bacterium. Taxonomy (GTDB): domain Bacteria; phylum Bacillota_I; class Bacilli_A; order ML615J-28; family CAG-313; genus CAG-313. The sequence continues at coordinate 3,980 of CAYPEY010000051.1, forward strand.
TTTTGATTTTTTGGATATATTGTAACTGTTATGTTTTTGTTGTGGGAATAAGTGTTATTTTAATAAAAAGATGTATAAAAGAAAATAGGCTACATATAATATATTCGGACATGAAAGAGGTGTAATTATTAATAGAATTGTTAAATGTTTAATTTTTGCAATGGTCATGTTCACAATGTTTTTCACATCAACTTATATAACATCTAATGCAAGTGGATGGGGTTTTCGAAAAAATAATAACCACGAAGTACCCGAAATTGGTAAGTACCAAGAGATGATAGAAGGTACAAATAGTTTTTATGTTGGTCCTAATGAAAAATCAGTTTATTTAACTTTTGATGCTGGATATGATAACGGAATTCTTGATGGAATACTCGATATTCTTGAAGATAAGAATGTTACTGCATCTTTCTTTGTTACCGGAGACTTTGTAAAGAGATTTCCTGAATTAACACTTAGAATGGTATATGATGGTCATATTGTATGTAACCATTCTTATTCACATAAATCAATAACTGTTCAAGATAAGGATAGTTTAAAAAATGATTTAGAAAAGTTAGAACAAGAATTTTATAATTTGACTGCTACCAAAATGGTAAAAATTTTTAGACCTCCAGCAGGTGTGTTTGATAGAAAATCTTTAATGAATTTAAAAGAGCTTGGCTATAAGACAGTTTTTTGGTCAATAGCATATAAAGACTGGAATACGGACAAACAAAGTGGTGCTGATTATTGTGTAAAGACGGTTATGGATAATTTACATAATGGCGCAATAATCTTAATGCATAGTGTATCAAGTAGTAATCAAGAAGCCTTATCCACGGTAATAGATAATATTACAAAAGAAGGATACACATTCAAAACTGTGTTAGATTTATAGGTTGAAAAAAAAGAAGTAGTTTTACTACTTCTTTTTTAGTTCCATAATGCCTTGATTGATAAAGCGCCAACTGGGTTTACTCTTGCTGTATTTAAGAATGTTTCATTTTTTACAACTGTATTTCCAGCTTGATCAGTATAAGTGATTTCCCAACCTGCAAATGTTGCCCCTTCTTTAACCGGCTCTTTTAAAACAATTTTTGGATTTTGAGTTTTTGATTCAAGCTCTGTCGGAGTAAGATGCCAATCGCTATCATTTAAATCTTTGTCTTTTTGATTTGGTTCATGGATTACATTATAAGTTGTAGGATTTGTGTCACCTTCTTCAAGCACTCCACCAGCTAAATCATATGTAATAGTATATTCAGTTGGTTCCCAAATAGCATAAAGAGTAATAGATTTTTCAAATGTAGCTGTTTCAAAGTTAATTTTTTCACCTTTACCATCTACATTGTCAAACCAACCAAGGAATGTATAATATTGTCTTGTTAATGTTTTTTCACTAGGCTTTTCAATTTTACCATCTTTATCTACAACGACAGGATCCATTGAAAATCCTGTTACACCAGGAGCAGAAAAACTAACCTTAATTGGTGCTTTTGCGATAAAGATAATAAATACTAATAAAATTACAAATGCTACGGCAGAAACCACTAATTTTATTATTTTACTATTTTTGTTTTCATTTTTATTTTGGGGTTTAGTTTCTAAAATTTGATTTTCCATAATATACCTCCGTCTCTACTATTATACCATAAAATAAAAAAATTATCAATATTATACATTAAACTTTATTTATATTTAAATTTATGGTATAATATAGGGTAAAATTTTGTAGAAGGAGTGTAACATATGGTTACTAATGTATTAGTTAAAAATCAAGAAATATTATTAACCATTAAAAGAATTGGAATTAATGGTGAAGGTATTGGCTATTTTAAACGTTTAGCTGTTTTTGTACCAGGAGCTCTACCAAAAGAAGAAGTTGTAGTTAAAATTACTGAAGTTTATGATAACTACGCTAAGGCTAGCCTTGTTAGGGTAAAAAAAGAAGAATCGCCTGCTAGAGTAAAGCCAGTTTGCCCATATTATGAAAAATGTGGAGGATGTCATCTTCAACATGTAAATTATGCTACACAATGTGACTTTAAACGTGATATTGTTAAAGAAGCGTTTGACAAATATTATGATGGCAAACTTAATGAAAAATTATTTAAACCTACAATTGGTATGGAAAATCCTTATAACTACCGTAATAAAGTAAAACTTCCAGTAAGATATGATGGAGAAAAATTAGTAACAGGCTTATATGCAATGGATACTAATAAACTTGTATATATTGATAATTGTGTAGTTGAAAAAGAAGATTTAAGAACTGCTGTAGATGAAATTTGTAAATTCTTTACAAAACATCAAGTTATGGCATATAACCCAAAAGCTAAAGATGGAGTATTAAGACATATCGTCGCAAGAAGTTCTAAATATACAGGTGATATTCAAGTAACTTTAATTTTATTTAAAAGAGATCAAAGAACAATTAATATCGCAAAAGAACTTATAAATATTGATCATATTGCAAGTGTTTATGTAAGTATTAATAGTGATTTAGAGGCTATTGAAAGTTTCGGTGAAGAAACATTTAAGATTGCGGGAACAGATACTATTTGTGAAAAATTAGGCGATTTTAAATTTGAACTTTTACCTAATGCGTTCTTCCAATTAAATCTTGAACAAACAGAAAAACTATATACAGAAATCGTAAAAGTATCTAAACTTAAAGGATATGAAAATGTTGTTGATGGATATTGTGGAGTTGGAACAATCGGAATGTGGTTAAGTAAATATGCTAAAGATATTAGAGGTGTTGATAATAACAAAGAAGCTATTATTAATGCTAAGAATAATGCAAAACTTAACAATGTTAAAAACGCAAAATTCTATAATGGTAGCATACTTTCATACCTTTCTAAATGGGACAAAGAAGGATTTGTTCCAGATGTGTTAGTAGTAGATCCACCAAGACTTGGAATGGAATTAAAATTAATAAATTATTTACAAAATCATCCGGTAAAAAAGATAATCTACGTTTCATGTAATCCATCAACTCTTGCGAAGAATTGTAATCATTTACATAAACAATATCATATTTTATCTATTCAACCACTTGACATGTTCCCTGGAACTTGTAATACAGAAACAATAGTTTGTTTAGAAAGAAGATAAAAATGGAATTTTTAAATTGTGTAATATATTTAGTAACATCTGGAGTAATAGTATTTTTAATAGGACGATTCTTTCCAAGAAGTTGGATTAAAGAAGATAGTTTTCCTTTTAAAATATTAAAAATAGAAAAAAATGGTCAAATTTATGAGAAAATAAAAATTAAATATTGGAAAACTAAACTTCCAGATGCCAGTTTAATTCTTCATAAAATTATCCCAAGTCTTATGCCTAAAAAAAGACTTGACACTGTATCTAAAGAAAAGATACAAACTTTAGTTAAAGAATCATGTGTGGCTGAAATGACACACTTTATTGCTGGTATATTAGGATTAGGGTGTATTTTAATTTGGAAACGCTTTTTAGGAAAATTACTTGCCATCTTATATTTCATTTGGAATATGTTATTCGTATTTATTCAAAGATACAATCGTCCGAGATTAAAAATGATGTTAAATAAAATGGCTTAATTGGAGAAAGTATTTGAACTTTATCCAAATACCTTTATCAAAGAATCAAATATTTATGTATGATAAATAACATTAAATATACAGAAATAAATGA
>CAYPEY010000052.1:0-7338 GCA_964409955.1 uncultured Staphylococcaceae bacterium
CAGATAGTGTAACAAGTATAGGTTCAGATGCATTCTCAGGATGTTCTAGTTTAACGAGTATAATAATTCCAGATAGTGTAACAAGTATAGGTTCAGATGCATTCTCAGGATGTTCTAGTTTAACGAGTATAATAATTCCAGATAGTGTAACAAGTATAGGTTCAGATGCATTCTCAGGATGTTCTAGTTTAACGAGTATAATAATTCCAGATAGTGTAACAAGTATAGGTTCAGATGCATTCTCAGGATGTTCTAGTTTAACAATATATTGTGAAGCTATATCAGAACCTGTTGGGTGGGATAGTAATTGGAATCCTTTAGGTATACCTGTAAATTTTGGTTATAAAAAAACTTCAGAATAAGTAATAGTTTTAGTTATTTGAAATATAATTTGAACGAAGCTTTTAATATTGTATTTAAAAATTAAATTTTGGGAGTTAGAGGTTATTTTATTGAGAATTTAGATTATAATTATGAAAGATTGAAAAATAAATATGAAGTTATGCTTTTTTTCTTATTTATATAATTTAAAAATAATATTTGGGCAAGGAGTTATACTTCTTGCTTTTCTAATAAAAAATATAAAAAGAATTAATATTTTGTAATATTATGTAAAACGAAAAATTTTCATTTTTGTTGACTAAAACAATTTTGTGTTATAAAATAAAAGCACGAAAATTCCAAGAGGTGAACTTTTATGAAATTATTAATAGTAGAATCTCCAGCAAAATGTAAAACTATTGCTAACTATTTAGGTGAAGACTATATTGTTGAATCTAGTATCGGTCATATCCGTGATCTTAGAATTAAGGGAAAAGGCGGTTTTGGTGTTGATATTGCCAATAACTTTCAACCTGAATACGAAATATTAAAAGATAAAAAAGAAGTAGTTGAAAAATTACGTAATGCTGCAGCAATAGCAGAACATGTTTATCTTGCAACCGACCCTGACCGTGAAGGAGAAGCTATTAGTTGGCATTTAAGTGAAGTGTTAAGTATTCCTGAAAATAAAGTATCACGTATCGTATTTAATGAAATCACAAAAAAAGCAATTCTTAAAGCTATTGAAAATGATAGAGATATTGATATGAACTTAGTTCATTCTCAAGAATCACGTCGTATATTAGATAGAATTATAGGCTTTAGGTTATCAAGTTTGTTACAACAAAAAATTGGTTCTAAGTCAGCTGGTCGTGTTCAATCTGTAGCTTTAAAATTAGTAGTAGAACGTGAAAAAGAAATTGAAGCTTTTGATAAAGTTGAATATTGGGATTTATGTGCACTACTCAAGAAAAAAGATGCAAGTGATGAGCAAACATTAAAAGCTAAATTTTATGGAACAACTGATAAAAAATTAACTTTAGGAAATATAGAAGAAACTCAAAAAGTAATTGATTCTTTAGATGATGATAATTATAAAATTGTGAATATCACTAAAAAGGAAAGAAACAGAGCATCTCGTCCTCCGTTTATTACATCAACTCTTCAACAAGATGCTGGTGCAAAATTTAATTATAATGCAAAACGTGTTATGAGTGTTGCGCAAAAACTATATGAAGGGGTTGAACTTGGAAAAGAACGTGTAGGGCTAATTACTTATATGCGTACTGACTCAATTAGATTATCAGATGATTTTGTTTCTTCTGCTAAACAATATATTAAAGATAAATATGGTGATAAATATTATAAAGGAATTAAGAAAGCTCCTAAGGGAAAAAATATTCAAGATGCCCATGAAGCAATTCGTCCCACAGATATTACGAGAACCCCCGAAAGTATTAAAAAGTATCTTGCTGCAGATGAATTTAAAATCTATTCCTTAATATATAATAGAGCAATCGCTTCATTAATGAGTGATGCTGTTCTTGAAGATACTAAAGTAGATATTGAAAATAATGGTTATTTGTTTAATTTATCAGGTGAAGTTACAATGTTCGATGGGTTCTTAACTATTTATGAAGAAACATCACTTGTCGATGAAGAAGATGATACAGATCATTTACCAGAATTAAGTGTGGATGAAGTTCTTGATTTAAAAGAATTAACAAAAGAACAAAAATTTACATCTCCTCCATATAGATATACAGAAGCTCGTTTAATCCGTAAAATGGAAGAACTTGGAATTGGTCGTCCATCGACTTATGCGATGACTATGGAAACTCTTCGTGCAAGAGCATATGTTTCAATGGAAAAGAAAACTTTTGTTCCAACTACTCAAGGAACACTTACTTCTGAACAACTTGATTTATTCTTTAGTAGTATAATTAATGTTAAGTATACTGCAGAAATGGAATCAATACTAGATAAAGTTGCAGATGGTAGTGTTGTATGGTATGAAGAATTAAGAAAGTTCTATGATATCTTTGCACCACTTATTGAAAATGCTAGAGATAACATGGTAAAACTTTATCCTAAGATTACAGATGAATTCTGTCCTGATTGCGGACTTCCACTATTTATAAGAAGAGGTCCATTTGGGGAGTTTACAGCATGTTCAGGATATCCTCATTGTAAATATATCAAGAAGACTCCTAAGAAAGAACCTGTTAAACTTGGTATACCTTGTCCAATATGTGGAGACGGTGAAGTTGTTGAAAGAACTAGCGCAAGAGGACGTTCTAAAGGAGCACTATTTTATGCATGTAGCCTGTTCCCTAAATGTAAGGCAACATTCTCTGGAATTCCAACAGGTGATAAATGCGAAGTATGTAATCAACCTATGATTAAAGTTGGAGATTTAATTCGTTGTAATAGCGAAAGATGTAAGTCTAATGAAGGATTATTGAATAAAGACAAACAAGAAAGTAAGTAGAAAGTATCTCTTACTTTCTTTTTATCTCTTAATTCATTGCAAAAAAATAAAAAATATAGTATAATATTAAAGATTGTAGAAATAAAATAATAAGAGGTGTCAAATGGGATTATTTGATATATTTAAAAAGAAAAATAAGAGTGATGTATCAAGAAAATATGATCTTGGTATGAAAAAAACAAGAACAGGTTTAATGGGTAAACTTAAAGCTATTTTATCTGGTTATGATGAAATTAACGAAGATTTATTTGATGATTTAACAGATGCTTTCATTATGGCTGATATTGGTGTAGAAACTACCCTTGACTTTATTGATGCATTAAAAGAAGATGAACGTGTTCAAGGCCTAAATACAGCAGAAGAATTACAACCTATTATTGTTGATAAAATGTTCGAACTTTATTTAAAAGGTGAAATCGTTAATAACAACTTTAATATTCAAAAAAATGATTTATCAGTATTTTTATTTGTTGGTGTAAATGGTGTTGGTAAAACTACAACTATTGCAAAAATAGCACATCGTCTTAAAAAAGAAGGAAAGAAAGTACTGCTTGCTGCAGGAGATACTTTTAGAGCAGGTGCTGTAGATCAACTTGAGATTTGGGCAGAACGTGTAGGCGTTGATATTGTTATTAAAAAAGGCGCAACCGATCCATCAAGTGTAATATTTGATGCAGTTCAAAAAGCAAAGGCTGAAAAATATGATGTACTTCTTTGTGATACAGCAGGACGTCTTCAAAATAAAGTAAACTTAATGAAAGAGCTAGAAAAAATGAATCGCGTTATCGCAAGAGAAATTGAAGGAGGACCTCATGAAACTCTTTTAATAATCGATGCGACAACAGGTCAAAATGGTTTATCTCAAGCTGAAGCGTTTATGGAAGTAACAAATATAACAGGTGTAATTCTTACTAAACTTGATGGTACAAGTAAAGGTGGTATTGTGCTTGCGATAAGAGATAAATATAATTTACCAATTAAAATGATTGGTCTTGGTGAAAAAATGGAAGACTTAGAATATTTTGACCTTGAAGAATATATTGGTGGTTTATTTATCGGTTCAGAGGATGAATAATAATGAGTGACAATTTAGAAAAGAAAAATCATTATAATAGTTTATATCCTTTTTATAAAGAATTATTAACAACTAAACAACAAGAAATTTTTGAAAATTATTATTTTGAAGATTATAGCCTTGCAGAGATTGCTGAAAGTTTAGAAGTATCAAGAAATGCTATTTGGGACTTACTTAAAAAAGTAGAACACAATTTAGATGATTATGAATCTAAACTTCATTTATTTGAAAAAAATAATAAACTAGAAAAGAAACTTGATGAACTTATCTCTTATTGTACAGAAGAAGGTAAGAAAATAATTAATGAAATAAAAGAAATGGAGTGATATTATGCCATTTGAAAGTTTATCTGAAAAGATTCAGTTTTCACTTAGAAAACTTACTGGACGTGGTAAAGTTAATGAAAAAGATATTGACGATGCTATGCGTGAAATCAGAGTATCATTACTTGAAGCTGACGTTAACTATAAAATAGTAAAACAATTTATAAACGAAGTTAAAGAACTTGCACTTGGTGAAAGAGTTATGAAATCTCTTACTCCAGGAGATCAAGTTGTTAAAATCGTATATGAAGAATTAGTTAAATTAATGGGAGAAGAAGCTGTTCCGCTTAACTTAAAAAAAGCAGGAACAAGTGTAGTACTTGTAGTTGGTCTTCAAGGTAGTGGTAAAACTACTCATGTTGGAAAACTTGCAAATTATTTAAGAAAAAATAATAAACTTAAACCATTAATGATTGCTGCCGATATTTATCGTCCTGCCGCAATCAACCAACTTGTGACACTTGGTAAACAACTAGATATTGAAGTGTTCCAAATGGGAATTTTAACAAAACCTCAAGTGATTGTTAAAAAGGGTTTAGAATATGCAAAAGAAAAAGGATTTAATTTAGTATTAATCGATACAGCAGGTCGTCTTGCGATAGATGAAGCTTTAATGCAAGAACTTGTAGAAATTAAAGAAATTGTTGAACCTGATGAAATCTTATTGACAGTAGATGCAATGACTGGTCAAGATGCAGTAAATGTTGCTTCAACTTTCCACCAAAAGTTAGATATTACAGGTTGCTTACTTACTAAACTAGATAGTGATACTCGTGGTGGTGCTGCTTTATCAATTAGATATATGACACAAATTCCAATTAAATTTGTTGGTCAAGGTGAAAAAATGGATGAAATCGATGTATTCCATCCTGACCGTATGGCTAAGAGAATTCTTGGAATGGGGGATGTGTTAACATTTATCGAAAAAGCCCAAGCATCATTTGATGAAGATGAAGCTATGAAACTTGCAGAAAAAATGCAAGCAGGTCGTTTTACCTATAATGATTTCTTAAAACAAATTCAAACAATCAAAAAAATGGGTTCTTTAAAATCATTACTTGGTATGATTCCAGGACTTGGTTCACAAATAAAGAATTTAAATATCGATGAAAAGAAATTTGTTTATATCGAAGCAATCATTGGTTCAATGACAAAAGAAGAAAGAAATAATCCAGACCTTGTTAATAAAAGTCATTCTAGAAAATCAAGAATTGCAAATGGTAGTGGTAGAAGCTATCAAGAAATCAATAACCTTACAAAACAATTTGAACAAATGCGTGCCCAAATGAAAACAGTTATGGGTATGGATGAAGAACAAATGGAAAAGGTATCAAAGGGTAAAGCTCCAATGCCAGGACTTCAACCATCTAAGCCTAAAAAAGGAAAAGGTAAAAATAAAGGTGGATTTAGATTCTAAGACCTATTTACATAGGTCTTTTATTTTTAGAAAAAATATGCCTAAAGTATTGGCAATAGGCGTATAAAATGATATAATAGTATTGAAAGGAGGCAAAGTATGAAAGTTAGTGTAAATATTAAAATGGATGAAGAAGTTAGAAATCAAGCTAAAAATTTATTTCATCAAATGGGATTAGATATGACAACGGCTGTTAATATGTTTTTAATTCAAGCAATTAGAGAAAAAGCAATTCCTTTTCAAATTTCAACAATAGATAAATTAGCATATGAAGATAAATTAGAACAACTTATCGCAGAAAAAATCAATGAAGCCAACCAACAAATTGAAAATGGGAATGTAAGAAGATTTGAAGTTTTTGCTGAGGAAGTTAAAAATAGATATCAATTTAAGAAATAGAAACAACTAGGTTAAACCTAGTTTTTCTTTTAGTTGAATATTTAAAATTATTGTGATATAATAGTGTTGTTGTACAAGGGGATGACACCCATAACAAAAAACAATTAAGTACAAGCAAGAGGGTTATCCATACCATAACAAAAAAAGGAGAAAACATGAAAAATATAAATGTAATTGATGAAAATGGTAAATCATATTCATCCACATATGTAAAACGAGCTAAAGGCTTAGTTAAACATGACAGGGCATACTGGGTGGATGAGTCAACCATCTGCTTACGTGTGCCTTCAGATAAAACGGAGGTTAAAATGTTAAAAGCAAGTGATTTCGAACGTATGATTGCCTTAACAGTTGCAGGTAATTATGCGATTAAAAATAAAAATAAAGACGATTACCATCTAGGACATAGTGCTGTAAAATCATTATGTGATACATATGATGGTATGATTAGTGACTTAGAAAAAGCAAATATTGTAATTGTTCCAGGTCTTGAGAAAATTAATTTTGATGCAATTCCTGCCCCTATCGATGCACAAAAAGTTCGTGAATTAGAACAATGTGTATTTACTAAAAATTGTTTGTTAAATCCTATCCTTAAGTTAGAAAAAGCAAAAGTCGAAAAAGAAGAAAAAGAACAAAAAGCTCAAAATAATGAGAACAATAGAAATTATAATTATAATTTTGGTAGTGATTTAGGTAAAATTATTAGTGATGTTGTTAATTCTGCAATGAATGCTAAATATTCAAAAGTTTATAATGAAGCATATAATAAAGTACATGAACAAGAGTTTAGTGCAACTGATAATTTAGAAGACGCTTTGGAAGAACATGAAGATTTACTTTCAGATTTAAATGATTTAAATGAAGAATTAGAAGATTTAAAAGAAGAATTAAAAGATTTAAAAGAAGATTTAGAAGACTTAAATGATGATATGAGAGATTTAACAAGTGATTTAAATGATGAAGTAGAAGAATTAAACGAATCAGACAATCAAGATGAAATATTAAGCAATATTGAAAATTTAAAATCTGAAATAGAAGATAAAGCTAGTGAAATAGAGGAGAAAACCTCTGAAATTCAAGAAAAAGAGTCAATAATTGAATCTCTTAATATAGAAATAGATGGATTAAAAAAAGAACTTGCTTCATCAGCATCAAGAATTGCTTCAACAAGGAAAACTAATTAAAAAAATACTCTATCTAGAAATAGATAGAGTATTATTATGTAAAATAGAAGAATAAAAAAATAAAATATGGTATAACCTGACTTTTACAGTGTTATGCTACAAAACACCTTACCCGGATTGGATAA
>CAYPEY010000053.1:0-7179 GCA_964409955.1 uncultured Staphylococcaceae bacterium
ATCAGTTTGATGTTTTGCATACTTTAATAGTTCTGGATGAGCATTTCCCATCGCAACTGAAATATGGGCAGATTTAATTAAACCTATGTCATTATGACCATCGCCAATTGCAATAGTGTTAATTGGATCAATATTATAATATTCACAAGCAGTTTTAAAGCCAACACTCTTATCAACAAGTGGATTATAGATTTCAACTATATAGTTTTCACTAACTTCCCAAAAACGAGAAAGAAGAATTCCTCTATATTTGGTTTCAATATATTCTTCAAAACCTTTAATAGCTTCCTTTTGTAAAAAGAATAGAGCACCATTTGGATCGCCTGGTAAGATATCTTTTATTTCACCTGAATGAAGAACTCCACCATCAGTATGAAGAAAAGGATGAATTTTCTCGTTATAATCAAGGACATAGATATCTTCGATGATTTCACAAAATACATTTATAAGATAAGGTCTAATATGATCAATAATATCAATTAAGTCATCTCTTGAAATTCTTAGGTCTGTTATTGGATAAGATGGATCTTTTGGGTTAGAAATACGAGCACCATTATAGTTAATAATTGGAGTATCAAGACCTAGTGCTTCATATACAAAATAGCTAGATCTAAGAGGTCTACCTGTTGCAAGCATAATAATGTGTCCATCATTTTTAAGTTTTCTTAAATATTCAAATGTTTCTTCATCATATGTAGAAAAATTTTTCATTAATGTGCCATCTAAATCGAGTACAATTAAATAAGGTTTCATAATATATTCTCCTTGTCTTTTTTATTATATCACAAAATAAAAAATAATTACTTTAATTTGCAAAAATTCATATAGGTATTTTTCTAGAAAAAAAACTTCTTTTGTGGTAAAATAAAACTAGTAGAAAGGAGAGTGCGCAATGCTTTTAAATAGTGAAATAATAAATAAAATTGATAACTTTTTTTCAAAAGTATTTGAAGGCTTAAAAGATATAGTAAGTTGGTCTACATTATTTACACTACTTGCTGGTATTATAATAGGATTTATTATTTGTTCAACAATCTATGGGCTTACTCTTCTTAAGTCAGTTAAAAAAGATTCAGAAAAAATAAAGTTAAGTACAACAGTTATAAATGATGATGATCTTTTAAAAATTGTTAGTGATGTTAAAACTAGTTTTGTAGATGAAACAGAAGGCTTATCTTTTAAATATCGTTTTGAAGTATTAGGAGGTAAACTTGTAGAAGTTGCATCAAGAATTGCAAGTTTATATTATCCTAATTCTAAATATCCATTATATGAATTAACAATAGAAGAATTGATAATGTTCTTAGAATATTTATCAAAACGTATAGATAGCGTATTTGATAAACCAATACTTAAGTATTTTAAGAAAATTAGTATTTCCCAAGTATTTAAAATACTTGATACAAAGAAAAAAATTGATGAATCTAAAACTGTAAAAATTATTAAGAAGACTCAACCTGGTAAGATAAAAAATGCTGTTATGGCAGTATTAAAAATTGCAAATCCAGTGTATTGGGTAAAAAAACTTGTTATTGGTACAACTATAGATACCGCAATTAGAATAGCAGCTTTACATATAATTGATATAGTTGCTGATGAAACTAGTAAAACTTATAGTAAGAGTTTATTCAACGAAGAGAAAACTCTTAAAATGTTAGAAATAGAGAAACAATTAGAAGAATTGGAAGGAGAGAATATAAATGGTTAAGGATGGAAAAAATAATTTAAAATCTCGTAGAGAGTTTTATATTCATAGAATCGTAAGAAATGGCAAAATGTATGATGAAGCAGAAGAAGCGTCTCGTGCTACAACAACAACTCCAACAAAACCTGTTGAAGGACCTCTAGATTATGATTCAATAGGTGGTAAGAAAATTGTTTCATATGCTGAAACGTTTGGTTATCGTAATGATCCAAAAAGATATGATGCTTTTAGAAGCGCTAAAAAAGAAGAAATAATTGATGAAGAAATTCAAAAAACTAAAAGTCCAGTTTTAGAAGAACCTCTTGAAGATAGTGAAATAGGTTATTATGATGAAGGATTAGTGGTAGAACCAGAGGATAATTCAGAGTTTTCGATAGATGATGATTTGTATCAATCTGTTGAAGAAGATTATGAAGTTGAAGATGAAAGTACTGAAACATTTGATCAAGTATTTCCTTATTATAATATACCTCTTGAAAGAGAAGATATTAAAAGTAAGGAAAGAGAAGAAACTTATTATAATCCTGTAATTACACCTACTACTAAAAAAGAAGAAGCCTTTGATGAATTAGATGATGAACCAGTTTCTCCAAAGACTAGAGTAGAAGAATATAATAATGTTGTAAGAAATACTTATACACCAGTTAATGAAACTAAACCTACTCCTCAAATTATTAAGAAAAAGAAAAAAGTGAAATATGTTGCGCCACCTCTTGATTTATTAACAAAATCTGATGAGTCAAATGCAGACAATATAGCAGCAGCTGAAGAACAAAAAGAAATAATTAATAGAACTTTTGCCGCATCAAATATTAGAGCAGAAGTTGCTAGTTATATTTTTGGTCCAACTGTTACTCAATTTTTAATAAAAATTGAAGATGGTGCTAATGTCAAAGATATTAGAAAAGCAGAACCAAACTTAGTTATGTATCTACAAGTTGAAGGAATTCGTATGCAAACTCCAATTCCTGGAAAACCTTATGGGGGAATTGAAGTTCCAAAAACAGAGGAAAACAGAAGAACTGTTTTCCTTGGAGATATGATTTCATCAAAAAATTTCAAACAATTAAAATATAAAGTACCAGTTGCTGTAGGTCAAGATAATTATGGTAATTACTCATATATTGATTTAACAGAAATGCCACATGGATTAATTGCAGGAACAACTAAATCAGGTAAGAGCGTTTGTTTAAATGCTTTCTTATTAAGTTTGATATATCGTTTTACACCAGAAGAATTACGATTAGTCTTAATTGATCCAAAACGTATTGAACTGGGAATTTATGAAGGTATTCCACATCTTGCAATGCCTGTTGTTACAGACGAAGAAGACTTCCAAAGTGCTCTTGGTTGGATATATGATGAAATGGAAAGACGTTATAAAGAGTTTGAACTTTATGGTGAACGAAACATTGTTGATTATAATGAAGTAAGAGTAGAGAATAAAGAAGAAAAGATGCCATATATTATTGTAATGATGGATGAATTTAGTGATTGGTTTGCTGATGCATCAAGTGAAATTGAAATGTACATGCAAAAATTAGCACAAAAAGCTCGTGCTGCAGGTATTAATATTTTACTTGCTACTCAACGTCCATCAAAAGATGTTATTAAAGGTACTATTAAAGCTAATTTTGATACTCGTATAGCGTTTAGAGTTACATCATTTGAAGATGCGAAAGTTATTTTAGGAAATAGTGGAGCTGAAAAACTTCAAGGGTATGGAGATATGTTAATTAGATATGCAGGTCATGCTGAACAACGTCTTCAAGGAGCATTTGTTCCAAATATGGATATCAAAAAAGTGACACGTTTCTTAAAAGAAAATAATGAATGTGATTATATGGTTACAAAAGAAGAAATTCATCAATCAACTATATCTCGTCAAGGAAGTTCAAATGGTGGGTTGTCAAGAGCAGCAGGAAGAAATGATGAACGTTTTGAGGAAGTTGCATATTTTATCGTAAGAAATAAAAATGCATCAGTTAATAATATTCAACAATTATTCTCAATGGGGTTCAATCGTGTAAATGATATAATCTTAGCACTTGAACAAATGGGAGTATTAAGTCCAGCTGTTAAAGGTAAACAAAGAGAAGTTTTAGTAGATGAATTTGAGTTTACAAGACTACTTGAAAGTGAAGACTAACTGGGGGAATTTTCATGAAAAAAAGTCGATATTTAATCAATTATTATCGTAATAATAATCCGGTTGTATCACGAGTTTCAATAAAATCAAAAATATTTAAAAGAATATTGATTTTTGCAATCTGTTCTTTAGTATATTATTTTATAATATTGTTTCCATCATTAAATAAATTTAAAGGTGATATGGCGGTAACTAGTTTAATATTACCTTTAAAATATATAATGCTAATTTCTAGTATTATTGCAGGGATAGGAATAGTGATTGCTATATTATCATTAATTTGGCAAGATAAGTTCAACCAATTATATGATAATTTAAGTTTTAAATTTAAGAAAGGTTTGTTTACGTTCTTAGATTGGTTTTCAATATTACCTATCTGTGTTGCAATAACAATGATCACCTTCTCTTATTTATTTATTATAACACCAGTAGAGGGACATTCAATGGAACCAACAATTTTAGATGGTGAACATGTATTTGTATTATATAATAAGGAAATAAAAAGGGGATCAGTTGTAGTGTTAGAAGTAACTACAGAAGAAAATTTAGAAGTATATGAAGATAGTTTTTATATTAAAAGAGTAATCGGTCTTCCTGGAGATACAGTTAAATGGACAAGCTCAAAACAAATGTACATAAACGGAGAACTTTATGAAGAAGATTATTTTGATGAAGATTATCTTTCATCTGTTCGTATAACTTCCGCATTTAATGGAACATTTAAATATGTGGAAGAAGATGGAACAATAGTAGAAACTACTGTCATACCTGATGGATACTATTTTGTTATGGGTGATAATAGAGGATCTAGTGGTACACATGACTTTAGTCATGATAGTAGAAGAATCGGGTTAATAAAGGAAGAAAATATAATTGGAGTTGCCACTTATAAAATGAATTATGTAATTCCAAGAGGTAAAATAGTATGATTCAATGGTATCCTGGCCATATGGCAAAAGCCATAAGAGAAATTGGCGAAAAAGTAAAAATCGTAGATTTAGTAATAGTACTTCTTGACGCAAGATGTCCTGAGGCATCGTTTAACCCTTTATTAAAAGAGGTATTAAATAATAAAAGAACATTATACGTACTTACTAAAAAAGATAAAGCAGATGGTGCAGAGACAAGTAAGTGGATAGACTATTATAATAAGGAAGGGCACCCTACAATTTCAGTTGATGCTAGAGATTTAAAAAATGCTAAAACGATTGTAAAAAAAGCTGAAGAATTGATGGAAGAAAAACGCTTGAAAGATAAAGCTAAAGGTTTAAAACCTCGTCCAATCAAAACTATGATTGTAGGAATCCCTAATGTTGGGAAGTCTACTTTAATTAATGCCCTTGTTGGAAAAAGAGTGACAGCGGTAGGTGATAAACCTGGTGTTACAAAGGTTCAACAATGGATTAAGATTAATCAAAACTTTGAATTACTTGATACGCCTGGTGTACTTTGGCCTAAGTTTGATGATCAAACACTAGGTATGCATTTAGCAATATCAGGTTCAATTAATGATAGTATTTTACCAATTATTGATGTTGCAACTTATTTTGTAACGTTCTTAAAAGAATATTATCCAAATAGTTTAACAAAAAGATATGAACTTGATTTTACAAATGATGATGAACTAAGTACATTAAATAAAATTGCTAAAAAGAATAACTTCTATACTGCAAGTAAAGAATATGATACAGAAAGAGTATCACTATTTATTCTTCAAGAATTTAGAAGTGGATATTTTGGAAGAATTACACTTGATAGGGTAAAATCAGATGAATAATTATGAATATGAAACTAAGTTTTATGAAGAAGGTAAAATGTATATTGCCGGAACTGATGAAGTAGGTCGTGGACCTCTTGCAGGACCAGTTGTGGCAAGTGCTGTAATAATGCCTAAAGGTTGTTATATTGAAGGTGTAACAGATTCAAAAAAACTTAGTGAGAAAAAAAGAAAAGTTTTAAGAAAAGAAATCGAAGCAAAAGCATTATCAATAGTTACAGTATTTATTGATGAAGAAACAATCGACAAAATTAATATCTATGAAGCAAGTCGACTTGCTATGACTAAGGCTATTGCAGGACTTAATCCAAAACCAGATATTGTGCTTGCAGATGCGATGCCGCTTTACTTAGATATTGAAAGTTTATCGATAATTAAAGGTGATGAAAAAAGTTTTGCTATAGGCTGTGCAAGTATTATCGCAAAAGAAATTAGAGATGACTATATGAATTTAATGGATAAAGAATATCCTGGATATGGCTTTGCCAAAAACAAAGGTTATCCTACAAAAGAACATCTAGAAGCAATAGATAAACTTGGAATTCTTCCGATTCATAGAAAGACATATGGACCTGTAACAAGAAAATTACAATTGAGCTTTGACTTAGATGAATAAGGTGAATACTATGAAAAATGTAAAACGAACAAGATACTTCACTACATTAATAAAGTCTTTAACTTTACTAGTTATAGTAATTATCTTTGGATTTTTAGGTTTGATAACCTCTTATCATTTCTTAAATGATCAAGAGTGGTGGTATGTAGGAGTAATATTGATTTTAGGAATAATTCTTATATTTCTTTATTATAAAATTCATAATATTAATAATAAATGTATTGTTACTATTGTGTTTTCAATAATAATGGGGATTATTTTAGGGGTATTGACTGCATTATTAGAGGTGGTGTTTCCTTCCTCCTCAATATTGGTTATAACTATTACACTGTTTGTTTTAATTATAATATTATTAATGTTTAATTTATCACTTTTGTTTAATTTAAATAAAAAGTTTAGATATTATTTAATTATTGGGATATTAGTACTAGCATTAAGTATAATAGCTTTATCTTTTTTAATGTATGCAAAACTTCCTTATTGTCATCCTCTAATTATAATACTTGAATTTGTGTTGATTGTATTATGTATAATAGAATCTGTTCAAACTTTAACTCATATAAAAAAAGAAATAGAACATAATGATGATGAATCTTGTGAATGGTTATATGCTGCAAATATAGTAATGATGATTATGATGACATATGTAGAAATACTAAAACTTATGGCATTATTATTGGGATCTAAGAAAAAATCAAATTAACAAGAAGATTTGACTCTCCAAAGTTTTTTGGGAGTACATAAAAAAATAAAGATGAAGAAATGAAGGCACTTTAACTTAGTTGGTGGTTTTTAAAAAATCATCTATAACTTAAATGGTGGTTTTTATGCCTTTAACTTAGTTGGTGGTCGAAAAAAGAAACGAGCAGCTTCCTTATGGAGGCTGCTTTTACTACACAAAAATTCATATTTAATTTATTTTTTTCTGTTGT
>CAYPEY010000054.1:0-6224 GCA_964409955.1 uncultured Staphylococcaceae bacterium
GACATTTATTCTTGAAATGAATTTTATTTATTAAGTTTGATAAATGTTTCATAGGGAATACCAATATTATTTGTATATATTAAATCTTTATTTTTCAAATATTTTATATAAAAATAATCTTCTATATAATTAGATAATATATATAATCCATTAGCTACTTTTTTAATTAAACCTTTTTAGCAAAGTCTTGTTAAATATACGGATGGGATATCATTTTCCTTTAATGTTTTAATTCGTTTAAACATAATTATTGTTCCTTTCGCGATGACATTATGATAAAATATTATCGTATTTACAACATAAAAAGTCTTATTTTAACTCATTTAAAAACAAGTTATAAATAAGACTTTTTATTTTTATAATCCTAAGAATGTATTATCTTTTGTTTCACCAATTTCAATTTTATACTTATAGAAGAAATTAACATATTTTAAGGGATTGAATTGTTTATCTCCTTTTACTTGATATATATCACTACCTATGAAGAAATTGATTTTATTTTTTCCAAATACCCCTGTTGAAATAACATCATCGAAGTTATATATTTGATGATTATGATCATATTCTATTTCAAAATGATTTGGATACATTTTAAATTTAGCATTTTTTGAAAGAGTGATTTTTTTCTTTCTTTCAATTACTTGTTTAAATATGACATTTTCTTCAAATAATACTTCATCTGGATCAAGAGATAATAAAGATGTATTCATTAATTCTTTAATTTGATATTCATACCATTCATTAACATTGTTAAACGGTAATTCTCCATTAAGTACTTTAAATTGTTTATATTCTGTATATTCAGCTTCTAAGTCACATGTTGTACACTTTAGTGTATTTTTATGCGATTTAAAATGTGTTATACCACATTTAGGACATCTATAAATAGCACGTTCTAAGTATTCAGCACGACGTCTTGACTTATATGGTCCACTAGGTGTAGATTCATTTACATATATATCTTTTTTGATTAATTCATAAAGAGCATCATCTGATAAATCTTTATAATCTTCATATTGATATATCTTTGTTACCTCACCATGTGCTTTTCCTTTTCTACTTTTATCTGACCATCTTGGGAATGCTCCATAACCACCGGTTAAGTTAATTATCATTAGTGGTAATTTTAAAAATTTAACCATCTTACAAGCTGTAGGGTTAATATATTCAGTTTTCCCACTAAATGTACGGTTACCCTCAACTGATATACAAATAGACCCACCCTCACTTGCAACTTGTTTTAAGTTTCTTAAAATTGTGAAATCTGTTGATGCTTTTTTATATGGAATTGGATGTAATAAAAATTTTAATATTTTGGCAAGTAGTGGCATCGTTTCAATGTCATCTGTCATTACAAAATATGTTTTTGGATTTACAATTAAACCAATCATAAATTGGTCCCATGCGGTTTGATGATTATATATAATTAGTGCAGGGGTTTTATGTTCTGTGCATTTTTTATATGTATAACCGATTTTAAAATATAAAAATGGTTTAAAGATAAATCTTAAAAATTTCATTACTACCTGATGGCGTCTTTTGACCCATTTTTCTTTTTTCTTATTTTTACTCATAACAATCGTTCCTTACTATAGTATTTTTTTTAGTATTTCAACAAAATTATTCTTCATTTGAGTTGTATTAATTTTTGCAAGATTAGTTAAGAAAATTAGCTTAATATTTAAATCTTTTGAAAAGAATATTAGTGTATTTGTTCCAATGGTGTTACCACAGTGGTATAACATCTCTTGATCTTTTACTATAATATTTCTAATACCTAGTCCATATTCTGTATTTTCACCATTTTCTAATATATTAGGTACAAACATATCTTTAGAGTGAAGTGATGAAGATAAATAATCAATCCAAATTTTAAGTTCATTAATAGATGAATAAATTCCACCATCACCAATTGTATAACTTGTCCAACTTTGGTCAAGTTTATAGTATTTATCATCTTTTAAAATATGACCATAAGCACGATTTTTAATATTTGTAACACCTTCTATGTTTGCGCAAGAATGAACCATATTTGCTTTATCAAAAATTATTTCTTTTAAACATACATCAAGAGGTTTATTTAAAATAGTTTCTACAATCAATCCAAGTAGTACATATCCAGTATTACTATATTGATATTGAGTACCTACTTCAAAATAAGTTCCCTCTGTTTGTTCTAAAAAAGTAAGAACTTCTTCATCTTTGATAGGATGAGCATCACTTTCATGTGGGATATCCTCATAATCATAAATACCTGATGTATGGTTTAATAAATTTTTAACTGTAATTTTGTTAAAATAATCAGGTAAAGTAGGATATATACTTTTAATAATAGTATCATATGATAATTTATTATTAAGTACTAGATCAACAATACAATATGCAATAAACTGTTTAGTAACTGATGCTAGACGAAAATATGTATCAAAATCTATTAATTCGCATTTATTTATTTCTCTTAGACCATTTACTTTTTCAGTTATTAAATCCCCGATTTTTAAATAAAGTGCATATCCTTGATTTTCATCAATAATTATTCCTTTTGTTAATTCATCAAATATTTCATTTTTTGTCATTTTCATCACCCTATATGATAATAAGACTTATGAAGCCATAAGTCTCATATTTTTTAATTTGTTAAAAGTGCTTCTTCAGTTACGTTAACTTTTAAACTCTTAAGTACACTCTTATCTTCATAAGAAAGAATGATTGAAGAATGTGCCTCAGTTCCTTTGAGATTCTTTAACATTTCTAATACTTCTTCAATAATTGGATTAGTTGAAGCTTGAATTGAAAGTGCTGTTAACATATCTTGAGCATTAAGTCTTGCATTTTCTTTATGTAAGATATCTTTTTTTAAGTTTTGAAGTGGTTCCATTACATTTGGAGAAATTAGTTTTAATTTATCTTTTAAACCAAGAAGATATTTAGTAGCGTTAAGGATTGCTGAAGATGTCGCAGAAAGATAAACTGATTGTTTACCACTAATCATTGTTCCATCTGATAATTGGAATGCAACAACTGGAAGTTTTTCTTTTTGAGCTTTATTCATCGTAAATTCTACAATTTTTCTGTCAGCAACACTTATACCAAGTTGACCCATAATAAGTTTTATTTTTTCAACTTCTTTTTCTGTTCCTTTACCTACTAAAATATTAGCTTTTGCTTCAAAATATCTTCTAATAATTTCTTGAGCACATGCTTCTCTTACAGCATCTTCATCTTCTATACAGAAACCTGCCATATTAACACCCATATCAGTAGGTGATTTATAGTAGCTTGTTCCATATATTTTTTGGAATAATGCATCTAGTAATGGAAATACTTCTACATCTCTATTATAGTTGACAGCTTGTAAATTATATGCACTTAAATGGAAAGGGTCAATCATATTAACATCTTGAAGATCTGCTGTTGCGGCTTCATATGCTAAATTTACTGGATGTTTTAAAGGTAAGTTCCAAACAGGGAATGTTTCATATTTAGCATATCCTGCAGTAATACCATTTTTATTTTCATGATATAGTTGTGATAAACATGTTGCCATTTTACCACTACCTGGTCCAGGTGCTGTAACTACGATTAAAGATCTAGTAGTTTTAATATAATCATTTTTACCAAAACCAACATCACTTACAATTTTATCTGTATCAACAGGATATCCATCTATTGAATATAAGAAAAATACAGGAATACCTCTTAATTTAAGTTTTCTTTTAAATGCCTCAACTGATGGTTCTTTATTGTATCTTGTTACAACAACACTACCAACATATAACTCCATTTGATTAAATAAATTAATCATTCTAAAAACTTCTTCTTCATAAGAGATGCCAGTATCTGCACGCATCTTTGACTTTTCAATATCATTAGCATTAATAGTAATAATAATTTCTACTTTTTCTTTCATGCCAAATAACATCTTAACCTTAGCGTCAATTTCAAAACCTGGTAATACTCTTGATGCATGATAATCATCAAAGATTTTTCCACCAAATTCTAAGTATAATTTGTTATCAAATTTTTGAATTCTTTCATTAATATTTTGTATTTGTAAATCTAAATATTTTTCATTATTAAAAGCTGCCATATAACTCTCCATTAAAGTACCCTTTTGTATATTCTACTCTAATTTAATTTTTTTTACAAGTTATTAAATTAGATTTTTAATTTAGATAAAAACAGTATGGATAAAATTTACCCATACTGTTATATTATTTGCTAATTTTGATATATATTTTTTCAAGTTCTTTTGAATTCATTAAAACTGGAACTGGGTATAGTGGATTTGCTTCTTTTGATGCTTTCTTAGCAAGATGAGATATATCTTCTTTTACGATTACATCAAAAGATGTAGGTATGTTCATTTTGTTATTTATATCCATTATCCAATCAATAAATTTATTATAAGCTACTTCAAATGTATCAGTCTCTTGTGCAATCTTTGCAACACGCGCAAGACGTGCAATTTTTTTATGAATCTTTTTTCCATACATTTTTAAAACAACAGGTAAAATTACTGCGTTTGCAAGTCCATGAGGAATATTATATGCTCCTCCAAGAGAATGAGCAACAGCATGAATATATCCCACATAACTTTTGGTAAAGGCAATACCTGCATAATGTGATGCGAAAAGCATATTTTGTCTTGCCTGTTTATTTGTTGGATCTATATAACAAGTATATAAATTTTCTACAATTAATTTAACAGCAGCTTCTGCCATCTTTCTTGTTTCTTTTGTTGTAGAATTACCAATATATGCTTCCACTGCATGTGTTAAAGCATCAAGCCCTGTAGTTGATGTTAGATGTTTGGGTAGTCCTAGCGTTAATTTATAATCAAGTACCGCAAAGTGTGGTATTAAACAAAAATCATTAATTGGATATTTATCATGAGTAATAGAATCAGTAATTACGGCAGCTACTGTAACTTCACTTCCAGTACCAGCAGTAGTAGGAATCGCAAAAAATGGTGGTAGTTTTCGTCTTATATGAAGTAACCCCTTCATTTTTGATATGCTTTTACTCGGGCGAACTAGTCTTGCGCCTACAATCTTTGCAAGATCTATTACGCTACCTCCACCAATTGCAATGATAGCTTCACAATTATTTTCTAAATATTTTATTCTTGCATCTTCAATGTTATCAATGGTAGGGTTAGGTACAGTTTCATCAAAAATAACATAATTTATATTATTTTCTTTCAAATGATTTTCAAGTTCTTCTAAAAGGCCTAATTTTATTATACTTTTATCTGTGGCAATTAAAATATTATTTATATCTAGTTTATTTAAACAACTGCTTATTTCGCATACACCTTCTAATATTTTGGGTTTTCTATATGGTAAAAAGGGAAGTGCTACTTTAAATACAAATTGATATATTCTACAATATATTTTTGATATTACATTCATTTATTAACCTCTTAATTTTCTTCTTTTAACATATATACGATTGCAGAAAGAGCTAAGAAACAATGCGATGGATAATAAGTATATAAGCACCAAAAATCCATTGTCTTTCCACCACCTGCAAACATTGCAAATAATAAACACATATCAGATATAAAGAACAATACTGCACCAATAAGTATAACGATTTCTAAACATCCACCTTTTGTAACAACTACATTACTAATAGCTTTACCTACCATTAAAGATATTATAATAGCATAAACTAATAAAACTACAAACATGCCTTTATAATCTACGTCTGGATGAAATAATAAAACTGATAATGCAATAGCAATAACCACAAATGCAAATACAAGATCTAATTTATTAAATTTATGTAATTCATAAAAAGCTATAAAGAAGAAAATATGTCCTATAGCAAAAATACCTGCACCGAGTTCAAAATTATATTTTAATACTATATCACCTGCTGCGGCAAAAATTTGACCTACAAGTAATAAAATTAAATATTTTTTTATATCTTTGTTTAGCAAATATTTCCCTATAATTATGTTACCAGCACAGTATAATACAAACAAAACGCTTGCTATACATTTAAACTTAAAACCGCCTCCCATAAAGAAGATACTATCTACGGCAACAACTAATACTGTCATTAAGACATTAAATAATAATATCAGTGTTAACTTATTAAAATCTTTATTTCTAATCATATTTTTTACTTCCCTTCGTTTTTCTTATTATACTATATAAAGCCTAAACTCCCGTAAAAATTATAGTATACAAAAATAGTCCTAGATTTTCTCTAGG
>CAYPEY010000055.1:0-6134 GCA_964409955.1 uncultured Staphylococcaceae bacterium
CGGCATTTATTATTTTTCCACTGCTTGTTTTAAAAAGACTTCTTGTTATTCTTTTTCCTTTATAAATATTGTGATATTTTATTTCTTCATTATCATAAAATGAACATATTGATGTATATGATTCATTTATTTCTGTATATTTAATGTTATTTATCATACATAAATATTTGATTCTTTCTTTAAATTTAGATAAAGTTTTGATTGATTCTTTTATTTTGATGTTTTGAAACCTTTATTATATCCTTTAAAAAACAAAAAAGTCTTATTTACCCGCTTATTTAATAAACAAGCGGGGTATGAATAAAACTGTAAATGTTTGTTATATTATAGTTGAATTATACAATATTTGGTTAATTTATAAAGATATAAGATAAATTATTATTTACAAAAAAATAGTGAAAAATGAACTTTCCTTGTAGATAAAAAAAACTGAATAGATTTCTATCCAGTTTTTTATCCGATTGAGTTTTTCATTTCTAGTTTAATTAATTGATTTAATTCTACTGCATATTCCATTGGAAGTTCTTTTGCGAAAGGTTCAATAAATCCCATAACAATCATTTCTGTTGCTTGTTCTTCTGTTAAACCTCTACTCATAAGATAGAATAATTGTTCTTCATTAACTTTAGAAACAGTTGCCTCATGTTCAATATATGAAGTATCATTTTCAACAATATTTGTTGGAATTGTATCACTTGTAGATATTTCATCTAAGATAATAGTATCACATTCAATATGGCTTTTTGCGTTTTCTGCTTTTCTTCCGTGTCTTACTGTACCTCTATAATTTACTTTTCCTCCACCTCTACAAATTGATTTAGAAATAATTTGGCTAGTTGTGTTAGGTGCAAGATGAATCATTTTTGCGCCTGTATCTTGAATTTGTCCAGGACCTGCAAATGCAATTGAAATAGTTGTACCTTTTGCGCCTTCTCCAGCTAAGATACATGCAGGATATTTCATATTAATATTAGAACCAATATTACCATCGATCCATTCCATATGTCCTCCTGCTTCAACTAAAGTTCTTTTAGTAACTAGGTTAATAATATTATTAGACCAGTTTTGAACTGTTGAATATCTACAATATGCGTTTTTACCTACATATATTTCAACTACTGCAGCATGAAGTGAATCTTTTGAATAAAGTGGTGCAGTACATCCTTCAACATAATGAACACTTGCTTCATCATCAACAATAATTAAAGTTCTTTCAAATTGTCCCATTTGTTCTGTGTTTATTCTAAAATATGATTGAAGTGGTTTTTCAAGTTTAATTCCTTTTGGTACATATATAAATGATCCTCCACTCCATACAGCAGTGTTAAGTGCTGAAAACATATTATCTGTTGCGGGAACAACACGCGCAAAATATTCTTTAACAATTTCAGGATATTCTTTTACAGCTGTATCTGTATCACAAAATATTACCCCTAAATCTTCTAATTCTTTTATTGTATTGTGATATACAACTTCTGATTCAAATTGTGTAGAAACACCTGCTAAATATTTTTGTTCAGCTTCACGAATACCAAGTTTATCAAAAGTATCTTTAATAGCCTCAGGTACATCTTCCCAACTACTTTCAGTTTGTTTACTTGATTTAATGTAATATATATATTCATCAAAATTTACACTAGATAAATCTGGTCCAAAAGTAGGCCATTTCATTTTTGCGAATTCATGATAAGCTTTAAGACGAACCTCAAGCATCCAATCAGGTTCATTTTTCATTTTGGAAATAAGTCTTACAACATCTTCATTAATTCCATAACCTGTATCAAAAACATTTTCTACTTCTGTTTTGAAACCGTATTTATAATCACCAACAATCTTATTAATATCTTGATTATTACTCATCTTCTTTTTCTCCTTCATCCCCAAGAAGTAGAGCCCCTGCTGCACGCCATGCAAGAGTTGCACATTTAGCACGTGGTGGAAAATTATGAATGTTTACATATACGATAGCATCTTCTAGACGATCTTCATCTTCAGGCATATTACCTTTGATTAATTCATAGAAATCTTCAATAATTTCATTGGCTTCCTCAATGGTTTTACCAATTAAAACTTCACTCATAACTGAAGCCGATGAACAACAAATAACGCAACCTGTACCATTATGTCTAACATCAGCTACAATTCCATTTTTAATTTCTACTTGTACTGTAACATCATCTCCACATGAAGGATTTTTTAAATGAAGGGTTTTATAACCTTCAATTAGCCCTTTATTTCTTGGATATTTTCTATGTTCATTTATTACTTGATTATATAATTCTGAGATATTAGCCATTTTTTACCACTCCTCAAAATATTCTGCAGCAGTACGTGCTGCTTCTACTAAACGATCAACATCATTATAATCGTTATAAATATATATACAAGCTCTAAGTGTTCCTACACATTCAAGCCATTTAGTTATCAATTGTGCACAGTGATGTCCTGCACGAAGTGCAATATTTCTTTCATCAAAGAAAGTTGAAGCATCATGTGGATGAGCTTTTGCAATATTAAAAGTAATGATACCTGTTTGAGAATCCATATTGTATATCTCAAGACCTTTAATTTTACTTAATTTTTCTTTAGCATATTTTGTTAATTCACTAACATGGGCATGGATATTTTCATAACCAATAGATTCTATGTATTTAATTGCTTCTTTGAATGCTATTGCTTCTGCAATCGGTGGAGTTCCAGTTTCAAATTTAAATGGAGCATCTTTTTCAACGCAGTTATCTTTGTCAACTGTATCAATCATATCACCACCAAATTCAATTGGTTGCATAAGTTTTAAATATTTTTTCTTTCCATATAGTATTCCAAATCCAGTTGGTCCAAACATCTTATGGGCAGAAAAAGCTAAAAAGTCACAATTTAAATCTTTTACATCTATCTTCATATGAGGTACAGCTTGAGCTGCATCTACAACAACTATTGCACCAACCTCGTGAGCAAGTTCTATAATTTCTTTTAAAGGTGTGATATAACCCATAACATTAGATACATATGTTATGGCAACAACTTTTGTTTTTGATGTTAATACTTTTTTAAAAGCTTCAACTGTAATTTTACCAGTTGAATCAAGTTCTATATATTTTAGACTTGCTTTTTTAACTTTTGCAACATTCATCCAAGGAAGAACATTACTATGATGTTCAAGTTCACTTGTTATGATTTCATCGCCTTCATTAATATAATGCATTCCGTATCCTAAAGCTACCATATTAAGTGCATTACTTGCACCTTTAGTAAATACAACTTCTTCTTCACGAGAATTAATAAACTTTGCAGTCATAGTTCTTGTTTCTTCATATTCAAGAGTCGCACTATAGCTTAATTTGTATACTCCACGATTAACATTTACACCATATTTTGTATAGTATTCATTAGTCTTGTCAATGACACATTTAGGTTTTAAAGCAGTAGCACCTGTGTCAAAATAAGCAAGATCTGGATTATTTTCTAAAACAGGAAAATCCTTTTTCACATTTAAAAGATTACTCATCTGCTTTTCTTCCTTTCTTATTTATTTAATAATTTATTAATAAAACTCTTTTCTACACTTTCTCTAATACTTTCATTAGAAATATTATCTAGGATAGGTTTTACATATCCCATAACAACAATTTTAGATGCCTCTTCTTGAGTTAAGCCTCTACTCATTAAATAGAATAAATCTTCTTTATTAATTGAACCAATCGCACAAGCATGATTTGCTATTACATCATATTCATCAATAAATAAATTTGGTAGGGCTTTAATCATTGAATCACGTGATAAAGTTAAACCTTTTGCTTGTTGATGAGCAACACATTTTGAACAGCCTTGTTTAATAGTTGCATTATTACTCATTAAAATCTTTGATGCATCTTTTGAAATTGCATAATTTGATAATTCACTTTCTGTATGTTTATCTAAATGAAAAATTTCAATATTACTATCAAGATTAGCACTACCTGTCATTAAGAACAAATTCATAATTTGAACGTTTGAACCCTCTTCCATCAAAGTAATGTTTTGATCAATAGTTGCACTATTACCAGATGTTACAACATTATATATTTCAAGTTTTGCATCCTTTTTTAAAGTAGCTTTAACTTTATTAATAGTATTTTTATTTTCACCATTATCAAAAGTTATATATGTTAAATGGGCGTTTTCTTCAAGTTCAAATTCATATAATTCTTCAGTAAATAATTGATTATTAAGTTCTAAAGAAGTATTTTTTGATACTTTATACTTACTCATTCTTATCACCTAGTGTTTCTTTTACTGCACAAGTACCAATAATACCAGCTTTAGATTGAATTACTTCATCTTCTAAATTAAATTCATCTTTAACCCAATCATAACCTTCATTATCAATTTTAGTAATTAAATCTTTTCCACCAGATGTAATAACACGCCCTTGCATAAAGATATGAACTTTATCAATATCTAAGTAATCTAATAATCTTTCATAGTGAGTAATAACTAAAGACCCAAATTCATCTGATTTCATTTGGTTAACATTTTCACCAACAATTCTTAATGCGTCAACGTCAAGTCCAGAGTCAATTTCATCAAGTAATGCAAATTTAGGTTTTAACATTTTCATTTGTAATATTTCATTACGTTTCTTTTCTCCACCAGAGAAACCTACATTTACATATCTATGAGGTAAATCAGATCTCATTTTAAGTTCACTTGTAGCTTTATCAAACGCTTTAATATATTTTAATAAAGAAAATTTTTCATTTTCATTCATTCTAGCATGAAGTGCTGTTTTAATAAAATCAGAGTTTGTTACTCCTTCAATTTCACTCGGGTATTGCATAGCAAGGAATAATCCTTTTCTACTTCTTTCATCAACACTCATACTTAATACATCTTCACCATCTAGGAGAATTTGTCCTTGTGTTACTTCATATTTATAATGTCCCATAATAGTAGAAACTAAAGTAGATTTACCTGTTCCATTAGGTCCCATGATTACATGGAATTCTCCTGTATTCATTTCAAGATTAACACCTTTTAAAATTTCTTTACCTTCTACACTAACATGTAAATCAATAATTTGTAATTTTGACATATATAACACCTCGTTTTTAAACTTTATATAAAATAATATTTCGATATATCTCCAATTTATTATTATACCATTTTTTTAAAAAATAAACTACTAAAACGAAAAGAAAAATTTATTTCATTAATTCCAAAAATAAAAGGAGCTATTACTAGCTCCATTAATGTACTATTTAAAATCTTTAATTGCTTCTTTTGATCCAAGATAAAAACAAACACCAGATCTACCCATTTTTTGTTTTTTTAAATTACTTACAGCATCTTCATAAGTCTCTTTATCCATATTTCCAGCTTCATATTCGTTTTTGGCTTGTTCTAAAAAATATTCTTGTTCAGCTTTATAATCTTCATAGAATGCTTTACACTCTGCTTCAGTTTTAAAATAATAAACTAACACTTTATCTTGTTCTATGTTTAAAAGATTTGCTATAGCCTCAGCTGCAGTATTTGCTTTCACAAATAAAAATATTTTTTCCGCATTTGAATTATTGTTTGTTAATAAATAATTAGGGTCTATTGTAACATAACCCTTATCTAACATTTTTTCTCTTGCTTCTTCTTTAGATGGCACACAAGATGTCATACATAGTGTTAATCCAAATAGAATTAATAAACTGCATATTTTAATAATTTTTTTCATAATATCACCTCATTAGTTATATTATATTAAATTTTCACTAATTTGTAAAGCAAAAGAAAAGTAGAATCAAATGATTCTACTTAAACTTTATACTATTTTAAATCGTCTTCTGTAATTTCAGAATATTCAGCGCTTTGTGCTTTACCAAGTAAGAAATCAATACGAATACCTTTTACAGTTTTTCCTTCTTCTAGTTTTGCTTCGATATCTTCTAATGATTCGCAACCTTTAACAGCAAAAACCCATCCTGTATAATAATCTCCACCAACACCTAAAGCAACTGCTTCATCTCCTAAATCTTCTTTTACTTCTGCATAAGTATAGTGTTTATCGTTTTCAGCTGCTTTATTAATTTTATTAGCATAGCTTTGAGAAACTTTGCTACAGCTTGCAAGTGTACAAACACAAACTAATAATAACATTAAAC
>CAYPEY010000056.1:0-5732 GCA_964409955.1 uncultured Staphylococcaceae bacterium
TATAGAATACGCTAATGTTTAATTTTTTTTGGGACATTTTGCAAAGTTATTGACAGATATAAGATAAATTATTTTTTTAAAAATAGTGAAAAATGAAGTTTCCTCATAGATAAAAAAATGACAATTGAATTGTCATTCTTTAATTTTATATATATATTTTTTACCATCTTTACCAATACGTTCTACAGCTTCTAAATAGTTTAATACATTTAGTGCAGTAGAAGCCTTAGCTAAAGTTAATTTTGTTGCTTTTGCAAATATACTAGATGTAAATTCATCTGGTAAATTTAGTGATTCTAACAATTTAATATAATCACTTGTATTTTTTAGATCTATTTCATTTACATATTCTTTTGGTATTTGAACCTCTTTAATAAAACCTGAACTTTTATAATGTTTCTTTTGAACGATATGTCTATATTCATCCATATTTAATAATATTATTTTTATTGATAAGTTAGGATTTTTTAGGTACTGTTTTATTTTATATAATTCTTTAAAGATATCAAAAACATTACCTTTTTTAGGAGATTTTTTTGGTCCTTTAATTTCTCCTGTTTCATCAATTTTATAAATATACTTTATATATCCAATAGGATGAACTATTGTAATATTATAAAATTTTAAAAATTCATCAAGCTTAGATCTTAATAAGTTAAACCCTCTAGTTTGAATTTCATATATGTGATTACCTCTTAATACATCAGCATAAAGCATTCCATGATTTGATTTTTTTACTTTTATTTCATGAAATGAATCATTTTCTTCTAAAAAGTATTTAATAGTTTTATGTAATATTTTTTCTTTTTGAATGCCGATTACTTCTTCTTTAGGAATAAACTTTTTAGCTGTGGTGTACGCTTTTAATAGCTTTTGATTTTTGTCTTCCATGATATTCTCTAATTTTTCCAACTATTACACAAATAACAAAAGCAAGTAGATTAATACATACTACGCTTGCGCCAAAAGAATATTCTGTAAAGATAAAGAAAGCAATCAAGAATGATACTACTGAAACTATTGCCGCAAAGAATATTACATTTCTAAACTTTTTAAATATTTGCATTGAAGATAAAGCTGGGAATACGATAATACTTGAAATTAATAATGTTCCCATTATTCGCATACCAATTACAATTGTGATTGCAGTTAAAGATGCAAATAACATATTATAAAGTCTAGTATTCGTACCTGTTGCTTTTGCGAAAGATTCATCAAAAATTACTGCAAATATTCTATGATATAAAAGTACAAAGATTCCTATTACGATAACTGATGTAATAAGCATGATTACTAAATCAGATTTATTAGCAAACACGATACTACCAAACATTAAACTATTAATGTCAGTAGTAAATCCACCATGTCTTACTGATGCAACTAAATAACCAACAGCCAAAAATGATGATGAGAATAATCCGATTGCCGCATCACTTTTTAGTTTTTTACTTTCACCAAGTCTAAGTAGTGCATATGCCGCAACAATTACAATTGGAATAATAAAGATTAAATCAATATCATTAAACCCAAGTCCAAGGGCAATTGCATATACTCCAAAACTTACATGGCTAAGTCCATCTCCAATCATTGAATATCTTTTAAGCACAAGTACAACCCCTAAGATTGCTGCAGTAATTGATAAAAGAATACCAACAAGTAGAGGATATTTTATAATATCAAAATTATTAAAGAAGTTATCTACGATACCTGCATTAAACATTATTCATCACCGTCCTTTAATAAACTGTGACGATCAAGTTTAAATTCTTTTTTAGTATATTCTTTCTTTAAATGTACTTTATATTCTTCTGGATTTCCACAGAATAAGCAATCTTGATTTAAGTGAACAACTTTATCAGCATATTTTAATGCATCTTCAATATAGTGAGAAACTATTAATATAGTTACGCCAATTTCTTTATTAATTCTATGAAGTGTTTCATATAACTTTTTAGCACTTGATTGGTCAAGTCCAGTAAATGGTTCATCTAAGATGATTAATTTATCTGTTGCGCAAAGGGCCCTTGCAAGTAGTACTCTTTGTTGTTGACCACCAGATAATTCCGCAAATGATCGCTGTTCTAAATCATCTATTTCTAACAGTTTTAACATTTCTTTTGTCTTTTTAATGAATGGCTTAGTATAAAATGGTCTAAAGCCCATCTTACTAAGGCAGCCACTTCTTACAACTTCATAAACTGATGCTGGAAAATTAGCAAGATTATCATTTTTTTGAGGAAGATAACCAATTGATTTTCCTGTTAGTTTTTCACCATAAATAATTTCTCCTTTTAGTTTTGGTGAAAGACCAAGTAGTGTTTTTACAAGTGTTGATTTACCACTACCATTATCACCAAAGATACAAACATATTCACCTTTTTCAATAGTTAAGTTAATACTTGTCATTACTGTTCTATTATCATAACCAATTGATAGATTTTTACATTCTAAAATCATTTAGTTTCCTCCTTCCTCTAGTTCTATATTTAACATTTTACTTAAGTTGATTACATTTTGTCTCATTATTGATATATATGTTACATCACCTTTTTTAAGATCTTGAACACTGATATTGTGCCCTGAATGAAGTTCAAGTATAATTGCTCCTGTATGATATGAAATCATTTCACAAGCTTCAGTATTAATTAATTCTTTACTAAATATTACTTTTACATCATGTAATTTCATTTCATTTATAATATTTGATAACACATCAATCGAAGGTTCTGTTTCTGTTGAACATGTTGAATATGTTAGTACATATTCTAAATCATATTTAACGCTCCAATAATAAAATGAAAATGGGCATCCAAAGTACATTATTTTATGTTCTGCGCGAGATACAACATCTTTGATTTGTTCATCAATTTTTAGCAATTCATTAATATATGCATCAGCATTTTTGGTTAATGTTTTTTTTATTGTTCCATATGGATCTTCTGTAATAGATAAAATGGCATCTTTAATATTTTCTACCATATATCCAGCATAGATTGGATATACCCAATAATGCGGATCATATTCATGGGCATGGGTATGTTCATGGGAAGGTTCACTAGTTACCTCCTTATGATTATTACTATCTTGAGCATTGTCATCATGATCATGGCTATGTCCTTGTTCTTCAACTTTTTCAAGTACAATCCTTTCATCACTTGATAGATCAACTACTTTAGTAGTACTTGAAAACTCTAAGTCTTTAACCCATGTTTCCATTTCATCTGATGTATAAATAAATAGATCTGCACTTTTAATTGTAATTAAATCTTTAATACTTGGATCATATGTATGAGAATCTTGTCCAGCAGGGATTATCATTTCTACTTCATATAACCCTTCAATATGAGAATCAGTTCCTATTATTTGTTTTACCATATCATATTCTAAAAATAATGATGTTACAATCTTCTTTTTAGTTGATGATGGTGTTATAAATACGCATCCTGTAAGTGCCATTACTAAAAATAGCACAACTAATATATTTAATATTTTAATTTTTTTCATGGCACTCACCTTCTTTCTAATTTTTTATTTTAAGTTTTGTTTCATTACTTCTTTAGTATTACATTTAGGGCAAACTAAAACTTTTGTTCCCACACCTGAATTAAAACTTGTAATATCTGTCCCAAATGAAATACTAAATTTATTTTTACATGCAGGGCATGTATATTCATAATATTTACTTCTTAACACATGGATTATTATATATAAAACAATTACAACACCAATAAAACTTAAACTTACATATAATAATGGTTTTAAAATAAGTGCAAGTGGTAGTGTAATAACTACTACTAACATTGATAATATATATAATAATTTAATAATGCTAAGGGTTTTTTCTTTTTTATTATTCATTATTCTTAGCCTCTTTAATCTTTTCTATAACTTTAAGTTCTTCTAAATATGCTTCATCATCTGTTAATTCATAAGCAGTAAATGCTATATACATCGCAGAATCAATATCTTTAATACGTTTAGTATATTCTAAGAAATCTTTAATTGCGTGAAGTACAATCGGAGAAATTCCATATGGAACCTTATATTTATCAAAACACAAAAAATAGTCATTTTTATTTGAAAAATCTAGGGTTTCTGATAAATCTTTACAACATTTTGCAATATCCATATTTTGATGTTTTATGAAATATTCAGCTAAACTTTTATATGCAAATGCTAGTTGATCTTTGGCATATCCGTATTTTAATATATCAATCAACAAGTTATATTCTTTTGTATCTTCGCCAAGGTTTTTATATAAGATACTTAACTCTTGCATTATATAAATACATCTAGGATTGTATTTTAAGCCTTTTTTAAGCGCCTCTACTGCATTTTCAAGATCATCATCATGTAAATATATCATAGCTAGTTGATACATATAATATGTAACTGGTTCAGGATATCTTTTTACCTTTAAGCGACGCCCATTTTCAACAGTTTCACAGAATATAAAGTATTCTATCATTTGATCAAAATCATAATAATTAAATTCGTTTGTATATGTAGCTTTTTCAAATACATCTGTTAATTTAAGTAATATTGCTTTTGCTTCTTCGTATTTTTCTTCATTTAATAGATCTACAACTGTTTCATATTCAAGACGTCTTTCATCTAGTACTTCATGAGTTTTTAAATCAAGGCGTTCTTTTACGTTTTTGTCCATATAATTAAACATCATATTGGCAATAGCATAAATTACTTCTTCATTTTGAAACTTTCGATATATTGCCATTTCAGTTTGAAGATAGGCTATATCAGTTTCTTTTTCACCTGTTAGGCGTGATTTAATATCTTTGATTATTTGTTCATTATTCATCATTATTCTTCCGTATATTTTAATTCTTGTTCTTTGTGTAGTGCATCTAGTTCTGTAGATAAAGCACGTTGTCTAATAATAAGTTTAACAATTGATTCTAGTTCACTATCTTTTGAATAATCAGCCTTACAAATATATCCAACACGTTTATCATTAAATAGTTTTTTTGCAACATCTAATGTATCTTTATGATAAATTGCAATCGCTTCTCCACCATTCATACGAACAAGTCTCATACAAGGAACATCAGTCATTCCGTCTCCGATATAAATCATATTTTGGTAAGGTACTGCACGATTAGTTTTATCTACAACACTATTTAATACTTTATCATCAGCTTGGTCTAGTGCCCCTTTTGAGATTCTAAATACGAACTGAGTTTTTGTTGTAAAGTTAATTACTTGTTTAGGCCAATCGGCATTTCCACTTCTATTGTAATGGAATTCACATGCATATATTTTTTTAAAATATTTCGCAATAGGTGTACCTTCAATGATTTCTTTTAATCCACTTGATAAAATAAAGTGTTGAATTTCAATACCAAGACTTTCACCAAAATCATTAATGCGTTTAAACCAAGTTTTTACACCTTTTAAAAATACAACATCTTCACCTAGTTTTGTAAATGATTCTCTTTTAATTTCGATATCTTTAGCTTTAGCAAGCTTAATCATTAAAAACATATAAGCTAAGATTCGATCCATATTTTCTTTTACAACAATTTCGTTTGATTCTCTCCAAAACTCATCAGCTTCCATTCCAACACTTGGAATGAAGCTATATTCTTGCATATCTTTTGCGCAAAGAGTTTTATCAAAATCATATAGTAATGCAATTACAGGTTTTTTCATAATAACCCTTGTATAATATAAACATATAATATAGTTTATAAGTTTATATTATAATCCTTTCT
>CAYPEY010000057.1:0-5140 GCA_964409955.1 uncultured Staphylococcaceae bacterium
TAATTTTAGTATATTTTGTTAAAATATTTTAACATTATGCATTTTTCGTTTATTTTGTTTTTTTAAAAAAGATGGAAACATGAGTTCCATCTTTTATATTATTATCTTAATGTTATATTAAATCTATATTCTAAAGATTTTAATAAACGTTTAATTTTTGAAGTAATGATTTCCTCTGTTAGAGTTTCATCTGATTCAAGAACTATTCTTACAGCAACACTCTTCTTACCTTCTTCAATCTTATCACCTTCATATAGGTCAAATACTAATACTTTAGAAATCATCTTATCGCTTCTTTCGATAGCTTCAATAATTTCACCAACTGATTGATTCTTGTCCATTACAAGTGCAAGGTCACGTTCAACAGATGGAACTTTAGAAATATGAGTAAAAGTAATTACTGGTTTTTCTTCTTTTAAAATGTGATCAAGTAGAAGTTCAAATACATATGTTTCTTCTAAATCATTAGTTTTACAGTATTTTGGATGAAGTGCACCAACAATTCCGATTACTTCATTATTATATTTAATAACTGCAGAACGAGCAGGATGAAGTTCTGATATATTTCGATTTAGAGCCTCAAATTTAACGTTTATACGAAGTTTAGCAAATAATGTTTCTAACACACCCTTAACATAGTAGAAGTCTACTTTAGGAGCTGCACCTTTCCAAAGAGTTGAAGGAGTAGTACCTGTAATAATACCTGAAAGTAAATTTTCTTCATATGTTTCTTCATCATGGCGTAAGTATTTTTTACCAATTTCATAGAATGCAACATTAGGCATCTTACGAGCGTTATGGTATTTCACTACATCTACAAGAGATGGAAGAAGAGAAATTCTTAACACTGCATGATCTTCACTCATTGGATGAGCAAGTTTAATAACTTCATGATCTGCATCATCAAATACTTTAAATTCATTAGTACGTT
Source organism: uncultured Staphylococcaceae bacterium (assembly GCA_964409955.1). GTDB lineage: Bacteria > Bacillota_I > Bacilli_A > ML615J-28 > CAG-313 > CAG-313. Next base: position 932 of record CAYPEY010000057.1, read on the forward strand.
TTTCACTTACAAGTGAATATGTTACTGTATCACTAAATCCAAGAGATGATAATGTATGTCTAATAGTTCTTCTTGCTTTTTGTGATGATGTAAGCTCTCCGCTTACTGAAGTAGTTGGAAGAGTTTCTTCTAACTTATCATAACCATTAATTCTAGCAATTTCTTCAACTAAATCTTCTTTAATAGAAATATCAAGTCTACGGTTAGGAACATACACTTTTAAATCATGTCCTTCTTTTTCAACTTTAAAACCTAAGCCTTCACAAATCTCAACAATTCTTGATTCTTTAATTTTGATTCCAAGACGAGATTCAACATATGCTTCTGAAATAACAATTTCTTTATCTTCAATAAAATCAATACCTTTATGAACATAACCTTTTAATACTTTACCATCTGCATATTTTTCAAGTAAGTAACAAGCATAATTTACTGCTTCTAGTGTTTGATTTAAATCAACACCTCTTTCATAACGAACACTTGCTTCACTTCTTAAGTTAAGACGAGATGAAGTTTTTCTAATTGAAAGTGGTCTAAATACCGCAGATTCAAGTACAATATTTTTTGTATCAGCTGTTACTTCAGTATTACTACATCCCATTACACCAGCAATACAAACAGGTTTTGTACCATCTGTAATTACTAAGTCACTATGATTTAGTGTTCTTTCAATATCATCAAGTGTTGTTGTCTTTTCACCTTCATCAGCACGGCGTACAACAATCTTTTTACCAAGACGATCTTTATCAAATGAATGAAGTGGTTGACCAAATAACACTAAAATATAGTTTGTAATATCAACTACATTGTTAATAGGTCTAATTCCGCTTGCGATAAGACGAGCTTTAATGAAATTAGGAGATTCCTTAATTTTTACATCTTCAATAACTCTTGCATAGTATGAATAACAGTTTCTTGTTTCAAGTGTTACTTCTACTTCATCTTTTGCTTCTTTTTCAATTTCATGAAGTTCATATTCAAGTGGTAGTAAATCAACATTGTACATTGCTTTAACGTCATTTGCTACCCCTCTCATTGAAAGAAGGTCCATTCTATTTGGAGTAAGTCCTAGTTCAATTTGATAATCATCAAAACATAAATATTCAAGTGCACTTGTTCCAGGCACTGCATCATCACCTAGTACATATATTCCATTTAAAAATTCAGCAGGAACATATTTTGATTCAAGTCCTAATTCTTGAAGCGAACAAATCATCCCATTAGATTCTACTCCACGAACTGTTGCTTTTTTAATAGTGCCACCTGGAAGTACAGCACCTGGTAGGGCAACGATTACTTTTTGACCTTTATCAACATTTGGTGCACCACATACAATTTGTAAGTTATAATCACCAAAATTTACTTGACATACATTTAAGTGATCTGAGTTTTCATGTGGAACTTTTTCTATAACATGACCAACAACTAAGTTTGTTGCGTTAATTAACTTTTTAAAAGATTCTACTTCAACACTATAAAGTGACATTTCTTCAGCTAATTTTTCAGCTGATACATTTAATTTTACTAATTCTTTTAACCAATTATAAGAAACTATCATATTATCTTTCTCCCTCAAATTGTTTTAAGAAACGTTTATCATTTGTATAGAAGTTTCTAATATCGTCAATTCCATGACGTAACATTGTAACACGTTCAATACCAATACCAAACGCAAAGCCTTTCCATACTTCTGGATCATATCCAGCACCTTTTAATACATTTGGATGTACCATACCAGCACCTAATACTTCAATCCATCCAGTATGTTTACACATACTACATCCTTTACCACCACATTTAAAACAGCTTACATCAACTTCAACACTTGGTTCTGTAAATGGAAAATAAGAAGGTTTGAAACGAATGTTTCTATTTTCACCAAACATTTTCTTCATTAATAAACTAAGTGTTCCTTTTAAATCTGACATTGTGATGTTTTTATCAACAACAAGTCCTTCAAGTTGCATAAATTGATGAGAGTGAGTAGCATCATCATCATCTCTACGGTAAACTTTACCTGGACAAATGATTTTAACAGGTTTACCTTGTGCTTCAAGTAATGTTCTAACTTGAACAGGAGAAGTTTGAGTTCTCATCAAAATATTTTCGTTAATATAAAATGAGTCTTGCATATCACGTGCAGGATGTCCTTTTGGAACGTTTAACATCTCAAAGTTAAATACATCAATTTCAACTTCTGGACCTTCTGCAACACTATATCCCATTCCTACAAAGATATCTTCAAGTTCTTCAATTACTTTATTTAATGGATGAATTGAACCAACATTTAGATCATATCCTGGAAGTGTTACATCAATTGCTTCTGCTTCAAGTTTTTTGTTAACTTCTGCTTCTTCAATTTCAGCACGTTTTAAAGCTATAGCTTGTTCAATTTCAGCTTTAACTTTATTAGTACCTGCGCCGACTACTTTCTTTTCTTCAATTGAAAGTGATGCAAGAGATTTCATTATTTCACCAAGAGGACTCTTTTTACCTGTATAAAAAGCTCTTATCTCTTGTAATTTTAATTGCGTAGTAGCTTCTTTAATTTCATTTAAAGCACTATTTAAAATTTCATTTAGTTTAGTTTGCATTTTTAATATTCCTCCTAAAAATTAAAAAAAGCCTCAATCCTACCTAAAGGACGAAGCTGTTCGTGGTACCACCTTTATTCAAGATAATATATTATAATTCTTATATTATATATCTCCTCAAATTCTTTTAACGCAAGAAATACGGATTTTTTTAAAATCACTCATGGGTGAACTTCAATAACTTCTTCTATAAACTAGCTTTCAGTCCATGACTAGTTCTCCCTAAATAGTATCCATTATCTACTCTTCCAATCAACGTTTTTATTATTTACTAATACATTATACTATAAATTAATTTTTTTTGCAAATTTATTAGACCTTAATTTATTTTAATAAGAAAAGGCCTGTTTTTTTATAAAACAGGTCTTTATCTTTTATCTTGGGTAATTTGAATTATTTGGTTCATTTACATGAACTTCGCTACAACTATAGTTAGGAATAAATTCATTTTCTGTAACATAGTGATGAACGATTTCAGTATGATAGTTATGAACATATGGTTGTTTAGTTACATGGTATTGATCAATAACTTGTTTTGAACATGTTACAATTGGTGGACAACACTTATAAGTTGTAGGACATACAGGTTTTTGACAAGGGCACATATTTTGTCCTACATTATCACAAGAACACATTTGTTTATCCATTTGCATACCATCTTGTGGTTGAGTAGTATTGTTAACATTCATACCAGGAAACATTCCATAATTATTTTGATTACAACATCCTCCCATCAAAATCACCTCCTGTTATATTATATTAATATTTTTAAAAAAAGTTTGGGTAGAAGTCATAATTCTCAAATTTTTGACAAACGAAATAAGTATAATATATCTATAACATTAGAAAGAAGGTATTTTTATGTATTTAACTCCTGTTGTACTTGAACAAACTTCACGAGGTGAAAGAAGTTATGATATTTATTCACGATTATTAAAAGACCGAATAATTTTGGTTTTTGGGGAAATTAATGATTCCGTTAGCGCATCTATTATTGCGCAACTACTATTTTTATCAAGTCAAGATAAAGAAAAAGATATTTATTTATATATAAATTCACCAGGAGGCTCAGTTTCTGCTGGTCTTGCAATATATGATACTATGAACTATATCCCTAATAACTGTGTGACAATTGGTATGGGCATTTGTGCTAGCATGGGAGCATTCCTACTTGCAAGTGGTACGCGTGGTAAAAGATATGCTTTGTCTCATACTAAAGTTATGATTCATCAACCACTTGGTGGCGCAAAAGGTCAAGCAACCGATGTAATGATAGTTGCTGAAGAAATAATTAAAACTAAAAAGTTATTAAACTCACTTCTTGCTAAAGCAACAAACCAAGATATTTCTACCATCGAAAAAGATACTGAAAGAGATTACTATATGACATCTATCCAAGCTAAAGATTATGGCATTATAGATGAAATTTTAGAAAAAAAAGAAAATTAAGTTAATCTTAATTTTCTTGTTTCTTATTATACCACGAAGGGTTAGTATCTATATATATTTTTTCTCCTGTTACTGGATGAATAAATTCAACACTATGACTATGAAGTCTTAGAATGCCATCATTAGTTGCAACACCATATAATTCATCACCTATTATTGGATTACC
>CAYPEY010000058.1:0-4449 GCA_964409955.1 uncultured Staphylococcaceae bacterium
TTGTGACAATGGACCAAGTTGAATATCTTGGTGCAAGTGGTACAATACATAGTTTAAATCTATTTACATATTGTGAAGGGAATCCTGTTGTTAGAATAGATTCACAAGGTAATTTTTGGAAAAAAATAAAGCAAGCAATTGCAAATATAGCAATAGTAATATTAATAGCTATTGTTAAAATAGTTGTTAAAGTTGTTAAAAAAGCTATAGAAAAACAAAAAGAAAAAGAAATTCTTAAAGAGCAAAATGAAATAAATGAAGAAGGAAAAAATAAACAAATAGAGTATGAAGAACCGAGCAAATGGGAAAATATAGTGAGATCATTCACGGATGGGCCAAAACTTGAAGTATCGTATGGCTATAGTGATATAGAATCTAGTAGTGATTTTCCTTATGATAATTTATCTGAACCTGTTCAAACTTTTTCAAATGGTATATCAAAAGCAGCTTTAGGAGGACAGTTTTCATATAGAGCTATGTATGATGATAAATATTGGTATCTTGAGACAGGAGTTTTATGGTGAAATTTAAAAATGTTTCAATAAAAATTAATTAGTTTAATAATTAATTTATAAATAATAAAAAATATAGGAGGTTAAATGAAAAAAGTTATTTTTATTATGGGTTTATCTATTATATTATGTCTTGCTTCATGTACAATTGGTGAGAAAAAAAGTGAAATTGAAACAAAGATTGAAGAAAAACAAGAAGAACTTTTAGAAGTATATCAAAAAATTATTCCTAATGGAGAGATAGCCGAAGGTTTTTATTATGACTCTATGGAAGAACTTTCTTATGATGAATTAGAAGAATTTTTTAATGTTATTTTTAATGATTCAGATAAAATAATAGGTGTGGCATATGCGGTTATAAAAAAAAGTAATGAAGAAGTAATGTTTGACCCTTTTATCTTCGAATTTGAAAACGAACAAGAAGCGATAAAAGGAGCTAAAACACTTAATGGTTTAATGCAATTTATTAATGATTCTTATTATGCGATAGGAAATGTAGTATATCAGGATAATTATTTAACTTATTTGTATAATAATGATTATGTTCTTAAAGAAGACTGCATCTTAAATAGAAATATGGATAAATATTTAGTATATTTTGGAAACTCTGAAACTGTACATATACCTAGTGGAGTTATTGAAATAAAAGATAATGCTTTTTATAATAGAGATAATGTAAAAACTATATATTTTAATGAAGAATTAAAATGTATTGGTCACAATTTGTTTTATCCAACTAATTCCTTGGAACAAATTTACTTTGGTTCTCAATTAGAAAGAATAAAATCTAGAGCATTTTTATATTGTTATAATTTAAAAAATTTTACTTTGCCATCGTCAGTAAAATATATAAATGAGGCAGCTTTCGGATTATGTACTTCATTAACAGAAGTTATAATTCCTAATTCTATTTATAAAATTGGTGAAGCTGCTTTTGAAAGATGTACTAATTTAGAAAAAGTAACAGTTTATTTACAACCGAGTACAAGATTAGGAAAAGCTTTGTTTTATAATACTCAAAATGTAGAATTAACACTAGTAGGTTATGACCAATTAAATGAATTGATTAATAGTGAAACATTTATTATTAATCAATTAGGTGAAAAATGCAAAGTAAATTATGTAAAGTATGAATAGTTTTATATAAAGGTAATGTTGTAAAAAATACTAATTTACTATTATGAAGGATATGGAAAAATAATCCATGTTGAAGATACATCTGGAATAAATCTATCAAATATTAATCCATTTAGATATAAGAGTTATTACTATGATACAGAAACTGGATGGTATTATTTAAATAGTAGATATTATGATCCAATAACTGTTAAATTTGTAACAATGGATCAAGTTGAATATCTTGGTGCAAGTGGTACAATACATAGTTTTAATCTATTTACATATTGTGAAGGAAATCCTGTTGTTAGAATAGATTCACAAGGTAATTTTTGGGAAAAAATAAAGCAAGCAATTGCAAATATAGCAATAGTAATATTAATAGCTATTGTTAAAATAGTTGTTAAAGTTGTTAAAAAAGCTATAGAAAAACAAAAAGAAAAAGAAATTCTTAAAGAGCAAAATGAAATAAATGAAGAAGGAAAAAATAAACAAATAGAGTATGAAGAACCGAGCAAATGGGAAAATATAGTGAGATCATTCACGGATGGGCCAAAACTTGAAGTATCGTATGGCTATAGTGATATAGAATCTAGTAGTGATTTTCCTTATGATAATTTATCTGAACCTGTTCAAACTTTTTCAAATGGTATATCAAAAGCAGCTTTAGGAGGACAGTTTTCATATAGAGCTATGTATGATGATAAATATTGGTATCTTGAGACAGGAGTTTTATGGTGAAATTTAAAAATGTTTCAATAAAAATTAATTAGTTTAATAATTAATTTATAAATAATAAAAAATATAGGAGGTTAAATGAAAAAAGTTATTTTTATTATGGGTTTATCTATTATATTATGTCTTGCTTCATGTACAATTGGTGAGAAAAAAAGTGAAATTGAAACAAAGATTGAAGAAAAACAAGAAGAACTTTTAGAAGTATATCAAAAAATTATTCCTAATGGAGAGATAGCCGAAGGTTTTTATTATGACTCTATGGAAGAACTTTCTTATGATGAATTAGAAGAATTTTTTAATGTTATTTTTAATGATTCAGATAAAATAATAGGTGTGGCATATGCGGTTATAAAAAAAAGTAATGAAGAAGTAATGTTTGACCCTTTTATCTTCGAATTTGAAAACGAACAAGAAGCGATAAAAGGAGCTAAAACACTTAATGGTTTAATGCAATTTATTAATGATTCTTATTATGCGATAGGAAATGTAGTATATCAGGATAATTATTTAACTTATTTGTATAATAATGATTATGTTCTTAAAGAAGACTGCATCTTAAATAGAAATATGGATAAATATTTAGTATATTTTGGAAACTCTGAAACTGTACATATACCTAGTGGAGTTATTGAAATAAAAGATAATGCTTTTTATAATAGAGATAATGTAAAAACTATATATTTTAATGAAGAATTAAAATGTATTGGTCACAATTTGTTTTATCCAACTAATTCCTTGGAACAAATTTACTTTGGTTCTCAATTAGAAAGAATAAAATCTAGAGCATTTTTATATTGTTATAATTTAAAAAATTTTACTTTGCCATCGTCAGTAAAATATATAAATGAGGCAGCTTTCGGATTATGTACTTCATTAACAGAAGTTATAATTCCTAATTCTATTTATAAAATTGGTGAAGCTGCTTTTGAAAGATGTACTAATTTAGAAAAAGTAACAGTTTATTTACAACCGAGTACAAGATTAGGAAAAGCTTTGTTTTATAATACTCAAAATGTAGAATTAACACTAGTAGGTTATGACCAATTAAATGAATTGATTAATAGTAAAACATTTATTATTAATCAATTAGGAGAAAAATGTAAAGTTAATTATGTAAAATATGAATAGTTTTATATAAAAGTAATGTTGTAAAAAATACTAATTTATTATTATGAAGGATATGGAAAATTAATCCATGTTGAAGATACATCTGGAATAAATCTATCAAATATTAATCCATTTAGATATAAGAGTTATTATTTTGCTAATTTGATTATAGGGAATAATAAAAATTTTGGTAATATTCAACTTATTCCAATTAGTTTAGCTGTTTGTACCTCAGAATGTGGATATTATGGTTTAATTTGCGAAGGTTCTCCTCAAGTTTGTTCTAAATGTAAAAAACAAATGTATAGAATTAAAACAAAAATGTATAAGTTGATTGATTATTCAATTAATTAAATATACTATGACTAATATCTTAAATTATCATATGTTGAAAACGCATTATGAATAAATTTATTAAATATTAATTTTTAATAATATATATAGGTATAATTTAGAAATGAAATAAGATAATTAGAAAAATAATTTTAATCAGAAGTAAAATATCTTAATAAGTATTTTACTTCTTTTTTATCTTAATGAAAAAGCATAGAAATATGCTTTTTTTATATATCAATTTATCAAGGTAGAACAAGCACTTTCTTTGAATAAAAAAAGTAGGTATGGTATAATAAGTATGTAAAATTTGGTTTTTTTTCAAAAACTAGATATTGCGACAAGCTGTTTAAAAGAAAAATAATTATTATTAAAAGAAAGAGGTTTTAAAAAATGGCAAAAATCAATTTAGAAAAGTATGGTATTACTGGAAGTACTGAAATTGTTTACAATCCTTCTTACGAACAATTATTTGAAGAAGAAACTAAACCTGAATTAGAAGGTTATGAAAAAGGTCAAGTAACTGAACTTGGTACAGTTAATGTTATGACTGGTATTTATACAGGACGTTCTCCTAAGGATAAATACATCGTTATGGATGAAAATTCAAAAGATACTGTATGGTGGACATCTGATGAATATA
>CAYPEY010000059.1:0-4384 GCA_964409955.1 uncultured Staphylococcaceae bacterium
TTGTGACAATGGACCAAGTTGAATATCTTGGTGCAAGTGGTACAATACATAGTTTTAATCTATTTGCATATTGTGAAGGGAATCCGGTTAAGTATGTTGATAATAACGGGAATAGTCCTATTGCTTTGGGAATAGGAATAGGAGTGGTTGTATGTGTCATTGCATATTGTGCAATTAGTTATTTTGGATATTCATTGAATTCTAGTCAAATTACATTAAATCCAGATATTTCAGCTGCAATAGACGAGAAAAATGATAATTTAAAAGAATTATATGAAAAAATAGAGACAATAAAAAAAGCATTAACGGCTTTTCTAGCGTTATATACAATTTCTTTAGTAGCTAAAATTCATCATCCTGGTACTGAAGATCATCATATTGTTGCAAGGAAAGATCGTCGTGCAAAAATATCAAGATTCATATTAAATTTAGATGATGTTAATATAGGAATTAATAGTAGAGAAAATATTGTAACGATGAAGAAATCTTATCATAAAGTATTACATACAAATTATTATTATACTATTTTAAATAGTGCTATAACTTCTGGATATGCAATAGCGAGAAAACAAGGGGTTTTAGAAGTATTGCAAGTATTTAAAAAATGCTTAGGAAATTTATAAGGAGATAATAATGGAAAAGCAAAATATTATTGAACTAAAAACAATTGAAACTTATCGCAAAAATAAAAATAATGAAAAAGTTTTAAACAAGATTTATAGCATAAAAAATAAATATTCTAATTTACATCAAATATATTTAACAATTGTTAATGATAAAAAATATAAAATATTATATTCTAAAGGACATGTATCAGATGTTAATGGTATGTTTTTTCCTGAAAAACAATTATTATTTCATACTATTCCTATGCATAAAGGTAAAATAACAAAAAATAACAATTATGATTTCAAGTATTATTTTGATAAAGAAGATAAGATTGTGTTAATGGAGCGATACTATGAAACGTCAAATAATCAATGCGAAGTTGAATGTACATTATATTTTTATGAAAACGAAGAAATTTATATCTTAATTTATAAACCTAGTTTTAAAGAATATATTGAAATTAGATATATATCGTATGTTAATGGAATTATATCTAATTATGTAGAATATTATCATTATACTTTAGAAGAAACGTATAGAGAATATATATATAGGTTTGATAAAAATAATTTAGAAGTTATTCGTAATAGTTACGAAGGAAAACCAAATGAGTTAGGTATAGGTAATACTAAAATAGATAAATATTCAAAACAAGAGTTAAAAAGATACCACAAGAAATTTGAATATATAAGTGACAATTTTAACTAAATTTATGTATAATGAGATATTGTGGTAAAATATTGCCATGAAGGATATAGAAAATTAATCAATTTTGAAGATACATCTAGAATTAAATTATTAAATATCAATTTATTTAGATAAAGCAGATTATGTTGTTAATTCGTGATATAATGTATTGTTACAATTCAGTTTTTTCGAAACTATAAGCATGACTACAAACGAATTATATGTTTAAAGGGAAAAGTTAAATAAAAGTCATAGTGTTTTATAAGCACTATGGCTTTTAATCTATTAAAAGCATAATGATTTTAAAAAACTAAATATTATAGTATAATTAATTTAGAAAGAATGGTGCTTATTATGAGCTTAGACAAAAAATATAAAAGAATAATAATTCTTGGAAGTGGTGGTAGTGGTAAGACTACACTTGCAAGATTTATAGGTAAAAAGTTAAATATTCCTGTATACCATTTAGATAAAGAGTATTGGCTTCCTAATTGGGAGCGTCCTGATGAAAAAGAGTGGGAAGAACGAGTTAAAACTCTTATAAAAGAACCGTCTTGGATAATGGATGGTAATTATATAGATACTCTTGATATAAGACTGAATGAAGCAGATCTTGTTATAATGCTAGATATTAAGAAATCTTTATGTGTTGCAAGTGTTATATATAGAAATATCAAGGGGCATTTTGTTAAAAGAACAGATATTGGTGATGGATGTAAAGATTCATTTGACAAGCATTTCTTTGATTTTATTAGTTGGGTTAAGGCGTTTAAAACATCATATTATTCTAAATTAATTAATTTATGTATAGAATATCCAAATATTGATATAAAACTATTTACAACTAGAAAAGGCGCAAGACAATTCATAGAAAGGATAAAAGATGATTATGAAAATGAATAAATATTTCTTAGCTATAATAGTCTTATTTATGGCGCTATCACTTACTTCTTGTAAGAAAAAATATGAAATTACGTTTAATACAATGGGTGGATCATATCTTCAAACACAAGAAATAAGTAATAAAGATTTACTTGACGACTTACCTACTCCTTTAAAAGAAAATTTTACATTTCTGGGGTGGTTTTTAGATGAGGGCTGTACAGAACTCTTAGATGACATTTCAAAGATTAACAAAGATACAACTTTATATGCAGGTTGGAAAAGTAATAAATTTACAGTAACTTTTGATACAGGTGAAAGCCTTCAAGTTGATAATAATGGTTTGGTTAATAAACCAAGTAATCCAACAAAAGAAGGTCACACTTTTAAGGGATGGTACATTGATAGTGCTTGTACTACATTGTTTGATTTTACAACGCCTGTAACTTGCGATATAACTTTATATGCTGGTTGGCAAATTAGAACTTTTACTATTTCCTATGTTACAGATGATGGAGTGGATAAAAGAACCTATGAATATGGTGAAGAAATAACAATATTAGAATTAACTGGTCGTGATGATTACGACTTTATTGGTTGGTCATATTATGGAAGCACTTTAACTGATAAAATAGTTGTTAAAACTAATATGACGCTATATCCAATTTGGGAAATGAAAAAAGAATCTGTAAAAGCATATTTAGATAAATTGATTCCTAGCGAAGCCAATGAAGATTTAAATTTATTTACAACTCTTGAAGATTGTAGTGCTACTTTTTCTTGGGAATCATCAAATAGTGATGCAATAGATGAGACAGGAAAAGTTAGAAGACTTACAAAAGATGTAAATGTTGAACTGGTTGTAGATGTTGTGTATGAAAACGAGACAGTTAGTTATACATATAATGTATTAGTAAAAAAGATTGTATTAAAAGAAATGGTTGCTGGAAAGATTGTAAGTGGATATTTATATGGATCTAGTTCGTTTGTTAATTTACCTCAGGCAACAATTAATCAACTTGATTATATAAATTATTCGTTTGCTAAAATTGATAGTGGTGAGATAGTACTTAATGAAAGTTATGCTTTAAAAGAAGTATTGAAATATCGAAATAGTGGAGTTAGAGTAGGACTTGCAATCGGTGGTTGGGGTGCTGGTGGCTTTAGTAATGCAATGCTAACTGAGGCATCCCGCACAAAACTAGTTGATTCAATTATGAATGTAATTAAAGAATATCAATTTGATGGTATTGATATTGACTGGGAATATCCTACAAGTGGAGCAGCAGGAATTGATTATAATTCTGCTGACAGAGAAAACTTAACTTTATTTTGTAAAGAACTGAAAGGAAGAATGTTAGAATATCGAAATGATTTAGTATTAAGTATTGCGGTGACAACAAATGTGAAATATTTTGATTTTACTTCCCTTGATGAATATATAGATTACTTTAATCTTATGACATATGATTATGCACTTGGAAAAACTGCATATCATGACAGTTCTTTATATACTAAAAATGCATCATCATCAATGGATAAAGCTGTTAATTATTTATTAAATTATGTAAATGCATCTAAAATTATTCCTGGAGCTGCTTTTTATGGAAGAAGAAGTACTTTTGCATCTGATGCATCACAATATTTAGGTGCAGCACTTACAACTGAGCTTGTAAGTGGTTCTATACCTTATTATGAAATTCAAAAGATTATTTTAAATAATGCAGATTTTGTTGAATCATATGATGAAGAAGCAGAGGCTGCTTATGCCATTTATAAAAATATGTTTTATACATATGATAATGTAAGAAGTGTAACTGCTAAATGTAATTATGTTAAAGATAAAGGTTTAGCTGGATTAATGTGTTGGGAATTAACTCAAGACTATACTGATGAAAATGGTACTAATGTTTTAGTTAATGCAATGTATGAAACTTTAAAGTAAAAAAGTTTATCTTCGGCTGAGTGCCGTTGTTTGTTTTTGGGGCGAAAAACCTTGTTTTATGCCCTGTACGGCAGGGATAGTGAAACGGGTGAATAAGTTGTCGTTTTCGTGGTAAAATCCCTACAAAACAGCGAATCATGCCATAATGAACACCGTTCACCGCTGAGCACGGATGTTTGTGGCTACGTGGATAACCCCACAAAACAGCAAAGTCGATAGGTAGTTGTTTCGATGCGGAGTATGACCACCACCGCTGAAATA
>CAYPEY010000060.1:0-4349 GCA_964409955.1 uncultured Staphylococcaceae bacterium
AAAGGATTATAATATAAACTTATAAACTATATTATATGTTTATATTATACAAGTAAATTATGAGTGATATTGAAATTATAGAAGAAAAAGTTGAAGAAGTAGTAGCAGAAAATGTAGAAGTGATAGATGCACCTGAGTCATATAGTGCTGTTACTTTTATCAAACGTCAAGATTTAATTGATTTTAATTTATATTTAGGATCGAGAAGCAAATCTTATGGGATATTGATAGGTGGAGCGTTAATGCTTGGTTTTGGTGTATATGGTTTTATAACAGAAAAAGCAGAAAATCTAGCAACAAATATTCTTTTTTGTTTACTAGGGATATTATCTTTTTTATTTGTTTTTGTTTTTTCAAAAATAATACTTAAGAAAAGAATTTTAAAACTTGATTTATCTGATATGCCTCCTGTTGAAGTTGTAGTATCTAATGAAGGTATATTATATAGATTTGAAGAAGAAGCAAGAAACGAAGGACAAGAAATGTTACCTTTCGGATGGCACCTAGTTCATAGGGTTGTGGCTTCTGAAAATCACATATATATTCATATGGTAGATTATAGAACAGTGCTACTTTTAGTTAAGAGTGATGTTGAAAATACTAAAGCTTATTCTTATTTAAAAGAAAAGATACAAACAGAAAATAAATGGATTGAAAAATAAATTATTATTTCACTTTACGAAAACGTTTTCATATGATATAATAATTATACCAAATAGAAAAAACGAGGTGAAAAAAATGAGAATTACAGACGTAAGAGTACGTAAGGTTGAAACCGATAGTAGATTACGCGCTGTAGCTTCGATTACTATTGATGATTGTTTTGCTGTTCATGAACTAAGAATTATTGAAGGAAAAGAAGGATTATTTGTAGCTATGCCAAGTCGTCAAACAAATGATGGTTCTTTCCGAGACATCGCGCACCCTATTAATGTTGAAACAAGAAAATTAATAGAAGAAGCTGTTATTGCGAAGTATCAAGAAGACTAATAGACAAAAGCTTTATGTAAAAATGAAAAAGGAAAATGCTATTTCTAGCATTTTTTCTTTTTTTAAGAAAAGAAAAAAAGAAAAAAACACAAAATAAATTTTTTGTTTTCTTTTATTGACACAAAAAAAACATTTTGTGTTATACTATATATGATTTGATTATTATGGGGAGACTTGTTATGAAACAAATTGCAAAAGAAATTAGACGTTTAACTGTGGATTGTATTGCATCGCTTGGTCAAGGCCATATCGGTGGGAGTTTATCTGTTGTTGACGTCTTAACTATTTTATATTATAAACATATGAATATAGATCCTAAAAATCCTAAAATGGAAGGACGCGATAGACTTGTTGTATCTAAAGGCCATGCTGGACCTGGAGTTTATGCAACTTTAGCGCATAAGGGTTATATTCAAAAAGATGAATTATTAACATTGAATAAACTACATACAAATTTACCTAGCCATTGTGATATGAATAAAACAAATGGTGTAGATATGACTACAGGATCACTTGGCCAAGGTATTTCTTGTGCTGTAGGAATGGCTGTTGCTTCAAAGATTGCCAAAGATAATGCAAATATATATTGTATTATTGGTGATGGTGAATCGCAAGAAGGTCAAGTATGGGAAGCAGCAATGTTTGCCTCTCATCAAAAATTAGATAATTTTATTTGTTTCTTAGACTATAACAAGTATCAATTAGATGGTTCTACAGATGAAATTAATTCACTTATAGATCCACACGCTAAATGGGAAAGTTTTGGGTTCTTTACTCAAACAGTAGATGGTAATGATTTAGAAGCCTTAGATGTGGCTATTACAAAAGCAAAACAAAACAAAGGTAAACCTTCTATGATTGTTCTTGATACTGTTAAAGGTAAAGGAGTTAAGTTTGTTGAGGATGCTAAAGAGAATAATCACTCAATGAATATTACTCAAGAATTAAGAGAAAAAGCATACGTTGATCTTGCATAAGGAGACTGAACATGGAATATAGACAAATATTATTAAAGTGCCTTATGGAGGCAATGAGAAAAGATGATAAAATTTGTGTATTAGATGCTGACCTTGCGAAACCTAATGGAACTCATCCTTTATATAAAGAGTTTCCTGATAGATGTTTTAATGTAGGAATAGCTGAAGCTAATATGGCGGGTGTTGCTGCAGGACTTTCTGCTTATGGTTATAAACCTGTTATAGTATCTTTTGCACCGTTTGTTACAAGAAGAATTTGTGACCAACTTGCTGTATCTCTTGCATATGCAAAACAAAATGTAAAAATTATTGGTACCGACCCCGGTATTTGTGCCGAAATTAATGGTGGTACTCATATGACATTTGAAGATATTGCGATTGTTAGGAGTATTCCTAAAACTGTTGTTTATGATGTTGTAGATACAGTGCAATATGAACAAGCTTTACCACAAATTTTAGATTATGAAGGTGTAGTATATATTAGAACGCCAAGAAAAACTTATCCTGAAGTATTTGAAGAAGGTTATAAATTTGAGCTATTTAAAGCAGACGTTGTTAAAGAAGGTAGCGATGTTACAATTATTGCGTCAGGCGTAATGGTAGCAGAAGCTTCTAAAGCACTTGATATGTTAAAAGAAGAAGGTATTAGTGCTGAATTAATTAGTATTAATACTGTTAAACCTATTGATAAAGAAACGATATTGAAATCTGTTAAGAAAACAAATCACGTAGTAACTTGTGAAAATCACAATGTTAATGGTGGCGTATATTCTGCGGTTGCGGAATTGTTATGTGAAGAATATCCTGTAAAAGTTTCCAAAGTGGGAGTATTTGACGAATTTGGTCAAGTTGGAAAATATGCAGAATTATTAAAAGAATACAATATGACAGCTTCAGATATATGCAAAACTGTAAAACAAAATTTATCAAAATAAGAAAGAGGTTATTTTTATGGCAGAGATTCATGGTAAAAAAGTTAAAATATTTTCATTAAATTCTAATCCAGTATTAGCACAAGAAATTGCAGACTATGTGGGTGTTCCACTTTCTGAATGTGTAGTAAATCGTTTTTCTGATGGTGAAGTTCAAGTTAATATTGAAGAAACAGTAAGAGGACATGAAGTATTTGTTGTTCAATCTACAAATTGTCCTGTTAATGAACACTATATGGAATTATTAATTATGATTGATGCTTTAAAACGTGCATCAGCAGAAAAAATTAATGTTATTATGCCTTATTATGGTTATTCACGACAAGATAGAAAAGCAGCTCCTCGTCAACCTATTTCTGCAAAATTAATGGCAGATTTATTACAAACTGCAGGTGCTACACGTGTAATGTGCTTAGACTTACATGCTGATCAAATTCAAGGGTTCTTTAATATCCCTATTGATAATTTCTTAGCATTACCAATTTTAGCTGAACACTTTATTGGAGAAAGTATTGAAGATTTAGTAGTTGTTGCACCAGACCATGGCGGAACTACACGTGCTAGAAAATTAGCATTAGTATTAAATGCACCTATGGCTATCGTAGATAAGAGAAGACCAAGACCAAATGTTGCTGAAGTAATGAATGTTATTGGTGACATTAATGGTAAAAACTGTATCGTTATTGATGATATGATTGATACTGCTGGAACTATTTCAATTGTTGTTAAAACGTTAAAAGAACGTGGAGCAAAATCTGTTAAAGTATGCTGTACACATGCATTATTATCAGGTGCAGCAGTAGAAAGATTAAATAACGCACCACTTGATAAATTAGTTGTTACTAATACTACAACAATGACTCCAGAAAAATTATCGATCAAAAATATTGAAGTATTATCAGTAGCACCACTTCTTGGACGTGGTATCTTGAATATTATTGATGATAAACCAGTTAGTGATTTATTTGTATATCAAAAAAAATAGAGGAATAAAATGAATAATTTGGAATATAATAAAACAGACAATGTAATAAATAATACTGTGGATGTCCCTTATTATACGAGAGAATTATGTAAAGATAATAAGTATAGAATTACTAAGCGAAACATTAATATGAAAAATGTTACAAAATATCGTCGTGAAGTAGACTCTATACAAATTAATAATGATTATTTTTTAACTAAAAATTTACAACAGAATATTAAAAATGCTGTAAAAATCTTAAAATAAATAAAAGGGCTAAATCTTTTGGTTTAGCCTTTTTTATAAAAAAGAAAAAATAAAAAAGTATTTTAGTAGACTCAAAATCCATAATTTGGTATAATATACAATGCTCACAGGTAGTGTGTGAGAATAGAAAAAATATATTATATGAAATAAAAAAATAAAAAAGAGCATTTTCTTGACAAAGGAATAAAAATTTGATATAATATATTAGATGTTTTTTGG
>CAYPEY010000061.1:0-4301 GCA_964409955.1 uncultured Staphylococcaceae bacterium
GTTAAAATACTAATTTTATGTTCAATAAGATCATCAACACTTCCGATAATGTTAAATGTGGTATAAAGATTTATTCAATATATGTTGAAAAATTGAATTATTTATAAAAATATGTTATAATTTAGAAAAGGAACATGGTGATTAGTATGTTTTATGAAAGTGATGTAGAAAAAGCTATAATAGATTTATTAAAGGATAAAGGATATTCATATATAGATGATACAAATAACTGGGTTGTAGAAAGACAATTAAGTGATTTTATAAATGAAGACCTTTTATTACAACAATTAACTATTATAAATAAAGGTGTTAAAAATAGAATATTAGAAGAAGCTATAAGGATAATAAAAAATATTGATCATCCATCTTTATTTGAAAGAAACAAGATTTTCCATCAATATTTAGTAGATGGGATAACTATTGAAGATTATGAAAGTGAAGTTAATCCTTTAGTTAAATTAGTTGATTTTAATAATATAGAAAATAATAAATTTGAAGTTGGAAACCAAATTAAGTTTAAGGAGTTTGCTAATAGAAGTACACGTATTCCCGATGTCATTATATTTATTAATGGTTTACCTTTAGTATTAATGGAGTTAAAATCTTTTGAAGGATTTGAAGACAAACTGTTAGAAGATGCTTATAACCAATTAGGTGGAAATACTGAAAGTAGTGGATATAGATATGATATACCAACATTATTTAACTATAATGCTTTTAATGTAATAAGTGATGGTGCAAATTCTAAAGTTGGAGTATTAACTTCAAAACTTGATAGATATAATGAGTGGAAAAGCGTCAATGGTGAATTAGGCTTTAAAGATAATTATGCATTTAAACTTGATGTATTAGTTGATGGATTATTAAAACCAGAAAGATTACTTGATGTAATAAAAAATAATATTTTCTTCATTAATAAGGACAAAAGCAAAAATATTAAAATAATGACACAATACCATCAATACTTTGGTGTTTGTAAGTCTGTAGAAAGAGTAAAACTTGCCATGAAACCTAAAGGCGATGGTAAAGCAGGATTATTATGGCATACACAAGGTAGTGGTAAAAGTTTCTCGATGGTAATGCTAGCGCATAGATTAATTACAAATCAAGCATTGCAAAATCCTACTATTATTGTATTAACTGATAGAAATGATTTAGATGAACAATTATTTAATACTTTTTCAAGTGCAAGTGAATATTTAAGATGTACTCCAGTTAAAGTTAATTCCAGAAAAGATTTATTAGAAAAACTTAAAACTATAAGACAAGGTGGGGTAATATTTTCAACAATTCAGAAGTTTGATAAAGAAGAAATTCAAGTTAATGAAAGAACGAATATTATAGTGATGGCAGATGAAGCACATCGTGGTCATTATGGTGTATATGAAAGAATAACTTATCAAGAAAATGAAAATACAAATGAATTAGAATTAGTTTCAAAATATGGAACTGAAAAATATATTAGAGATTCACTTCCAAATGCCACATTTATTGGCTTTACTGGAACCCCTGTAACAACAGCTGATAAGTCAACAACTGATATCTATGGAGAAATTATAGATACATATGATATGACTCAAGCAGTTATTGATGGTGCAACTGTAAGAATCTTCTATGAAGGAAGGCTTGCTAAAGTATGGACAGATCAAAATTTATTAAGAAGAATAGATGACTATTATAATGAACTTGAAAATAAAGGGGTAAGTGAAATAGTAATAGAAGAATCTAAGAAGAGAATGAGTAGTATTAAAGTTATTCTTGAAGATGATGATTTACTTGGAATACTTGCTAAAGATATAGTAGAACATTATGAACAAAGAAAAGATTTTTTAAATGGTAAAGCAATGATAGTAATGCCTACAAGAATTGCTGCGGCAAAACTTTATCACAAGATATTAACTTTAAGACCATCTTATGAAGAAACAATGGTTGCTGTTGTTACTGAAAGTAATAAAGATAAACAAGAAGTTAGAGATTTATTTGGCAGTAAGGTTGATAGACAAAAAGCTGCAAACGAATTTAAATCTGAAAATAGTAAGATTAAAATTGCAATAGTTGTTGACATGTGGCTTACTGGATTTGACGTCCCAGATCTAGATGTAATGTATATATTTAAAAAAATGAAGGCTCATAATTTAATGCAAGCAATTGCTAGAGTAAATAGAGTTTTTCCTGGTAAAGAATCAGGATTAGTTGTAGACTACATCGGACTTGCTAAAGCACTAGAAGATGCGTTAAATACATATACGGCGCGAGATAAAGAATTTAACTTAAAAGATATTCAAGATGTTGCATTAACTATTTTAAAGGAAAAACTATCAGTTTTAAATGAATGGTTTTATAAAATTCCAATTGATAAATTTAATACAAAATCAGCTAAAGAAAGATTTAATGTGATTCAACAAGGAGCAGCATTTGTTTTAGAAAATGAAAAACGCAAAAAAGAATACTTGAAACTATCAATTGATTTAAAACATGCATATACAGTTTCGGCTGGTATATTAGATAAAGATCAACATTCAATTGTTCAGTATTATTTATCTGTAAGAAATTATATATTAAAATTAGAAATTGGTACTGGACCTGTTGCTTTAGGTGATATAAATGATGAAATCGAAAGACTTGTTGCGGATGCTATCAAAGGTGATGAAGTAAAAGTTTTAACTCAAGTTGGAACTACTGACCAAGCAGCGTTAGTGGATTTATTAAGACCAGAGAAAATTGAAGAAATTAAAAATTCGAATCCACCTCATATATTTTTAAAAATTATTGAAAATTTATTAAAACAAGTAATTGCTGAAAGCAGAAAAACAAATTTATATAAGGCGCAACAATATAGTGAGCGTTTAAGAAAGATCCTTGAAAAATATCATGATAGAAATGGCGATTTTGATACTACAGATACAATAGTTAAAATTATTGATTTTGCACAAGAGATAGTTTCAGATGAGGATGCAGCCAATGAACTAGGGCTTACAGGTAGAGAAAGAGCATTCTATGATGCACTAGCAGGTAATAAGAGCGCATATGAATTATTAACAGATGAAACTTTAAAATGTATTGCTCATGAATTAAAAGAGGTTGTAGAAGAATACGCTACTACAGACTGGTCAAAGAAAAAATCAACTCAAGCCAAAATGAGAAAAGAAATAAAACGTCTTCTAAGAAAATATAATTATCCTCCAGAATATACTGAAGACGCAATACAAACTGTTATTAAACAAGCAGAGCATATGATGTAATGATAATTAAAGTAAGATACATATGTGAGGTATTAAAATGAAAATTAGTTTATGTAAAAAAGAATATATTAAGTTAAATAAAATATTTGGTAAGGAAACAGAATTTAGCGAATGGCTTGCTGGTGAAGGAATAGATTATTTAAAACAAGTATTAGGTGTTGAATTGGTAAGTGAAGGTGTAGAAGTTAAACCAAATAATAAATTTAGCGTTGATATTTTATTATCTGTTGAAAATCAATATTCAAAAAAAGAACCAGATAAAATTGTTGTAGAAAATCAATATGGAATGACAGATCATAATCATTTTAGTAAGCTAATAACATATGCTGTAACTAATGAAGCTAAATATGCAGTTTGGATAGCAGAAGAAATTCATCCTGAACACAAAAAAGCTATAGAGTTTTTAAACGAAAATACAACTGACAATATTAATTTTTATTTATTAAAAGCAGTTTTGGAAAAAATAGGTGATTCAAATCCTTGTTTTTCCCTTGAAATAATATGTGAACCGAATGAAGAAAAAAAGATAATGATGTCAAATGGTAATAAAGATCTAACTGATTTAAAAAAAGCTCAATTAAAGTTTTGGTCGTATTTATCAGAAAAAATCAATTCCAAAAATTTACCGTTTAGAGGTAGAAAAGCTATGGCACAGCATTGGTATGATGTACCTGTTGGTTCCTCTCATTGTCACATAAGCATTACTACGCTATCTTTAGAAAATAAAGTAAGATTTGATTTGTGGATTAGTAATAATAAAACTCTATACGATAAATTGCTTTTAATGAAAGAAGATGTCGAGAAAATTATAGGTAAAGAATTAATTTGGGATAGAAAAGATGATCAAACTAAGGCAAGCAGTATTAGTTATGAAATAATGTCTAATTTTGATATTTATAATGAAGAAAAATATGCTGAATATTGTGAAATAATCATTGATAATTTAATGAATCATTTTTATAATTTTGAAAAGATATTAAAAAATGTAAAACTATAATATAAAAGGCGCTTTAATTTAGATTGGGGTTTTTGAAAAATCACCTATAACTTAAATTGGGG
>CAYPEY010000062.1:0-3914 GCA_964409955.1 uncultured Staphylococcaceae bacterium
ATTGTATCATAACCATCTGGTAACATTTCAATAAAGTTATGTGCATTAGCAAGTTTTGCAGCTTCAATAACTTGCTCATCAGTAGCATCTTCACATCCATATTTAATATTATCTTTAATAGTTCCAGTAAATAGGTAAGTATCTTGCAGTACCATACCTAAAGATTTTCTTAATGAATCTTTTTTAATTTTATTTATATTAATTCCATCATATCTAATTTTTCCATCTTCAATATCATAAAATCTATTAATTAAGTTAGTAATAGTTGTTTTACCAGCACCAGTTGCACCAACAAAAGCTATTTTTTGACCAGGTTTTGCATATAATGAAACATCATGTAAAACTGTTTTTTCAGGAGTATATCCAAAATCTACTTCAGTAAGTTCAATATGTCCTTTTAATTCAACATAATCTAAAGTTCCATCATGATGAGGATGTTTCCATGCCCATAAATTAGTTTTTTCATCTGTTTCAACTAATTCATTATTAACTCTTTTTACATTAACTAAAGTAACATAGCCTTGGTCTTGTTCAGGCTGTTCATCCATCATTTTAAATATTCTACTAGCACCAGCTAATGCCATAATAACTGAATTAAGTTGATTAGAAATTTGATTAATTGGATGATTAAAACTTTTTGTTAATTGTAAAAATGCTACTAATGTACCAGGTGTTAGAGTGATAACACCATTAAATGAAAGTAAGCATCCAAATATTGCAACTAATACATAAGAAAGGTTTCCTAAGTTATTAGCAATTGGCATTAAAATATTAACATATCTATTAGCTCTAAACATATCATCATTTAATTGTTCATTTAATTTATCGAAATCTTGTCTAGCTTTTTCTTCATGTGTAAATACTTTAACAACTTTTTGACCACTTATCATTTCTTCAATAAATCCATTAACTTTACCTAATGAATATTGTTGATTAATAAAGTACTTAGCACTTTTTATACCAATTAATCTAGTAATTATTATTGTAATAAATGAAAATGTAATTACAAAAACAGTTAACATTGGTGCTAGATACACCATTGAACAAAATACTGAAATAATTGTTATTGTTGATGATATAAATTGTGGTAATGAGTTAGAAATCATTTGCCTCAATGTATCTGTATCATTTGTATAATGACTCATTATATCACCATGTGTATGTGTATCAAAATAACTAATAGGCAATGCTTGCATTTTTACAAACATTTCATCACGAATATCTTTTAAAACATTTTGAGATATTATCGCCATAACTCTGTTATATACATATGCAGTTATAATACCAACTAAATAAATTAATCCCATCATTCCTATTGCTTTAAGAAGTCCTGTATAAACTGGATTTTCTATACCAAGTAGGGGAGTAATATAGTCATCTATTAAGGTTTGCAAAAATAGTGAACCTAATACATTTGCAACAGAACTTAATATGATACAAATGATAACAAAAATAAATTTCTTTTTATGATTTTGGGTTATATATGAAAGTAATCTTCCAACTGTACCTTTTTCAATTTGAGGACCATGTTTTTTTATATCTTTACTCATTTGTATCACTTCCTTTCACTTGAGATTCATATACTTCTTTGTATATATTACTTTGTTTTAGTAATTCATCATGTGTTCCTATTGCACTAATTTGACCATTATCCATAACAACTATTTTATCTGCATGTTCAACAGAAGATATTCTTTGTGAAATAATTATTTTAGTTGTATCTGGTATTTGTTCTTTAAATGCAGTTTGAATTAATTTATCTGTTTTAGTATCAACAGCACTTGTTGAATCATCTAGTATTAATATTTTAGGTTTCTTTAATAATGCACGGGCAATGCATAATCTTTGTTTTTGACCACCAGAAACATTAGTTCCACCTTCTTCAATAAATGTATCATAACCATCAGGGAAGGTAGATACAAATTCATCTGCTTGAGCTAATTTACATACATGTATAATTTCTTCATCAGTAGCATTTTGGTCACCCCAACGAATATTATCTTTAATAGTTCCTGTAAATAATACATTTTTTTGTAAAACACAAGAAACAGCATTTCTAAGTGATTTAATATCATAATTTTTAACATCAATTCCACCAACTTTTAAACAGCCTTGTGTAACATCATATAATCTAGGTATTAGATTGACTAAACTTGATTTACCACTACCAGTTCCACCAATAATTCCAATAGTTTCTCCAGATTTGATATTTAAGTTAATATTTTTTAAACATTCTTTATTTTCATCTTTTATGTAACTAAAACTAACATTATTAAATTCAATTGAACCATCTTTAATTTCTGTAATAGACTCTTTAGGATTAGATATATCTGGTATTTCTTCTAATACTTCAACTATTCTTTCAGCAGAAGATTTAGATATTGTAATCATTACTAAAACCATAGATACCATCATTAAACTTGAAAGAATTTGTATTGAATATGTAAACATTGTCATAAGCTGACCAGTTGTTAATATACTCATATTCGATTCAACAATTATATGTGCACCAAACCATGAAATAAGTATTATACATAGGTATATAGCAAATTGCATTAATGGCATATTTGCAGCTAATAATTTTTCAGCCTTTATAAAGTTTTGATAAATATCATCTGATACTTCTTTAAATTTATTTATTTCTTCATCTTCTAAAACAAATGATTTTACAACTCTAATAGCTGATACATTTTCCTCAACGACATTATTTAATTTATCATATGTTTTAAATACTTTTTTCATTATTGGGTGTGCTTTTCTAATTATTAGAAATAATCCAAGTCCAATAATAGGGATAAGTATTAAAAATACTAAAGATAACTTTACATTAATTCTAAGAGCAGATATTAAAGCTACAATTGCCATTAATGGAGCTCTGACAGCAATTCTAGTTATCATTTGGAAAGATCTTTGTACATTACTCACATCTGTTGTTAATCGTGTAACTAAACTTGCTGATGAAAATCTATCTATATTATAAAATGAAAAATCTTGTACTTTATAATATAAATCTTGACGTAAGTTTTTTGCAAATCCAGAAGATGCTTTTGCAGCAAACCAACCAGAAAGAGCACCAAACATTAATGAGAAAATTGCATATAGTATTAATTGCAAACCAACTTTATATACAACATTCATATCTCCTGCATATATACCAAAGTCTACTAACTCAGCCATAAGAAGTGGTATAAGTATTTCTAATACAACCTCAATAGCTACACAGATAGGTGTTAAAATTGCATATTTTTTATATTCTCTTACAGATTTAGCTAATTTTTTTATCATATATAACCTCCTTATTTTATATTATTTTTTTGATAGTTTTCTAATACTTTATTTAATAGTCTTTTTAATTCTTTTTCTTCATTTTCATCTAATATTCCGAAAATTTCTTTTTCACCTTTTAATGCCTGGTTATGCCCTTTTTTTAATAAGCTTATTGCATTTTCAGTTAATTCAATTTTTTTATAATTTGCACCTTTTGAGCTAGGTAAACGTACTAATAACTCTTTTTCTTCTAATCTATTAATAATACCAGTAACTGTTGGATTTTTCAAATTGAAATGTTTCTCTATATCTATCTGATTGGTTTCAATGTCTTTTTTTGAATTAATATGTATAAAAATCAAAATATCCATTTGTGAACGAGTTAGATTTAATTCAGCTAAATTTTTATTACAGTTATATTCAAAAATATTATTGATTAATTTAAATAATCTACCTAATGAATCTTTATCCAAATTTTCACCTCTTTTCACATAGCATACTATATATTAACATAGTACGCTATGAATTATATTATACATATATATAATTGTCAATAAATAAAGAAAAAGACATCATCTTTTACGGATAATGTCTTTAGATAAGTTTAGTTAAGTATAATTAATTGAATAGATAGAGCATCTTTTATT
>CAYPEY010000063.1:0-3102 GCA_964409955.1 uncultured Staphylococcaceae bacterium
AATACTGAATATAATAATATTAATGTATTTAGTAAAATTGTGTATTACACAAAATAATTAACTTAATAACTTGTTTATTTACAATAAATATGATATAATACATTTAGAAAAATTGTGTATTGCAATATTTTTGCTAAATATAAGGAGGTTTTTATGGAAATTAAAAGAGACGTATATTTAAATAAATTAATAATCAGAATGCATAATAAAATGATCAAAGTAATAACAGGTATTAGAAGATGTGGAAAATCATATTTACTATTTAATTTATTTTATGATTATTTAATTTCAGAAGGAATAGATAATTCTCATATTATAAAAATAGCATTAGATGACATTGCTAATAAAAAATATCGTAATCCTGATGAATTGTATAATTTTATTAAAGAACAAATTACTGATAGTAATATGTACTATGTACTGCTAGATGAAGTTCAACTAGTTTCTGAATTTGAAGATGTTTTAAATGGTCTACTTCATATTAATAATGTAGATACTTATGTAACTGGAAGCAACGCTAAATTTTTATCTAAGGATATTATTACTGAATTTAGAGGTAGAGGAGATCAAATTCATGTACTTCCTTTATCATTTTCTGAATATTTATCAGTATATAATGGAGACAAATATTCTGCTTTTAACGAATATTTAACTTATGGTGGACTACCTTTTGTTACTAAATTATCAACACATGAACAAAAAACAAATTACCTGACTAACCTTTTTGAAGAAATATATATTAAGGATATTATCAACAGATATAAAATACACAGCACAGATGAATTTAAAGAATTAATTAATATTTTAGCATCATCAATCGGTTCTTTAACTAACCCAACCAAGTTAGAAAAAGTTTTTAAAAGTTTTAAACATTTATCAATTTCAGCAAATACAATTTCAACATTTATTGAATATCTTGAAGATGCATTTATTATTTATAAAGCACAAAGATATGATATTAAAGGAAAATCTCACATTGATTCACCATTTAAATATTATTTTTCTGATTTAGGTTTGCGTAATGCAAGACTTAATTTTAGACAATTAGAAGAAACTCATATTTTAGAAAATATCATATACAACGAATTGCTATATCGAGGATATAGTATAGACGTCGGAGTCGTATCAACATATGCACAATCTAAAGATAATTCATCACGCTCAAAAAAATACTTAGAAGTTGATTTTGTTTGTAATTTGGCTGATAAAAGAATTTATATTCAATCAGCACTTGCTCTTCCTTCAGAAGAAAAAGTTAAACAAGAACAAAATTCACTTATGAATATTAATGACTCATTTAAAAAAATAATTATTTCGAAAGATTGCCCTATAACTCATTATAATGAAAACGGCATTTTATTTATGAATTTATTTGATTTCTTATTAGATATTAATAGTTTAAATAAATAAAAACAAAAACAGCTATATACCTTATTGCTAGACTACTTATCTAACAAAATGGTTATGTAGCTGTTTTATTTTTTTATTTATCAACAAAGTAACTAATTTGAATATTTTCTAATTTATCATTTAAAAAGTTGTTTTCAATTAATGCTTCAATAATTTTATTTCCTGCAAAGAACTGCATAAGTGTAATAACGTATCCATTAACATATTCTTTTAAATTACTAGGCATTGATTTACTAACTACTTTAGTAAGATAGTCTTTAATTTGATTAGTATTCTTCTCTAATTTAGCGTATAAGTCTTTATTAATGCTTTTCATTAATTCTAAAAATTCTTTATTCAAATATGCAATATTAGTTTTTAAGATGCCACTATCTTTTACTAAAATATTGTTCTTAATTAAATAAGCATATAACTCTTCTTTGTTATCATCAATAATTCCATTATAAACATCAATAACTGTTTGAGCAGTTCTTTTATCTCTTAAAATAGGTTGATTTGAACTATAACCTTTTATCATCCATAAGTCTCTCGCCCATAATGTATGGTTATTTAAATATGTTGGAGTTTGTCCACAAGTTCCTTTTGGGGTAGGGGCTTCTAGTCCAAACACAAGTCCTCTTGCACCACATGATAAAATTTTAGGATAATCTGAATCTTTAGTAAACATATTTCTTCTATCCATATCTGCTACTCTATCTGCAAATATCCATTTATATTGATCTATTGTTGCATTATAGTTAAAAATACCTGTTTTCTTTATTTGTTCAAAATATTCATCAAAGACTTTAGTTACTTCCTTTGTATACTCATCATACATTTTTTTATATAACTCATCAACAACATCAAGTTCTTCTTTACTAATAATATAAAAATTAGTTTGATACTTGTCTTTTACTTTTTCAGTTAATACTCCAGCATTTAATAAAATTGAAAGTTCATCTTCGATAAAACAACTACTACATCCAACTTGACTTGCTATTTCACTAACTGTTTTAGGTTGTGCATAACATATCAATGCGATTTGACAAGGTAACTTTCTTTTAAATAACTCCCATACATTAACACTAGCAAAATCAATGCCTGAATAATATATTGAAAAATCTTTAGGATTAAAACTTACTTCACCGATTTCTTTATTCATATTATAAATCTCCTTTAATTTTTTCTTACCATTAGACAAATAATACTTAACCATATCTTGGCTAATATTAAGTTGTTCTGAAATATCTTTAATTTTTAATTCATGATAATAATAAAATACTATTATCTTACGATATAGGCCTGAAAGGATACTTAGTGATTTTCTAATATCATTATGTAATTCTTGTTTTTCATTATCTTCATCATAACTAATATCAGCAATTTGCATTTTACAATAATCATCATCTAGAATATAATTATCTCTTCTATTCAAATAGTTCTTATATACATTATGAGCAACACTCCAAAAATAAGCATTAACATTTTTAATTTCTTCAACACGATCAAGTGCATCTAAACATTCACAGGCAGCCTTTTGTGATAAGTCTTCAGCATCTTGTATTGAGGATGTTTTACTCATATAGAATGTTAAGAATCTATTTAAATATTCATTAGCTATTAAATCTTTTAATTCTTCCTTACTTTTCATAATGATATCTTGTATAATATAAACATATAATATAGTTTATAAGTTTATATTATAATCCTTTC
>CAYPEY010000064.1:0-3091 GCA_964409955.1 uncultured Staphylococcaceae bacterium
GGTTTCTGTTGGTGAACCAAAAGATGTTCAAAATAAAGCACTTGATTATACTACTAAATACTTACCAAAAGATAAACCAAGATATTTAATGGGTGTAGGAAGTCCTGGTGCAATCTTAGACGGCGTTGAACGTGGTGTTGATATGTTTGACTGTGTGCTTCCAACACGTATTGCTCGTCATTCTTGCGCAATGACTTCTAAAGGACGTTTAATTTTAAAGAATCAAGAATTTGCAGAAGATTTCTCTCCAATCGATGAGGCATGTGATTGTTATGCTTGTAAAAACTATACAAGAGCATATATAAGACATCTTGTAAAAGCAGAAGAAATTTTAGCTGCTAGGTTAATTAGTATTCATAACGTTCATTTCTTAGAAAATTTAATGAAAAATATAAGAGAAGCTATTAAAGAAGATAGATTCTTAGAATTCAAAGAAGAATTCTATAAAGAATATGGTCTAAATAATAGTGATAAGGATTTTTAATATGAAAAAAAGGATATCTTTAGTTTTAATTATTTGTTTAACACTCCTTCTTACATCATGTGGAAATTTAACAAATAAATATATAGAAATGCCTAATGGTGTTGATATAACTGTTTCAGAAGAGTTTATTCCTCATATGGCAAATCCTGATAACTTACCGATTATTCATTTTGATTATAATGGTGTAAGAATATCAGATATGTCAACTGCAGCTCGTGCTATTTTTGTTCAAAATGATCAATATGAATTAAGTGAAAAATTTAAAGCTCATTTAAGTCAATATTCACCTGAACAAATTGTTGTAACAAGAAGTGTAGAACGTGAAAAAGATAGAAAAGGCGCAAAACTGGGGTCTGATACACTTCCACTTGATGAAGGCACTACTTCTTTAGAAGAAATTATAGTAGTTAACTTAAGTGATGGAACACGTGTATCATATAGCTATAGAACATTTGTAAGTGGTGGCGTAAGATATTATGCATATTCATATACAGAAAATATGTCAATATCACTTGAAATGCCATTTATGGTAATTGAAAAAGATAATACGCATAAACTAATATTACTTCCTCTACCATACAATACAAAATATATTGTAGGTGGCACAAACATTGAACTTGATGCGTTACTAGAAAAAGATGAATATTTACACAGTACTAGTGAACTTTATTATGTATTTAACTATCCTACATATTTACAAGATCAAAATACGGATAGAAGTTTCTTAGAAGAAGAAGTGAGACAGTGGTATATATCTCACTGTAATGGTCAAATGGTAAATGGGGCCTTACAAATAGAATATTTAGGATTTAAATTTATTGTTGATTTTAATCAAGAAAAATTAAATCAAACAACATCAAATGTCGAACCAGCATTTAAATTAATATATATAGAATAATTTAAGAGGTGATGCACAAATGCTAGCAACCCTAATTAATGCGATAGCTATAGTACTAGGTGGTATTATAGGTATAACATTTAGAAAATTTATTAAACATGATATATGTGAAAAAGTTTTAAGAGCAGTTGGAATTGCGGTAATGGCAATTGCAATAGTTGGTGTATTTAAAACAATGATAGTAATTAATGTTGATAATACTATGAGTTCACAATATGAACTACTTGTTTTAATCACAATAGCTGTTGGAACATTTATTGGTGAAAGTTTAAAACTTGATGATAAATTAAATAAATTATCAAATTTTATAGGTAAGAAATATGCTAAAAATGAAATTGAAACTACTTCGTTTTCAACAGGATTTATTAACGCAACCCTAATCACATGTGTTGGTGCAATATCAATTGTAGGATCTATTCAAGCAGCACTTGGTGATCCTGATTTGATTTATTTTAAATCAATCTTAGATTTCATTACTTGTATTATTCTTTCTGCAACTCTTGGTTATGGGGTAATCTTTTCAGCAATTCCAAACTTTATCTATCAAGCGTTATTTGTACTTTTAGGATATTTATTTGGAACATTTATGAATCAAGACTTTATTAATTCATTTTCAGCTGTAGGATACTTGATGTTAATGGTAACAGGACTTAATCTTTTTGTTGATACAAAAATAAAAGTAATTAATATGTTACCAGCTTTAGTTCTTGTTATACTATATCATTTAATACTTATGATATTTTAAAAAAAGCAGTCAACGACTGCTTTTTAATTTGGATATATATTTCATAAAGGTATACCTTTATAGACATATATAATTATACTATAGTAAACGAAAATATGCAACATTTTAAATAATTTATAATAGAATTTAGATTATTTTTTTTGATTCTGCAATTTTATAAATTTAAGGACAAAATAATATTTTGGAGGAATTATATGTCAGATGAAGAAATTTTAGTAGTATACTTTGGAGGAAAACCTCAATGGAATGGAAATAAACTTTATAAAATAGGGGATAAAAGAGTGGAATATTTGGGAACAAGATTATATAAAGTTGGTGTTGTGAGAATAGAATATCAAGGTAATAAATTGTATAAAATAGGTAACGATAAAGTTCAATGGTCAGGCAATAAAGTTTATAAAATTGGAAATATGAGGTTTTAGATAAATAATTTGATAATTATATTTATGTTGATAGTTTATAATAGATTAAAAAGGAGATATAATAGTGAATAAATTCAGTAATTATACTATAAAACATATAGGATATTATGTATATCGATTAATAGATCCTAGAAATGGTGAAACATTTTATGTAGGTAAAGGAAAAGGAAATAGGGTTTTTGAACATGCTAAAGGTATTTTAAAAAATAATTTAAAAAGCGACAAGATAGATAGAATTAATAAAATTAAAGCTCTTGGGTTAGATGTTATTTATATAATTCAAAGATGGGGATTGACAGAAGAAGAAGCATTTTTAGTTGAGTCATCAGTAATAGATTGCTTTCCAGGACTGACAAATGTTCAAAGAGGATATGATAATGAACATGGTATTACAAATGCGATTACACTAGAAGAAAGGTTTTTGCATGAAGCTTATGTTGAACCTAATTTTAATTACATTTTAATTAAGATTAGGCAATCAAAAATCGAAGAACTATCTGATAAGGAGGATCCAATTTATGAAGCTGTGAGATATTGTTGGA
>CAYPEY010000065.1:0-2338 GCA_964409955.1 uncultured Staphylococcaceae bacterium
TGTTTTTGATGAATTTAAATATAAAAAAGTATATTAATTTTAAAATAAAAGAAAAAATAGAGTTAAATCTTTTAAAATATCAATTATTAAAAATAAATTAATGTCTAATATTGTACTTGTTATAAGTGATTTTGGGCAAATATAAAGTGACTTGTTTATGCCAATAAATAAAAAGTGACTTGTTTATGCCTTGAAAAAATTATAAATATATTGTATAATATTAAATGAGGTAATAAAATATGAAAAAGAAGAACTTTATATTAATTATTGTATTATTTATTGTGGTAATAGGAGGTCTTGTTACACTCCTTTTATTAAAAGATAAACTAGGGGATAAAAATAAGATTAGCGAAGAACTTAGAATAGCTCGTTTAACATTTGATATTCAATTAAATAGTGAAGAAACTGAGTATATTATTTATGATTTAAAGGCATCTGCAAATACAGACGGCGCAACAATTACTATTCCTGATACGATTGATGATATCCCTGTAACTAAGATTTATGATAAAAGTAATCTTAGTTTTGCGCATTATAATAATGTTGCAAATATTGTAATAGGTAAAAATATTAATTATATCGGTAATTATGAAAAAATTTCAGACACTACTTATCCTTATGGATATGACGTTTTTACTAGTGCTACTAAACTTACATACATAGAAGTAAAGGAAGGAAATACAACTTTTTCAAGTAATGATGGTGTATTATATAATAAGGATAGAAGTGTTCTTATTAAGTACCCACGTTCAAAAGTAAATACAACAGGTGCTTATAGTAGTTTTAAATGTCCAGATACAGTTATTTCAATTTATCCAAAAGCATTTTATGAAAATAAAATGCTTGCGGTGGTAACATTAGGTGAAAATGTTAAAGAAATCGGTGTTAGAGCTTTTTCGGGATGTTCTGAACTTAGACAATTATATTTAAATGAAGGGCTTGAAAAACTTGGACTTTACACATTTGAATCATGTACATCACTTTCTAGTATTTCACTTCCAAGCACAGTTTTAACAATTGAAACTAATGCATTTAAGGGCTGCTCAAAATTATATGAAGTAATATTTACATCAATTCCAACAAATCTTAAAAGGGATGCTTTTACAGGTTGTAATTTCGAAAATTTAGATCTAAAAATTAATGAATCACTTTGGAAAGAGTTTTATGATGATCTAAAAAACCGTGGAGAAGATGCGTTAGCTGAGATTTTACATGGTGTTAAATTATAGGAAATAGTCATTAAGAAAGGAAATTGAATTTATGAAAATTTTCATAAAAATAGTTCCTTTCTTTTTATTTTGTTTGCAAAAACTTTAAAATTGTGTTATAATATGCAACGTAAAAGGTTTAATTATTTAAACTATATTAGAAAAGGAGATAATTATGGGTAAATTTGTTTATTTATTCAAAGAAGGCGACGCTTCAATGCGTAACCTTTTAGGTGGTAAAGGTGCAAACTTAGCTGAAATGACTAAACTTGGTCTTCCAGTTCCTCAAGGTTTCACTGTAACTACTGAAGCTTGTACTCAATATTATGAGGACGGCAAACAAATTAATGCTGATATTCAAAAAGAAATTTTTGAAAATATCGCAAAATTAGAAGAAATCGCTGGTAAAAAATTCGGTGATAAAGAAAATCCATTATTAGTATCAGTTCGTTCTGGTGCTCGTGCATCAATGCCTGGTATGATGGATACAATCTTAAACTTAGGATTAAATGAAGAAGTAGTTGAAACTCTTGCTGCAAAATCTGGTAATGCTAGATGGGCTTGGGACTGCTATAGAAGATTTATCCAAATGTATTCTGACGTTGTTATGGAAGTTGGTAAAAAATATTTTGAACAACTTATCGACAAAATGAAGGAAGTTAAAGGCGTTGAAAAAGACGTTGATTTAACTGCAGAAGATTTAAAAGAACTTGCAAACCAATTTAAAGCAGAATATAAAGACAAAATTGGTGATGAATTCCCAACTGATCCAAAAGAACAATTAATGGGTGCTATTAAAGCCGTATTTAGATCATGGGATAACCCTCGTGCTAACGTTTATCGTCGTGACAACGATATCCCTTATTCTTGGGGTACTGCTGTTAACGTTCAAATGATGGCATTTGGTAATATGGGTGAAACTTCTGGTACAGGTGTTGCTTTCACAAGAGATCCTGCAACAGGTGAAAAGAAATTAATGGGTGAATTCTTAATGAACGCACAAGGTGAAGACGTTGTTGCTGGTGTTAGAACTCCTAACCACATTGATGAGCTTAAAAACGTTATGCCTGAAGTTTATGAACAATTTGTTGAAATCTGTAATATCCTTGAAAATCACTACCGTGATATGC
>CAYPEY010000066.1:0-2081 GCA_964409955.1 uncultured Staphylococcaceae bacterium
ATAGAATACGCTAATGTTTAATTTTTTTTGGGACATTTTGCAAAGTTATTGACACGAATATGAAAAAAATTAAAATTTCAGTATATAAATCAAAAATAGTGAAATACTATTTTTGAAAGGAAGTAATATTATGCCTAAATTAAAATGTCAAGTAAATCAATGTGTTCATAATTCTGAAGGTTTATGTGCTAAAAATTATATTGATGTTGATGGACCAAACGCAAACAATAAAAAAGAAACTTGTTGTAAAAGTTATTTATTAAAAGATAGTGATATTTATAACTATGAGTTTGCAGAAATGTCTGGAACACCAAATGCACAAACAGAAGTATATTGTGATGCTATTAAATGTGTTTATGAAAAAGGACAAAGATGCTATGCTGATCGTATAGAAATAGCAAACATTAATCATAATGCTCCAAAAACTGAAGATTATGAAGTAACACATTGTAAAACATTTGAACCAAGAGATTAAGAAATTACCGAAGATTTAATCTTCGGTTTTTATTTATATTGTTAAATACTTGATTTTTAACTGAATTTTTGTTATAATAATAAAGCAAACTAAATAGGGGCTTCGTACAACGGTAGTACACCGGTCTCCAAAACCGTCAATGTGGGTTCGATTCCTACAGCCCCTGCCAATTTAAATTATGGCGAATGTGGTGAAGTGGTTAACACAGCGGATTGTGGCTCCGTCACGCGTGGGTTCGAATCCCATCATTCGCCCCATTTTCTGAAATCTATTAGTCTTCTGAATAAGAAGATTAATTTTTTATTTTATAGACTATTTTGCTTGAAATATAGTGAAATAGTCTCTTTTTTTGTTTAATTATGAAACATTTAGATTTAAACACTTAAGGAGACTAGCCACAGACTCGAACCTGCTTTCGTGGGGATCCGAACCTTTAGTTTTAACGGGACTCGAACCTATAAGAGATAATGGTGGAAATATAGATGAGATTGTGGTATAATAGTGTTAGATAAATTAGAATTTATAGATTAGATGGAGGAAAGTAAAGTGATATTTGAAATTGTAACAGAGTATAACAAAGAAATTTTTTGTAAATGCTATAAAGTATATTACAAGATTTTTATTAAATATAATGTTAAAAGAACAATTTTATTAACTATAATGTGCTTTGTTTTAGCTACTATTAGTTTGATTTTAGGAATAACAAAACCTGAAACATTTCATACAACATTTGCTACAGTATTCTTTTATATAATGGCTTCAGTATTTTTAGGTGGCATGATTATTATGAGAGTTATTAAGAGTGACAAAGGAATTAAAAGAACAGTTAATAGAATATTTGAAAAAAGTCCTAATATGAATTTAGTTGCTAAATATGTGTTTAATGAAGAAAATTTTTATTCTATGAATGCTGAAAATAGTACTATGAATTATGAATATGCTGATATTAGACATTTTGAAGTTGTAGATGAATACATTATTATTTTATTAAAGAATAAAAAATTTATTGCTTTAAATATAAATGATGAAAAAATTGTAGAATTTTTGAAAAGTAGAACAGTTAAGTAAAATAAAATTAGTTAAGTAGATGGAGGTTAAATGAATGAAAAAATTAATAGCGATTATACTTGTGCTATTCACATTTTGTCTTTCGAGTTGTAGACTTTCTTCTAAGGGAATAACCGTCGATCAAAGTGCAGAGTACACGAAAATTGTACTCGATAATTTCAAAGGTGAGTCAAAAGTTGAAATTGCGCACGATAGTTTGAATGAAAGCGGATTATATTATACTACTAATATTACAACCGGTAGCGTGACGGTGTTATGTGATCAAGGTTTGCTTTGGGATACTGACGAACTTTTTACCGCAGATGTTGGCAATAATATTACTGATGGTGGTTATTACATTGATAGTAGTACAACTAAGATAACTATTATTATAGAATCTGAACATGAAACAAGTGGTACAATTTTGATAGGGTTTACTCCTTTTGAATAAAAAAATTGCTTAAAAATTTACATGTTATTATAGATAAATCAGAATTTATAGAGTATAAGGAGACTAACTATTAATAATCAAGTAAAATGATTATAAATTTTAAAGAAA
>CAYPEY010000067.1:0-1708 GCA_964409955.1 uncultured Staphylococcaceae bacterium
TTCATCTCTATCCTCAATTAAACAATTACTTGAGTTAAGAGCTTTAACAATTCGTTCTACGGATAATTTATAGTCTAATTTATATTGTAGTAATCTTAAGATAAGTAAAGCACAGTAACAAATTAAGAAGTGCCCTCTAATGTGTTTTTCTGTATTTAGAAATATAGGTCTAGCAGATAAATCAGATTTAGTAATCTTAAATGATTCCTCAATTCTCCATAATCCTGAATATACTTCCATAATTTTATTGTAATCATAATCTAATTCGGATGTAATCAAACAAAAATATCCATCATATTTAGCATCTTCAGCAGCTTTTGTGTTATCAATGAATCTTTCAACTTTATCACACAATTGTCCAGTTTCAGTAATTGTATGAACTTCTTTAATATACTCTTCATAAGAATGTTTAATAGCATACGCATTATTACCTAGTGATTTAATAGCTTTATTAAGTTTTTCATCTCTTTTTCTAGCAGCATTCACTGCATCTTCATATTTCCAATAAATTAGAACATTTCTTTTTCTTAATACTTTATTTCCATTTTCATCTAATCCATCGTAATCTTCTTCAAACAATTGATATTTAAATTTATCACTAACATGATTATATAAATCTTCTTGAAATAATCTATTATGATATCTATTGCCTTTTTTTCCTCTTAAAATTTGACTTACTACATATCCATCTTTATTATTACATATATAATTTAGATTATCATTGGAATTAATACCTTTATCCGCAACTACTATTAATCTATTTAAATTGTACTCTTTTTTTATTTCCTGCATAATAGGTTGTAATGTTTTAGAATCAGCAGTATTACCTTTAAATATACTCATACTTAATGGTAACCCTTTATCATCCATAAATAATCCCAATTGAACAATAGGTGTTAACTGATGTTCTTTAGAAACATACTTTTGTCTAATATCATCTGGATCTGAAAAGTCTAAAGAAGTATAATAGTTAGTTACATCATAATACGCATATTCAGTGTTTCTCCCAACTAATTTTTTAATTTGATCATTTAAATATTTTTGAAGTTGAACTTCATAATCACAATAATAATCTAAAGAACGATAAATATCATGTAGTTCAAAAGAAAACGAAGAATTAAATAATGTATTAATTTTTTGTAAAGTAGCGCGTTTAGAATCGGGGTTCATAATTCTTTCAATTACAAGAAATTTAAATATATCTTTTAATGAAAATTTACAATTTGTTTTAATATCATCAAAGAACTCATCAATATTTAATGAGTTATATATACCTTCAAGATATTTGTAACCGTAATTATAAATTGTATTATTGTTAGATTCTGTAAAAGGTTTATGGAAATCATCTTTTCCAAGATCTTTCTTTTTAAAATAATCAGTATTAAACTGTTCAACTTCCTTTAAAAATTCATCAGGATTAGATTGATCTTCAAGATAACCAAAAGTCTTTATTGTCCTTTGTTTTATCTTACCTGAAGAGTCACGATATCCTTCAACTACTCTAATATGAGTTTTAACAACACCTTTTCTAGTTACTTTATCTTTTTTAATCATTATTATCACCTTCTTACAAATATATTATAGCATAATTGTAGCATAACATCAAATGAAATGCACACAAAAATAAAAAATATAACTAAACCCTAATAAAATTAGTAATTTAGTTATATTAATCTATAATTTGTAGCATAACACTGTAAAAGTCAGG
>CAYPEY010000068.1:0-1627 GCA_964409955.1 uncultured Staphylococcaceae bacterium
TAATTATAATGCTGAAACATCAAAAGTTAGAGAAGCTTGTAGAGCATTTATAATTAATGATGATGAAATATTAATCTCCTATGAAAATAAAAACAGCCAATTAATGCTTCCTGGTGGAGGACTTGAGCATGATGAATCTTTAGAAGAATGTTTAATTCGTGAAGTAGAAGAAGAAACAGGATATATTGTTAAAGTTAAAAATAAGATTGTAACAATTAATGAATATTATGAAGACTATTTATGGATTAATCATTATTTTGCCTGTGAAATAATAGGAGATGGTAAAATAAAATTATCTAAAATGGAACAAGAACAAAAGATGGAAGCTAAATGGTTTAATTTTGATGAATGTTTTAATATATTTAAAGAATATAATAAATATTCTGAAATAGATAAAATGAGATGTGGAATGTATAAAAGAGAGCATTTGCATTAAAAGAATATATCGAATTTATAAAATATAAAGTATTCTATTAGAACATTATAGGAGAAAGTTTATGCATAATTGTGGATTTACAAAAGAAAACAATTGGTTTAGATATCGTGCAGCTGCAATAATTGTAGAAAATAATTGTGTCTTATTTGCAGGAAATGAAACTGCTGATTATTACTATTCTATTGGCGGAGCAGTACACATGGGAGAAAAGGCAGAAGATGCAGTAATTCGTGAAGTGTTTGAAGAAACTGGAGTTTACTATGAAATTGATAGACTGGCTATAATTCA
This sequence comes from uncultured Staphylococcaceae bacterium, assembly GCA_964409955.1. Classification (GTDB taxonomy): domain Bacteria; phylum Bacillota_I; class Bacilli_A; order ML615J-28; family CAG-313; genus CAG-313. The sequence continues at coordinate 725 of CAYPEY010000068.1, forward strand.
TGAAAACTTCTTTTATGAAAATAGTGGAACTCTAAAAGGCTTAAATTGTCATGAAATATGTTTTTATTTTTTAATGAAACCAAGAGGCACACAAACATTAAATAGTAATAGTTACACTCAAGGGGTAAAAGAAAATATGTACTGGATACCAATTGAAGATTTAGATAAATTTAAATGTTTTCCAACTTTTATGAAAGATTATTTGAGTAAAGAACATTTTGGTATAGAACATATTGTTACGATAGAAGAATAATCAAGGATAAGGAGGTGTCATATGAGAACAATTGCAGTATTTGATGAAAAGAACTATAAGGAAAATGCTAATCGTTTTATACGTGAAGCAGTTAGAGCAGTTATCATTAAAGATGGAAAAGTGGCATTAGTTAAAAGTTTAAAAGAAAACCATTATAAATTTCCTGGTGGCGGAATCGAAGAAAATGAGACTCATATAGATACCCTAATTAGAGAAACAAAAGAAGAAACAGGACTTGTTATTAAATTAAGTATAATAAGAGAATGTGGTTTAATTCATGAAATTAGGAAATCAATTTATAATGATGACGTATTTGAACAAAAGTCATATTATTATTTTGCTGAAGTTGAAGATAATGTTTTAAAACAAGAATTATCAGAAAATGAAAAAGAACTTCAATATGTATTAGAATGGGTTAATCCAAGTATTGCTTATGAAGTTAATACTAATTTAGGAAAAGAGTATGCCAATAAATTTTTGTTGAGAGAAGCTTGTGTTTTAAAGTTATTAATAAATAAAGCAGTTAGATTAGTTAAACCATCAGAAGAACATTTTAATCAATTATTAAAATTAAAACAAGATTTTATATATAATGATGAGCCACGTATTCAAGGTTCTGGTTCAATAGATAAATATGATGATTTAAATGA
>CAYPEY010000069.1:0-1617 GCA_964409955.1 uncultured Staphylococcaceae bacterium
AGGAGACTAACTATTAATAATCAAGTAAAATGATTATAAATTTTAAAGAAAATGCAAAAAGAGTATAAAAAAGGATGTCACTCTCAAAATGATTAAATGACTGTCTTTTTTTAGAAAAAATGATAAAAGCTTATATTAATAATTTATTATTCGCTACAATATAAATTATTTAAGTTTAGATGAGTCAAAAGAAATATTATTAGTTTCTAGGTAATAAATTACTCGAAGAAGTTTTTTAACTAAATGAGTTAAAGCTACTCTGTGGTGTTTGCCTTCACTTTTCTTTTTAAGATAATATTTATAAAAAGTATTATTATAATTCATTACATAAGGTGCAACATTCATTAATGTTTCGCGTAAATAAGATGAACCACGTTTAACAATATGACCGTACGTTTTTTGTGTGCCAGATTCATAAATAGCTGGTTCTAATCCCGCAAAAGATAACAATTGGTTACTACTACTGAATTTAGAAAAATCTTCAAATTCTGAAACTATTGAAGCAGCACTTATAATTCCAATACCTGGAATAGTGGCTGTTTTAAAATCATATTGTTTCATAATATGAGTTATTTCATCTTCGACTTGTTCAATAGCTTTATCCATTTGTTCAATTAAATTGATAGTTAATTGTAATTCTAAAACGTGAGAATCATTTTTTAAACCAATAGAAATTTTAGCTGTCTCAATTAATTTGATTAATTTTAACATTGAATAATGACCTTTAGAAAGAGAATGAATAATAGGCATAACTTTTTCAACATTAATATTAGCTATATCCTTAGCTGTAGGATAGTTTTTAAGAATATAGAACGAAACTTTACCCCAAACTTGAGTAAAATATTTAGAATATTCAGGAAAAGCAATATCTAAAATATTAATTAATCGTTCTTTATAAATGGTTCTATTTTTAATTAATCTTTTTCTGAACCTTGTAAGTGATTTTAATTTCAAAATGTGATATGATATAGATGAATTGGTCTTGTAATCATAGGATAGCAGCATTTTTGAAATTAATTTAGCATCAATTTTATCATTTTTAGTCTTTCTAAGAGAGGAAACTTGGCGGAATCGATCACTTAGAATAGGGTTAAACTCCATAAATGAAAAATTGTGTTCATGAAGAAATAATTTTAAATTGGTTCCATAATGTCCTGTGGCTTCAAGACCAATTCTTATTTCTTGGGATTTATCTAAAGACAGCAAAAGCTTTAGAAATTCATTGAATCCTTCTTGATTATTACTGAAAGAAAAAGATTCTTTAATGATTTGACCTGTTTCAGTAGCGATGAAACAGTCATGTTTGTGTTTGGAAATGTCAATTCCGATTAAGTACATTTATTGTACCTCCTTGTTAATAAATTTGTTGTACTGGGTATGATCCACAAAGTTTTTACATTGTATCCTTGCCTATAAAACATCAAAGTGTTAACTAACTATTGACAATAAAATAAAAACTGTGGTAAGAGTCTCCTAAAACAGTCTAAGCTGTACTATTACAGAAACAAATCCACAGTACGATTAAATTATAACATAATTTATTATGTTTATATAAAATTTAAAGAAAGGATTATAATATAAACTTATAAACTATATTATATGTTTATATTATACAAG